>NZ_AWFF01000037.1 GCF_000682755.1 Hyphomonas beringensis
GCGAGTATGCCCGCATCGACAGCCTCACCGTGACTGACGCAACGCTCGCGCCTCCACCACCGCCTCCGCCTCCGGCCTCAACGATATCAATCGGCAGAACAGAGGCCGAAAATCTATCGCTGGGAGATGGGTTCAGTACGGAAGCGCGATCAACGGCTTCTAATGACACCGTTATCCGCGCCGTCGATAACTCCACCCACAGCAGCGCAAGTGGCGTGTTCGATGGTCCGGATGGGGATTATGTAGTCAAAGTATCGCATCTGGACGAAAGCGACGGTGTTTCGTCATATCAGGTCCGCGTGAATGATGACGTCGTCACGACCTGGGTAGCTGACGCAGACAATGATGTTTTCAACATTCATAGCGCCTCTGTCACACTGCACACCGGCGATCAAATCAGCATTGAAGCCGTTTACGATTCTGGCGAGAAAGCCAGAGTTGACTGGATTGAAGTGTCGACAGACGATTCACTTCAGCCCCTGTCACATACTCTTTCGCCGGAAGATTTTGATTTTGTCGCCTTCACGGGTCAATCGAACGCAGAACGCTATTTCTACAGGCATGCTGACGATGAAAGCCCTGGCGACATCGGCGCGGTCGTCTTTGAAGATGCCATGGACACGCTGCTGGGCGGTGAAACGACCGCTATCAATGCGGCCCGCGGCGGCTCCGCATCCAATCCACTCGGTGACGCAAACAATTATTGGTGGAACCTGGAAACTGACTCACCCGGCCCTGCACTGCTGAATGCGATTTCCAAGATCAACTCCGCCCTGGACGCCGGTGACGACCTTGACGCAATCGTATGGGCTCAGGGTGAGGACGACGCGCGGGCGATCACTGGGGGCAATACTGAGCTGATCGTCGACTCCCTTATTGAATCGACAGTCAACGTGTTTGAGTACTTCTGGGAAAAGTTCGGCAGTGACGTGCCGATCTTCATCCAGGAGCTGGGAGACTTTCCGGAACTCGGCCCTTGGCTGGACGGTCCTGAAGGTGCACTCGACAGCATACGCGATGCGCAGGCCTACATCGCTTCCCTTTACGATAATGTTTATGTGGGTGTGTCGACTACGGACGTAGACCAGCAGATGGATGACGGCATACACTTCAATGTCGAAGGTTTTGGTCTGATTGCAGAAGATCTCGCTGAGAACATTGCTGACATTCTTACGGATACAGGGGGAACCTTGGCCTGACCCTTGCATAGATTAAGCTTGAAAGCTGCTTGAGGACTTTTTGTAGATGCGAATACTGATCGCAAGCGAGCATCCGCATATTCCCCAAATTGCGGGCGGCGCACAGTCGAGTACGCACGAACTGGTCATCGAGCTGAAAGCACGAGGCCACGAGGCCGCTGTGTTTTCAGGATTAACCGGCACAGGGTGGCTCGGCCTAAAGCACCGTGTCGCCCTGAAGGTTTTGCCCGAGAAAATCGTTGAGGATGATTACTGCAGCTATACAACGTATCGCGCTTGGCATCCGGCTCAGTCAGTTGACGAGGTTCTGGAGGCGTTCAACCCGGACGTTGTTCTTCTGCAGTCCGGCTTTCCCATTCGTCTGGCAAAGCAGTTCCGCTCCCAAAATGTCCCCACAGTATTCTATCTGCGTAATGTTGAATTTGAGGATCTCGGCGGCGATATTCGTGAATTCAAGGACAGCTTGTACATTGCAAACTCCCACTTCACGTCCAACAAGTTCAAGGACTGTTTCGGAATTTCATCAGAAGTCATATACCCGCTTATCAAACCGGAACTCTACAAAACCGAGACCCTGAGACGGAACGTTCTGTTCGTTAATCCGCACAAGCACAAGGGATTGGACATCGCGCTGGAGACGGCGCGTCTCTGCCCCGACATTCCATTCGTTTTTCAGATGACGTGGACCTTGTCCAAGGCAGACAAGGACGAACTGGATGCAGCGTTGTCCAGCTTGCCGAATGTGCGGATCCAGCCGCGCACTGAAGACATGAGACAAGTCTACGCCGAAACGAAAATCGTTCTTGCGCCAAGCCGCTGGGAAGAGGCCTATGGCCGCATCGCTACCGAGGCGCAAATAAGCGGCATACCAGTCGTTGCATCGCGCCAGGGCGGCTTGCCTGAAGCCGTAGGCACGGGCGGCGTACTGATCGATATTGAGGAACCAGCCTCTGCCTGGGCTGATGCCATCAACAAGCTGTGGTCGGACGAGGAATATTACGCTGAAATGGTAGAGGCCGCGCTGGACTATGCCTCACGGCCGTCTGTTCAAATTGGCCACCAATTGAGCAGCCTGGAGGAAGTTCTTCGGTGCGCTGTACAAAGCGCGACACGCTAAACCGCCACCGCATCGGAAATACTTTATGAACATTCTATTTGTTACGGCCCATCCGCACACACCGCAAATTGCGGGTGGATCGCAATCCAGCACGCACGAATTATCTCTGGAAATAAGAGGGCGCGGCCATAATGTGTCCGTCCTTTCAGGACTTTACCACAAGGACCGCCTGGGATTTCTTATCCGGGCCTACCTCAAACTGACCGGCCAAAAATTCGTTCGCGACACGTTGCCCGGATACCCTGTATATCGGAAGTGGTTTGTATGGGAAGATGGTGACCGTATCATTCGCCGGGCGAAACCGGACGTGATAATTGTGTCCGCCGGCAAGCCTTTCAAGACAGCAAAACATTTCGCCCAGTTCGGCATACCGCTTGTGGTATATGTCCGGGATGTCGAGTTTCACAAGTATGAAGCAAGCCCGGACGATCTTCCAGACAATACCGTATATGTCGCCAATTCAGAATTTACAGCAAATGCGTACCGGGAGAAATATGGCATAGAAGCCGTGCCAATACCGCCGATGTTCATGGCAGAGCGGTACCGGTGTGAAAACAGGAAGCCGGAGGTCGTTTCCTTCATTAACCCGCACCCTGACAAAGGGAGAAACGTCGCATTCCAAATCGCCGAACGTTGCCCTGACATCCCATTCGAATTCATTGAAGGCTGGCCCCTGCCTGATGCTATTCGGGAAGAAAATGTTCAGCTGGCGGAGAAGTGCGGTAACGTGACGCTCAAGCCGCGTACGAATGATATGAAGACGATTTATGGCAGAACGAAAGTTTTACTGATCCCCAGTCAGTGGCGGGAAGCCTGGGGACGGATCGCTTCCGAAGCACATTTCTCGGGCATTCCCTGTGTGGCGACTAAAATTGGAGGCCTGTCAGAATCCGTCGGAGATGGCGGCATTCTCATAGAACCCGATGCCCCTATCGAGGAATGGGTAAACGCTGTTCGCAAGCTTTGGGACGATCAGAATTACTATAAACATATGAGCGAACAGGCTCTAACCTATTCCCAGCGCCCCACGCTGAACAAGGATCACCAACTGGATACGCTGTTGGGGGCCTGCGAAAAAGCGCGCGAAAATTGGAAATCCGCAGGCTAAGCGGATAAATCACACCAAGTTTTTTTTACGATATCTGCGTGACGTCCAGATCGGCATAATTGGCCCTACTGGGCCAACGTCTTATCCGCTTTTGGACGCCATGCTGGAAATCTTCCTTCGGCCGAGCACTGACAGAACTATATTTCGACCAAACTTCATGACCGGATAGATTGCCTTGGCCCGCTTTGGGCTTTTGAAAACCCAGGCGTTCAGCTTGTTGAAAGTTGTGACAGGACTGCTGATCATGGACAATATGTGCACACAATCATCGCCATAGTACCACTCGCCAGAAATACGCGCCGCCATTCCCTCATCAAGGTCAAACCGGCCGCGAGCGCTTATTGCATCCGGATCATCGGACCGGGCATCTATCAGGCGTATCGGCCCGACAGATTCCCTGATCCGTAACATGGTCACATACCGGCTGCAGAACGGGCATTCGCCGTCGTAAACAATAATGTTCTCTAACATTGCAACCGCCTATTTGACCGGAATGAAGTCCGATTTCGTGCTTACCATGACGTCGCGGCTGAATTGTCCATCCTTCCAGCCAAGACATACTGTCTGTACATTATAGTAATAGCCGCGGATGTTTTCCAGATTTGTGCCCTCAAAAGCCTTATACCGAACTGGCATTGAGTAATGGTGATGAGGATACAAATGGTATCCGGGCCGGTGTCCAGACTTTCTTTGTTTTTCGATCATCATCTGATGATATGAGCTGACAAACTCTGCCGGTCTATCAACATCATAATCGTAAATAGTCTCATCTGCCTCAACCGGCGAATGATATTCACACTTCCGTGTCTCTTGCATGATTTTGTAATTAGGCATCTCGCTGGACTTCACACCGATCCCGATCTGGCCCCACTGAGACGTCGGAACGTGCCGCGACGGGCGAGAATGCTCGCGAAAACCGAAATTGCGCGTGTACATGAGGTACGATGATTGACGGAAGTAACTGCTGGGAACCCGCATTTCCTCCCCTGTATCAGTCACTGCGGTAAAGAAGGAATCCCGCAACTCACGGCTGTCATACCACCCCAGTCTCGCATTGTAGAAAATCGTATGGCCGACAACAGTGGTAAGAACGCCCGCAATGATTGCCTCTTTTGGAAGCCGATCTGTCTTCATCGCGATGAAAGCAGCAGCGAGAAGGCTGTTGAGCAGTATCCACGGCACGAAGAGCGCGCCAGTCAGCAGGAAGATTGCGATGTGCATGCAATCGAAGAAGAGCGTGAAGCCGAGCATCAAACGAACACGGAAAAATGCCAGGAAGCAGAAGAACTGGGCGCAGAGCGTTACGAAGTTCAGATAGGGCTCTACAGCTTTCAGAATTTGGTAGGCAAACCCGAACAGTCCAGGCGCGTAGCTACCGGGCGCTGCACCGACATTGTATCCGGCCAACATCAGGGAACTGGTAGGATTGCTCGCCACCCAAGCGAGAACTCCACCGTCAAGACGGATTTTCGCGACGCCTGACATGAAATAGTTGCCCAAATGGGCCCCCACGGCAATGCAGAGAATGACCATCGGGAGGAGCTTGATAGCCTCTTCCACTGCGCCAACCTGCTCTGCTGACAATTTATACCGACGTTTCACAAAGTCGAATGCCAGCACGAACAGACCCATGGCGGTTACAGCGCCGGCTGTGAACACCAGCACCTCAACCAACGGCGCGTAATCGTTGCGCCCAAGCTCGCGTGCGCCTGAAAGGACGCGCGTCATATCCTTGTGAATAAGCAAATAGAGCGCCGGCACCATTGCCAGAGATGGCCTGAACAGCGCACCAATCGTTGCGGCGGCAACAATGAAAGGCGTTACCATCAAGAAGGCGCGGACACCGCCCTCATACTCGACACTAAGATAAGAGAAATCGGAACCGAGCAACAGACCATAGATGCCAAGAATAACGGCCAGGCCCTTAATGATGATCTTCAAATACTTCGGGACATTCTTGTACGAAACAACAGCCGTAAATAAGGCGATTGCCGTTACCGCGAGAAAGATGAGAAGCGAGCGCTCTGGGTGCCAGGCAGTCGAGTAAGAGGACAAAAAGTTAAAGATCGGCACAAGCGCCAGCGCGACGGCCACTACGCCAATAAGGGCCCCAAATTTAAAAAAGGGCAGCAGATCATTCGCACCCTTAAGTTTAATATCTCTGCCATCCAAAGGCTTTCCGTTGGTCATGCCACCACCCTCTTTGGACGAGCTTTGGAAAGCTCGCCTCATTATTCAACTATAGAAAAGCGCCGCTGGTATTTTTGTGCGTCCCAAAAGGAACCTATCATAAATCAGTTGCGCTAGCTCTAAAATAAGTACTTCTGCGTAATTATGCTGGCCGTCTCAAGATCGACCTGCCGCTTTCTTCATCCAGGCATAACGACGCTCGCCGACGATAGATCGCAAGAAATTCTTCATGGACTGCTTATTGGAAATAGGCGTTTTCATAAGCACGATCCGCCTCGGCAAAGATTTCACAGACTGCTTTATCGCGATGAGATCTCCTTTGTTGGGAGTGAAGACATGCTGGGACTCCACGCACAGGACAGGCATTCCGGATAGCCGCGCAATGTCTTCGGCCTGCCCGTGCTCACTCTCGATGAAAAGCATACTACTCTTCTGGCGATATACTTCTGCCTTGAAGCTGCCGTGGGCGTTTGCCTTCTGCCGGGCTTCCTTGGTTGGCAGGTCCAACATGTTGAGGCTTTTGTACTCAATGCCCCATTTCTTGAGCCACGCTTCAGTCTCCGGCCGGTATTTTTCCAGCCGGCTCGTGACAAGATGCCCAATCGGTTTTGTTGGGCGGTTTAACGGCACGGCATTGAGCAGAAACTCGCGATACTTTTCCCCATCATCATTCTGCTCAGGCGTAGGGTCCAGACAGAGCACTCCGTCGATATCTACACAGCAATCCTGCAGCAAACCGTGGTGAAACAAGTTCCACTGAAACACTCGTGGCTGAGGCACAGCCTCAAACACGACATCAACATCAGGGTGCTCAGCCTTCGGTCCGAAAACGGCACAATAGGTTATCTTGTAGTCGCGGCCGGAAAGCTCACTTTCCAGACGCTGCTTGACCGCCCGTACAGAGTTTCCGTGGAACACACTGTCGTCGATGATCAGAATATTCTTCATGTCATCAAACTGCTTGTTGACCGCTTCGCCACGCCGGGTGCGCCCTGCAGCGAGTACGCGCCGCTCGATCAGACCTTCAATGTCCGTCATGGGTAGGTTGAGCATCAGGCAGAGAAAGTTTGCAGGAATGAGCCCGCTACGCGGAATACCCACGACAAGATCGATATCATCCGGCAATTTGCCCAGCCCCATTGTCAGAGCGTCGTACATATCAGCGAGCGATCGATAATTCATTTCCGCAATCCTGTCCTCTAGGCGCTCTTCGGGCGTATTGACTTCAAACTGTTTCTGACAAGGGCAATCAGCTCTCCGGCCATAGCCACCTTGTCTTTGAATAGCATCAGAACAGCAAGGTACATGCCATAGGATAGCGCCCCCAAAAGACACAATGTCAGGAAACCGACCTTGTCCAGATAATGGGCCAAAGCCACCTGGCTCGCACCAGCAGCAGCCAGCGCGATCGCATGCGGCAGCGCCAGTCGTAGCAGGTCAGGCAGTCGCACAGGTCCGCGGCGCCCCGCCATGAACCACACAAAGGGCGTCTTCAGTAGCAGATCCCCGATCGCATAGGCCATCGCAACGCCGACTGCCCCGCCAGGCAAGCCGATCACAAAGGAGCCGATGGAAATGAAGGCGGTTACAGCGCCCACGATAAGATAGTTTCTTCCAAGGCCCTGGCTGACGAACAACCACCCCATCGTGGAGGTCATGACCTGAACAAGACCCGCAATCCCCAGCCACATAAAGATCGGCGCTGCCGCCAGCCATTCCACACCGAGCAGAACGCGGAAAACGTCATCGGCAAAAATCACACCGACAAGGATACCAGGCTGCGCAGCAAGAAGAATAAGCGAAACGGCCGTGAAATAAGCACGCTTGTAACGCTCCGGCTGGTTTATATTCCTGGACAGGAACGGAACCATCACACGCGACAATGGGTAGGTTATCTTCTGCAGCGGAAAGAGAAGCAATTTGTAGGCGCGGTCATACAGACCAAGCTCAACTGCATTATGATAACGCGCAATCAGGATATTATCCGCATTCCGCGCCGCGAAGTTCAGAAGGTCAAAACCAGCTATACTCGTCCCAAACCCGACGATCTCCCGCATGCTTTGCGCATTTCGGATCTTCATCGGCTTAAACCGGCTGGTCACCCACGCAATGAAGGTGGACGACAAAGCGGTTGCCAACGTCCCGTAGAACAGAGCCCAGTAGCTGCGGGTAAAATAGGCAAAGACGACCGCAACAACGAAACCGATAAAAACTGACAACACTTCGATGAGCGCGAGCGTCTTGAACGCAAGGCGCCTGGCCAGAAGGGCCGCGGGCTGGGATTGCAACGCCCAGATTATGATCGTGAATGCGTAGGCGATCGTCAGCGTCTCTACTTGCGGACTCTTGTAAAAGCTCGCCAGCAAAGGGGCCGACAGGGCAAGCAGGACGGCCAATACGGCACTCATGCCCAAGCTGATCCAGAAAAGGTTACTCACGACCTGCGCGGAAATATTCTCTCTCTGAACGGTCGCCTGATTAAGCCCGAGTTCCTTCACCATTGAAGCGAAGGCAACCGCCGGCGCGACCATGGCAACGAAACCGAAATCTTCCGGCAACAGCAGCCTTGCCAGGACAACGCCCTGCACAAAGCCCAGAATGACTCTCAGGCCCTGGGCCACCCCCGTATAGGCAGCGCCGCTCGCAAGCCCCGCAGCAGACGTATTGATACCATTCAGATCATCATCTTCGGGGCTGGCTACTTTATCGGTCGACATATTTCTTCGCCTGGACGCCTTGTTCTGAATTGGGATGTTCCAAAGTGAAACATCAGGATCTTGTGACCCAGCCACACCCAATGCCGCATATGCCCCGCTTTGTGCCGCCTTCTGCCCCCAAATTCAGCGCCTCGACACCGAAGCGCATAGAGAAGGCATTCTGGAAGAGAGTGACAACAAGACGGCGCATATAAATTAGGATCGCTGCACCTAGCATGTTATTTGCAAATACGGAGCCACAGGAATAACTTTTCGGGGGACTGGCGCGCCTGACTTTTATGCAGCTAAACGCTGAAATAAAGTTGCGACCAAAGGCTGAGGAACTTCAAAATGCTCAAGAATTTAGCTTCGCCGGAAGCGATCAACCGGGAGCATTTCGACTATATTGTCGTCGGGTCCGGGTTTGGCAGCGGTTTTTTCCTGAAGAAGCTGCTCGAAACCACGAATGGGCGCATTCTCGTTCTGGAACGCGGGGACTTCAATCCCCACCAATGGCAGGTTGAGGAACAGCGCAACAGCTCGATAAATCGTGCGGACACTTATACGTCCAACAGTGACAAGCCGTGGAACTTCACAATCGGTTTCGGCGGTGGCACCAATTGCTGGTTCGCCCAGTCACCGCGTTTCCTGCCAAACGACTTTCGCCTGAAATCCCTATATGGAGTGGGCGCAGACTGGCCTCTCTCATATGACGAGTTGGAACCATATTACTGCGACGCCGAGGACATCATGTCCATCTCCGGCGACGATGACATGGCCTCTATCGCGCCCCGCTCCCGGCCATTCCCTCAGCCGCCTCATCATCCCTCAACGCCAGACCGGGTGATGAAAGAAGCGCACCCCGACACGCACTTCATAATTCCTACCGCAAGAGCCAGGATCTCAACGGAAAATCGTAATCGTTGCTGCGCATCACTGCGATGCATGATTTGTCCGGCAGATGCAAAGTTCACAGCCCAGAATGGTCTGATGGATGTCTTCAATGACGACCGGGTGACCGTTGCTCTGCGTTGCAGAGTGCTGGGGTTCGACTCCAGCTCCAACGCGGTAAAGAGCGTATCATTCGAACAGGATGGCAAAACATATTCCGCAACCGGAGATGTTTTCGTGCTTGGAGCCAATGCGATACACAGTCCGGCGATCATGCTTGCATCCGGAATGGCTGACGGCTTCACAGGCCTAGGTCTCAATGAAACATATGGCGCGGACCTGGAAGTTCTTCTTGATGGGATGAACAATTTCGACGGGTCCACTATCACGACGGGCCTAGACTACTCTTTTGCGGATGGAGACTTCCGATCCGAACGCGGAGCATCGCTTATCTATTTCGAAAACCGCTGGAAATTCGGGCTACGTCCGGAACGCTCACGGTGGCAGGAATCCCTGCCGCTTTCGGTTGTCACCGAAGAAATTCTCGAAGATGAAAACAAGGTAGAGCTGGATGAAAACAACGAGCCACTCGTTCAGTTCAAAGGACCGTCCGACTACGCAAAACGAGGATTGCAAGCGGCCATTGACGGCCTTTCTAACATTCTCACTCCACTGCCCGTGGAAGAGATTGTCTTCAAGCGTTATCGCCAGACGGAATCCCACCTCCAAAGCACCATGCGCATGGGAAAGACAGCGGATACCTCGGTTGTCGACAGCGACTTGATCCATCACAAATACCGCAATCTTGTCGTCGTGGGCTCCTCAGTATTCCCGACTTGCGGCACAGGAAACCCGAGCCTCACTGTTGCCGCGCTAAGTCTACGCGCGGCCGACCGCCTTACATCCAGTCAGGAGGTCTGAGCATGGGCCCGATCAATCTTTCCCGGCGCACAATACTCGTTGGCTTCGCGACGGTTGCCGTTGCAGCCGGCGCTGGCGTCATGTCACTTTCCGACCGGGGGCATATCCGCCGTACACTGAAAAGACTGGTTGGTCCTTTCAAAATGTCGGATGAAGACTTCAGCGCATTCGTTGCCGACTTCAGGGCAGCAGAACAGGCCCCCTCCTATCTGAAGGCCAGCGTGCTTCGCAGTCTGGAACTTATCGGAATGGGGCCCACAATCAGCAAGTCTGGCGTTTCAAAGCTGGCGGACCATCAAATTGAATTTGAGCGCAGCCTGCTGACCGCCTTTGTAACCCGTACGGATTACACATTCTTCGAGCATCCAGAGGCTGAGACCATCACCTATCTCGGATCCATGACGGTCTGCCTCAACCCCTTTGCCAACTTCGACTAGATGCCCGCTCCAGAAGAGCCTCGTGGCACGCCAGAAAGGCGATCAATATGACAACGGAACCTATTGCACCGAACTTAGGAAACCAGGATCACCCTGTGTTTTCGAACAGTCTCGCAAGTCTTCGGGGCCTGGCAGCCAGTTTCGTCGTGATCTATCATGGTTTCCTTCTGCTGCGTGTAAACGGATTTGACTTCCCACAGCGCCAGGCGCTGGACTTTTCGGATCCTTATCGCGTGATCGTTCATGCCCTGATCGGCTTTTTCAATGGGCCTGCAGCGGTCGTGCTGTTCTTTGTCTTGAGCGGCACTGTCCTCACCTTGTCGTTCAAACGCTCAAGCGGCAGCCAACTCTTTCATCTGCTGGCCTACTATGTTCGCCGGGCGTTCAGGCTCTATCCGCTTCTGATCGCCGTTACACTTTTCTCTGCGGCGATGCATTGGTTCTGGTTCACTGACAAACCGATCGATATCGGCACATCCTGGATGAACAATTATTTCACCCATGTGCCGAACCTGAAGGAAATCGTTTTGAACGCAGTGGGGTACTCAAACAGCCTCAATTCTCCCGCATGGACAATTCGTATCGAGATTGTTGCATCGGTACTGATGCCGCTCTTCATTTTCCTGACGAGACGACCAATTTACATTTGCGCGACCTTTGCCGTGCTGCTCGCCCTGATGTATGCGCCCCTCAAGATCGGGCACGTAAATGTGTACATGATCTCGTTCTTCCTTGGCGCGTTGATTCCGGTCTATGGCCGGACAATCGCAAACATATATGCATCGGCGCCCATTGCTTTGAGGTATGCATCGGTTATCGGCGCAGTGTTTGCTGGCATGTTCACACAACGGATTTTTCGGCCATGGATACATGTGGACCCATCATCGGTACTGGTCGTATCGCTGGCAGCCGCGTTCATTGTTACGGTCACCTATTACGGGCGGCGTCAGAACGGTTGGCTGAACTCCAAATCTCTGATTTTCCTCGGTGAAATCTCATACGGCCTGTATCTGCTGCATTTCATCATACTTTTTATGTTCATGAGACTCCTTGCACCGTATCTCGGTGCGGCCCCCTCTCCTGAACTCGCGATTGCAGCCATGTTTGGCGTTGGATTGCTAACCCTGCTGGTGACAATACCGCTGGCGACCGCAACATTTTATTTTCTGGAGAAGCCTCTGCAAAATATGGGGCGGAAATATTCCCGGAAGCTCCAAGCCATGTCATCCAAGGAGCAGAAGCCACATACCACCGCTGCTCCGGAGACACCATCTGCCATCAATTGAGTTTGATCGAAACGAGCTTTTCCTCACCGAGGAGCGAAAGCGCTACGCCGCTATTCTTCCTTCATGGAAACCGACATAAAGTCCGTCATAGGCTTCGTTAGGTAGGAAATAGCCGTACGGTTTCCCGTGTGTATCAGGGCGCTTGCGGGCATGCCTGGAGACAACTGGTTGCCGCTTCGCTCAAGCGCCTCCTGATCCAGTTGAATAACCGCCCTATAATAAGGGGCAACACTATCCTGCTCTACCAGTATGTCGGCCGAGACAGTTGCCAGCGTTCCGTCAACTTCAGGCGTAGTGGATGAATTCTGGTTCTGGAAACGAACCCTCACAGGATCACCCACCTCCACGCGAGAAATATCCGCAGGTCGTATCCGGGCAATGACAACCAGATCTTCCCCATCGGGCACAATGTGCATCAGAGGAGAGCCGGGACTGACAACACCGTTGATGGCGTGTACATTGACGCCCATTATATCCCCAGCATACGGAGCAGTGACCTCTGTTCGTTCCAGGCGATCAACCGCATATTGTCGGCGCTCTCTCAGATCCTGTATGGTTAGGCTGACCTCTTTCAGTTCGCTCAGAACTCCTTCGCGCTCTTCATTCTTCAATCGGAATATCTGGAGTTCACCCTCGGCAATAGACGTGCGAATTTGGGCGATTTCCGCTCTGTATCCGGCTTGCTGACCGTTCAGGCGCTCTTTTTCACGCTTCAATGCGAGCATGCGGCTTTTGGGGACGTGGCCCTTTTCATAAAGCGTTTCCAGACCGACAATCTCGTCCTCAAGGATCGCGATCTGCTCATTATTGGATGTGATCAGGTCTTGCAGACCTTCAACGCGCTCTCTCTGCTGCTGTATCTTGTACATCAGCAGCTTCTCATCCGTTTCCACCGCATCTGCGCGCGTCTTGTAAATTGCCTCCTGCGCCAAGAGTGTCCGACGCGTTCTCGCTTCGTCGAGTGTTTCCAAGAGTTGAAGCGTATCGGTCTGCGGCAGCTCATCAAGCTTGTCGCGTTCCGCGATCAATCTTGCTTCCTCTCCCGCCAGTGTGAATAGGCGTGCGTCAATACTTGCCAAATTGGCGACAACTTCAGATGTGTCCAGCCTTACCAGAGGCTGCCCTACCTCAACCCTGTCGCCATCTGCGACGAGGATCTCGTCGATAATGCCCCCTTCAAGATGCTGGATGACCTTGTTGGAACCAGAGACCTGAACAAGGCCAGGCGCTACGACAGCGCTCTCAATGGGAACGGCGACAGACCACAGCACAAGGCCGCCGAACAGCCCTGCCAGCACTACTGTTCCGCGCACGATCAGGCGATGAACGCCTCCGTCCAGCGCAGTCATTCTGTCTACGGCTGAATTCGTCGCCTGAGACCTCATGTTTCTGCACCTTTCTTGTCGACCAGTTGAACCCTTGCAGCCCCCCTGTTCTGCCCGGCAAGGACACGGCCTAGCACTTCGTCACGGCCGCCAAATGCCTGCACTTTGCCCTCCTTGAGAACAAGAATCTTGTCGGCATGCCGTAGGGTCGACGGTCTGTGACCGATGATCAGAACAGCAACACCATTCGCCTTCAAAGAGGCGATTGTCTTGCTGAGCGCTTCATCGCCGTCATGGTCAAGATTGGAGTTCGGCTCATCCAGGACAACAAGTTTCGGATCGCCATAAAGGGCCCGCGCCAAACCGATCCGCTGCCGCTGACCTGCGGAGAGCCCCAGGCCACCCGGGCCCACAGGGGTTTCATATCCGCCTTTAAGGGAGAGGATCATTTGATGGGCATTCGCCGCCTCTGCCGCCTCAATAACTCCTTGGGAGGTTTCACCGGTCTTCATGCGGGCAATATTCTCTCCCACAGTGCCTGGCAGCAATTCTATTGATTGAGGCAAATAACCTATCTGCCGGCCAAGGGTATCTGAATCATAGGCCGAGAGTTCAGCACCATCGATCCGAACAGCCCCAAGAGAATAAGGCCAAATGCCTGAGACAACACGCGCAAGACTGGTTTTACCCGACCCACTGGGCCCAAGCACGCCGACCACTTCGCCCGGCTCCATAGAAAAGGTAACGGCTTGCAAAAATGGTTTTGTCTGCGCTGGCGCGGGGGCAAACATGTTCTCGACATGCAATGCCCCCTTGATGGGAGGCAGATCTATCCTCGATCCAGACGCAGGCTCAAGTCCGTCAAAGCACGTATTAAGCCGCCGCCATGACGCGCGTGCACGAATAATCTGCCGCCATTGCGAGGCTATCTGTTCAATTGGCGTAACCATCCGCGCCCCAATAATTGAGCCCGCTATGATGACACCTGGAGTGGCGACGCCCTTCAGCGCAAGGACAGCACCTGCGCCAAGCAATGCCGACTGCAGGAACATGCGAAATCCCTTGGTCGCGGCACTCGCGTCGTTAATGATACCGGAGACCTGAACAGCCATCTCGTCGGCTTGCGAGGTCTTCTCGATCCAGCGCCCGCGAAGCGTCCTCTGCATGCCCAGGGCGCGTACCACTTCCGCCCCTCGCCATGTCGCCTGCGCAAAGACAGCCCCATCATTCGTGAGATCGTTTGACTGCTCCACCAAAGGCCGACTGGCCTTTTGTGTGTACAGCGCCAGACCGCAAAGAATGACCGCCCCACCAAGTGCCAACAGACCGAGGCTCCAGTGCATCAGAAACAATACCAGGAAGAAAATGGGCGCCAGCGGCAGATCAAAAAAAGCGCGCAAGGCAGGCCCGGCAATGAACTGGCGCAATTCTGCAAGATCCCGGACCGGACGCCCTTCCCTGGCGCCAAAGCTCACTAGCGATTGATGTTGGACAATATCAAAGACAACCGGCGCCAACTCACGCTCGAACCGGGCTGAGATATGAACAAGCAAGCCGGACCGGACGGACTCTATAAATGAATAGACCGCGAACATGACTGCCACCAGAATAGTCAGGATGACCAGCGTTTGCATGGATCCACTAATCAGGACACGATCATACACTTGCAGCATGTAAAGCGGACCCGCTAATACCAGCAGGTTCAGGAAGACACTGAAAACGCCAACCGCTATAATCGCCGAACGGGATTTCCGCAAAACCTCTACAGGAGTCGCGCACTCGCTATCTGGCATGTATTTCTGTGCGGACATTCTTGCCACCTTCAGATGATCCCTTCGGGCTATAGCCTCGACTTATACCATCGCACCAATGGAATTCGGGTTAAATTCCCTCACCCTTCCCATCGACTTTTCAACCTCGTCGCAAAGCTCGAAAGAGTTTTATTCCTTGTGCGCTTTACCTCAATTGTTCACCGGAGTCCGTTTCAAGGCCTTTTGTCCCAGCAATTGTATAACGTGTCCTGCCGCCACAGGCGAGATAAACAGCGCCTTCGCACAGGCCATCATGTCTCTTTTCCGCGCGCCCTCAATCAACGTCCACGTCGCCCACTCTTTTTCGGAGTAGTCCAAATGCCCGCGTATGGCGCGCCGCTCCAGCGCACTCAAATCAGGCCTCTTGAGCATCTGCCGGCAAATCCGGGCTAAACGCTGATGATCTTTACCTGCCTGGGAATGGGACGCCGATCCGGAACGGCGCACAAGATAATACCCGGCCGGATCAACCAGCATTGCGGACGCACCATCCAACAGCATTCGTGTATACAGCTCGAAATCTTCACCGAAGCGCAAATCTTCCACATACGGAGCAGACGGATCCTTCAGTTTGGCGCGGTGGATTAGCGGCTTTATGAAACCAAGCTCGGAGCGTTCAACATCCACATCATAGGACCGGTTTACGAAGAAACTGGCACTTAGCTGTATTGGCCCTGCGGGTTTGTCTGGCCAAAGTTCGCGTTCGACCTGGTTTGGAGTCGCCTCAGACGACATCAGGAGATTATCTGCAACCAGGTCCAGTTGCTTCTCTTCTGCAATTGCATGGAGATCCGCTATTCGGCTCTGCTCCATGAAATCGTCGCTGTCCAGTGGGGTAAACCAAGCCGCATCTGTTTCCTTTAAGGCCCGGTTTCTCGCCGCTGATGGCCCGCCATTTTTACTTTGCCGATAAAATTTCAGATTGGAGAATTCCGAAGTCAGGGAGTCCACAATATCCGGGCCACCATCCTGTGAACAGTCATCAACGACTATGACCTCCACGGACAATCCATCCGGAAGTTTCTGCTCGCACGCACTCCGGATTGCCCGTTCAATATTCGGCGCATCATTGTAAAGCGGAATAACAATTGCCACTTTTTTCTCATCAAGTGTGCAGCTCATATCGCACCTTTCAGCATTTCCATTGCTGGTCCGCTTTTCCCAGTCATGAAGAGCTTCGCGACCCGCAATCCTCTAAAAAAGCCCGAACGGGCTGTCAGACTAAGCATTGCGAAGTAAAGCAAGATCCCGGCACTGATGGCCGCCAACAGTCTTATGACAACCGCCAGTTCCGTCGGCAGCGTCATCTGAAGCCAGTAAATTCCAGCGCCCATCACAAGCGCCGAGATCAATACAGACCAGCCTGCCAACACCTGATTGGAAATCGGGTATTTAATGGCAATATAGACAGCCCATCCGCTTAAGCCCCAGCTCACAAATTTCTGCGCGGTCAGCGCTAGCATCACCCATTCGAGGTTCAAGGTGGATGCGAGCGGAATGGTAATCAACAAAAGGACGACGCTGAAACAGCTTACCTTCAGCAACAATCCCGGACGGCCAACGCCCTTCAGAACACCGCCATTAAAAGATGCCGTGGGCAGTCGAAGTCCCATCAGCAGTGAAAGCTGAATCGCGGTGACTGCACCGGTCCATTGCTCCCCAAACACAAAGGGTATGGCCAATGGCGCGATGGCCGCTGCGCCGATAAACGCCGGATATGCAATGAAGCCTGCGATCCAGATCGCCGCGGTCATGGTGCGGAATAGCGCGGGCCTGTCATCTTGCGTCCGGGACGCCACAGGAAAAGCAATTGCCCCAAAGGGAGAGACCAGCGCCTGCATCGCCTGGTCCTGCACACGCATCGCCAGATTGAACATTCCGAGCGCGGCGGGCCCAAGCACCAGACCCACAAAAAAACGCGGTATGGCCAGCTCACTGACCGCAATCATGCGCAAGCCCAGGGACGCAAGATTGAACCTCACAAGGCCATGGAAGTCTTCAAGTGTCGTCCTGAACGAAGGCGTCCAACGCGCGAAAACCGCGAAAAAGACCAATCTTACCAACCGGCGTGACAGCTCCATCGCAACAAGCGCCCAAGCGTTCTTGAAAATGAGTGCCGAGCTAATTCCGACTACCGCCCCGACGACATACCCTATGACATCGACGGTCGCGACCTGGCGAAACTGCATGTTCCTTTGAAGCAAGGCCGCTGGCACTGCGGTCAATGCCCCAATGAACAAAACGATCGACATGACGCGAAGGTACATTTCCAATTCAGGCGTATTGAAAAGTCCTGCAATCGGGCCCGCAAAAACTTGAATTATGGAGAAAAACAGCCCCGCAAACATCAGGGAAGAAAGCAGTACGGAGGCTTCATGCTCCCGTCGCAATTCGCCGCGCTGGATGAGAACTTCGTTGAGGCTATCACTCGTAAAGATCTCCGGAACCACCAGAACCAGCAACAGATAGCCGTAAATCCCGAAATCTGCGGGCGTAAGAAGCCGGGCCACAAATACCAGAGAAGCCAGACCGCTTATCAGACCCAGCCACTTACTGATCGCCACCCATGCAGCAGACCGGCCAGCCGAACTCAGCGTGCTTGGCATACCAGTCATCGGAACAGGTTCCGGCGTATGGGAGTTTGTTGTCATCGGCTTCCAGGTTGCGGATTATTTGCGGCAGTCCTGCACCATGCAAAATGAGTGCCCTTTTTGGCTATGCGCAACCTACCTCAACTTATCGCGATAGTTCGAACACATTAACGCCGAATTCCACGGTAAACTCAGACTCAATGCCAGCTCACGGCAAACATCAGTTCTTAAACTGGCCTTAAGTATTTGAGACCAAAAAGTGAGCATGAAAGACGTGAACTCGTCTCTGATAGGAACCAGTCCCATGGCTCATGTGGCAACAGACAGCAATACTGTTCGCATCTATTCTGGTGAAGCACGTGCAGATCACCGCAGGGACGACAAATTCCCGGTTTGGGTGCGCATTCTTATCATCATGACCCTGAGCTGCAGCCTCTGGGCGGGAATTATTGCTGCCTTCATGGCGATTTTATAAGGCCTTTTAGGCGCGTTCCCCGACCTTTGGCACTCCTGAACCATTCACGAATACTGGAATTTTGCCGGCAAATTTGCGTGTCATGGGCGAATAGCTGCCCATCACACCAACAAACAGTAGGTTGAGAGGCGTGTTGAATGTCGACCACGCGATCGATTCCGTAAAGGTTGAGACAAACACAATCGCCCCGAAAACCAGCAGGGCTGACGTATCCAGAGTCGAGCTCTGAAACCAGGTTTTCAACAACCGGTACCAGCACCAGACCCAGGAAAATATGTATAGCGCCCAGCCAATGTAGCCGAGGTGTACGCGCACCTCCAGATAGGCATTGTGGAACGAAAGTTTCGTGCCGTAAGGCTTGAAATCATTTTCGTTGATCGATTGTGCCGCGCCATTCCAGATCTGCCAGAAACCTTCGAGTCCGACCCCCAGGTACGGATGCTGGGACGCCACGACCTTTCCGGCCTCCCAAATATGGGTACGGCCAGTGAGTGTGCGGTCCTTGCCGACCAGCCCCAGGAACTGCCCGATATAATCCTGGCTGGGCTGGCTCAGTATGTATATTGCGCCACACAAGACCAGCGATATCGCGCTCAAAATAACCATCGAGCGAAGATGCCGTATCTGGCTCATTGTCACCCACAGGAACTTCACGCCTAACAGGCCGATGATACCGACAATGGAAAAAACCAGCGCCGTAGCCGAGGGAGCTCTCAGCATGAAGAACAGAGCCAATGGCCACACAGCCGCCCCAAGAAACCGCATCCATGCAGGTGTCTTTTCGTTAAGCATGGTCATGAAGCTCAACAGGGTCACGAACAGCATCTGCATCGCAAAGTAGTTCTTTTGCGGATAGGGACCGCCAGATGGCATCCGGTCATATGTCGGCGCACTCACGATCACAGCCACCACGCCCGCAAGAAAAAGACAGCGCAGAATTGTAGAGACGCGCATCCGCGCCACGACGACGGCGATCACCAACGGCGTCAGCAGGTACAGAACCCCTGTTCGCAAGGCCTCCTTGAAGGATGGCGCCCACAAAATCGAGAACAGTCCGAGTATCGGCAGCAGAAATAGCGGCCAGGATTTCAGCACGATGGGCAGAACATCTTCCTTGTGCCGGAAAAGCTGCAACATGAAGAAACACATCAGCAGATATCGCAAAGGTGTTTCCAGTGGCAGAGGCACGAACGTGTTCACGAACCACATCACATAGAGGCCCTGCTCCCACAGCGGAGCCTCCTTCGGGGTTTCGTACGCATTTACCCAGACAAGATCTGAATCCTTGCCGGCAGAGAGCGGTATGGCAATGTTCATCGGGTGCCCTCCTGCGCAAGCGTACGGTCTATCACAGACCGCAGGAACCCTGGCGGCTGAATGAATGTGCTGTCTGGCAAGGCTGCCAGTCTCTCACGGTATATTCTGATCTGTCCGCGGTCTGAAGCGAGATTCGATATCAGGTTCGGCAGACTTTCCTCCAGCGGCTCATCAATGACAAAGCCGCATTCATTCCGGATAATCCATTCTGCCGTTTCGGTACCTGCCGGCGCAATGGACGGCGTCGCGTAGTAGCCGCCTTCATAGATCCGGTTCGGCAACAGCCAAACGGAGTTGAACCCGGCCTCCATGAAATCCCCCGCCCAGACGACATCAAGGGCGTCATAAATGCCACGAAGGTCTTCCGGTGACTGGAAGCGTCCATGAAAGGTCATGTTCGGGCGCTTGTCGATTTCAGGCTCAAAGACGGGGATCTCCGTGCGTGCAGGTATGCCATGCAAACGCACTTCAAGGGTGTCTGGAAATGCGTCCGCCAATTGGCAGAGCAAATCCAGTGAGCGCTGACAGCGCAGCATGCCGACCCAGCCGATTACCAGCTTGTCCTGCCCTGCCCCATTCTGTGCATCAGGCTCAGGCCGTGCGCCCATATCACTGTCTGCAGGCAGACGGTTCTCGACCAGGAAGGCCTTGAAATCACCGGCATAGTAGCGGTCAAAATGGTTTTTCAGAAAGCCGGGCGAACTGACGACCAGTCCCTTGCTGCGCTTGAGCAGCGCATGTTCGAGGCCGCGAAAGACCTTGCCGATAATATCCTTACGGGTCAGCAGGCGGTGAACGTCCAGGCTTTCATAGATGACTGGCGTCTTCAGCTTGGCATAGCGCTTAGCCAGGAAGGCGCAGGCAAGCATGTCCAGATTACGCGCGTAAAGAACATCGGCCGCTTTAAGACGATCTACCTCTGCGGCGGCTTTGCGTGCGCCAGCGAAAATCTGGCGGAAGCGCTGAGTAAAAGCACCATCGCGCGTCAGGCCGAGATCAACATTGTCCCATTCCGGGACAACCTCGCGGCGGCGCATCATGAACCCGATGACCTTCAGCCCGTCGGACTGGAACGCCTTCACGCGTCGGCGCACGGCGGCGTCTGCTGCATCATGACCAAAAAAGGCGATTGTGGTCATCGAAGTATCCATTCCGCCGTTACCGGCCGCGCTGACTGGCGGCACCTGTCAGTCCGCCAGCCCTGTTCGGGTTGAGCTACTCAGCATCCACTTTTTCTGGCGGTTCGCTGCTGTGTTCTGCCAGGCTTGGCGGCGTCTGAATGGCCTTCGGACGCACGCTTCCATCATCCTTCTTGCCCGCAGACTTCCACTTGAAGCCAAACAGCGAAGGCTTGGTCTCGATCTGGTAGTATTTGCGATAAGCATCATAGCCAGCACCCGGGTCACGATAATGGCGACGGCGGTTCAGGTTGACCATGTTCAGCGTCACGCCTAGCAGGTCCGCCTTGAAGGATTTCAGCAAGCCAAGAGACTGGCGAGCCGCAGAGCGGTTCGTGTGGCGCCAGCGTACAACCAGGATAGCCTTGTCGGTCTTGCCCGAGACAACCCGCGCTTCTGCCATCAGCAGCAGAGGACCGGTGTCGATCAGGATAAGGTCATACATTGACCGCAGACGGACGAGCAGATCATCAAACGCGCGCGTTCCGAAAACATCATGCGGTGTGTGCCCCGTCAGAGACAATGGCAGGATGTCCAGCATGCTCTTCGGATCTTTGGTGATCGCATCCGACAGCTGGCCGGCACCAAACAGATATTCGATGAATCCGATCTCAGGTTTCAGGCCCGCAGCATCCGTCAGCTGACGGCGGCGGAAGTCACCATCGATGACCAGCGTGCGTGCGCCGGACATGGCAGACATGCGCCCCAAAGCGAGTGTCAAGCTGGTCTTGCCTTCATCGGGAAGGGAGGACGTGATCGCAACCGTCTTGGTCTCACTATCGAGATCCGAGAAAGCAATCGCCGCCCTCAGATATCTCACGCTCTCGGCGAAGGCCGACAACGGGTTTTCAATCAAATAGTCTGCCGGGTTCATTTGGCCAAAGCCAAGCGCATTGCTCGTCTTGATCAGCGGTACCGTGCCGATGGCATTCACGCCCAGTTTCTTTTCGATATCCTCGGAGGAGGAAATCTTCATGTCGAACATTTCGGCAAGCAGGGCCAGGCCCGCCCCCAGAATGCCGCCCAGAACAGCGCCGATCAGCAGGTTCAGTTTGGTGCGTGGCGCACTCGGGCTGTGCGGCACAGAGGCGTTGGACAGGATAATAGCATCCGGCTCGATCAGATCGCTCTGTTCGCGCGTTTCCTTGGAGCGGGAAATAAACTCTTCGTACAGAATACGGCTGGTCTCGGCATCACGCTGCAGCTCGCGCAAGCGTACATTCGCCAGATTATTCCCACGCAGTTTTGAGCCTGCCTGATTGATCTGGCCCTGCAGGCGGTTCACCTGGTCTCGTTTCACCTTCACCTCGTTTTCGAGGTTGTTGGCAATACGCTGCATTTCAGCCTGGATCTGGCGTTCAATATCGTCCTGCTCGGCCATGGCGCCAATCAGCTCAGGGTGCTGAGGCCCAAGACGTGTCTTCAGGTCTTCCACACGAGAGCGCACGGAAGACAATTGCTGTTTCAGATTCGTGATCAGCTGGGATTCCAGAACTTCGGAAATACCGTCAACACCGGCGCCGGATGCGATCTGGCGCTGCAAGCTGTCATAGCGCGAACGGGCGCGGTTCAGCTCGACTTCAGCCTGGGTCTTCTGGGTCGTCAGATAGGAAATGTTCTGCTCGGTGATCGTGCCACCCATGGCAGTTTCCATGTCATTGTCCGCAATGAACTTGGCGACACGGTTTTCCTTATCTTCCACTTCAGACTTCAGAGCGGAGGTCCGGTCGGTCAGCCATTCCGTGGCGCGTCGCGTTGCGTCCAGCTTGGTTTCCATCTGCTGCACGCGGTACTGGTCCGCCACCGCATTCGCCAGGCGCGCCGCCGTTTCAGGAGACTCGCTCGTAACCGTTACGCTGATCAGGTAAGTTGTACCAACGCGGCCAACACTCACCTTGCTCATCAGTGTGCCAACGACGGCATCCTCAATCGCGGCATTACGCTCATCCACGCTCATGCCGGCAAAGGGATCCTTTTTCGCCGTGCTCATGCCGAAGAGAGATTTGATTTGCCGCTTCAGCCCGTCAAACATGCCAGGCTTTTCTTCACGCAAAGTCCAGTTGAACTCCGCATCTTCGTCCAGCTTCTGTTTCTCGGCCACTTTCGTCAGCAGTGACTTGGACTGCATGACCATCACTTCCGTGTCGATCACGGCGGTGGATGCAACCAGCCCGCTCAGGACACTGCCAAGGTCAATGACGTTCTGCTGCTCGGTATCCAGCTGCACAACCGCCGTCGATCTGTAAGTCGGCGTGGCAGTGAAGGTGACATAGGCCACCAGCATGAAAACCGTCAGGAAGCTGATCGCAATCAACCAGAACCGTCTGTAGACAGTCCCCAAAAGCGACTTCAGGTCTGTGGGCATGGCATTGCCGGTCGTCTCCGCTTCTGCGGGCACCTGAGACGGGAGTTCGAAACTGAATGTCTTGGACAAGAGACTATCTCAACGGTTCGTGTTGCGTAGATGTTAAGAGCGACCGGCTGTTCTGCCGGTCGCTGATCACAAAGGTTATGGGTAGAGGCGGATACCAATGCCGATCACGTCAGCCGTGAAGCCCTCATCACCCGCAAAGAAACTACCGCTGCGGTCCCGGTCGACATGGCGGTAGAAGGCGTTCAGATGAACACGCTTGTTCATCTTGTAAGTGCCCGTCAGCCCCAGATCGATCACGTCATCACTGCGGTCGACTTCTTCAAAGTCATAGGTCGAATAATCAGCGCGTGCCGACAGGATAACATTGCGATAGAGTTCGTGGTCAACACGTGCGCCCGCATTCGTGCGGACAGAACTTGGCGCAGTCTGAATACCGCTGTCTTCCGAACGGCGTCCGCCTGTGAAGGTGACTGTTGTCAGGCGCGACGGGAACCACATAACGCGGGCATCCACGGCCAGTCCGCTTACGTCTTCAAAGTATGAATCGTCTTTCTCTTCGTTCAGGTAGCCCACGGAAACATCACCGCGAACCAGAGTGTTGAGTTCGAAATCCGTCCCGACAGAAACAGTGTAGCCCTTGGAGTCACGCGAACGTGGCAGACCGCCCAGAACAACTTCATTGTCATAGTCACGATCATTGAGCGCACCCTGGCCATATACGGCCACATTGGGGGAGATCGCATAGGACAGGCGCGTCTGGAACTGCAGGCTCGAATGGTCCCGGAAGTCCTGATTGACCCTTATGCCGTTAGCCGTTTCGCCATCGTCATAATTGACCTCTGCGATTGTTGCGACGTTTCTCCAGCGCACACGGTCATTGCCATAATTGGCGCTGACTTCAGCACCAGTGCGCGTAGACACGACAGGCTTCAACAGACCGGAGGCATTCGACGGATTCGTAAGGTCGTCTGCACGTTGCCGCACGAAAGCAGCCGCGCCCAGGGACAGTTCACGCGTCACGTCCAGACGGCCCCGCAGGCGGGCGCTGATATCGTTCGACGAGTGATCGCTGAAATCCTGATACTCGTCACGGGACGCGGCAACATCCAGACCGATCTCGTGAACATTCCAGTTGGTCCGTGCGGAGACTTCTGCGCCAATACGGGCCACAACGTCAGACTCTTCGCCTGTCGATGTTCCCAGCGCGTTGTTGGTATAGGCAACCGCCGCATTGAGGTTGGAGTTGACCAGAAACGCGCCAAGACGGATCGGTTCCGGATCATATTGCGGCTGACGACGTTCGCTGACAGCTTCATACTTGTTACGGCTGTAATAGTCACCTGACTGGGCAACGGCAGTCCCCGCGACTGCAGTTATCATGGCGCCAGTTGCGACCCCCGCAAGGCTAACACGCTTAACACTCAACATATCCATCACTTCCCTGGATTATTATCTTTCCGGGCAAAAACCGGTATTTCCACCTAAACCTCAAGCAAAACTCATACCATCAATTCGGGGAAAGAGTGATGCCCTGATAATTGAATACGATGTGCATCGCGTAAGCAAAGTCCGTCAAATTAAACGTACCCCTGCTCACCCAACCGTGACCGGACTAGGGCACAGACAAGGCAGACTTTGGATTTTTCTTGAAATACAACGCACAAGCGAACGCCCGAGACGCGAATTACACGTCTCGGGCGAGCTATCCGAATGCAAATCCGGAAATATTAATTATTAATACTGGCATATCATCTGGCAGATGATATGCCCTGTTTTCAGGCTTTGACGCGCTTACTCGGCGGCCGCTGCCATGTCAGCGCTGGACAAGTCTGTGTAGCGTTTCAAGTGATGATCAACGTTTCCAAATTCGGAGTCGATCATAGTGATACGCTTGAAGTAGTGTCCGACAGCCAGTTCGTCTGTCATGCCCATGCCGCCATGGATCTGAACGGCTTCCTGGCCAACGAAACGTCCGCCCTGGCCGATCCGCACCTTGGCTGCAGACGCAGCCTTCTTGCGGGTCACTTCATCCTCGTCCAGCTTCAGCGTGGCCATATAGGTCATGGAAATCGACTGCTCATACTCCATGAACATGTCGACCATGCGGTGCTGCAGAACCTGGAATTTGCCGATCGGCACGCCGAACTGCTTGCGCTGACGGGAGTAGTCCACAGTCATCGCATGGGCCACTTTCATGGCGCCGCAGGCCTCTGCGCACAGGGCAGCAATCGCTTCGTCAGACACCAGCTCAACCAGCGGCAGGCCATTGTCGACTTCGCCGATCACGGCTTCTGCGCCGACGGAGACGTTTTCGAAGTATACTTCTGACGCGCGGCGGCCATCGACCGTCGGATAGTCACGCGTGGAAACGCCGTCAGCATCCTTGGCCACGACAAATACCGTCACGCCATTCTTGTCACGGCGATCCCCGGAGGTGCGAGCCGTAACGATGAAGTGCGTCGCCCAAGGGGCACCAATCACGACAGCCTTGTGGCCGTTCAGAACGAAGCCGGAGCCATCTTTCTTCGCGGTCGTTTCAAGGTCAGCCAGATTGTAACGGCCCTTCGGTTCGGCATAGGCGAATGCGAAGATCATCTCACCGGACATCACGCCGCTGAGATATTCTTCCTTCTGGGCATCGGAGCCACGCTTCAGGAAGCCGCCGCCGCACACGACGCTTGGCAGGTACGGCTCGACCACGAGGCCTTTGCCGAACTCTTCCATCACGACCATTGCGTCGATCGGGCCGCCACCAAGGCCGCCGTCTTCTTCACTGAACGGCGCCATCAGCAGGCCGAGTTCTGCGAACTGGGCCCACATTTCCGGACGCCAGCCGGATTCAGAAGCAACCACCTTACGGCGGGTCTCAAAGTCGTATTGTTCCCGGATCAGCCTTGCGAGGCTGTCGCGGATCATTGTCTGTTCTTCTGTAAAATTGAAATCCATGTTTTCGGTCCTCCCTGCCTCGTGCGCCTAAAGGCCGAGGATCATCTTTGAAATGATATTGCGCTGAATTTCGTTCGATCCGCCATAGATCGACGTCTTACGCATGTTGAAATAGGTCTCGGCGGCATAGTTCGAATGATCCGGGCCTACGCCGAAATCATTGTTGCCATCCGCTTCCATGCCGTAGGCATATGGCGCGCCATAATAGCCAACGGCTTCCAGGGTCAGCTCGGTCAGACGCTGCTGAATTTCCGTCCCCTTCACCTTCAGGATGGAGCTTTCAGGCCCCGGCCCCTTGCCTGCCGCTTCAGACGCCAGCGTGCGAAGTTCGGTGAACTCCAGCGCAGTCAGGTCAATCTCCAGCTGGCTGACCTTGCGGGCAAATTCCGGCTGCTCCAGCAGTGGCTCACCATCAACCAGCTCATTGGTTGCGATGTTGCGCAGGCGCTCAACACCACGCTTGGAACGGGCAACGCCGGCAATGCCGGAACGCTCGTGCGCAAGCAGGAACTTGGCATAGGTCCAGCCTTCATTCTCGACACCGACGAGGTTCTCGACCGGCACGCGGACATCCGTCAGCCAGGTCTCGTTCACTTCATGCGTGCCGTCGATCAGCTTGATCGGCTTCACTTCGATGCCCGGCGTCTTCATGTCGGCCAGAATGAAGCTGATACCTTCCTGAGGCTTCTTCGCATTCGGGTCTGTGCGGCACAGGATGAAGATCCAGTCTGCGTGCTGGGCCAGCGTGGTCCAGGTCTTCTGGCCGTTGATGACATAATGGTCGCCATCACGCACAGCCGTCGTTTTCAGGCTTGCAAGGTCAGACCCTGCGCCCGGCTCGGAATAGCCCTGGCACCACCACACATCACCGGACAGGATACCGGGGAGGTGGCGCTCTTTCTGTTCTTCATTGCCGAAGGTGTAGATCACCGGGCCGACCATAGAGACACCGAAGGGAAGCGGCATTAGCGCATCAACGCGCGCGTTCTCTTCAGACCAGATATATTTCTGCGTGGAGGTCCAGCCCGTGCCGCCGTATTTCTCCGGCCAGCTGGGGGCAGACCAGCCCTTTTTGCCGAGCACTTTGTGCCAGGCCAGGAATTGTTCGCGCGTCAGATCTTCGCGCGTGCCCATTCCTTCGAGCTCTTTGGGGTAATTTTCGCGGATAAACTCGCGAACTTCATTTCGGAAGGCAACTTCTTCCGGTGTAAAATCGAGATTCATGACGGCTCCTCACTGCGCGCCCTTTATAGGCGTCGAATGCTACACTCTATTTCCGTCATTTTGCCCCAAAGGCAAGGTGACGTGCGCGTAAACGTCAGGTTCTCGTCGGGGAAACTGCGTCAACCTGCTTCGGGCTCTGCGATAAAAGGTGCGCACGCCGTCTTGAGCAAACTGATTGCGGTCGCAGAGCCAAGCCCGCCTCCCGTCTGGAATTCCAGCTGCAGCAAGGGCCGCAAGCCCAGTCGCTCGACCGCCGCTTCATGTGCAGGCCGGCGCGTCACGTGAGAGGCCACGCAATGACTGATTGCCGCAGGATCAATCGCATGCACAACTCCCGCTGCAATTGTCGTGGCAAAGCCGTCCAGCACAACCGGAATACCCTGATGGCGGGCCGCGATGATCGCCCCGACGCAAGCGGCCAGTTCACGTCCGCCCAGATAGCGCAGCGCTTCCAGAGGGTCAGACAAATGCCCGCGGTGGAGAGCCAATGCCCGGCTGACCAGATCCACCCGGCGGCGTGACAGCTCTGCCGTGGCCTGGCTGCTCGGGCGAACCCAGTAATCCGGAGACCCACCATACAGCGCACAGGCGACAGCGGCGGCCGCCGTGCCGACACCTGCGCCGGATACGGCCAGGGCCAGAAGGTCCGGCCTGTCTTCGGTTGCTTCAAAGCCATAGGCGATGGTCGCCGCACATTCGCGCTCTGACATGGCCGCTTCTTCAGCGATGCTCGGAGTCGGCTTGTCGATTGCCAGGTCGAATACCCGGATACCAGCACCGGCCTGTGTCGCGATGGCCGATAGCGGCGCCTTGCCTTCCTGCAGCGCATCCACATGAGCCCGCGTGTCGGACTTGGTAGACATGGATACGCCTTCTTCCTGAAGGCCGTGCGAACTGGCGAAAACCGCCAGGATAGGCTTCTCGATACGCGGCGGGAATCTATGCTGCCAATTGGCCAGCCACTCAGCAGCCTCACCCAGGCGGCCGAAATCGCCTTCCCGGCCCATGCCGAGCAATGCCTCGCGGACCTGCTGACCGGGAGAGCGGTCCAGATCAACACGCTGACGGATCAGCGAGCGCGCATCATCAAGCGGCGAAGTTTCGCGGGCCGGTTCGCTCAAGATTAGTCCTCCATACCCTTATGTAACGGGTTTCATACTATAACAGAGAAAGCTGCAGCCTTGCGACAAGGTTTTATTACCTCATTCATGAGATAACTTGCTCTGCCGCCTGCCTTGGTTACCCTATATTTATGACAGTCCAATCAATAAAGTCCCCGTGCGTAAAAGTGTGTGCTGTAGATGCTGCTACAGGCTTGTGCCTTGGCTGTGGCCGCACACTGCCAGAGATCGGCAAATGGGTCTCCATGGGGGAAGCAGGCCGCGAAAAGGTAATGGCTGAGCTGCCGGCCCGCATTGCGCGCCTGGAAGACCTCGGCAAACGATAGGGAGAGAGGCGATGCTTGCAGGGAAACTTGTGGCCGGAGCTGTGACCGCCTGCGCCATCGCGGCCATCGTGTCGTTCCTTGTTGTCCCGAGCGTCAAGAATCGCGGCGTCCGCGTGGAAACCCTGCCCCCCGAATCCCTGCCCGCCCCGACCGAGAAAACAAGCTCTGTCAGCTTCGCCAATGCTGCCGTGATCAGCCGCGAGAATGACGGGCATTACTGGACCCGCGCCGAAGTCCACGGCACAGCGGTCAAATTCATGGTCGATACCGGCGCCAGCACGGTCGCCCTCACCTATCGCGACGCCCAGCGCATGGGCCTTAACCCTGAAAAGCTGGACTATCGCTGGGAGATCCGCACGGCTGGCGGTATCACCCACGGCGCCGCCGTCACACTGGACAGTATCCGCATAGGCCGTGTCGAAGTGGAGAATGTGGACGCGATGGTCCTGCGCGACGAGTTGGAACAGTCCCTGCTCGGCATGACGTTTCTGAGCGAGCTTTATTCCTACGAATTCAAGCAAAGCCAGCTCATCATACGCCGGTAATTTTCTCGCCGCCTTCGCCTTTGCCGACCCCGACTTCCCAGGCAAAGCGCTGGTCGTCGCCAGCCCATCGCGCATAGGCGACCCGGCCATCGAGGCCTGCCGCATCCATCAGATCCCGGTACCAATAGTCCGCCCCGGCATTCAGGCGCTGGGGATGCACGCCCCACAACAGGCACGCCGTGCGCAGGCGCTGGTCATCCAGAGACCCGTACAGGATCGGTGCACAGCCCCGCACGCGGGAAAATCTGGCCAGACGCGAAAACGCCCCTGTCCGCAGGGCCAGCGCAGTCGCGCCTTCTGCCTCTGCCATGCCTTGCGCTGTCTCGGCCACAACATCGATGGCGTTGCGGGCAGGCACATCCCCTGAGAATTGCGACAGAGACCGGCGATAGTCTTCGGCTTCCTCGGTCGCACGGATGATGCGCGACATGATCGAAACCGTCGTCGCCGGATGACGGCCAACAGCTGTTTCAGCCGACAGCATAACGGCATCTGCGCCCTGATAGATCGCCGTGGCCACATCGGAGGCTTCGGCCCGGGTCGGCGCGGCATTCTCGATCATGGATTCCAGCATCTGCGTTGCCACGATGACGGGACGGCCCAAGCCGCGCGCGCACCGGACAATCCGGCGCTGAATGATCGGCACTTCCTCTGGCGCAAACTCAACGCCCAGATCCCCACGCGCCACCATAACAGCATCAGACGCCTCAACAATGGCCTCAAGATCAGTGATGGCCGCAGGCTTTTCCAGCTTGGAGACGAGCGGCGCCCGGCCATCAATAATGGCCTTCACCTCTTCCACATCTTCAACCGTCTGCACGAAACTCAGCGCGATGATGTCGACGCCAATCTCCAGCGCGAAGTCGAGATCCTTGCGATCCTTTTCCGTCAGGGCCCGTACTGGCAGAGCCTTGCCGCGCACCGTGAAGCCCTTCTTGTCCGTCAGCTTGCCCGGCACATCCGCGCGCACTTTCGGGGCATCGCCCACCGCCGTCACCGTGAAGATCAGCTTGCCATCATCCACCAGGATGACATCGCCTTCTTCCAGCATATCGACGATCTCTGCATGAGGGACCGGGATCGTGTCTTCGGCATCGGTCGTTTCAGCGGCGACGAGCGCATATTCCTGTTTGTAGCGCAGGCGCAGTTCGCCATTCGGCAGGCTGCCCACACGCACTTTCGGGCCCTGCAAATCTCCCAGAGTTGCCAGCGGACGTCCGCTTTCCTTCTCGGCAGCGCGCACCGCGTTCAGCGCTTCCTGATGCGCCGCATGTTCGCCATGGCTGAAATTCAGGCGGAAGACATCAACACCAGCATACGCCAGCGCGAGCACTTCACGCGGGCTTCGGCTGCCCGGTCCAAGCGTTGCAACGATCTTGGCGTTTTCGCCACTTAGCCGTTTCGTGCCCATGTCTGCCTCCCAATGACAAGGTTGTCTTTTCTTTTATACGACTCGCCACGGGATTGCCAGACAAGCCAGTCACGCCCGTCACGATTTTATTTACAGCGGCCTGCATCCAACTGCAGGGGTTGGCGCATCTCACCCGAAAAGGAGAGATATGTCATGAAATACATGTTCGCCGCGCTGTTCATGCTCGCCGCCTGCGCGTCTGCCCAGCCCGTGGAAACTTCCGCCCCTGCCCCGGCAGCTGACGAAGATACTGTTCAGATCATGGTGCTGGGCGTGTACCACTTCTCAAATCCGGGCCATGATCTCGTGAACACCGAGGCCGACGATGTGCTCGCCCCGGAGCGCCAGGCAGAGCTCTCGACACTGGCCAAGCGCCTGGAAGAGTTTCAGCCCACAGCCATCGCGATTGAGCGAGAGCGCCCCGGCGATACGCTGATCGATCCAGGCTTTCAAAACTACACGCCTGAGGACCTGACCCAAAAGCGCAACGAGATCATCCAGATCGGCTATCGCGTCGCCGGGGACCTGGGACTGGATCGCGTCTACGCAATTGATGAGTCCGAGGGCGAAATTCCCTTCTTCCCGTTTGAGCGTGTGCAGACCTTCGCGGAGCGCACAGGACAGACACAGCTGATCGACGACATGGTCGCGAAGGTCCGGGCAAACTCCACCGAACTGGAAGCCGCCCAGAACACGGAGACGATTTCCCAATTGCTCGCACGCCTCAACCGGCCCGAGGTCATCCAGTCAGACCAGGAAGACTTCTATTATGAACTCCTCAAGCTCTCTGACGCGGAAGAACATGCCGGCGCGGTGCTCAATTATGGCTGGTATGCCCGCAATGCGGAGATCTTTTCAAACCTGCTGGAAGCCGCAAAGCCCGGAGATCGCATCCTCGTCATCTATGGCGCAGGCCATAATTTCTGGCTGCACCATTTCGTTGAGAACATGCCGGGCTACGAACTGGTAGACGTCATGCCCTATCTGGAAGACTAGCCCACCGCAAACGGATCATAATTCAGGATCGGCGCCAGCCAGCGCTCGGCCTTGCGGGTGTCCCACCCCTTGCGCCGGGCGTAATCCTCAACCTGGTCCTTCTCGATGCGGCCGACTGCGAAGTAGACGCTGTCCGGATGCGCGAAATACATGCCGGAAACGCTGGCCGCCGGGGTCATCGCGAAGCTGCTGGTCAGGGAGACACCGATCCGGTTTTCCACATCCAGCAGTTTGAAGAGGGTTTCCTTTTCGGTGTGCTCGGGCTGGCTGGGATAGCCGGGCGCCGGGCGAATGCCGCGATATGTCTCGGAGATCAGCTCCTCGCACGACAAGTCTTCCTCTGGCGCATAGGCCCAGAGTTCCTTGCGCACACGCTCATGCATGTATTCCGCCAGGGCTTCAGCGAACCGGTCTGCCAGCGCCTTCACCATGATGGAGGAATAATCGTCGCCCTTGGCCTTGTACTCCTCGGCAATCTCTTCCGCCTGCGGACCAGCAGTCACACAAAAGCCACCGATCCAGTCATCGCCTTTCGGGGCGATGAAATCTGACAGGGCGAAATTGGCACGCGTATTGTCTTTCACCATCTGCTGGCGCAGCGTGTGGAACACATCGCCCGTGCCAAGCCGGATATCATCTCCATCGGCATTGGCCTTCCAGAAGCCGACCACGGCCTGCGGCTGGAACCAGCTCTCGCCGACCAGTTTCTGCATCATGGCCTGCGTATCACGCCAGAGGCTTGAGGCCGCTTCGCCGATGATCTCATCCTTCAGGATTTGCGGATACTTCCCGGCAAGGTCCCAGGCGGAGAAATAAGGCGTCCAGTCGATATAACGCGCCAGCGTAGCGAGATCGAAATCCTTGAAGGTCTTTGCGCCCTCAAAGGTCGGCTCCGGCGGGGTATAGGCATCCCAGTCGAGCTTCAGCCGGGCCTCGCGCGCTTCGGCCAGCGGCAGGCGCGGCTTTGGCGGACCGCCCGCGCGGGATTCACGCATGCGCTCATAGCGGGCTTTGGTCTGGGTGACGAAATTGTCTTTCTCGTCATCACTCAGCAGTGAGCTGACGACTCCGACCGCGCGGCTCGCATCTGCCACATGCACAACCGGCGCGCAGCGGATTGCCGGTTCGATCTTCACCGCCGTATGCGCAGGGCTGGTCGTCGCGCCGCCGATCAGCAGCGGCTGTTTCATGCCGCGGCGTTCCATCTCGGATGCGACATAGACCATCTCGTCCAGGCTGGGTGTGATCAGACCGGACAGGCCGATCACATCGACATTCTCGTTTGCCGCCGTGTCGAGGATTGTCTCCGCCGGCACCATGACGCCAAGGTCCAGAATCTCATAGCCATTACAGGCCAGCACCACGCCAACAATATTCTTGCCGATGTCATGCACATCGCCCTTCACAGTGGCCATCAGCACCTTGCCATTGGATACATCCACCGTACCGAGACGTTTCTTCTCTTCTTCCATATAGGGTTCAAGCCAGGCGACGGCCTGCTTCATCACGCGGGCGGATTTCACCACCTGCGGCAGGAACATCTTGCCGGATCCGAACAGGTCACCGACCACATTCATGCCGTCCATCAGCGGCCCTTCAATAACGTGCAGCGGGCGTTCTGCCTCCAGGCGCGCCTCTTCTGTATCATCATTGATGAATTCCGTGATGCCGTGGACAAGCGCATGTTCCAGACGCTTCTGAACAGGGGCCTCGCGCCATGAGAGATCCTTCTCAAGGCTTTTGCCTTTCTGGCCCTTGAAGCCTTCGGCGATGTCGACCAGGCGTTCGGTGGCATCATCGCGGCGATTGAGGATGACATCCTCGACCCGCTCACGCAGCTCCGGCTCGATATCATCATAGATATCCAATTGGCCGGCATTCACGATGGCCATGTCGAGTCCTGCCGGAATGGCATAATAGAGGAAGACGGAGTGCATCGCCCGGCGTACCGGCTCATTGCCGCGGAAGCTGAACGACACGTTCGAGAGGCCGCCCGAAATGTGACAGCCCGGGCATGTCTCGCGGATCACCTTTGTCGCCTCGATGAAATCCACGGCGTAATTATTGTGCTCTTCAATGCCAGTCGCGACCGCGAAGATGTTCGGGTCGAAAATGATGTCCTCTGCCGGGAAGCCCACCTCTTCCGTCAGGACACGGAAGGCGCGTTGGCAGATCTCTACCTTGCGGGCCTTGGTATCCGCCTGCCCTGTCTCATCGAAGGCCATGACCACGACCGCCGCGCCGAAGGCCAGGCATTCGCGGGCCTGCTTGCGGAACTGGTCTTCCCCCTCCTTCATGGAGATGGAGTTCACAATGGCTTTGCCCTGCACGCATTTCAGGCCCGCCTTGATAACCTCCCATTTCGAGGAGTCGATCATAACAGGAACGCGGGCAATATCCGGCTCGGCAGCAATCAGATTGAGGAAGGTGCGCATGGCCTCGGCACCGTCCAGCATGCCTTCGTCCATATTGACGTCGATCACCTGCGCGCCATTCTCGACCTGCTGGCGGGCCACTTCCACGGCGTCAGCATAGCGGCCCTCCGTGATCATGCGGCGGAATACGGCGGAACCCGTGACGTTTGTACGCTCACCGACGTTTACAAAAGATTGGGACGCTGCAGTCATTCTGGCTGTTCTTTGCGGTTGGTTAGAGTCTCGTCGATCAGTGCATTGAAATAATCGAGTCCGACATTCTCTTTACCGTCTTCGTCGGTCCAAATCTCGGTCCGGGCTTTTTCGAACCAACTGTCTGCGGATGCGTACTCACCGGCAACGTCGTCATAGACCCCAAGGACAAAATACAACTGGATTCGTTCCGGTCCGGTTTCGGCCTCCGGAATGGCAAGCACGGTGAGGTCTCGGGCAGCTTGCCGAAGTTCGGCCTTATCCTGCTCCTCCGCCCAATACACCTTCAGTCGGGCCAGCTCTGCGCGGAAGATTGCGCCACGCTCCCGGACCGCCTCTATCGCAATCAGGCGCTGGCGTTTTTCTGCTTCGCTGCTTGGACGGCTTCCAAAGCCTTCGAGTACCGCAGCGATGCGGGCGCGCTCATCCTCCGGCAGCTTTGCACCATCTTCGTCAAATGCGATGTCCTGCCCAAAAGAGACAAACCCGCTCGGACACGACCATAGCCAGGCTTCATCTGTCTGCGGCCAATACACACCATCCCATTTGCTTGGGTATTGGTAGATGTACCCTCCCCAGGACATCGGCACGTGAACCTCGCACATTTTGTCGGAGAATGGATCATCCACCTTTTCGCTTGCCCAGGTGATAGCGGATGCACCAAGGGCGGGAAGCAAGAAACCCCCGCCTACAAGCGCCGACTTCAATCGTCTCGAGATCATTTCGGAAATACCTTCGGTTCGAATTCGGTGGACTGAAGCTCTTAATGAGCAGTCATTTTCTCTTTTTCCCGGCATCAAGTGGCCAGTTTCCATCGGCCATGAGCGGAAATCCGTCCACAGGCCGGTTGTACCAATAAATCCAGGCCATCTCGCCTGTCTCGTTTCCTGCGTCGTCAAGCAAGGGAATCTGTGTGCGGATATAGAGGCTCGTTTCCGGGTCGTCGGTCACATCCTCGAAAGCGTCCATGGCCGACATGATCGTAGGATCGCTGATCTTCCAGCGGATACCATGGCACAGCGTGTCTCCCTCGGTGATACCCGGAAATCCACCCAGATCAACCATCCGCCCACGGAACCGGCAGCTCTCGCCAAACGCGCCTGCCGTTGACAGCGGCAGATCTTCCGGCTGCCCCGCCGCGCCCAGCTTCAACAGGCCATAGAAGACAAAGAGGTCACCTGCCTCCACGTCGCGCTTCATCATGATGCCACCTCGAACGGCTCAAGCCCTGCCAGGCGCATTGTATGTTTGCTCGGTGCCGGAATACGCGGCTTCACGCCCTCCACGGCCTTTGCGATGGCCGCGATATGCTCCGGCGTGGTGCCACAGCACCCGCCCAGAATGTTCACCAGGCCGTCCTTTGCCCAGCCACCGACGGAGCCGGACGTCTGTTCCGGTTCCTCATCATACTGGCCCATCTCATTCGGCAGGCCGGCATTCGGATAGGCCGCGACCAGCGTGTCTGCCACGCGCGACAGTGCCGCGATGTGCGGCCGCATCAAATCCGCGCCGAGCGCACAGTTGAAGCCAATCGCGAAGGGCTTCGCGTGACGCACGGAATTCCAGAACGCCTCGACCGTCTGGCCAGACAGCGTGCGGCCTGACCGGTCCGTAATCGTGCCGGAAATCCAGATCGGCAACTTGTCCATGCCCTCTTCTTCCAGATCCATGATCGCCTTGATACAGGCCTTGCAGTTCAGCGTGTCGGTGATCGTCTCGATCAGATAGAGGTCCACGCCGCCTTCATTCAGCGCACGGATCTGCTGGCGATACGCCTCATACACCTCATCAAAGGTGACAGAGCGCGCGCCCGGATCGTTCACATCGGACGACATGGACAGCATCTTGTTCAGCGGCCCGATGGAGCCGGCGAGGAAGCGCGGCTTGTGCGGTTCCTTTTCGGTCCATGCATCTGCCGCTGCCCGGCCCAGCTTCGCGCCTTCCAGATTGATATCCCAGACCGATTGCGGGTCCAGCTTGTAGTCATCCTGCGCAATGACGGTGGCGGAGAACGTGTTCGTCTCCGAAATGTCCGCACCCGCACCATAATAGGCATTGTGAAGGTCCGTCACGATGTCTGGCCGCGTGATGCAGAGAATGTCATTATTCCCCTTCATCTGGCCGGGATATTCAGCCTCCCCAAAGCGGTCGCCGCGATAGTCAGCCTCCTCAAGCCCCCGGCGCTGGATCATCACGCCCCATGAGCCATCGAGAATGAGAATGCGTTCCTTTGCAGCCGCCTTCAGCGCTGCAATACGGTCCTGTCTATTCATCGTCTAAAGCTCCATTGATCCGTCGTCGCGCAAAGGCGCATACGGGTTGTAGACCACTTCCCAGAGGTGGCCGTCCGGGTCGGCAAAATAGCCGGAATAGCCACCCCAGAAGACTTTCTCGGCGGCCTTTACCAGCGTTCCGCCAGCTGCCACTGCGCGGTCAATCGCTGCGTCGACAGAGGCCTCGTCAGCCTGATTCCAGGCCAATGTCACGGCGCGAAAGCCGACGCCACCTGCCGGCACACCGGCATCCTCTGCCAGAGGGTCCCTTCCGAACAGGCTGAGGGCAACGCCCCCCATGTCAAAGAAGACAACAGCCTCCTGAGAAGCCTCGGCCCGCTTCAGGCCCAGCGCCTCGTAATAAGATGCAGACGCCTGCACATCTGCCACGCCGAGCGTGACCAGCGTGATATGGATCGAATTGTCTGCCATGGTCAGGCTGCCTTTGCGGAATTGGGTTTCAGGCCCAGCAGGCGGCATGTGGACAGCGCCAGCCCGGCCCGGTTCAGCGTATAGAAGTGGAAATTACGCACGCCTTCATCCGACAACTGACGGCAGAGATCGGCCGCGACATTTGCCGTGACCAACTCCCGCGTCTCTTCATCCTCATCCAGGCCATCATATAGCTCATGCAGCCAGTCCGGCAGGCTGGAGCCGCATAGCTTGGCAATGCGCTTCAGGCCTTTGAAGTTTGGCTGCAGCATGATGCCCGGCACGATCGGCATGATCACACCGCCCGCACGCGCCTTCTCCAGGAAGTTCAGATAGATTTGGGGCTCAAAGAAAAACTGCGTGATCGCCCGGTCTGCGCCGGCATCCTGTTTGGCTTTCAGGAAAGCAATCTCGGCGTCCCAGCCCTGGCTTTCCGGGTGGAGTTCCGGATAACAGGAAACGGAAATTTCAAAACAGCGGCCCAGCTCCGGACGGTGTTCGCGAATGCCCTGGATCAGATCAATCGAATCCTGGAAGCCGCCCGGGTATTGCTCGAACTTTTCGCCCATGCCGGCTGGCGGGTCCCCGCGCAGGGCAACAATGTGCTTCACGCCGGCATCCCAATAGTCTTCAGCAACAGAGAGGACTTCCTCCTTGGTCGCCCCAACACAGGTCAAATGGCCTGCGGGGCGAAGACTGGTCTCCTGAGCGATCCGGCGCACGGTATCATGCGTCCGCTCCCGCGTAGAGCCACCGGCCCCATAGGTGACAGAAACGAAGTCCGGAGCCATGGGCTGCAGGCGCTCAACAGTTTCCCACAGGCGGTTGGCCATGGCCTCACTCTTGGGCGGGAAGAATTCAAAGGAAACGTTCGGCGCTTCCCCTTTAGCGGTAGATGACAGCGGGCTCATGCAGCATTCTCCACGGAAGTGGCCAGTTTTACGGCTTTCCATATATTCACGGTAAGGCCTTCCTCCTCGCCAGAAGGCGGCGCGAAGGAAAGCGGGGGATCAATCGCCAGGCCGGAATCACTGGCCCAGGCCGACATCGCTTCATGCGACATGCCCAGACGGTGATGGCCATGTTCGGCGCGCAGGAATTCAAGGTCATGGGGCGCAAAATCCACGATCAGCAGTTTCCCACCGGGCTTCAGTACACGGCCTGCCTCGGCAATCGCGCGATTCGGGGCGTCCATATAGTGCAGCACCTGATGGATGATCACGAGGTCTGCGCTCGCTGTCTCGAAGGGAACAGAGGTGACATTGCCCTGGCGCACACGTGCGGTCTCGACGCCGTCACGCTCCAGATTGGCGCGGGCGACGGTCAGCATGTGGTGGCTGAGATCAATGCCTTCAGCCTCCTCCGCCAGAGGCGCAAACAGGCTGAGCATCCGGCCCGTGCCGGTGCCGAAATCCAGCATGTGTGCGAACGGGCCCGGTCCGGCCAGTTCCAGCAGCGCCTTTTCAATGGCCTCGCTTGGCGAGTGCATTGAGCGCAACCGGTCCCAATTCTCTGCCATGGACGAGAAATAAGCCTCAGCCGAGGTGGCGCGCGCAGCACTGACCTCTTCCAGGCGCTCGGCATCCTTTGAGAGCTCCACATCGTCTTCCGAAAGCTGTGAGAAGAGCGAATCAAGGAAGGTTTTGCCCATGCCCTGCGTTGCGTATCGGTAAAAAACAAAGGAGCCTTCGGGTAATCTTTCGACCAGACCGGCAGCTGTCAGCGCCTTCAAATGGTGCGACAAGCGGGGCTGACTTTGCTCCAGAAGCTGTACCAATTCCCCGACAGAAAGGTCTCTCTGGCGCAATAAAGCCAGTATTCTCAGACGCGTAGGTTCGCCTGCCGCGCGAAGACAGTCTATCAAAGGGAAAAGCCGAGAACTCATTTAATGATATAAACATTGATTTATATGTTCTGGCAACAGCAGTTTGCATATGTAATTTTAATTACACATTAGAAAATTAAGTGTTGAAGGTGATACTCAAAGCAACCATTTAGCGATTTCCACCAGCGGGGTTAACGATATGTCCAAGCGGATTCTAGCATGCGCCATGGTTGCCGGTCTCACCGCCTGCGCCTCTACACAGACTGCAGAAACAGGTGTGGTGAATGACCCCTATGAAGGGTTCAATCGCCAGATGTTCGCCTTCAACAATGAAGTCGACAAATACGCTTTGGGCCCCGCAGCAAGCGCGTATGAAACCGTGACGCCAAGATTTGCGCGTGATCGTGTGGGCGATTTCCTCCAGAATCTGAAGTCCCCCGTCATCTTCGTGAATGATTTGCTGCAAGGCGAAGGCGACCGTGCGAGCACCACGCTGGGCCGCTTCATGGTCAACACAACCTTCGGCATTGCCGGCCTCTGGGACGTCGCCGGCTATAATGGCATCGAAGGCCATAGTGAGGATTTCGGACAGACGCTGGCCGTCTGGGGGGTCGATAGCGGCCCTTACCTCGTCATGCCGCTGTTAGGGCCTACCACACCGCGTGACCTGTTCGGCAGCGGCGTGGACCGGGCAATGGATCCCCTCACATGGACCGAGTTCGCCGATAACCCGGACCTGGATGACCATATCGCCATCGGACGCGGCGTTCTTGGCGGTCTGAATGCCCGTGTTGCCCTGGACGATCAGATCGAACAATTGAACGCCCAGCCCGAACCTTATGTCGCGCTTCGTCGCATCTATTCATCTCAGCGTCAGGCGGAAATCCGTAATGGTCGTCTGAATGAGGCAGAAGCGTACGAAGATCTCCCTGATTTTGACGAATATGAAGACTAACTCTGGCATCAGCCCAGATACAGGAGCAATGAAGTGACTCACCTATTCCGACACCTCGCTGTGGCCGGCGCGGTGGTGATGATGACCGTGCCGTCCGCCTTTGCGGATGCCAAAACCGAAGCTTACGTCCAGAAGAATGCCAGTGAAGTGCTGGCATCACTGAACGATCCGTCGCTAAACGCTGAAGAGCGGACGGAGAAGTTCAACGCCTATATGGACGAATTCACCGACATGACGGCGGTGTCGAACTTTGCCATCGGCAAATATGCCCGTCGTTTCACCGATGACGAGTTGGCTCGCTATCGCAAGGTTTTCCGCGAATACGCCCTGGCCGTGTATGAAAACGAACTCGACGACTATCGCGGCGAAGCCGTGGTCGTGAAGGATTCTGTAGACCGCTCCCCTACTGATTCCATTGTGAATACCGTGATCAAGCGTCAGGACGGCAAGGACATGGATGTCCGTTGGCGCGTTCTGACCCGTGACGGCAAGTATCAGGTCGTCGATGTGGCCCTGAACCTGGATGGCAATCTGATCTGGCTGGCCATTGAACAGCGCGCCCAGTTCCTGGCCCTGCTGGACCGTACGAATGGATCTGCCGATGCGCTGATCAACAAGATCCAAAGCATGACGGATAATCTGGACAACGAGAAGCGCAAATAAACGGCCGCTCCTGACCCAGAAAAACAGCGCCCCCGGATGCAGATCCGGGGGCGCTTTGGTTTATGGGGTAGCGATTTCCTGCAGCTCGATATGCACCGGCGCGCCCGGCCCAAGCGGGAGAGCCAGGAAAATCCAGAGCATCATCAAGGCGACACCGCTAATCAGCATCCACAGCGAATAGGGAATCATCATCGCCGTCAGGCTGCCAAGGCCGAAATCCTTCTGCCAGCGCTGGGCGAAAACCAGGATCAGCGGAAAGTAGACCATGAGCGGGGTGATGATATTTGTCGCGCCATCGCCCACACGATAGGCCGCCGTGGCGCCTTCCGGACTGACGCCCAGCAGCATCAGCATCGGGACAAGCACCGGCGCCAGAAGCGCCCATTTCGCACTGGCCGACCCGACAAACAGATTGAGCAAGCCCGTAAGCAGCACCATCAGGCCGAGCACGATGGGTAATGGCAATCCACTATTCTGGATCGCGTCAGCGCCATGGACGGCAGAAATCAGCCCCAGATTGGACCAGCCAAACATGGCGACGAAGTGCGCCGCAGCGAAGGCGAGCACGAGGTAATAGCCCAGATCCTTCATGGACTCGGTCATCATGTTCACAAGGTCGCGGTGATTATTGACCGTCTTGGCTGCGGCGCCATAGGCCCAGCCTGCCGCAAGGAACAGGACGAAAAAGGCAGCCACGAGCGACCGGAAGAACGGCCCGGCCTTCTGGTACCAGGGATTGCCTTCGGTACCCGGCCCATCCGCCAGCAAGGGCGTGCCCGGACCGAACGTCATCAGCGCCCACAGGGCACAGACCCCCAACAAGGCAAGGCCGGCATTACGCAGGCCCTTGCGCTGATCGTCTGTCAGCGGTTTGTCTTCATCGCCAGCCTGAACGGCGGCTCCTGGAAAGGGCGTCCACTTGCCGAGGCGCGGCTCGATGATCCTGTCCGTCACATACCAGATCACGGGCAGATAGATGGCCAGCAACGCGATGATGAAGAAAGTATTGCCCGCAATATTCATGGTCCAGCCGGCATCAATACCGCTGGCCTCATAGGCAGACTCCGTAATGCCGAAGAGAAGCGCATCAAGCTGGCCCGGCGAGATATTGGCCGAGAAGCCCCCAGACACGCCCGCAAAGGCCGCGGCAATGCCAGCCAGCGGATGACGGCCCGCCGAGGCGAACAGGATACCTGCCAGCGGGATCATCACCACATAGCCCGCATCAGCAGCATGGTTTGACAGCATAGCCACAAGGGCAACCAGCGGCGTCAGCAAGGCTTTCGGGGCCCCGCGCACGGCCGCGCGAATGGCACTGGAGAACAGGCCCGAGCGTTCTGCGACGCCCGCGCCCAGCATCACGACCAGAACATAACCGAGCGGATGGAAGTGCGTGAATGTGGCCGGCATATCGACCCACAGCCGCTGGATGTTCTGCGGCGAGAACAGGCTTTGCGATTCAATCTGCAGCGGCACGCCCTGATCTGTCACCTGGGTCGGGTGGAAGGCCGACACCCCGGCCCAGGCACAAATCTGGGAGACGACCATCAAGCCGAGGATTAGGTAAAAGAACAGGAAAACCGGGTCTGGCAGGCGATTTCCGGTGCGCTCAACAAAGCCCAGAAAGCCCTTCTGCGTCGTGGCGGGTGGTTGGTCCGTCATGATCTCCCCTGAATTCAGAATTTGCTGCCCGGCGGCCAGATATCCGGCTCTGCGCTTTGGATTCTCTCACCAGGCAAACAATGATTAGGGCATGACAGGTTGAAATTTACAAGACTGACTTACGAACCCGTTCGCGAAGTCTGATCAGCAATATCAGGCGCACAGAGACATGCGGGACGTTAAGTGGCCGGACATGTTCACTTCGGCCAGCAGTTTTGCCCGGCATGGCGAGGGCCATCCGGTTGAGGGAGCTGGGTTCTGGTTGCAAGTTCCGTATCAGGACGTGTCGATAGCGGGCGCAGAGTGAACGACACGCAAGTCTGCGAGATCAGACTGCAGGACATCCGCGAGCGCGCTCAAGATGTACGATTGCGCATCCTCTGCCAACTCGGCCGGCATATCGCTGCCCAGCGCCGGGCGTTCCCATGCGGGAACAGCAGGCGCCTCGTATTTATAAAGGGTCTTTGGTTTTGGCCGGTCGGACGCGTATTTCAAATGGACGGAGCCGTAGCGTGTGATGCGCAACAGGAAGTGCTGCCCGGTCTCTTTCTGATATTTCGCGATGGCCCAAAGCTGCAGCCAAAGCCACGGCCAGAAGACCGGGTGGACATAGGCAAAAGCCGGGGCAAAGCGCGGATCAGTCATGTTCCCAATATACACCGGGAACGGAGGGTGTCGGACAAGTTTATTTTCGCGTCAATGTTTGCTGCAGATTGGGGCGGATTTTTTGTGGGATAAGTGGCCATTCGCGTCATCCCGGAATTTACGAAGCATACGACTTCGCTCAGGATAGGTTGGTATCTGGGGCGCTCTTGCTGAAACATATACCGGGCTTTGGGAACTGATGCGGTCAAGCTAGGTTGTTAGGCCAGAACCCCGGGGAGGCTGACTGTATGAGATCCAACCATTTGAAGAACTGGCTGGGGCGGGCACTGTTGGCGCTCTGTCTTGTCATGTCTGCGCCGAACGCGCTGGCGCAGTCACCGGATCAGGCCGCGCCGGAAGACCCGGCCCCCATCATTCAGACGCCAGACCCGGCAGCGACTGACGCCGACATCCAGAAACGGATCACGGCGATCTTTCAGGAAATCGACACGCTGAAGGCCGTCACCGTGGAGGTACGCGAAGGCGTCGTGACGCTGCGCGGGGATGTGGCCAATGCCGCCGCCGCCAACCGGGCCGAGCAGATTGCCCTGCGCCTGCAGGGCGTCGTGACGGTGGAAGACCAGATACAGCGCACGCTGGCCGTGCAGGACAATGTCAGCCCCTTTCTGGATTCCACGTCCAGCCGCCTGAAGAATTTCTACCGCGCCCTGCCCCTCTATGGCGTGGCGCTGGCCGTGTTCCTTCTGATCGGCCTAATCGGCCATTTGCTGGCCTCGTGGAAGGCGTTCTGGCGCGTCATCATGCCAAACCCGTTCCTGTCGGAACTCGTCGCGGGGGCGTTCCGCATCATCATGCTGCTGGTCGGCCTCGTCGTGGCAATGAACTTTCTGGGCGCGACAGCCATTATGGGCACCGTGCTGGGCGGCGCAGGCGTCATAGGCATCGCGGTCGGCTTTGCGGTGCGCGATACGCTGGAGAATTATATCTCGTCCATCATGCTGAGCGTACGCCAGCCCTTCCGGGCGAATGAGCATGTCGTGATCGACCAGCACGAAGGCAAGGTGGTGCGCCTGACATCGCGCTCCACCGTTTTGATGACACTGGACGGCAACCATCTGCGCATTCCGAACTCGACTGTCTTCAAGGCCGTGATCCTGAACTATACGCGCAATCCGGAACGCCGGTTCGAGTTTGATCTGGGCGTGGACGCCGCAGATGATCCGGTAGCGGCCATGCAGCTGGGCCTTGATACGCTGAAGGGCCTGCCCTTCGTTCTGGCGACGCCAGACCCGGAGGCGTTTATCCAGACAGTGGGCGATTCCAATATTGTGCTGCGTTTCATGGGCTGGGTGGACCAGAGGGAGACGAATTTCGCCAAGGCGCGCGGACTGGCCATCAGCGCAGCCAAGGATGTGCTTGAAGACGCAGGCTTCACCCTGCCCGAGCCAATTTATCGTTTGCGTTTTGACAATGGTGCGGACCTGACGAGCGGCCAGGTGACAACGCCCAAACCTGAGCCAAAGCCGAAATCATCCGTACAGGTCGATACGACCGAAGCAGCAGATGTGAAACCGGACGAGCATATCGACCAGAAAGTCGCCGAGGAGCGCGCCGAGAGCAAGGAAGGCGACCTGCTGGATGAGAACCGCCCGGTCGAATAGGAAACGGTGTTTGCCGCGCTAGCGAAAGACGACGTCCAGATGCGTCTGGGTACGCTCTATCACTTTGCAATTCGCCGTCAGGCCATCGGAACGAATGTGCAGGCGAAACTCATTCGGCACATTCGCGGTGGTCACCAGATCCAGCCCCGCACCATCCTGGCCGAGCTGGCGGACGGTGCAGTCAATGTTGGCTGCGTTTCCGGCAAACTGGATCTGGCCGGATTTCAACACGCGGCGGCGGACAACACGCTCAGGCAGCTTTTCGTCGCCATAGGCCACACAGCGGTTCCGGCCCGTCTGCTTGGCCTTGTACATTGCCGCGTCGGCTTGCTCCAACAGCTTTGAAAGATCGTAATCGGCATGCGCGTTGGAGCTGATGCCGAAGCTGGCGGTGACGCCGACAGTCTTTCCGTCGAATTCGAAGCGCAGCAGAGAGATGGCCTTGCGCAGCTTTTCGGCCACCTGGGTGGCGCCTTCATGATCCGTTTCCTGCAGGAGAACAGCGAACTCCTCGCCGCCAAGCCGGCCCAACATGTCGCTGGTCCGTAGCGTTTCGGCGCAGGTCTGGGCGACTTTCTTGAGCACTTCATCACCCGCAGCGTGGCCATAGGTGTCATTGATCGATTTGAAGTGATCAACGTCGAGCCCGATCATCGAAACCTTGTGCTTGTGGCGCGAAGACAGCTGCAGCACACGGGAGGCTTCCTGCTCGAAGGCGCGGCGGGTCATCTGGCCGGTCAGGCCGTCAATCGAGGCGAGCTTGCGCAGCTCAAACAGGTCTGCCGCAACCCGTGAGACATCCTCCAGCGAGGTCAACTGGTTAGGCGTCAATTCACGCGGGCGGGAATCCATCACCGACAATGTGCCGATGATCTCTTTCTCATAGGAATAGATCGGGACACCGGCGAAGAACTGGACATTGCTGTAAATATCGTCCTGCGGCAGGGCCGAGGATGCCAGAAGGTGCTCATGCTGGCCATACGCAATGGAAATCGTGACCGTTTCGACCATCAACATGCTGCGAAGCAACGCAATGATATTGTCGAAATTGGAAGAGGACGGCCCTTCCTGATGGACCAGATCTGCATCAGACGGCGCCGCCCTAACCGGGCGATCTGCCGCGGATGGAGCGTCCATTTTCTGTATCGCCTGTGCCTGAGCCAATGCGGGTCACCGTAACTTTGGCACGACCTCCCCTTCGGCCGCGTCGGTTGATAACCCCTACCCTGACCAATCTGATACAGAAAATGTGTTAATTCGAGATTGCTCCATTTTGGAGAATTTCCGGCGCCCATGGGAGCGCCGGACTCTGCTCTATCGCGCAAACTTCTTGAATTTCAAGCGCTTAGGATTGACAGCGTCCTCTCCGAGGCGACGTTTTTTATCCTCCAAATAGGAGGAAAAGTCACCTTCGAACCACTCTACGTGGGAATCGCCCTCAAAAGCCAGGATGTGCGTTGCCATACGGTCCAGGAACCAGCGATCGTGCGAAATGATCACGGCGCAGCCCGGAAACGCGTCGAGGCCCTCTTCCAGCGCCTGCAGCGTTTCCACGTCGAGGTCGTTGGTCGGTTCGTCGAGCAGGAGGACGTTGGAGGCCTGTTTCAGCATCTTGGCGAGGTGCACGCGGTTACGCTCACCACCGGAGAGAAGGCCGACTTTCTTCTGCTGGTCAGAGCCCTTGAAGTTGAAGGCGCCGACATAGGCGCGGGAGTTCACTTCCACACCGCCGAGATCGATGACGTCCGTTCCGCCGGAAATTTCTTCCCAGACATTCCTGTTGTCGTCGAGCTTGTTACGGCTCTGGTCGACATAGCCGAACTTCACCGTATCACCGACCCGCAGCGCGCCGGCATCCGGCTCTTCCTGGCCGAGGATCATCTTGAACAGGGTGGACTTACCCGCACCGTTCGGACCGATTACGCCGACAATGCCGCCTGGCGGCAGACTGAATTCCAGATCCTCGATCAGCAGATTGTCGCCAAAGCCCTTGCGCAGGCCTTCGGCCTCCAGAACCAGGTTGCCGAGACGCGGGCCCGGGGGAATGCGGATCTGAGCGGTTGAGACCTTTTCCTTCTCGGCCTCGGCAGCCTTCTGTTCGTAGGACTGGATACGCGCCTTGGATTTTGCCTGACGGGCCTTCGGGCTGGAACGGACCCATTCCAGTTCCTTGGCGAGGGAGCGTTGCTTGCCACGCTCTTCGCGGGCTTCCTGCTCCATACGCTTGGCCTTTTGCTCGACCCAGCCGGAATAATTGCCCTGGAAGGGCACACCGCGGCCGCGGTCCAGCTCAAGAATCCAGCTGGTGATGTCATCCAGGAAGTAACGGTCGTGGGTCACGAGGATGACGCAGCCCTTGAAGTTGATCAGATAGTTCTGGAGCCAGGCAACCGTCTCGGCGTCGAGGTGGTTGGTCGGTTCGTCCATCAGGATCATGTCAGGCTTGGACAGCAGCAGCGCGCAGATCGCAACGCGGCGAATCTCACCCCCGGAAAGATTGTTCACGTCCGCCGTGTCCGGCGGGCAGCGCAGGGCCTCCATCGCCATCTGGATCTTGGAATCGATGTCCCATGCATCTGCCGCGTCGATCTGCTCCTGCAGGGCGGTCATCTCTTCCATCAGTTCGTCGGAATAATCCTCGCCCAGCTTGCCGGAGATTTCGTTGAACTTGTCCAGCATCTGCTTTTCCGGGCAGGAGGCGGCGATATTGTCGAACACGTTCTTGGAGGGGTCGAGCTGCGGCTCCTGCGGCAGGTAGCCGACTTTCACGCCATCCGCGGCCCAGGCCTCGCCGTTAAATTCCTTGTCCTGACCGGCCATGATGCGCAGCAGGGTGGACTTACCGGCACCGTTGACGCCGACGACACCGATCTTGGCGTCCGGAAGGAAGGACAAGTGGATGTTCTCGAACACCTTCTTGCCGCCGGGATAGGTCTTCGAGAGACCCTGCATGTGATAAACGTATTGGGGACCGGCCATTGGAAGCGTCTCCTGAAACTTAGGGGGAATACGTCGCCTCAGTTACGCGGGCGCGGGGGAAAATCAAGCGGGCAGACGCAACCTAGGCCTCGACCTGGTCCGCCAGGCGCTGTTTCTTTCCCATCTGATAGAGGCGTATCTCCCGCACGAGGCGTATGGTTGGCTTCATCGTGAAGAAGATGGACCCGATGACGAACAGCCAGGTCCCCGCGAACAAGGTGTCTGACCAGAAGAACAGCACAGAGCCGATGAGGAAGCAGATCGCGGCGATGAAGTCGACTGCCGTGTGGAGGATTTCGTACAGCGCATACGCCTGCCGCGTCTCTGGGCTCTGATCGCGATTTTCGTGGGTAAACAGTTTCATCTATGTGCCCTTCTTTCGTATGCGGGTGACCAGCCTGCCCGAATTTCCCGCAGGATGCACCCGTCCGCGGTGAAGACATCCTGCATTTGAGATGATTTGTGGATTACGGCACCGATGCGCTGTACTCCGACAGGTGAACTGTTCATAAGGCAGAGCGCAGATGTCAGACTTTCACGCCCCCAAGCCGGACCAGACGGACTCCAGCAGGCAACCTGACCTGGACGACATGATGGAAGACGTGTTCGGATTGAATATCCGCGCGGGCAAGACGGTTTGGGACCTGTTTCGCCGACCCGCCAAAGTCTTCTCAGCAGCCCGAACCCCTGACTGGATGAACGGCGCTTACACACCTTCATTCCGCGTCTACTTTTCCCTGATCGCCATCCTGTTCCTGTTCAAATTCTTTTGGGCCAGTGACAATTCGATGATGCAAATCGCCTTTGAGACCACAGCGGAAGGGCTTCGCGAGCTGGATACGCGACTGGATCTTGATGACATGGTGGACGACATGATGGAGAAGAACTGGCTGATCTATCCGTTTGCCGTAGGCTTCTGGTATACGCTGACAGCGCTGCTGATGCGCATCTGGGGCAAAGGCACCCCCACTATCACACGGATCCGCCTGTTCTTTGCGGCCATCATTCCCAGCACAACCCTGCTGACCATTATGATGATCACCACAGCCAAATTGCCTTTTTCCCTGATGATGATCATTGCTTCCGGGTCGTTGCTGGTCGCCTTCCTGTTCGACTCCCTGACCACATGGCGCGGACTGAAGTCTGTTCATACAAAAGGGGCGAGGCTTTGGCGCGCCCTGCTTCTTGGCTTTGCAACCTCAATCGTCGGTATATTGGCGCCGACAACCGCATCTACAGTGGCAGGTTTCTGGGTCGGCCAGGATGTGGGGCGGACGCTGGATGAACTTCATGAGCAGGAGACGGCTACGGCGACCGAAATACCCGGCGAGCCAGCCCCCATTACAGAACCTGAATAGACAGATTTACGAAGTCATCACACGTCGGCGCGGCGGCGCTCTTCTTCCGTCATGACGATGGCCAGACGCTCCAGCTCTGTCGCGGCACCATGGCTGCCCATATCATGCGCGCGGGAGAACCAGCGCCAGGCTTCAACATAGTCCGGCTTTTGCCCATGTCCGCCAGCATTGGCGATGCCCAGATTGAAGGCGCAGCGGCTGTCCCCCAGATTGGCGCCTCTGCCCCACCATTCGCGCGCCGCATCATGAGCCTGCGGGCCACCGGCCCCGGTCATCAGCATGGCACCCAGATAGGTGATGGCATCAACAACGCTCATTTCAGCCGCGCGCACAAAATGTTCGCGGGCCTTCTCTTCATCTTTCGCACCGCCGAGGCCGTGGAGATACATGAAGCCGAGGTTGAAAATGGCTGTTGGGAGGCCTGCTTCAGCAGCCTGCGTATAATACGCCCGGGCTGCAGCAAAATCCTGATGGACGCCGCGCCCATGATGCAGCATGGCCCCGAAATTATTGGCAGCGGCGGCATGGCCTTCATCGGCGGCCTTGCGCATGAGTGCCGAAGCCTTCAGCAAACTCTCGCCGCCCTCGCCGTCAATCAGCAAGGCGAAGGCTTTTTCAAACAGAGATTGCCCATCCACCATGAGGAGCACGATATGGAAAACAGAGCTTTTGCCTAGCGCGTATTCGCAGTTTTACCGCTAAAAAAGCTAAATCGTGTCATCAGACCAGATGACAGGACAATCCAGACGGCTAAGTTCCCCTCATGAAAATATCGCTTCGAAATATCGCTCTTAGTGGTGTTACGGCTACAGGATTGGCCATTTTTGCCAGCCTGGCCGCCGCGCCATCTTTCGCCGAATCCCCTCCCGCCAAGGCAGTTTCCCAGCCCATGACAGATTTGACCCTTGAACGTCTTTACGCCTCGCCATCGCTGAATGGCCCCTCTCCGATGGGGGTGAAATATTCCCCGGATGGCAAACGTGTGACGTTCCTGAAAGGCAAGGAAACCGATCAGGCCCGCTATGATCTGTGGCAATTCGATGTGGCAACCGGCGAACAATCACTGCTGGTCGACTCGCGACTGCTGGAGCCGGAAGATGTCGAACTGTCAGAAGAGGAAAAGGCCCTGCGTGAGCGCAAGCGGACCGCTGGCAAGAAAGGCATTCTGAATTATTCCTGGGGCACGGCGGACACCATTCTGATCCCGCTGGGCGGCGACCTGCACCTGGTCACCCTGACGCCGAACGGCCCGCAGACCCGTCAGCTGACCGAGACCGACACATTCGAATATGACGCCAATATCTCGCCAGACGGCAAATATGCGAGCTTCATTCGCGATGGCGCCCTGTGGATGATCGATCTGGCGACCGGGGAAGAAAAACGCCTCTCCCCCGAAGCCGAGCCCGAGAAGGCCATTTCCTATGGCGTCGCGGAGTTTGTCGCACAGGAAGAGATGAGCCGCTACACGGGGTATTGGTGGAGCCCGGATGACCGCTATGTCGCCTATACTCGCGTCGATGAGAGCCCGGTGGATATCGTGCCCCGGTTCGACATTTCCGCAGATGATGTGACGGTGATCGAACAGCGTTATCCGCGTGCGGGCCGGCCCAACGCGATCGTCGACCTGTTCGTACTGGACATCAAAACAGGCGAGACAACGAAGCTCTATTCCGTGGGGCCGGATACCTATCTGGCACGGGTCAACTGGACCGATGACGGCATCTGGTTCCAGACGGTCAACCGCGACCAGACCGAGATCCTCTATCACCGCTCCGACGGAAAGCACTGGCGCGTTTCGAGCCCCTTCAAGGAGACGCAGGACACATGGGTAAACCTGTCCAGCGATTTCCTGCCCCTGAAGGATCGTATTCTTCAGACTACTGAGAAGACAGGCTTCCGGCAGATCTATGAATTGCCCGAAAAGGGTGGAAACCTGATCCCGCTAACACGTGGCAAATGGGTGGTAAGTGCGATTGAGGGCGTCGATGCCGATGCGGGCCTTGTCTATTTCACCGGCTTTGCCGACACGCCGCTGGAAAAGCATCTCTACAGCATCCCGATGGCAACACATGACGATGAGGTCGACACGGACGCCAGGCCCCGCCCTCTGCCGGACAGTAATTGCGTGGACCTGATGCCGGAGGCGGCCCTACTGAAGGCGGAATGCCCCGAGCCGACACGTATTACCGAAGCAGGCAAGAGCTGGTCCATCACTATGGCGCCAGACGGCAAGAGCTTTGTCGGCACATCCTCTTCCCCAGACCAGCCGCCGCAGACCGGCCTCTACAAGGCAGACGGCACGCTGATCACCTGGCTGCTGGAGAACAAACTCGACGAGAGCCACCCCTATTATCCGTATCTGGAGCAACATACCGTACCTGACTATGGCACGCTGACCGCCGATGACGGGCAGACGCTGTATTATTCCATCCAGACGCCGCCCGATTTCGATGCGTCGAAAAAGTATCCGGTGATTGTCGAAGTCTATGGCGGCCCGCACGTGCAGACGGTGGACCGGGACTGGGAGAGCCTGTCTGACCAATACCTCACCCGGCAGGGCTATATCGTGTTCCGCCTGGACAATCGTGGCAGCTGGAACCGCGGCAAGAAATTCGAGGACGTGATCTATCACCGGACCGGAAAGCCTGAAGTGGCGGACCAGTTGGAAGGCGTGAAATGGCTGAAGGCGCAGCCCTTTGTGGATGCGGACCGGATTGCCATTCAGGGCTGGTCCTATGGCGGTTACATGACGCTGATGACCATTCTGCAGGCCCCGGAAGGCACCTTCGCCGCCGCGGTCGCAGGCGCCGCCGTGACCGACTGGAGCCTGTATGACACGTTCTACACGGAGCGTTACATGGGCACGCCGGAAAACAATCCGGACGGCTATGACGCCTCCAGCGTGTTTCCCTATGTCGACAATCTGGAGACGCCGATGCTGCTGGTCCACGGTATGGCGGATGACAATGTCACCTTTGACAATGCCACGCGCATGATGGCGATGCTGCAGGAAAAAGGGAAACTGTTCGAGTTGATGACCTATCCGGGCCAACGCCACGGCATTCGTGGAGAAGCCCTGCAGGTCCATCTGATGAAGACGCGTATGGAATTCCTGAACCGCTATCTGAAGGTAGACGCAGAATGATCAAGCCGTGGAAAATTCTGGAGAGCCGGCAGACCTTCAAGGACAAGTTCCTGTCGGTCCGCACAGATAAATGCGAGCGCGAGGATGGCCACATCGTACCCGCCTATCATGTGCTGGAGTTTACCGACTGGGCGACAATCATTCCCATTACGGATGAAGGTAATATCGTTTTGATAAAGGAATATCGCCATGCGGGCGAAGTGGTTCTGCTGGGCATACCGGGCGGCGTGATGGACCCTGGCGAAACCGACCCGGAAGGCGCGGCGGTGCGCGAGCTGCGGGAGGAGACCGGCTATACGGCGCGCGAGATGCTTCCGGTCGGCACCTGCTATCCGAACCCTGCGGTGCAGGACAATCAGTTGCACTATTTCCTGGCGCTGGGCTGCACGCTGACACATGGACAATCGCTGGACCCGAACGAGGAAATCGAAGTGGTCGAGATGCCCTATGAGGACTTCCTGGCCTATGAAAATCTGGATGCCCAGCATGCGCTTCACGCGGCGGCATTGTTTTACACCGAGCGGTATTTCGGGAAACATCCTCATCTGAGACCCTAAAGGAGCGCCACATGCCTGCTTTCCAGCCAACCGCCGACCAGTTCCGCGCCTTTCGCGATGATCCGTATGATGGCCCCATCGCGCAGGTAAATCTGCTGAAGTTCCGGGTGAAAGCGGAATACCAGAAGGACGATCCGGAATACGGCAATGACGAGCCCGGGCGTGACGCCTATCAGCGTTATGCCGATGCGTTTGGCGTTGCGGCGGCGGAAGTGGGGGGCGCCTGCCTGCTGATGGGCAAGGCAGAGCGCTATTTCATCGGCAATGGCGACTGGGACGCTGTGATGGTGATGCACTTTCCGAACCGGCAGGCCTTCATCGCCACGCTGAACCACAAGGATTACCAGTCCATGGCCCGGCACCGGGAGGCGGGCCTGTTGTGCCAGGAACTGATTACAACACGGGTTGAACGCGCAGAAGGCTTTACAAAATGACGGCGTATATTGCCCTGTTGAAAGCAATAAATGTTGGCGGCACGGGCAAGATGCCGATGACGGATTTGAAAGCCCTGTGCGAGGATGCGGGCTTTGAAAGCGTGAAAACCTATATCGCCAGCGGCAATGTGGTTTTCAAAAGCGACCTGACGGCCAAGGCGGTAAAGGCCGAGCTGGAGGCACGCGTTGAAGCCTATTTTGGCAAGCCTGTCCCCGTCTTCGTGCGCACCTTGCCAGAGATGGTGGCAATCCTCGCGGCTAACCCGTTCCCGGATGGCGCGCCCAACAAGGTGGTCGCCGTGTTTCTGGCCACAGCGCCGGGCGATGTGATGGACGGCGTAAAGAACCAGGCCAGCGAGGAGATTTCGGCAGGACAGCGCGAAGTTTATATCCACTATCCGGATGGGCAGGCCCGCACAAAGCTGTCCGTGCCCGCCGCAGCAGCAGGATCAGCGCGCAATATCAATACGGTCACAAAACTGATCGATCTGGCAAAAGCCCTATAAAATAAAAACGGGAGGGACGCATGGACCATTATGAAGTCTACGGAGCACTTGGCTCCCCCTATTCCATGAAGGTGCGCGGTGCGATGCGCGCCAAACGGCTGGTGCATACATGGGCAGGCATGACGGCGGAAGACCGCCAGCAGGTGATGCCAAATGTGAAGGCACCTGTGATCCCCGTCATCAAGCGCCCGGATGGCAGCTGGACCAATGACTCCACTCCGTTTCTTCTGGGTATTGAACAGGAAGGCAGAGGCCTGTTGCCGCCAGAACCGCTTCAGCATTTTGCCTGTCTGCTGCTGGAAGATATGGCGGACGAATGGTTCATGAAGGCAATGTTCCATTATCGCTGGGCGTATGAGGAAGACGCCGAATGGTGCGCCAACTGGCTGATGTTTGACAGCCTGCCCAATGCAGGCCGCTCAGGCGTGGAGGATGCCGCCGCCACGATCCGTGAGCGGCAGATCAGCCGTATGGCACTGGTCGGATGCACACCTGCCACCGGGCCGCTGATCGAAGCGAGCTGGGAGCGGGTCTGCACACTTCTGGAAACCATGGCGACCGGACCAACCCGCTTTCTGTTCGGCAACCGCATCTCGCTGGCCGATCTTGGCTTTTACGGACAGTTGAAAGTGATGAGCGTGGACCCGACGCCGATGGCGTGGCTTCGTGCGGAGACGCCATATCTCTATCGCTGGCTGGACCATGCCGATGATACCAGCGGCATTGAAGGCGACTGGACTGAAGGTATCAGCCAGCCCGTTCAACAACTGATGGCCATTGTGGGCGACACCTATTTGCCCTTCCTGAAGGCCAATGAAGACGCGCTGAATTCCGAAGAAGACAGTTTCTCCCTGGAGATCGAAGGCGGCCGCTATGAGCAAGGCGTGTTCAAATATCAGGTAAAATGCCTGCAGACCCTACGGGCAGCGTGGCACCGGCTGGACGAAGCGACGCGCGAACAGGCGGCGGAGCTGATCGGCCCGAACGCGGCGATCCTGGATGCTGGCGCGGGATAAGCCCGCCTCTGGATTTGCACGACAAGCCGCGTATAGTTTCCCTTCTCCTGGGGGACGGAGGATACGAGGCATGAGTCGTACTCTGCAGATATTAAGACGCTGGGCCGTGAGCCTGGTCGGCGCGCTATTACTGCTGGCGGGGCCCGCCATTTCAGAAGACGACGCGCCTGAAAAGCTGGCCTTGCTGATCGCGAATTCGGCATATCTGGATGATTATGTCGGCACCCTGCCCGGCGTACCGCACGACCAGGAAAAGATGGAGACCGCCCTCAAAGAGATCGGCTTTGATGTCACCGTTCTGGCCGATGGCACGCAGGCGCAAATGCATGCGGCATTTGCGGATTTCCGGCGAAGGCTGGCCGACGCTCCGGAGGACTCGACTGGCTTTATCTATTACACAGGCCACGGCATCGGCAGTGGCGCGGGACAGGACTATTTTATCCCAATTGACCTGAACATTGACCTGTTCAGCCAGGGCCAAGACATGACATCGCAGAGCGTGTCGGTGGAGGAGGCACTGGCCCAAATGGTGTTTGGTGGCCGCCGCCAGCTGGTGCTCGCCTTTGATACGAACCGCGCCTATATCGGCCAGCGATCCAAAGGCATAGGCAAGCAGGCCAGCGCGGAAGACATGAAGCAGCCGGAGATCTATCAGCTGTGGGCCACGCGCATTGGTGACTATGCCTATGAGACGCCGCAGGGCTCATATTTCAGCCAGGCGCTGGCAGACGCGCTGCGCGAGCCAGGGCTGACCGTGACGGAGATCTTCGCGCGCGTGCAATCGGAAACCATCGAGGCGTCAGAGGGCCAGCAATTCCCTGAGGCGATCATCAGCACATCCCGCCCCCTCATCCTATATGAGGGCAAAGGGGAAAAGGATGCAGGCAGTGAGGCCGCGCCGACCAAATCTGTTCCGCTCGTGCAATCCAGCGCCTCCGGTGCGCCCCGGGCCGAAAGCCTGTCTCAGGACCTCGCCCTGGAACTCGCCGTCTGGCAGTCAGCTGTCAGCCTCAACTCGATTGAGGCAATGTCGGACTTTATCGAGAAGTTCCCTGACAGTGTTCTGATTGACCAGGCAAGGCTGCGCCTGAAAGCTCTCAGCCAGCGCGCGCCCACAGAGCCCAAGCCGCAAGCGGGGTTTGAGCATTACATGCCTGCCCGCAAGATGGACGGCCCGGCCCGGATCGCGCTGCTCATCGGCAACCGGAATTATGCACCAAACCTCAGCGATTTGACCAATCCGCACAATGATGTTCTCCTCATGAAGGACCGGCTGACAGAGGCGGGCTTTGAAGTGTTTCTCTACCGGGATGCAGATCCGGACCAGATGGGGCTGTCCCTCTCCAGTCTGGCAACGCGCCTGTCAAAGGAGCCCAAGGAGATGCCGCCAACGGTTTTCTTCTACTATTCCGGACACGGATTTGCACCCGACCCGACCGGGCCGAACTATCTGGCGCCGGTGGGGATGAAGCTGACCTCGGAAACGGATTTGATCCGCGCCCTCTCGATTGAGAAGGTGATTGAATATGTGCAGGCCTTTGAACCCTCCTTTGCGTTCTATGTGCTGGATGCCTGCCGGAATGATCCGGGCCTGCCCGCAGCGGGTGGCACCAAAAGCGTCAGCGCCAGCAAGGGCCTGTCGCGTGTGGACTGGGTCGGCGGCGCACTCGTCGCCTATGCCACCGCGCCGGGCGAGACCGCGTTCGATGCGCCCGAAGAAACGGTCGGCCCCTATGCCAAGGCGCTGGCAGATGCACTGAGCCAGCCTGGCATGGACGCAACGGATGTGTTCAAGACGGCGCAGCGGACCGTCTATTTCGAATCCCGCAAGACCCAGACGCCATGGATTTCCGATGGATTGATGCAGGATTTCTATTTCCTCCCGCTGGAAGACAGCGCACAGTCCGGCGCATCCAACTGACCTGACTCGTCCAAACGAAAGACTGCCCATGACCTGGAAACCCTCTGTCATTTCCGAATTGCTGCACCACCGCGCGAGAGGATTGTCCAAGGGAGACCCTGTAGCGCTGCCGATCCTGCCAAGCTCGACCTTCCTGCTGCCCGGCGATCCGGATGGCAGCCATTTCTATGGCCGTAATGGCAACCCGACCGTGGAAAGCGTCGAAGCGGAAATCGGCCTGCTGGAGAATGCCGAAGCGGTGCTGTTCCCATCCGGGATGGCGGCTGTGGCGGCGATCCTCCACACGCAGCTGAAGCCCGGCGACAAGGTGCTGGTCCATGCCGATGGCTATTACAATGTCCGCGCCCTGCTGGAGGAGCATTTCGTCCCCCGCGGCGTGATTGTGGAGACCTGCCCGACCGCCGAAATGGCGGAGGCCGACATGACAGGCTGCCGGCTGGTGATGATCGAGACGCCGTCAAATCCGGGGCTGGATGTCTGCGACATTGCCGCCGTGGCGGACCGGGCCAAGGCGGAGGGCGCCCTGCTGGTGGCTGACAATACGACCGCCACGCCGATCTGCCAGCAGCCGATGGATCTCGGCGCAGACATGGTGCTGATGGCCGATACCAAGGCCATGGCCGGGCACTCCGATGTGCTGTGCGGGCATGTGGCCAGCCGGGATACGGCGCTGATCAACCAGATCCGGACCTATCGGCGATTGGGCGGGGCAATCGTCAGCCCGTTTGACGCCTGGCTGCTGCATCGCGGGCTTGAGACGCTAGAACTGCGCGTTTTTCGGGCAAACGAGAATGCACTCGCCGTAGCGCAAATGCTGGAAAAGCACCCAGCCGTGCAGTCTGTGCGCTATCCCGGCCTGCCCCGTGACGTGAGCCATGCCATCGCGTCTCACCAGATGCGGGAGTATGGCCCGATCGTCAGCTTTACCCTGAAGGACCGCAAGTCTGCGGAAATGTTCATTGAAAACAACCCACTGATTGTTCCGGCGACCAGCTTTGGCGGGGTCCATACCTCTGCCGAGTGCAGAATCCGCTGGGGCGATCAGGTGGCGGAGGGATTCGTGCGTATGGCGTGCGGTATCGAGCCCACAGAAGACCTTGTTATTGCAACGGAAAAAGCGCTGGATACTTTGCGCTGAGCAACAGTCGCGATAAGTGACTTTCTAACTCAACTAGTATAGCGTTCATGTCTGTATGGGCGGGGTCTTATCCATGAAGCGTGTAAGTATAGTTGTTTTCTTTGTTTTGCTGGGTGCAGCCGTGTGGGGCTGGTTTCAGCTGAACCAGCCAAAAGAGCCCATGGCGCAGACTGAGCCGTTGCGCATCAATCAAGGGGTCATCACGGGCGGCATCGACGCTGATAACCCGGACATTCAGGTCTATAACGGTATCCCCTACGCCACGGCCCGCCGCTGGGCTGCGCCCTCAGCACCGCCGCAATGGGGCGCGATTACCCGGGACACCAGAGAGTTCGGCCCGCAATGCCTGCAGCAAGCTGGTGGTCTGGGAGACTTTATCGGCCGCATCACCAAAGGTGTTGGAATGCCGTGGTGGAAGCGCATGGTGGTGGAGCAATATGTTGCGTCCCAGCCCGCGCCGGAAGAGGTGGAAGACTGCCTGTTCCTGAACGTGCGTACGGCCAATCGCGGGAAACCAAAGCTTCAGCCGGTAATGGTCTGGATCCATGGCGGCTCTCACCAGACGGGCACCGGCTCAACAGAGCTGTATCAGGCGAACGGTCTGGTGGAGCACGGCGTCGTTCTGGTCACGATCAATTACCGCCTAGGCCCGTTCGGCTATCTCGCCCACCCGGCCCTGACGGAAGAGGCCGGAACGTCAGGCAATTACGGCCTGCTGGACCAGATCGCTGCGCTGGAATGGGTAAAGCGCAATATTACCGCGTTTGGCGGTGACCCGGACAATGTGACCGTGTTTGGCGAAAGTGCCGGCGCGCAATCTATCAGTGAGCTGATGGCTTCACCGCTGGCCGACGGCCTGTATCAGAAAGCGATCATGCAAAGCGGCGTCAGCAGCTATAATGCCATTCACCTGTCCCGCTCTCCCCTGCCCGGTGTACGCAGCGCGGAAGATGTCGGGGAGGAATTCCTGTCTACTCTGGCCGACAGCGCCGCAACCGCAGACAAGCTGCGCGCCATTCCGTCTGGCGCGATTGTCTCCCGTATCGACAGCCGACCGGATCTGGCGGCCTATTTCCTGCCGAATGTGGATGGCCAGATCCTGCCAGAAGCGATTGGCGAGGCGATCCGGGACGACACAATCAACAATGTGCCTGTGCTGGTCGGCTACAATTCAGATGAAGCGACCCTGTTCTACGACGCTTTCAAATCCCCCACGATCCTGAAGCCGAACATTACCGGCACTCTGGAAGAGCGCGAAGCGGCGCTGGCCAGCGTCTTCGGGCAAAACTCGGCCAAGGCCCTGCAAGCCCTTTACGGGATGACCAGCCTCGCCACCTGGGACAAGGGCGCAACGGACATGCTGGGCGATGATCTGTTCGGCGTGCATACGCGCTTTCTGGCCCGCCACAATACGGAGGCTGGCCAGCCGACCTGGGTCTACCAGTTCACGCGCACACCGCCGAGCAAGCGCCAGACACTGGGCGCCCACCATGCGGCAGAGATCCCCTTCGTGTTTGGCAGTCATGGCGGCATCCTGCCGGCCAATGATGACGACATGCCGCTGACAGAGGCCATGCAGACCTATTGGACCAATTTTGCGAAGACGGGCAACCCGAACGGAAAAGGCGTGCCCGACTGGCCAAAATATGACCCGGAACGCGATGTCTGGCTGGAGCTGAACCACGAGATCAAGCCCGTTTCCGGCCTGCGTGCCCGCAAGCTGGACATTCTGGAAGAGACCCTCAATGACCGTCTGGACCTAATTGTCGGGGCAGACCTGCCATTGATGGCGGATGATACCTCTGGCCTTTCCGCCCCCGGTGCATCAAGCGGTGAGGAGCCCCTGACAGATAGCAACTAGGCCCTCGCGGTCCACCTCATCGAAGGCATCATGCTCTGTCGAGTCGATGTCCAGAACAGCGGCCAGTTGGCCCTCATCATCGAACACCGGCACCACGATCTCTGAATTGGTGGCGGAGTCACAGGCGATGTGTCCCGGGAAAGCGTGCACATCGGGCACGATGATCGGTTCCTGCGTGGCGGCGACATGGCCACAGACGCCTTTGCCGAACGGAATACGCAGACAGCCAAGCGTTCCCTGATAGGGGCCGACAACCAGTTCGCGATCCTTCAGCGGGTCCACGACATAGAAACCGGTCCAGAAAAACCGCGGCTTGAAGGCCTGAGCCAGGATACAGGATGCTGTGGCATATCGCGCAGTGACAGAGGTTTCCCCCGCCACAACGGCGTCAATTTCCGCCTTGAGATCCCTGTAGAGTTCTGCCTTGTCCATATCCTGCCTCATCTCTGCCTTGAGGGCGCTATATCGGCATCCCGGAGCCGTTAAGCAATAGGCCGTTGAAGCTGTCTGCAACCTCTGAAATAGTCAGGGAGAGTCAGGGCGGTAGACGCCGCCGCCATGTGGGGAGAATTTGTTTGAGCCTGACTGGACGCATCTGCGCCGCATTGCTGGTCGCTGCAGCGGTTTGTCTGCCAGGCACAGCTCAACAGGATGCGTCTCAAGGCCTGCATGATGACTACTCCTATGGCGAAAACGAAGACGGGCCGCTGGCGACAGACCTGAACGCGCTGGACCGAGCCCATGAGGAATTCCTGCGTAACGGAGACATGCAGCTGCAGCGGCCAGAAGCCGAACCGGCCGAGCCACCGGAAGTCAAACCGCCCCCCGATTGGCTGCGAAGTCTATTCGAGTTTCTGAACGCTCTGGGTCCACTGTTTCAAATTCTGTTCTGGGTGGTCGTCATAGCGATCATAGGCGGCGTTCTCTATTTCCTGTTCGGGGAAGCGCTGCGGGTGCGCTTTGGCGGGGATGGCAGCAAGAAAGACAAGGATGGCGATGATGTCATTCCGGACTACCGTCCGGAAGCCGCTGTCGCGCGAACCCTTCTGGAAGAGGCGGACGCCCTTGCGCGGCAAGGCAAGTTTGCTGAAGCCGTGCACCTGCTATTGTTCCGCTCAATTGAAGACATCCAGACCAGAGTGGAAGACGGCGTGCCCCGCTCTCTGACCGCGCGGGAAATTGGCAGTCTGCGCTACCTGCCAGACCGTGTGCGCGCGGCGCTAAACCCGATCATCCGCATTGTCGAGCACAGCTTCTTTGGCGGCCGCGATGTGGATGAAGCCAACTGGAAAACGGCCCGTGCCTCCTATGAGGATTTTGCCTTTGGCGGGGAATGGTCATGAGCCGGGAGAGTCAGACAGAGTCTCCGTTTTCCGCGCGCGTCGTTGGCATTCTTCTGGCCGTAGCGATCCTGTCTTTTGGCGGCATCATGGTGCTGGCCAGTTGGTCACCGGAACTGCGTGACAAGAACAGGGCGGGGGATCACCCCTTCTCCACCTCCGCGCTGGGATATAATGGGTTTGTCCAGTTGCTGGAGGCCCAGAATTATCCGGTCGAAATATCCCGTTCCGAGCGAACCCTGACAGAGACAGATTGGGGTCTGCTTGTGCTGACCCTTGCCGACCGGGGCATGTCCGAAGACCTGCAAACTTATGAGCCAGGCCGGACCACTCTGATTGTCCTGCCCAAATGGATAGGGCAGACGGATCCGATGAATCCGAAGTGGCAAAGAAATGTCAAATTTGCGCGCATGGCCTCTGTGAATGATCTTTTGTCGGACCTTTCCATTGATGCAGAAGTCGACCGGATTGATGTGCCATGGGAAACCGAGACACCCTTCGGCAAGATGGCCCTGAAGCCGGATAAACAGATGCAGGTTTTGCGCAGCGAAAGCCTTGAGCCAATTGTCAGCGTTGGCGGCGGATACCTGCTATCAAAGGTGCCAGATCAGCCGGTCTATATTCTTAGCGATCCGGACATGATCAACACATTCGGCCTGTCCAACATCGCCAATGCACGCTTCGCCGTGCAGATGGTCGACTATCTGCGCTATGAATATGACGAACCGATCATTTTCGACGCGACATTGCACGGCTTTGTCCGGTCTGAAAACCTGATGCAGATGGTGTTCGATATTCCGTTTATTGGCGCGACGCTTGCAGCCCTGGCCAGCGCGCTGTTGCTGGGCTGGGCCGCGCTGGTGAGATTTGGTCCGCCCGCCCGCGAAGGCCGCGCCATCGCCCTTGGCAAGCAGGCCCTGGCGGATAATTCCGCAGGCCTCGTCAGCATGGCCCGCCGGGAAAGCCGCATGGCCCCTGGATATCTGCACATGATCCGCCGCCGCGTGGCACGTGAGATAGGCGCGCCAAAGACACTGACTGAAGCACAGCTGACAGCTCTGTTTGACCGTCTTGGCCCGGACGAAAAAACCGGCAAACGCTTTTCTGAAATGGAAGACGGATTGCGCGCACCTGCCGCAAACCGGGAAGACCTCATGAACAAGGCTCGCGACCTGTATCGCTGGCGCAAGGGAATTATTGGGAGATCGGTGAATGAACGTAAATGACATCAAGGCGCTGGCGGACAGGATTCGCGGCGAGGTTCGCAAGGCTGTTGTGGGCCAGGACACCACAGTCGATATTCTGTTGACCGCCCTGTTCTCCTCCGGTCACGTTCTGCTGGAGGGCCCGCCCGGAACGGCAAAAACGCTGTTGGCGCAATGCTTCGCCCGTTCGATCTCTCTCGGCTTTGGCCGCATCCAGTTCACGCCGGACCTGATGCCAGGCGATGTTCTGGGCACAAACTTGTTCAACTTCCAGACAAATGAGTTCAGCCTCACCAAGGGTCCGATCTTTACAGACCTGCTGCTGGCAGACGAGATCAACCGGACACCGCCCAAGACACAGGCCGCCCTGCTGGAGGCGATGCAGGAACGCAAGGTGACGATTGATGGCGACACCTACAGCCTGAATGATCGCTTCACCGTGATCGCCACACAAAACCCGATCGAACAGCAGGGCACCTATCCCCTGCCCGAAGCCCAGCTCG
>NZ_AWFF01000038.1 GCF_000682755.1 Hyphomonas beringensis
ATCCGGGACCCAGTTCAGACTTGCGCCTCCGTGTCTGGTTCCCGGATAAACGCTGTCGCGTTTTCCGGGATGACAGAGGGGGCAGCCGCAAAATGCAAAACGGGCCAGACTGGGCTGGCCCGTTTTGGGGGTGCTCTTTTGTAAGCGCCGGATCAGCGAGCGCGGGCGCGCGTGCGTTGCTTGTTCGGCACGCTGGTCACGCGGTTGGCCACGGCCGGGATCAGCCTGGGGCTGGTCGTATTGGTATGGTGGCCGAGATACTGGCGCAGCAGATTACGTGCGACATACCCCGCGCCAGCAGTGGCGAGCGCTGAGCCTGTAAAGATAACGGCTTTTTTCCAAAGTTGCATGGCGGAGGTCTCCTGTCTGTGTTCGTGTCTGAAGTGTAAACGGGCACGCGGCGAAGGGGTTCCGGCGTGGTGGGCTTATATTCCGTATTCCCTCCGTATTCCGCACGAAAAAGGGCCGCACGAGGGCGGCCCTGATTTCGCGTGGGACACTGATCTATCAGTGCGCCGTCATCTGCTCAGACTGAGCGTTTGATGGCTTCGGCGATTGGCGCGGCGTGGCCTGGATGCCGGATTTTCCGTTCAGGCGGGCCGTGGTGTCGGTGTTTTCCGCGCGGCGCTTGCGCAAATATCTGCGGCCATATTTCTGGCCTGCGAATGCAGCGCCTGCTGCGGACACGAGACCGGCAGCAAGGAATAGCTTGTTCTGGCGTTTCATGAGTCTTGCTCCTTTCGTTCTCTTCGTTTGCCGGGGCCTCTTGCCCTCGGGTATCGCACAATCAATGCATGGGCCGGGGCAGATGTTCCGTTACACCCGTGTAAGGCGCTTTTGCTTTTCTTCTGGCGCCGGGGCGGCTAAAGCCGGGGCATGAGCCTGAAAACCCGCATCATCCCCTGCCTCGACGTGAAAGACGGACGCACCGTGAAGGGCGTCAACTTTGTTGGCCTGAAGGATGCCGGCGACCCGGTGGCGCTGGCCAAAGCCTATGACGCCCAGGGCGCCGACGAATTGTGCTTCCTGGACATTACCGCCAGCCATGAAGGGCGCGGCACGCTGATGGACATTGTCTCTGCCACGGCCGAGCAATGCTTCATGCCGCTGACCGTGGGCGGCGGGGTGCGCAGCGCGGAAGACCTGGTCGCCCTGCTACGCGCCGGGGCGGACAAGGTGGCGATCAATTCCGCCGCGGTGGCCGATCCGGACGTGATCAGCCGCTGCGCCGCAAAGGCCGGGGCGCAGGCCGTGGTCGTCGCGATCGATGCGCGCCGCGTGGGCGATCACTGGGAGATCTTCACCCATGGCGGGCGCAAGGAAACCGGCATCAATGCCGTGGAGTTCGCGCGCCTGGCCGAGCAGAAGGGCGCCGGCGAAATCCTGCTGACCAGTATGGACAAGGATGGCACGAAATCCGGCTATGACATCCCGCTGCTGAAAGCGGTGACGGGTGCGGTGAATGTGCCGGTGGTGGCAAGTGGCGGCGCCGGCAGCGTGGATGACATGCCGGCCGCTGTGCTGGAAGGCGGGGCGACGGCTGTGCTCGCCGCCTCGATCTTCCATTTCGGCGAAGCGACGGTATCCGATGCGCGCCAGGCACTGTCTGATGCAGGGGCGCCGGTGCGGCCGCTTTAGGCGCTACGCAGGGGGCCTCCGCGTCTCGAAAGCTTATGTGGCGCTGCGATCCTCGTTTGATATGCTGAAAGCTGTAGCAGCAAGAGGAGCCCCGCCATGAAAGGACAGTGTCTTTGCGGCGCCGTCAGCCTGACCGTTCCGGACGATGTGGATCATTCCGCCGTCGGCGTGTGCCATTGCAGCATGTGCCAGCGCTGGGGCGGCGGACCGTTCTTTGCGATTGAAGGCGGACAGGGCATCACGCTTGACGGGCGCGAGCATGTGACGGCGTTCCGCTCATCCGACTGGGCAGAGCGCGGCTTTTGCAGCAAATGCGGGACACATCTGTTCTACCGGCTGGTGGAGCAGGACAGCTATACGGTGCCGGCCGCCCTGTTCGACGCGCAGGACGGCATGGCCCTGGCCAGCCAGATCTTCATCGATGAAAAGCCCGCCTATTATGACCTCAGCAATGACACGCCGAAACTGACCGGCGCGCAGGTGTTCGCCGCGTTCAATCCGGAAGGCTGAGGCCCGGCGATGGATGCCTAGTCGGTGAATTCCGGCTTGCGCTTTTGCATTTGGGACATCACGGCTTCCATCTGGTTTGGCGTGCGCATGATCCTGGCCTGTTCGTCGGATTCGGCCTGCAGCAGCTCCGCATCGGTCGCGTCCTGCATGATGTTGAACAGGCGCTTTGAGGCCTTCATCGCATCCGGATTCTTCTGGGCGAATTGCCTGGCCAGCGCCATCGCGTCTTCATAGGGCGTGTCGGAGACATGGGTGGCGAAGCCCATTTCCTGTGCCTCGCGGCCACTGAATTCGCGGTTGGTGTAGGTCAGCTCCCGCAGCACATCATCGCGGACATTGCCGCGCCAGAGCGGGAAGCCCGCCATATCCGGCACGAGACCCCATTTCATTTCCATGATGGCGCAGCGCGTATCGGGATGGATGAAGCGAATGTCGGCGCCGGAGAGCACCTGAAAGCCACCGCCAAACGCAACGCCATGCGCCGCAGCGATCACGGGCGCGGGCACCTCACGCCAGCCCCAGGCGACATATTGCGCGCGATTGGCGATGCCATTGGTGCGCGCGCCGAGACTGCGGGTCGGGTCCTTCGTGACTGCGTCATCATTGTCTTCATTTTTGCCAAGGCTGGACAGGTCCAGACCTGCGCAGAAGGCGCGGCCCTCGCCCGAGACGACGACGGCGCGCAGACCCTTCATGGTCTTCAACTGCTCGATCGCTTCAACGATGCCATTGAACATGGCGGTGTCGAGCGCATTCATCTTGTCTGTGCGAATGAAGCGGACATCGGCAATGCCGTCATCCAGCATGGTGATGGAGACCCGGTCTTTCATGGCTCTTTTTCCTGATCCTGTAGCGTTCCTCTGTGCCTAAAGTGACTGCCGGGCAGGGAAGGTCAAGCGGTCAGACTTCCTCACGTCGCGTAAGTGCGCTATGGCGCGGGGCATGACTGATCTTGGCTCTTCCGACCGCCTCGCTGCAGCGCTTGCGCATCTCGGCACAACTATCGACGCCCGGGCAAAAGAGGGCGATGCCTCCACCTCATGGACGGCAAAGCTGCTGGCCAAGGGGCCGGATGCCTGCGCCGAAAAGGTTCATGAGGAAGGCCAGGAACTGGCCGAGGCCGTGATGAAAGAGAGCGACGACCGCGTCGCCAGCGAAGCCGCAGATGTGCTGTACCATGCCTTTGTGGCCCTGCGCGCACGTGGCGTCAGCCTGAATGACGTCGCCGCCGCGCTGGAAAAACGCCAGGGCATCAGCGGCATTGACGAAAAGGCGGGCCGGGCCGGTTAGGCCTGCAGGCTGCAGCTTTCATCCTTTAACGTCACTCAGGATGAGGACCGCCGCTAAACGTCCTTCGGGGGTTTCAGGCGGCGTTTGGTCTGGTGGGTGTCGGCCTTGTCGCCGGTGGGTTTCTGGCCCTTCATATAGTGGCGCTGCCAGCGTTCCTTCATGGCGTTTTCCTCGCCGCTCTTGAGGCGGGTGTTGAAGTCTGCCCGGCTCTCGCTCCAGGCATTATATTCCTTCACCAATTCCTCATTCGAGCGCAGCAGCTTGCGTTCGGGCTGAACCTCTTCGAGCTTTTTGTGCTCCATCAGCGTGATGAAGGCGAAGGGCTCTCCCTTTTCGAAAATCACCTCGCCCGGCCTTGTCATCTGCCAGTTCATCGTGAACGGGAAGGGCAGCCAGTCCGTCTCCACCAGGCCCGTCAGCGGATAGATGCCATCCTTTGGCCAGTTCGGCGCACCGGTGACCCAGACGCCCCAGCCCGGCGGCGTGCGGAACAGATGGCCGGTATGGAAGGTGACGATGCCGCGCATGAAGTGCGCATCGGCAAAGCTGGAAATCGCCTTTGGATCACCGCGCGTCAGCAACTGGATATCTTCATTCCGGGGGCCGCCATTCCATTTGATCTTGATATCCATCGGGCAGAGCAGTTCCCAGCCCGTGGAATTCGCCATGGTCAGCGGCAGGCAGCGATAGGGGTGGCGATCGGTAAAAGCATCCATCCAGTCGCGGTTGGAGCGGGCGGGCACCAGATCTGGCGCGACGTCGTAGATCTTGTAACAATCGAGATGCATGGAAGGCCTGTCTTAAGGGTGCTTGACGAGAGGCCCAAGTCTTGGCCCAAAGGCCCCCATGACTGCAAGCCCTGATGATCTTTTCGCCTATCTCGATGAATTGGGCATCGCCCATACGACGCACTGGCATGAGCCGACCTTTACCGTGGAGGAGGGCCGGGAGCTGAAAGCCAGCCTGCCGGGCGGGCATACGAAAAACCTGTTCCTGAAGGACAAGGACGGCGCAATCGTGCTGATCGCGGCGGAGGCGCATTCACAGCTGAAGCTGAACCAGCTGCACAAGCTGATCGGCACCAAACGCCTGTCTTTCGGCCCTGCGGAGCTGATGCAGGATCTGCTGGGTGTTCAGCCGGGGTCTGTGACGGCGTTTGCCTTGATGAATGACCGGGCGGGCCGCGTGCGCTTTCTGGTCGATGCCGCGCTGATGGAACATGAACCGGTCAATTTCCACCCGATGACCAATACAGGCACGACCGCCATCAGCCGCGAAGATTTCCGCAAATTTGTGGAGGCAACGGGCCATGAATTCGAGTTGGTGGATTTTACCGACCTCTGAGCGCCCCAAAAGAAAGGGCCGCCTTTCCCAAGACGGCCCTATCCCCCACACAATCCCCGAGAGGATTATTCGAATTTGTATTTGAACCGCACGCCTACGGCGCGCGGTGCGCCCACGAAGGTGTAATAGGTGCGGACATAAACCGGCCCACCGGCATCATCCGTCAGGGTCTGGTTGTACAGGCGGGTGCCGACGACCCCCGTCTCATAGTACTCGTCGAACAAATTGTTCACGAAGAAGGTCGCCTGCCAGTCTCCGGTATCATAGACTGCCGACACGTTCGCAACGCCATAGGAGTCGAGCGTCAGGCCATCACCAAGCGCACCGGTCCGGCTGAGCACATCCCCCTGCCACGTATACCCTGCATTGAAGGTGACTTCGGCGCCATTTTCCAACGGCATCAGGTAGCTTCCGAAGACCGAGAACTGGTCTTCCGGCGAGCCCGGCAGACGGTCTCCGTCCTTCCCGTCAAGAAGTACGGTACTAAAGCCTGGAACTGAAATTGTACTGACAAGACCTGGCGCATCCGCCGTAAGCTTGGCTTCCGTATGGCTATAGCTGCCGCGCAGGGAGAACTGATCATTGACCATCCATCCCCCATTGAGCTCAAACCCCTTGGTTTCCGCCCCTTCGGCATTGACCGTGATCGGAAGGGACGCATTGATCGTGGCGGAGCTGAGCTGTGGATCTGTCCACTCAATATAGTAGGCAGCGCCATTCAGCGTCACACGACCATCCATGAGCGTCGACTTGAAGCCCAGCTCATAGTTCGTGGTCGTATCCGGACCAAACTGGGTCTCGTCTCGGGTGGACACATCGCCCGCACCAGGCCCAAATTGTTGCCCAGGCTGCAACGCGCAGGCGCCCTGCTGGTTGTCGGTCGGGTCGTAAGCCGGACAAGCTGCGATACCGTTGGAATTGCCGATACGATAGCCCTCACTCACGGTGAAATATCCAAGAATATCATCCGTGAAATCGTATGACGTATTGAACTTGAACAAGGTTCCGTCATCGGACTGACTGGTCCGTTCGGTGCCACCTGGACTTCCGGCGGCGAAATCGGACTTCAGGCTGTCTTCCATCGCGCTGATGCCGACCGTCTGGGTGTAATCCGGCCCGCTGTCAAAGAGAGGGAAATCCACATCGCTGTACGATTCCAGATCATACTCATAATAGCGGCCCCCAACCGTAACGCTCCATTTGTCGGTGATGTCGTAGCCGATCTCACCAAACAGGGCGGCTTCTTCCAGGCTGGAGTAGAACTGGGAATAATACTCCAGATCATCCGGGCGGTCGAACCCGACATAATCTGCATAGCCCGGCGTGTACTCTTCGGAATAGGAGATGACATCCGAATTGTTGTAGAATGCACCAATGATCCAGTTGAAGCGGCTCTCCGTTGTCGAGACAAGGCGAACTTCCTGGTTGAAGGTCGTCGTTCGGCCTTTTTCATGCGTGTACGCCGTAAATGTCGGGAAGAGCTCATAGCTGTACTCCAGCGAGATCAGCAGATCTGTCTGGTCGCGCTGGCCGTCATCATCAAAGCGGGAATACCCGGTTGCAGAGGTCAGCTCTGCGAAGCCGAGATCGGCGCTGACTTCAAGCGCCAGAAGCTGGTTGGTGATCTCGTTCGGCTCCGGAACACGCTTTGCCAGTTCATACTCCCCGGTTTCCAGCGTGGACCGCGCGCTGGACCCCTGGCGGCCGTCAATATCGGATTTCTGGTAGTAATAGGTCAGCGTTCCGTCGAGCCACGCGGTCGGTTCCCACCGCGCCGCGAGGCGCCCGGACAGCGTGCGCTCTCCATTGGCATCCGTAATGGTGCGCAGATTGGCCGCAACATCGTCAGGATCGGTAAAGTCCGGGTCCGGATCGGAGACGCCGATCTCCTGGACAACATAGGGATAGTCGATGAAGCCGGAATCATCCTCATAGTCGATCGACCCGCGAATGGCGAAACTCTCCGTAATCGACTTGTTGAAAGTCAGGCCCGTCTCATAGCTGAGAGAAGCCGCCTCGGAATATTTGGAGATTTCAGAGCGCACTTCCAGCGTGTCGGCATCAAATTGCGGCTTGACCGGGATGTAGCGGATGGCGCCGCCAAGTGTGCCGGCACCGTAGAGCGTACCCTGCGGCCCGAGGAGAACCTCAACCCGTTCCAGATCATTCAGTTTGAGATCCACGAACAGCGGAATCTCACCGATATAGGTGGCAACCGTACCGCCGCCATCATTGTTGCCGTCACCGGACCCCAATCCGTCAGCGTTCAGGCCCCGAACGATAATCGGATTCCCCTGGCGACCCCCGCGGTCGACCACATTGATGCCCGGAATATAGGCAACAACATCCGATAATTCATCAAATCCCTGCTCTTCGAGCTGGTCGCCACCGAGCGCAGCAATATTCAACGGAATATCCTGCACGCTTTCGGCGCGGCGGGTGGCAGTAACGGTAATCGTCTGAGCACGTAGCTCAGTATCGGTATCTGTATCGGCGTCCTGCGCTGAAGCGCCGAGCGCGAGGCCGACAGACAGGACGGCAAGGCTCGCCTGCTGTAGCAAGGTTGATCTGAACATGTGGAAACTCTCCTCAAAAAAACACCTCACCGTCTGTCAGTAGGCGTGATGACCCTGTTTCACGCAAGCTGGCGACGTGCTGTAATGAGAATTTGGATCACTATCGGACGTTCTGGGTACGAATTTTGCGCCTCAGAAGCAGAAAAGGCATATTTGTGACTAAAAATTGGGCACATTCAGCAGCATCTTCCCTGCTCGACAAAGCTGCGGAACACTTGTCCCGCAAAGCGTATCGGGAGGCTCATACACTCTGTATGCAGGCGGTGCAGGCCGCACCGGGCGATCCGCGAATCTACTATTTGCTGGGAATCCTGACCGGCGATCATGCCAATCATGCCAAGGCTATCGAGCTGTTCGACCGGGCCCTGTCACTGGGGCCGGCGCGGGCCGACATCCTGGCGCAGAAAGCCCGCAATGAAATTGCCCTGCTGAAGCGAGAGGCTGCCGTGAAATCAGCCGATACAGCCGCCGAACTCTCCCCCTCAGACGCCTTCACACTGGATACGCTTGGCGTCGTCTATAGCCGCGCGGGCCTGCATGACCGCGCGACAGACTTCTATGAGGCGGCGACCCGTGCTGCGCCGGATGTCTCCGCCTATTGGTACAATCTGGGCGTCGCCCGGCAGTTTGAAGGCGATATGGAGGGCGCCCGCGACGCCTTCTACGCCTGCCGGCAGCGAAACCCTGATGACATCCGCGCCCTGGCCGCTCTGGTACAGATCACCCGTCAGACACCAGACAACAATTACATAGCAGATCTGGAAGCCATCTTCCCCCATGTGGCTGAAGACCCGGACGAGGCGCTGCGGATCGGACACGGCCTCGCCAAGGCATATGAAGACATGAAGGATCCAGCCCGCGCGATGCACTGGCTGGCGCGCGCGAAGGCCGGCAAGTGGGCTGCGGTGGGCCATGACAAGGCGTTCGATGATGCGGTCTTCGAGGCGGCGACCGCCAATGCCCGGAAGACGTTGGGCACCGGACATACCGAGGCCGCACCGATCTTTATTGTAGGGATGCCACGCACCGGCACAACGCTGGTCGACCGAATCCTGTCGGGCCATAGCGAAATCACCTCCGCCGGGGAACTCGCGGATTTCGGGCTGAGCCTGAAACAGTTGGCGCGCACACCCTCCAATTACGTACTGGACGCCGAGACGCTGAAGGCCGCCGGACAGGTAGACCCTGCCGAGCTGGGCCGGGCCTATATGCAACGGGTCAAGGCGACGCTGGGTCTTACCGGACGCTTCATCGACAAGATGCCTCTCAATGCGGTTTATGCGCCGATCATCCTGTCCGCTCTGCCGAATGCGCGGGTGATCTGCCTGCGTCGCCATCCGGCAGATACGGTGCTCAGCAATTACCGGCAGATGTTCTCCACCCGCTACCCCTATTATGACTATGCCCTCAACCTGGAAGCCGCCGCCCATTATTATGTGGGCTTTGACCGAATGATCCGGCAGTTCTCAGCCGCCCTGCCCGCAGACCGTTTCATCGAAGTCCATTATGAAGCGGTGGTACAGGACATCGAGACCGAGACACGGCGCCTGCTGGAGTTTTGCGGCCTGCCCTTTGAGGCCCAATGCGTCGACTTCCACGAAAATGCAGCGCCGGTGGCCACGGCCAGTTCGGCGCAGGTGCGCCAGCCCCTCTACACCTCGGCATTGGCGCGGTGGAAACGTTATGAAATTGAACTGGCGCCTGCCCTTGATATTCTCCGCGCGGCGGGCTGCCTGCCGGATGAAACCTGAGGCAGCCCCCTTGGGGCGACGTCTATCAGGCTGGCAATTGGCGGCGGATTCCCTACATTGCAGGCTAAACAAAGGGAGACGAGACCACCATGCAACACCGCCGCCTAGGCAAGAGTGCCATTTATGTGTCCGACATCTGCATGGGCACAATGACGTTCGGATCCCAGACCGATGAGGCAGAAGCCCATCGCATTCTGGATGCCTCCCTTGATGCCGGAATCAATTTCTATGATACGGCCGAAAACTATCCGGTGCCGCCCAAGGATGAATGGGCCGGGACAACGGAGGAAATCTTCGGGCGCTGGATGAAGACCAAGGACCGGGATTCCATCATTCTGGCCACCAAGGTCTGCGGGCCGTCGCATGGCTGGATCCGGGGCTCTCAGCGCGCCGGCATGACGGCGCTGGACCGGCACAATATCATCAAGGCCGTCGAGGCCAGCCTGACGCGCCTGCAGACGGACTATATCGACCTCTATCAGACGCACTGGCCAGACCATGGCACCGCCTTCGACGAGACGATGGAAACGCTGGACGATCTGGTCCGCGCCGGGAAAGTGCGGATTGTCGGCTGCAGCAATGAAGATGCCTGGGGCGTCATGAAAAGTATCGAGACGTCAGAACGTCTGGGTACGGTGCGGTATCAGACAATCCAGAACAATTTCAGCCTGAACAATCGCCGCTTTGAAGACGCGCTGGCAAAAGTCTGCCGCCGCGAGGGGCTCAGCCTGATCCCGTATTCTCCGCTGGGTGGCGGGGTCCTGTCCGGCAAGTATCAGGATGGCGCGCGACCGGAAGGGGCGCGATTCTCGAACTATCTGGAAATGGGCGGACGCCAGAGCGCCATGGCGCAACGCTTTGTGAACGAGAAATCTCTGGAAGCCACGCGCCGCTATATGGAGATCGCAAAGGACGCCGGCATGGCGCCGGTCACGCTGGCCACGGCATGGTCCAAGCAACATGACTTTGTCGCCTCCACCATTGTTGGTGTCTCGGCCTATGATCAGCTGGCAGATATTCTCGCCGCGTCTGACATGACGCTGACGGATGATGTGATGAAGGCCTGCGACGCAGTGGGCAAAGACATCATGTATCCCATGGGCTGACCGTATGCTGGCGCCGGGACGAAACGGGTTAATATCGGGATTGGCTGCGCTTCTGGTCAGCGCGTGCCAGCAAACAACGCCCGTTGCCGTTATCCCGGCGCACCCAGCCCTGCAGCCATCGGAGCTGGCGGAGCGCGATCCGCCATCCCTGGTCTATCCCGGTCTGTTCCAACGTGTCGCGCTCAGCGGACTGGTTGACCCGAAGGACTGGGTGGATGCCAAGCCCAAACTGCCGCCACCCCTGATCAATGAAGCCTATGACGAAGCCCGGCCGCAGACGCGGGAAGACTTGGCAGCGTTCATTGTCACTTTTTTTGATCTTCCAAATGATGATCCGGAAGCGGATGATGCGGCGCTGCAAACGGATCTGTCTCTCAGCGACCATATCGAGGCGCTATGGCCACATCTGACGCGCAATGCCGATGACTCGGTCCGGGCCACATCACTTATCCCCCTGCCATTTCCCTATATCGTGCCCGGCGGGCGCTTTCGGGAGGTGTATTATTGGGATGCCTATTTCACGATGACGGGTCTCGGCCCCAGCCATGATGAGATCAAGCAGAGCATGGTGGATAATTTTGCGTGGCTGATCCGGGAAACGGGCCATGTGCCGAATGCCAACCGCACCTATTATCTCAGCCGCTCGCAGCCGCCCTTTTTCTTTGCCATGGTGGGACTGCTGTCACCCGGAGATGAGGCCGCCGCGTGGGCGGATTATCTGCCAGAGCTGAAAGCGGAATATGCCTTCTGGATGCAGGGTGAGCGCGCGGTGACGCTGCCCGATGGCAGCGTTCTGAACCGCTATTGGGACGGGCGCGATGTGCCGCGCGATGAATCCTTTATTCAGGATACTGAAACGGCGCACCAGTCAGATCGTCCGAAAGCAGAGCTTTACAGGGAGCTAAGGGCAGGGGCCGAAAGTGGCTGGGATTTTTCTTCCCGCTGGCTGGACGACCCACAGGACCTTTCGACCATTGAGACGACGCACATCCTTCCGGTGGATTTGAACGCTCTGCTCTATGGGCTGGAGCAGGCGATTGCCGCGGGATGTGAGCAGGCCGAAGACCCTGCCTGTCACGAGTCTTTCCGCGCGAAAGCGGAGACCCGCAAAGCCGCCATGAATAATTGGTTGTGGGATGAAACGCGCGGCGTGTTTGGTGATTATGATCTGGACGCCGGCGCGGTAACGCAGCGCGATTCTGCCGCGATCCTCTATCCACTCTTCATGGGCCTTGCGACACAGGCACAGGCCGACAGTACGGCAGACTATACTGCCGAGCGCTTGCTGTCAGAGGGCGGACTGATGACCACACCGCTTGAGACCGGCCAGCAATGGGATGCGCCCAATGGCTGGGCGCCGCTGCACTGGATCGCGATCAGAGGTCTTGAGGACTATGGTCACGCCGTACTGGCCGAAGACATTGCCGAACGCTGGCTGACCACGGTGGCGCGCACATATTGCGAAACTGGCAAGCTGGTCGAGAAGTATGACGTCGTCACTGCGCGGCCGGGCGGCGGAGGCGAGTATCCTCTGCAGGATGGGTTTGGCTGGACCAATGGCGTCACAGCCGCGCTGATTGACATGAACCCCGATTATTCTGCCTACGGAGACACTGTACCGGGCGAGGCCTGCGAGCGCTACGCCCCGGCAAAGTGAAACCCCCGCCCGCTTCTCATGTCGGACGGGGGTTTGCCCCTTTAGCGCCCACCAAAGCTGTTTGATCAGGCCGCGTCGCTCGCGCGGTTGCTGGCCAGCACTTCGCGCTTGCCGGCATGGTTGGGTGCGGAGATCACGCCTTCCTCTTCCAACCGGTCAATCAGGCCTGCAGCCTTGTTGTAACCGATCTTTAGACGGCGCTGGAGATAAGAGGTCGATGCCCGCTGGTCGCGTACGACAATGGCAATGGCCTGGGCGTAGAGATCATCTTCCTCATCACCCGTGCTGGTGCCGAGCATTGCGTCCATGACGGCAGAGCCAGTGGAGCCATCGTCCGGCGATTCGAGAATGTCCATGACATAGTCCGGCTCGCCCTGATCGCGCAGCCATTCAACCACACTGCCGACTTCCTCATCGGAGACGAACGGGCCGTGAAGGCGCTGGGATTTCTTGCCGGGGGCCTGATAGAGCAGGTCGCCCATGCCGAGCAATTGTTCGGCGCCCTGTTCGCCAAGGATCGTCCGGGAGTCGATCTTCGTGGTGACCATATAGGAAATCCGTGTCGGGAAGTTCGCCTTGATCGTACCGGTGATCACGTCAACCGACGGACGCTGCGTGGCGGTGATCAGGTGGATACCCGCGGCACGGGCCATCTGGGCGAGGCGCTGCACGCAGCTTTCGATTTCCTTGCCCGCGACCATCATCAGGTCTGCCATCTCGTCGATCACGACGACGATGTTTGGAATATGATCCGTAGGCAGCATTTCCGTCTCATAGATCGGCTTGCCGCGCTCATCATATCCGGTCTGGACCTTGCGGGTCATGGTCTCGCCATTGTTGCGATACTTGGTGGCCTTGTCATTGAAGCCAGCCAGGTTCCGCACGCCCGCCTTGGACATCAACTCATACCGGCTTTCCATTTCACGCACGGTCCATTGCAGCGCGTTGACGGCTTTCTTCGGGTCGGTCACGACCGGCGCCAGCAGGTGCGGGATGCCTTCATAGATGGAGAGTTCCAGCATCTTCGGGTCGATCATGATGAAGCGGCACTGTTCCGGCGTGTGGCGATAGATCAGGGAAAGGATCATCGCGTTCACACCAACGGACTTACCGGAACCCGTCGTACCGGCGATCAGCAGGTGAGGCATCTTGGCGAGGTCCACAACATTCGGAACGCCGCCAATGTCTTCGCCCAGCGCCATGGGCAGGCTGGCACGCGTGCCGACATAGGCCTCGGACTGCAGCAATGTGCGCAGGAACACGGTATCGCGATCTTCGTTCGGCAATTCGATGCCGATCGCATTCTTGCCCGGCACAACCGCAACACGGGCCGAGATGGCGCTCATGGAGCGGGCGATATCGTCTGCCAGCGAGATCACGCGGGAAGATTTGACGCCAGGGGCCGGTTCCATTTCGAACAGGGTGATGACCGGGCCGGGGCGCACTTCCTTGATGCGGCCGCGCACACCGAATTCCTTCAGCACTTCCGTCAGACGCGCTGCCTTTTCCAACAGGGCATCTTCGTCCACCGTGTCACCGCGTTCTTCCGGCATTTGCAGCAGATCAATAGAGGGCAGGCGGCTGGAGGTGCGACGGCGCTCATTCTTGGTGACTTTCGGACGGGCGGCCTGACGGGAATTGGTCATCGGCAGGGCGAAGCGCGGCGGGCGCACATCTTCCACTTCGTCTTCCTCATCATCCTCAAAGTCATCTTCGAGCAACGTTTCGTCTTCTTCGAAATCATCCTCATCGTCTTCGTAATCGTCGACATAGGAGTCATCGTCTTCATAGCTGTCATCTGTCTTGATGACGCGGGCGCGCTCGTCGATTTCATCCTCGTCTTCAAGATAGTCTTCTTCCACTTTGCGGCGCGGCATGATGGCGCCGATGACGGAGACCAGGAAGCCACCGACCCCTGTGGCCTGGCGGGCAGCGCGGCGGCCGGAACTGGTCGCGGCCTGTTTCAGCAGGTGGGCGTCATCGCGGCGGAAACCGAGTGCCGACAGCGCAGTCCACGCGGCCAGGATGCCCAGAAGGACACCGGCCCAGACATTCGGAGACGGCAGCAACAGCGCGCGGAACGGCATGGATGCATAATAGAAGAGCGCGTCACCCATAATCCCACCAAGCCCGGCCGACAGGGGCCAGCTTTGCGGCACAGGCCACGCAGCGAAGAAGGCCGCAGACAGCGGCACGAACATCAGGCCGATCAGCCAGCGGCGTACACGTGGCGCGCCGATCAGGACGGTGCGCATCGCGCCGCCGATCATCAGGGCCAGCCCGGCAACCCAGGCAGACCAGCCAAGGGTCTGGCGCGCGAAATCCGCGAAGATGGCGCCAGCACCACCAAACAGATTCTGGATTTCGGAATCCGTTGCGACATTCCAGCTTGGATCGCTTGGTACGTAAGACCCGACGCTGCCGCACACAAAGACCCCCAGACCGAAGGCGGCGGCCCCCGTCAGAATCCGCCAAACCGGATCGCTGACACTCGGGCTCTCGTCATCGGTGTATACGTAATCTGTCATGTGGGGATTCCAGGCTCCATCTGTGTTGTCTGGGAACCTGCACTCTGCCTCAACACGCTTAACGGCCTGCAAACGCCGAAAAAGGATTTGCAGCGGCTTTGTTAACTTCTGAGAAGCCATGATTTGCTGCAGGAAGGTGCGTTTTTACCTCAAGCAAGATGCGGTCCAACATCGCTCTCCCAAACATGTATTCGCTGTAATCTCCGGAACCACGGGGGTTTTGAGCGATTGATAGAGCAAGATAATGACACAAGAGGAGACCGCATAATGAGACGCACACTGATTATTCCAGCGACCATCGCCCTGTTAACGGGTATGTCTGCAATGGCACAAGAAGATAACACCAGCGGCGCAGAAATTAACGCCTCCGCTGCTGTCACGGCTACAGAAAATGAAGAGTCGCTTGACGATCTAAAGGTTGATGAACTGAACGATGTTCAGCTTCAGGCCCTGGAAAAACCGAAGGCATATAAAGAGAATGCCGAGAAGGTGATCGCCGACGTAACGGACGATAGTAAAGACGCCGCCACAGAACCGGAAATGACCGCTGAAGCCGACATGACTGTGAAAACGCAGTCAGAAGAAGAGATGGCCTCTGCGGACGTAAATTCCGAGAAAATGGATTCCGAAACAAGCGAAGTCTTTGCGTCTGACGAAGTCGACACGCCGACAAGCGAGATGATCGAATCCGACACCGCAATGACGGCTGACGTGGAGACGCCTGTCGTCGACATGGACTCCGATGCCACCATGACAGCTGATGCTGAGGTGGAGGAAGACATGACCGCTGTTGGTGGGCCAGAATATAAGTCTGAGCTCGATGCCATGAGCGATACGGCAATGAAGGGCACGATCACGGAGCTCGCGGCACAAGACCCGCGCTTCACCACACTGGTCGCGCTGGTTCAGCAGGCTGGCCTGGCAGATGCATTGAATGCTGACGGCGAAATGACCGTTTTTGCCCCGACCAATGCAGCCTTTGACAAGCTGGACCCGGAAACGCTGGCGAAACTGAAATCCGGCGAAGCAAATGACAAGCTCGCGATGATCCTTAAAGCCCATGTGGTGGAAGGTGAACTCATGAGCAGTGACATCGCAGAAGGCGATACGACCGTCACGACCCTGGCCAACACCGATCTGGTGGTGGAGAAGGAAGGCGATAGCGTGAAGGCGGATCAGTCCGCAGTCATCGGCGCTGACATTGTTGCCTCCAATGGTGTGATCCATGCCGTTGATACGGTGATCATCCCTGAAGACGAAACCGAGCAGTAATAAATCGCGACGCTGCCCGTATGGGCCAGTCAAACCACACCGCTGGCCCTGAATAGAGAGCCCCGGCAGATCACTCTGCCGGGGCTTTCCTTTTGGGAGATACGAAGCTGGCTTAGCCGTTCGTAAATTCCGGATAGGCTTCGAGGCCGATTTCTGCCTTGTCGAGACCCATTTCCTCGTCTTCAGCGCTCGGGCGAAGGCCGATCGTGAATTTGAGAGCGAACCAGACGGCGCTGGAGGCTGCCATGACGAACACACCCGTCAGGACAACACCGACCAGCTGACCCAGATAGCTGACCTGCATCTCACCTTCGATTTCGACCGGCATGATGTGGTTGCCATAGGAAGCTGCGACGACCATCGTGCCCCAGATGCCGCACACAAGGTGGGCCGGAATGGCGCCGACGACATCGTCGATTTTCAGCTTGTCGAGCAGTGGGACGGCCACAACAACCAGAACCCCACCTACAGCACCGATCAGGACAGACGCGCCCATGGACGGAGCCAGCGGCTCAGCCGTGATGGACACAAGGCCGCCAATCGCACCGTTGAACACCATGGTTGCATCGATCTTGCCTTTGTAGAGCAGGGCCGAGGTGATCATGGCCGCGATCACACCGCCAGCGGCTGCCATGTTCGTATTGGCGAAGATCTGGCTGACGGAGTTAATGTCCGCTGCCGTACCAGCTGCCAGCTGAGACGCGCCGTTGAAGCCGAACCAGCCGAACCACAGGATGAACGTACCCAGAGCCGCGAGCGGGATATTGTTACCCGGCATCGGGTGTACCTGCTTGCCGAAATACTTGCCGATCCGCGGGCCAATGATCAGAGCACCCGCAAGAGCTGCCCAGCCACCGGTGGAGTGCACCAGCGTGGAACCAGCAAAGTCAGAGAAGGCCCATTCAGAGTCGAGGTAGCCGCCACCCCACTCCCAGGATGCCACGATCGGATAGATGAACGCGGTCAGGAAGGCGGTGAAGATCAGGAATGGCCAGATCTTGACGCGCTCGGCAATTGTACCGGAGACGATTGAGGCTGCGGTTGCAACGAAGACCATCTGGAAGAACCAGTCAGACGCCGGTGCATAGCCCCCAGGACTTTCAACGCTCAGGTCGCCGCCGCTCCACGGTCCGGGTGTCGTGCCGAGAAGGCCGCCCAGTGTGGTCGCGCCCGGATAGGCCATATTGTAGCCGACAATCCAGAACATCAGGCCGGCAACAGAGTAGAGAGCCACGTTCTTGGTGGACTGCATGGCCGCATTCTTGGACCGGACAAGGCCCGCTTCCAGCATACAGAAACCTGCTGCCATGAGCATCACGATGATGCCGCCGATCAGGAAGAGGTAGCTGTTATCAACATAAGCGGAAGCACTGCCTGAAAAACTTTCTTCCAGTGCCGCAAGGCGTGATTCCACATCTGCTTCCTGGGCGTAGGCAGCTGCCCCCACCATGAAAGCGGCTGGCATTAGCGCCGCGCCGCGTATCCAGTTGTTTAGTTTATGGCCCATCTGGCCCCTCCTTCGTCATCGAGACTTCAGAGCGTGGGACCCCCCGCGCTCTCCCAGAACCGATATGATTGCCACCACGCGGGAAAGTCGCACGGGCTGCGTGTGTGACAGGTTTTTCTCACCCCGCATGGTCAAACGCTGGGCAGTGTTGCGGCCAATCGCCCAAATCTGCGCCACCGCTAGACGCATGCCCGGACGTGGATTACCTAAGGGGCATGAAAACACCTCATGCAGAGTCTGACCGGAAGTATGACCTTGCCGTCGTAGGGGCAGGGTCCGTTGGAACTTCACTTGCTATCCTGGCGGCGCAACGTGGCTTTTCCGTTGTCCTGATTGATGCCCGCAATCCGGACATCACGCCCCGCCCGGATACCCGCACCTTCGCCATTGTGCGTGGCAGCTGGCGATTGCTGGGGGCGACGGGCGCGACGGCGGATCTTGCGGACCTGATCGAACCCCTGAATGGCCTGGAAGCCATTGATGGCGGCACGCATGTCTTTGGCCGCCCTTCTGTATTGTTTACAAATGAAGATCTGCCGAAAGACGATGATGGGGAGCCACTGGGGCAGATGGTTCCGGCCGGCGCCTTGCAGGCTGCGCTGGACAAGGTCTGCGCCAGGACAGACGGCCTGACCTGGCTTCGCAACACGCTGTTTGAAGACATGGAAACCCATGCCGCAGGGGCAACGCTGACCCTGAGCGGAGGACGCACGATTGAAGCCGGACTGGTTGCGGCCTGTGACGGCATGAAGTCTTCCGTGCGCGCCTGCGTCGGGATCAAGACCGAGGGGCATGACTACAAACAGTCGGTTTTTGCCGCCAATGTGCAGCTGAGCAGCCCCCACCACGGTGTCGCGCGGCAATTGTTCACACCGGAAGGCCCGTTCGCCACTCTGCCGATGCCTGACAATCAGGCAAATCTGGCCTGGTACATGAAGCGCGGTGCAGCCGAGGCTCTGGCCGACTTGCCGGTCGAGGAAGTCGAGGCTGAACTGAATGCGCGCTTTGCCGATTTCGCGGGCCCGATGAAGATTGTCGGGCCGGCTACAGCCTATCCGCTGGTCATGCAGCTGGCGACCCGCATGGTGGGCCCGCGCACGGCGCTGCTGGGCGATTCCGCCCACCGGATCAGTCCGTTGGCCGGGCAGGGACTGAACCTTGGCATCAAGGATGTTGGCGCGCTGATCGATGTGATCTCAGAGGCGCGTGATACCGGGCTCGATCCGGGCTCTGATGTGATGCTGGAGAAATATGAGAAGTGGCGCCGCTTCGACGCTGCCGCCTCTGCCATGTTCATGGACGGGGTGGACCGGGCGTTCTCCAATGACAGCGCACTTCTGAAGCCTTTCCGCGGCATTGCCCTGACTGCGGCCAACAAGATTGGCCCGCTCCGCCGCGCAATGGCACGCCAGGCAAGCGCCGACCAGGCCCATCAGCCAAGCCTGATGCGCTAGGCTGCGTCACCTACCGCAAGCTGTCTCAGCTGGCCCCAGGTGTAGAGGCCGGAATTGTGGCCATCGGAAAAATGAATGCGCACTGCGTAGCGCCCGACCGGGTCTGCGCCCGTGACGCTGATGTCTGCCGGAACGGGGGGCTGCGGCGGAGGCGGACCACCGCCATGCCCGCGGACTTCAGCCGAGGGGCTTTCCTTGCGCAGGATGACATAGGGAATGGTGCCAGAGGCCCCGTCATCAAACTCAACGGCCAATTCCGCCGCTGATTTGCGAAAGGCCAAGCGCACCGGCCAGGGCGCCGCGTTCATTCAGAGGGCCCTTCCTTCTCGACCGGCAGGTCCAGATCGCGCGCCTCTTCGGCCAGCATGATCGGAATGCCATTGCGGATCGGAAAGGCAAGACGCGCCTTGGCCGAGACCAGCTCATTCGCGGCGCGATCATAGGTCAGCCCCTGACGGGTGACCGGACAGATCAGGACTTCCAGAAGGCGTGGGTCGACACCAGACGTATTGTCACGCGGGAGTTCTTTTTCATCCGTCATCGGATATCCTATTGCAGCGTGCCGCCCTCAGGGCCCGACACATCCATTTCCAGAAGCGTGATGAGCGTTTCCGCGCGATCTTTCAAGGTCTGCGCCTCAACCAGCGCCTGCTTTTCAATGACGGAGAACGGACAGCCCGAACAGAGCGCGTTGATCAGCGTTTCAAGCGGCGCTTCTTCGACAGCCTGCCAGTCCGTCGACATGTCGTTGACGTCTGTATAGTCGCGCAGGGCCCGCACCAGACGATGCCTGTCCGGCATGCAGGCAGGGGCAACCTCATAGAGATCCCCCTCAAACGGGGCCCAGTCCGCCAGCACCTGACGATAGGGTGTTGTGACAGACAATTCCTGCTTGATGTTGAACCGGGCGAGACCCGTCAGCGTGATCAGATAGCGTCCGTCGCCTGTTTCAGACCAGGCCGTGATGCGGCCTGCACATCCGGTATGGGCAAGGTTCGGCTTTGATTTCGGGCCGCCCATGCTCTGGATCATGCCTATCACGCGCTCTTCCTGCATGACGTCATCAATCATGTTCAGATAGCGCGGTTCAAATATGTTCAACGGCAGCTGCCATCTTGGGAACAGCAGAGCGCCGGGCAGGGGAAAGACCGGCAGCTGGGCTGGCAGGTCTGACATTGTCCTGAAGGTGTGCTGGCTCATCGCCTGACTGTCTCACTTGTTGAATTTACGACGTGAGACAGATGTGGGGCGATTGAGTGATCAGGCAAACATTAGGGAGGCCAGGCGGCGACGACCGTCCACTGTGGCCTGGTCTGTGGCACCGGCCGCTTCGAATACCTGAAGCAGCTTTTCCTTGGCCTTGCCCTCTTCCCAGTTGAGATTCTTGCCCAGGATGATCAGCAGATGATCCACGGCATCGGCATATCGTCCGGCAGCGGCATATTTCTCCGCCAGGTCAAAGCGCTGAGCGTGATCTTCCGGATTGGCAAGGACCGCCGACAGGGCCTCCTCAAATTCGTCCGGGGAGCCAGCATCTTCCATCATTTCCAGCGCGGTGAGCACGCCCTTCACAGCATGGTCATTGCGCTTGTCTTCCGGCACCATGTCCAGCGTCGCCTTTGCGCGCTCGGCATCACCATTGGCCAGATAGCAGCGGGCCAGACCGGCAATCGCCGTGACGTTTTCCGGATCTTCCTGAATAATGGCAGCATAGATCTGCGCGGCTGTGCCGGTATCGCCTGCCTGGCTGGCGGCCTCAGCCTGAGCCAGCGCATCGGCGATCATCTGCCCGGCATCCGTGCCGCTGACCAGCTTGTCGATAAAGGCATTGATCTGGCTTTCCGGCAACGCGCCCATGAAACCATCGACCGGGCGGCCCTTGTCAAAGGCATAGACCGCCGGGATGGAACGTACACCCAGCTGGCCTGCATAGGCCGGGTTCTCATCAATGTTGATCTTGACCAGTTTGACCTGGCCCTTGCGACCCTCCACGGCCTTCTCGATGATCGGGCCCAGTGTACGGCACGGGCCACACCATGGGGCCCAGAAGTCCACGATCACAGGCTGTTCCTGGGATGCCTCAACAACATCCGCCATGAAGTCCTGGTCTGTTGTGTCCTTGGTGTGGAGGGAGGCCATATCGGTCATTGTGTGTATTCCTTGACTGTCTGGGGCGAAGATGGGCCTCTGCCCTGCCTTTCGCAAGCACTTCCCCTGAAACCTGGCGGCGAGAACGGCGTTCATGCCCCGCTCATGCCGGGTATCGCAAACCCTGAAGCTGAACACGGCCCAACGAAAAGCGGCCAAAATACCTTTTTACTGCCCTGTTTCGGAAGGACTATGACCCTTAAATACGAAGCCAGTGGTCAACGAACAAGGAGACCTGACCCATGTTGAATTTCCTGGCAACGCTTGGCGCCGTAACGGCCATCGCGACCAGCCCGATCGCGCTGGCCCTGCAATCGCCCGCCCCTGCTGCCCCAGCGGCGCAGACCGCACAGCAAAACGCCCTGACCGATGCGCAGAAGCAGACCCTGCTGAAGCGCGCCTCTGACGCCATGGCCAAAGTGAAGACCGCAAGCGGCACGTTCCAGCAATTGTCCCCGGACATGAGCGTTACCACCGGCCGCTTTGCCCTGTCGCGACCTGGCAAGATGCGCTTTGACTATGACGCACCGACGCCGCTGCTGATGGTCAGCGACGGAACGACGGTGGCCCTTCAGGATTCCGAACTGGAAACCACAGACCGTGTGCCGCTGGGCACGACACCGCTGGCCCTGCTGCTGGATGACAAGATCGACTTTGCCAGCGAGGCAGACATTCTGGATGTCACGCAGGGCAATGGCCATGTCGAGATCACTCTGCGCGATAAGTCCGGCGAAATGGATGGTACGCTGACGCTCCAGATGCGGGAGTCAGACATGGAGCTGACCGGCTGGCGCACCGTGGATTCCGGAAACAACATCACGTCTGTCCAGTTGAGCAATGTGGAGTATGGCAAACGCCTCAATCCGCGCCTGTTCGTGGTGAAGGATTTTGATGAAAACTGAGCCAATCGGAGCGGGCGCTACGGCGCCCGCTGGTCATTTTCGTCACACCCAAGAACATAACGTATATTTTACTTGAAAATATTTCTGGGAGTGACATCTTTGCAACTGTCGACGGTATGGAGACCCCGCGCAGCAGCCGACCCCCCGCTGTGAACCACCATACTGTCACCGCCGGAACCTTCCCCTCCCGGCGAGACGTTGGAAACTCGCGTCAGGCGCGCCCGAACTTCCCCGCGTTCGGGCGCGTTGACGTTTCAGGAAAGACTGCTACGCAGCCTTCATGTCAAAACCACTCAAGATCGTTAGCTGGAACATCAACTCTGTCCGGCTTCGCGCGCCCAATGTTGCGGCCTTTGTTGCTGCCGAGCAGCCGGATGTCATCTGCCTGCAGGAAACCAAGTGCCAGGATGGCGAGTTTCCGGAGAAGGCTTTCCGCGAAATGGGCCTGCCGCACCTGGTCCTGAATGGACAGAAAGGTGGCCATCATGGCGTAGCCATCGCCTCTCGCCTGCCCATAGAGCGGATCGACGCGCCGGACCTTTGCCGCCATGGCCATTCCCGCGTCATCGCCGGCAAGGTCGCGGGCGTTGAAGTGCACAATATCTACCTGCCTGCAGGCGGGGATGAACCGGACCCGGCCACCAATGACAAGTTCGCACACAAACTGGACTTTCTGGAACGCCTTGGCCCGGCCTACAAAAAGCAATCAAAGACACCGCGCGTTCTGGTCGGTGACCTGAACGTCGCCCCGCATGAGCATGACGTCTGGTCTCACAAACAGCTGTTGAAGATCGTTTCGCACACGCCGCAGGAAACCGAGCGGCTGGAAGACTCCCGCAATCAGGCGAAGTTTGCGGACATCGCCCGCATGTCTGTTGATGACAAGCAGAAGCTCTACACCTGGTGGAGCTATCGCGCGAAAGACTGGGCCAAAAGCAATCGCGGCCGGCGGCTGGACCATATCTGGGTGAACCCTGCAGCCCTTCCGGATACCGACATCAGCAGTTACAGGATCCATCTGGGCTGGCGCGGCGGTTGGAAGCCTTCCGATCATGCGCCCATCAGTGTTATCCTCAACACGTGACACCCATTCGCCTGTTCCTGCTCATCGCCTTTACGTTCTCTTGGACGTGTTTTGGCGTGTTATATGGATTGGGCGGCTTTAGCGGCGCGGGCATCTATGCGGGTGGGCTTGTCATGCTGGCCATGTTCGGGCCCGCCATCGGGGCGCTGGTTTGCGCCTATCTCTATGACAAGGGCCACCGGGCAAGGGCATTGGGCCTGGCTGTTGAAAGCTGGAAACGCCTTTTCCTTTGGCTGCCCTATGCCTGGCTGATGCCGTGCCTGCTGGCGGCACTGGCGATTGTGCTGTCACTGGCCGCCATGGGCGCTGCCCCGGCAGATGCGGCGCAGAAACTCGCCTCTGCTGTCGAGGCCACCGGTCAACCCATGCCCATGCCCGCAGAGATGCTGTTGCTGGTGCAGATCGGTGTGGGCGTTCCAATCGGCATTCTGATCAACACAGTGATCCTGACCTTCAGCGAGGAGCTTGGCTGGCGCGGCTGGCTGCAACCACGGCTGGCGCATATGGGCTTCTGGAAGATGAACGCACTGATCGGTCTGATCTGGGGCGTCTGGCATGCGCCCATCATTTTGATGGGCTATAATTATCCGGGCCTGGGATGGGGCGGCGTTCTGGCCATGTGTGCCTTCTGCATCCTGATAACGCCTTATCTGGCTTTACTCCGCGAACGCGGTGCAGGCGCATGGGGCGCAGGCGCCTTTCATGGCAGCATCAATGCTGTCGTTGGCGCGTCCCTGTTATGGATGCCGTCCGTTGAGTGGCCACATATGGGCCTGATGGGGCTGGAAGGCTTTGCGCTCTTACTCGCAGGCTGGCCGTGTATCTGGTTTTACCGACGGGCCCGGCCCATTACAGGCGAGCCCGCTCAAGGCTGAAGGCGATAACCGCCAGCGTCGGTCAGCAACAGGCGCGCATTGGCGGGGTCCGGCTCCACCTTCTGGCGCAGGCGGTAGATATGCGTTTCCAGCGTGTGCGTCGTGACGGTGGCATTATAGCCCCACACCTCTGACAACAGTTCATCCCGCGCGACCGGCTTGCCCTGCGCGCGGTAGAGATATTTCAGAATGTTGGTTTCCTTCTCCGTCAGGCGCACCTTGCGGCCTTCTTCGGTGACCAGCAGCTTCATGGCCGGGCGGAAATCATAAGGTCCGATCTGGAAGGTCGCATCTTCCGACTGTTCGAAGCTGCGCAGATGCGCCCGCACCCGTGCCAGCAGCACGGAAAATTTGAACGGTTTGGTCACATAATCATTGGCGCCGGATTCGAGGCCCAGGATCGTGTCTGCATCGCCATCCTGTCCGGTCAGCATGATGATCGGCGCGCGAACACCTTTCTGGCGCATCTGCTTGCAGGCTTCGCGGCCATCCATGTCCGGCATGTCGACATCCAGCAGGATCAGGTCGATACGCTCGGCCAGTGCGGTGGCAATGCCATCATGCGCATTTTCGGCTTGCAGCGTTTCAAAGCCTTCATGCAGTTCGAACTGCTCACTCAGGGCTTCGCGCAGGTCCGGATCATCATCCACCAGCAGGATCGTCTTCTTGCCTGTCATGCGCGTCTCCTTGTCTGCGGGGCCATTCCGCATCTTGTCGCGTCCGCCAGATGCCATAAGACTGCGCAAAATGCGCAATCACAAGTCTGGGAGCAATATGTGAGCATCACGTTCACGGCGCGGCCAAATGGCAAATTCTCCGGTCCGGGATTTACGGCGCGCTGCGTGCTGGGCAAGGGCGGCGTTGTTGTTGCAGGCCAGAAACGCGAGGGCGACGGCGCTTCGCCGGCTGGCCGCTGGCCCATACGGCGTGTCTTTTACCGGCCTGACCGGGGTGATCCGCCAAAGACATCGCTCGAAAAAGTGCCCCTGACGCCAGACGATGGCTGGTGTGATGAAGCAAACCACCCGCTCTACAATCTGTTTGTGTCACTGCCCTTTATCCACAGCCATGAGAAACTCTGGCGGGACGATCATGTCTATGACCTGATTGTCGAGCTTGGCTATAATGACGATCCCGTCGTGCCAGGGCGTGGCAGCGCCATTTTCATGCACATTGCGCAGCCAGACTTCCGGCCCACGGAAGGCTGCATCGCGATGGAAAAGGAAGATCTGCTCGCAGCGCTGGAAATGATGACGCCTGACACGCTGATCGAGATCAGCTTCTAGGCGCTATAATCCCGCGCGCCAAACAGGGCCGAGCCGACCCGAACATGCGTCGCTCCAAAACGTGCACCGAGATCATAATCAGCGCTCATCCCCATTGAGAGCTGGCTGAGCCCCAGCTTGCGCGCGAGCTTTGCCAGCAGCGCGAAATGCGGGCCCGCAGGCTCCTCAACCGGAGGGATGCACATCAGGCCGACAACATTCAGGCCATGCTCGCGTGCTGTGGCCAGCAAGTCCTGTACGCCATCCGGGCTGACGCCGGCCTTTTGCGGCTCTTCCCCGGTATTCACCTGAATCAGATAGGTGCGCTCGAGGCCGGTTTTCTCTTCCGCCTTGGCAAGTTCCCGGCAGAGCTTTGGCCGGTCGATTGTCTCGATGACGTCGAACAGGCGCACGGCATCTTCGGACTTGTTGGATTGCAAAGGCCCGATCAGGCGCAGTTCCAGATCCGGAATGGTCTCGCGCCGCGCTTCCCAATGCTCATAGGCTTCCTGAACGCGGTTCTCACCAAACACGCGCTGACCATCGGCCAGGATCGCTTCGAGCGCCTCGTCCGGCTGAGTCTTGGTGACGGCCACGAGAACCGGCGGCGTTTCCGATATCTCGGAAAGCTCACTCAGGATCGCGCGACGGCGCTTGGCAATTTCGGTAATATCCGTATCAGTCATCCTGATGGCGCAGAAACCCCAAGATGGCGAAAGACGCAAGCTGATCTCTGCGGCGAGACGCGTTCTGCGGCACTTGCCCGAAGGCCTGCCGCCTGCGCTGTTCCTGACGGATCCCAAGCGTATTGCGGACCCTGTTTCGCTGGCCGACCAGCTGCCGCAAGGCTGGGGCATAATCTATCGCCATTATGGCGCCGCGCACCGGGTCTGGCAGGCAACACAGCTGGCGGAGATTGCCAATCGGCGGGGCCTGGCCCTTCTGATCGCGGCGGATCCGTTGCTGGCTATGCAGGTTGGCGCCGCAGGTGTGCACTGGCCATTCGCGCAGCAGTCAGCAGCACGCAAATGGCGCTCGCGGTTTGAGCTGATGACGGTCAGCGCGCATGGCGGACAGGAATTGCGGCGTGTTGAGTCGAATCTGTTCGATGCCGCGCTCGTCTCAGCGGTATTTCCTTCCAACAGCCCATCTGCAGGCGCGCCGCTGGGCGCACATACGCTGCGGACATTGTCACGCGAAAGCCGCCTGCCGCTCTACGCGCTGGGCGGACTGAACGCACAAACAGCTGCCAGCATCAGCGATGCAGCAGGCGTGGCAGCAATTGAAGGAATTTCAGACGCGTTCGGGCGCTAGAACTTGAACGCGGATTTCAGGCGAATGCCTGCTTCGACTTCGCGGGCTTCCCAAGTCGATTTGTCATCCAGCTTGTCAGCCCCGACGCTGACTTCACCCCCAACAGAGAAGCGCGGCGTGATCAGGAAGGTCGCGCCAGCCTGCATTTCTTCACGTGGAAGCGGCGTCAGGCCCGGACGGGACACCTTGTCGAGGCTGAAGCGCAGGCGCTTGTCTCCGCCGAACTGCATGGAAAAATCCTGGTTCGGTTCTGCCTGCCACACGGGTTTGCTGTCAGCCGGCTTCGGCTGGGCAAACTGGCGATACCATTCGGACTGGCCAGATTCGGTTTCAGAGAGGGTTGGCGCTTTCACGTCCATCGAAGGTGCAGGCATGGCTTCTTGCGCTGCCGCCGGCATAGCCAGCGCAGCGAACAAAATCCCTGCCGTGATAGCGAAGCTCAGCTTCATGATAAACGCACCTCTGTAGTCAGAATAGTCAAATGCCCGAGTAAATAGAAGATTAACATTCCAACAGGGTTGGGATTCTAATTCGATAGTGTGATTTCTATCACAATCCCATCAAGCGAATTGTTGCCTTCCGGACGGGCCAATGAGGGAATCGATATGAAATCCAGTTCTGTTTCGCGATATCCGAGTGAGCCTTTTACATGCTCTCCAAACTCGCGCGCCACCCCCACACTCCAAACTTTTCCCTCCATACTGGTGAGATCGTCGTCACCCTCTCCATACTCTGCTCCCAGCAGATAGTTCCCAACCTTTTTGGTCAGGCCCAGAGTCCAGGCTTCATAGTCGCCTGCAGCAGCGATTCCATTGTCTGATGACAGGTAAGACGCGCCGAGCGTGAAGGTCTCATATTCGAGTGAACCGCCGAGCGACCAGGTAGAGACGCGATCATAGTTCGAGGCAGCATAGGCGGGCACGTCCACCTCGGCCGTACTCGCCGCTGCCGAGGCACGCACACGCACTCCGCTCTCGCGCAGAAGATGAGAGAAATTCACCGCGCCTTCCGCGGCGTTCTTCAGCGTTACTGGCGCAGCGCCTGGCAAATTGCGATCTGCATCCCGGTCCAGCCCGCGCACATCCACGCGCGGTGTAAAGCTGATCCCGGCGCGAATGCCGATCAGGCGCGGAGTTGTATAAGTCAGCTTCGCAGACGGACCGGTCAGGTCATGCCGTGTCGTTATGATGTCCATGCCGGAAGGGTCCAGCGTCTGCGCGCCGATGGCCACCGTCTCGAATATGGAGGGGGACCCTTCCCGAAAGCGCAGCGCGACACCGGCATCGCGCCCGAGGCGGAGTTCGCCATAACCACCATTTGCATAGAGATAGGCCTGCTCCAGCTGAATGCGCGCGTCTTCATCCTCTGCTGGGATGCCTGTGGCGAGGCCGGTAAAGGCCCCCTGCAGGCCAAAGCCGCCGCCCTCTGTTCCAACCGGAACCCCGCTGAAACCCGCCCGCGCCGGATGATCGCGCTGCACTTCCAACCGTCCGGCTGCGCCAATTTCCACGCCATTGTCCAGAATGCGATTGCGCGAAGCCTCCAGCCAGAATCGATAGAGCACCGGTTCGTCCGCATGCGTGGATGCAAGCAGGGTTGTGCCCATTTCTGTTTTGGTTTCCCAGACCTCCCAGTCATCTTCCCATTGCGCAGACGCGATCGGGGCCAGAACCGGGCTGAGGGCAAGGCAGATCAGGGCATATCTCATTCGTCACTCCTGGGGTGATGACACGCAGATCAGCACTGGCGAGCCTGTACACCCCTTGTTATACAAACTCGCGTCAACAAGGTCTTGCTTTCGGGAACTTTCTTCATGATCAAATTTGTCTTCTCTGCGGCAGTGGCCGGAATGCTGTTGGTTTCTGGCTGTCAGTCCAGGTCAGCCGTCAATACAGAACAAAAAGTTGCACAGCAGAATATTGGCAGTGTGAATCCGTATCTGTGGCGCGCCGCGCTCGATACGTTCGATGATCTTCCCGTAAAGTCGGCCGATCCGATCGGCGGCCTGGTCGTGTATGACTGGAAAACCTTCGAGAACGCTCCGGACGAGCGTATCAAGGCGACCGTCTACATTCTCGACACGCGCCTGCGTGCGGATGGCGTGAAGGTTTCCGTTTTCCGTCAGACGAATGAAAACGGTGAATGGGTGGACGCTCCGGTTGATCCGGTGACAGGCGTCCAGCTCGAAAACAAGATTCTTGAGCGGGCTCGCGTTCTGAAGAATTCACAACTGGGATAGTTGCCCTCAGGGGCGCTCTTTTCATCCGGAAAGGTCTAGGGGCATGGCGACCCGTTACGATCCGCAGACAGCGGAACAAAAATGGCGTGCAGCTTGGGACGATGCTGCGCTGTTTGAAGCGAAATCACCTGCCGAGGCGGGCGATGCCCCCAAGGCCTATGTCCTGGAGATGTTTCCCTATCCTTCGGGGCGTCTGCACATGGGCCATGTGCGCAACTATGCGATGGGCGATGTCGTTGCCCGCTACAAGCGCGCCAAAGGCTACAATGTGCTCCACCCGATGGGCTGGGACGCGTTTGGCATGCCGGCAGAAAACGCCGCGATGGAACGCAATGTCCATCCCGGCGAATGGACCTATCAGAACATTGCCGCCATGAAGGCGCAGTTCATGAAGCTCGGTCTGTCGCTTGACTGGAGCCGGGAGTTCGCAACCTGCGACCCGGAATATTATGGCGACCAGCAGGGCCTGTTCCTGAAATTCCTGGAAAAGGGCCTCGTCTACCGCAAGGCCTCCAAGGTGAACTGGGACCCGGTCGACAATACGGTGCTGGCCAATGAGCAGGTCATCGACGGACGCGGCTGGCGTTCAGGCGCGCTGGTGGAACAGCGTGAGCTGACCCAGTGGTTCTTCAAGATCACCCATTATGCCGAAGACCTGCTGGAAGAGGTGCAGCAGCTAGAGCGGTGGCCCGAGAAAGTCCGCACCATGCAGGCGAACTGGATCGGCCGGTCGGAAGGCCTGCAGATGCGGTTCGAGTTCGCAGGCGATGCGCCTGCCGACTATGCGGATGGTATCGAGATCTTCACAACGCGGCCTGACACGCTGTTCGGCGCGAGCTTTGTGGCCCTGTCGCCTGATCACCCGCTGACGATCCAGCTGGCCGAGCAATCGGAAGAGCTGAAAGCCTTCCGCGCAAAATGTGCGCAGATCGGCACCAGCGAAGAGGCCATCGAGAAAGCCGACAAGCTGGGCTTCGATACCGGTCTGACCGTGAAACATCCGTTCGATGACTCCATTACCCTTCCGGTCTGGGTCGCGAACTTTGTGCTGATGGGCTACGGCACAGGCGCGATCTTCGCCTGCCCAGCCCATGATCAGCGCGATATCGACTTTGCCCGCAAGTATGACCTGAAGGTAAAACCGGTCGTTCTCCCGCCAAACGCAGACAGTCAGACCTTTGATGTGGACACTGAGGCCTATACCGGGCCCGGCACGATCTTCAATTCCGGCTTCCTGAACGGGCTGTCCATCGAGGATGCCAAGCGGACAGCCATCGAGAAGATCGAATCCATGGGGCTCGGTGAAGGCACCGTGAACTACCGCCTGCGTGACTGGGGGGTTTCCCGCCAGCGCTACTGGGGCTGCCCGATCCCGGTCATCCATTGCGACAGCTGCGGAATTGTTCCGGTACCAGAGTCAGACCTGCCGGTCAGACTGCCGGACGATGTCAGCTTTGACAAACCGGGCAATCCACTCGAGCGTCATCCAAGCTGGAAACATGTCGACTGCCCGAAATGCGGGGCAGCGGCGCGCCGCGAGACCGATACGCTGGACACGTTCGTCGACAGCTCCTGGTATTACTCCCGCTTTGCCAGCGTGAAGGATCTGGAAGAGCGCGCCTACTGGATGCCGGTCGACCAATATGTCGGCGGTGTCGAGCACGCCGTGCTTCACCTGCTCTATGCCCGCTTCTTTGCCCGCGCCATGCGCGATGTCGGCCTGCTGGACCTGCCGAGCGGCGAGCCCTTTGCCGGCCTGTTCACGCAAGGCATGGTGACACACGAGACCTACAAGTCGGCTGCCGGTAAATGGCTGCAGCCCTCTGAAGTTGAGAAGGACGGCGACAGCTGGATCGAGATTGAGACCGGCGCCATCGCGACGCCTGGCCCGATCGAGAAGATGTCCAAATCCAAAAAGAATACGGTCGACCCCGATGCCATCATTGCGCAATTCGGCGCAGATGTTGCGCGCTGGTTCGTGCTGTCTGACTCTCCGCCGGAACGCGATGTCGAATGGACGCAAGCCGGTGTCGAAGGCGCGGCTCGCTTTGCCCAGCGCCTGTGGAGCGTGTTTGACGGCCTGCCTGAAAATGCTTCTGCCGAGCCTGGCGATGATGCCGACTCCCTCACTCTGCGCAAGGCGAGCCACAAGGCCGTCGCCGCCATCGACAAGGCGGTTGAGGAATTCCGCTTCAACTCTGCTGTTGCCAGCATCCATGAATGGGTCAGCGCGTTGAAGAAAGCCGAGTCTGCTGGCGACGCTGTTCTGGGCGCTCGCCTGGAAGGCGCCTCCATGCTTGCCCGCTGCCTGACACCGTTCATGCCGCATCTGGCGGAAACCTGCTGGGAGCGTCTTGGCAAGGAAGGCTTTGTCTCTGCAGCCGACTGGCCAGAGGCCGATAACTCCCTGACGACTGATGACAGTGTCACCATGGCGGTTCAGGTGAATGGCAAGCGCCGCACAGAGATCACTGTGCCCAAGGATATGGGCAAGGATGATGTCGAGGCCCTCGCCCTGTCTCAAAAGGAAGTGACCAGCTTCATTGAAGGCAAGTCCGTGAAGAAAACCATTGTCGTGCCGGGCCGCATCGTGAATATCGTGGTGGCATGAAATATCTTCTCGCCATCTTCGCTTTCGCCCTGATTTCCGGCTGTGGGTTCAGGCCTGTCTACTCAACAGGTGCCAATGCTAACTATGCTGGCGGGGCGATTACCGTGCCGCCTATTGCGGGCCGTTCCGGATACATGCTGCGGCGCGCGCTTCAGGAAGAGCTGGCGATTGGCCTGCCTAATGTGACCGAGCCTTCCACGCTGAGAGTGGAGCTGAGTGAAAGCCTCACACGGCTGACCTTCAAGCCGGATGGCCAGGCATCCCGTTCAAGTGTTGTCGCGAGTGCCCGCTATACCCTCTCGCGTGAGAGCGACACTGTTTCCGGCAGCGCCACGAGTGAAGCGACCTTCGCCGTTCCTGACAGCCCCTATGGGGATATTTCTGCCCAGAAAGGGGCGTCGGACCGGGCCATGCGGCTGCTCGCAAAACGCCTCGTGGATGATCTGCGTCTCCAACTTGTTGAAGACTGATGCTGCTGAAGGGCAAACAGGCAGCTGACTTTGCCCGCAAGCCCAAGCCATCAGTCTGGGCTGTGCTGGCATTCGGGGAAGATGAAGGTCTGGCCTCTGATGCCGCCAGCAGCCTGATCAAGGCGTGGACGCCAAAATCCGGAAGCATGGACGTTACCACTCTCGATGATGATTCCATCCGGAAAGACCCTTCCCTGCTGTTCGATGGGCTGGAAGCTGTCTCTCTGCTGGGCGACCCGCGCGTCATTCGCGTTCGGACCAGTGGAGACAAGATTGCCGCTCTGCTGACGGAAGCCATCCAGAAGGGCGACGCGCAGGAAAACTATTATGCGGCTCGCCTGATCATCGAAGCTGGTAGTTTGCAGAAGCGATCCAAGATTCGCGCTGCCGCCGAAGCCGCCAAGCTGACCGCGTGCCTGCAATTATTCGCAGATGAAGCTGGCGATATCGAGAGCCGTGTAAAAGCCGTGCTGGCCGAAGCCGGTATCGAGATTGAGCCTGATGCGCTCAGCCTGTTCATTGGCGACCTGCCCGGCCACAGGAATCTGGCCAATGCGGAAATCGAGAAACTCTCTCTCTACGCGTTGAACCTGGGACGTCCGATCAATGTCAGCGACATTCGCGCGCTTTCAGCAACAGATATTGATCACAATCTGTCAGCCGCAATCCGCGCCACGCTGAATGGTCAGCCTGCTGCCGTGCACGCGGCGCTGGACCGGCTGGCCGTTGCCGGCACCAGCGGCATATCGATTCTCCGCTCTCTGCAATTTGAAACTCTCCGCATGCTGGATGCCCATTCAAAGATGGCGGCTGGCAATTCCAATCCGGGCATGAAGCTGCGCCCGCCCGTCTGGCAGAATGAATGGCCAGCCTATAATGCGCGCCTGCGCAAATGGCCCGCCAAGCGCCTGATGCGGATCATGGAACGCATTTATGAAGCCGAACAACAGGCAAAGTCCGGGTCCGGCAGCGCGGACCCAGTTGTTCGTGTACTGATGAATGAGATTGCCCGCGCCGCTGAAATGGCAGGCTAGGCCTTACAGCTTGCGCTTCGCCGTCAGGCGGCGGCACACATCATCCAGCTGTTCCAGGTCGCGATATTTGATGCGCAGTTCGCCGCCATTCTTGCCGTGACGAATATCAACATCGAGGCCCAGCTGGCGGGACAGGTCCGCTTCCAGTGCTTCGGTATCGACATCCTTTTCGTCCGGCTTCGGCTTGGCAGACTTGGTTTCGATCGGTCCGCCTTCGCGGGCCGCCTTGGCACGCGCTTCCACATCGCGAACCGTCAGCCCCTTGTCCACAGCCAGATCGATCAGCGCTTCCGGGTCTGGTGCGCCGAGCGCGGCCCGTGCATGGCCCGCTGTGATGCGGCCTTCACGAATGTGTTCACGCGCCCCTTCCGGCAGTTGCAAAAGACGCAGCGTGTTGGCGATGTGCACCCGGCTCTTCCCAACGCTTGTCGCCAGGCTGTCCTGCGTGCGGCCGAAGCGCTTCATCAGCGCCTCATAGGCCTCTGCCTCTTCAATCGGGTTGAGGTCAGACCGCTGGACGTTTTCGATGATACCGATTTCGAGCAGTTCCAGCTCATCGGTATCACGGACTACCGCAGGAATACTGGTCAGACCGGCCATTTTGGCAGCCCGCCAACGGCGTTCCCCCGCGATGATCTGGTATTTCCCCGTTTCCTTCGGATCGGGCCGCACAAGAATTGCCTGCAAGACACCGCGCGTTTTCAGCGAGTCGGCCAGTTCCTTCAGCGCGCTTTCGTCAAACGTGCGCCGCGGCTGGGACGGGTTGCGGCGGATCAGATCAATCGCGATCTCGCTGCCGCCTTCAGACTTGCCGCCTGTAGAGTCCGCTTCAGGACGAGAGACACCCTCGACCTCTCCGATCAGGGCCGAAAGTCCGCGTCCAAGGCGGGAAGGTTTGCTCTTTGCGTCTTCGCTCATGATATTCAGGCCGCGCGGGCCTTCTCTCTTTGCAGAACTTCTGATGCCAGGCGGATATAGGCTTCGCTGCCCGGACACCGATAATCATACAGAAGTGCCGGCTTACCGAACGATGGCGCTTCGGACAGACGGACATTCCGCGGTATGACCGTATTGTAGACCTTGTTGCCAAAGAAGGCGCGCACTTCGTCGGCCACCTGGTCTGACAGATTGTTCCGGCGGTCATACATCGTCAGAACAACGCCCTGAATCTCAAGGTCCGGATTGAGGCCAGCGCGCACAACTTCCACCGTGCGCAACAATTGGCTGAGGCCTTCAAGTGCAAGGAACTCACACTGCAGCGGCACCAGAAGCGCATCGGCCGCCGTCATCGCGTTCAATGTGAGCGACGACAAGGATGGCGGGCAATCGATCAGAATGTAGTCATACTTGACGAGACTACCGGTCATCGAGCGGTTCACATAATCATGCAGGCCATCCCGCAGCCGGTATGACCGGTGCGCATCATTGGCCAGTTCCGTCTCGACGCCGGAAAGGTTCTCGTCACCGGGAACAATATCCAGACGCGGCACGATGGTGGACAGAACCGCTTCTTCCAGAGGAATCCGGTCCACAACCACATCATACGATGTTTTCAGACGGTCCTGGCGCTCAATGCCAAGGCCGGTCGACGCGTTGCCCTGGGCATCGAAGTCCACAATCAGGACACGACGGCCCACAGCCGCCAAAGCCGTCCCCAGATTGATAGACGTGGTGGTCTTACCGACCCCGCCTTTCTGGTTCACGACCGCAAAAATTCTAGGTTTACCGCCTGCCACGTTTGAGCTCCCTCACGATCAAAATCACGCCTGACCCACCGGTGCGACTTGGAATCGCCTCGTACGCGAAATTCCATGTTTGTTGCGCGTCCGTCAATTCTTCTTTCCAGCGTTCGCCCTTGAGAAAAACCCCTTTTGCACCGTTTTCCATCCATGGCGCGGCGTAGTCGAGCAATTTGGGAAGCGGAGCAAAGGCGCGCGCGGTGACGATATCTGCCTCACTGGCGGGGGCAGCTTCGATCCGGCCCTGATAGACAGAGGCATTCAGACCCGCCGCTTCGATGGCGGCGCGGAGAAAGGCGCATTTCTTTCCGACGCTTTCCATCATCGTCACATGACACGTCGGTCTGGCCGCTGACATTATCAATCCAGGAAAGCCCGCGCCGGAACCGAAATCCACCACACGCGTTTCATTTGGTACATAGTCCAGAACCTGGAAGGAATCGCCGACATGACGCGTCCAGATCTGGGGCCATTCGCGTGGGCCAATCAGATTTGACCGTTTCCGCCAGTCGTCGAGGGTTAAGATGATCGTGTCCAATCTTTCCAATGTTTCACGTGAAACATCGAAATCGGCCAAAAATGCCGCGCGATCGTGAGAATTCGTCATGAGTATTAACCGGCCTTCTTACGGCGCTTAACATATCCGAGAAGCGCTGTGAGCGCGCCGGGCGTGACACCTTCAATACGACCGGCCTGTCCCAGCGTCGATGGACGAACGGTTTCCAGCTTTTGGCGGACTTCATTGGAAAGGCCACCAATGGCCGAATAATCCAGATCTCCGGGGATCATCAGGTCTTCATCCCGACGCAACGCCGCAACATCTTCCGCCTGGCGATCCAGATAAGCGGAATAGGTCGCCTCGATTTCGATCTGCGCCGCGATCTCCGGGGCAATATCAGATAGCTCTGGCCAGACTTTGGCCAGTGATGGGAGATCTATGTCTTTATATGAGAGATATTCCCAAGCGGTCCGGACGCGACCATCCTGATTGACTGACCATCCGGCCAGGGCGGCTTTGGCCGGCGACAATGTCAGATTATTCAGAAGGGTCCGCGCCGTCTCCAGTTTTTCCTGTTTCACGTGAAACACGGCGGCCCGGTCTGACCCGACACATCCGGCGGCAATACCCTTTGCGGTCAGACGCTGATCCGCATTGTCTGCCCGTAGTGCCAGGCGGTATTCCGCGCGTGACGTAAACATACGGTATGGTTCGGTAACGCCGCGCGTGACCAGATCATCGATCAGAACCCCGATATAGGCTTCGGCGCGATCAAAAATGATCGGCTCTTTTCCGTCGGTGGCCCGCGCAGCATTCAACCCCGCGACGAGACCCTGGGCGCCGGCTTCTTCATAGCCGGTTGTGCCATTGATCTGTCCGGCCAGATAAAGGCCGGGCAGGGCCTGAACTTCCAGAGAAGACGACAAAGCACGCGGATCGACGTAATCATATTCGATCGCATAGGCGTATTGCAGGATCTTCGCGTCTTCCAGGCCCGGAATGGTTTTCAGGAAGCGTTCCTGAATCTCTTCCGGCAAAGACGTGGAAATACCATTCGGATAAACCGTATGATCCTCCAGACCTTCCGGCTCCAGAAAGATCTGGTGGCGATCCTTATCCGCAAAGCGATGCACCTTGTCCTCAATCGACGGGCAATAGCGCGGTCCACGACCGGCAATCGCTCCGGAATACACCGCGGATTGCGTGATGTTCTCCGCAATGATCGCGTGCGTCTCAGGCGTCGTCCATGTGATACCGCACTGGACCTGGGGCACAGTGATTTCGTCCGTCAGATAGGAGAACGGAATAGGGCGCTCATCTGCCGGCTGCATCTCCAAACGGTCCCACGCAATCGTGCGGCCATCGAGGCGGGCAGGGGTTCCGGTCTTGAGGCGGCCCATGGGCAGACCGAGTCCATAGAGACGATCCGACAAGCCAATCGCCGGGGCTTCGCCAACCCTGCCGGCAGGAATGCGTTTCTCGCCAATATGGATCAGGCCCTTCAGGAACGTACCTGTCGTAATCACGACCGAAGGCGCATGATATTCATCGCCTGTCAGGCCGATGACACCGGCCACATGATTATCCTCAACGATCAGATCTTCTGCGCCATCTTCGATAATGGTGAGGTTCGGATAATTGCTGAGCTCCGCCTGCATGGCTTCGCGATAAAGCTTGCGATCTATCTGCGACCGCGGACCCCAAACGGCGGGGCCTTTGGAGCGATTGAGCATACGGAACTGGATACCGGCCTTGTCGGCAAGGCGCCCCATCAGGCCATCCAGCGCATCAATCTCGCGCACAAGGTGTCCCTTGCCCAGGCCGCCAATTGCCGGGTTGCAACTCATCTCGCCAATGGTCGCGATCTTGTGGGTGACCAGCGCCGTGCGCGCGCCCGTGCGCGCTGCCGCCGCCGCGGCTTCACAGCCAGCATGGCCGCCGCCTACCACAATCACATCAAACTGGTTTGTCTCGCTCATCGCGCGCCGCTTCTGGTCCGGTGTTTTCAGAAAGGCGCTATATAGCGGTTCGGACGCTTAAACCCTAGGGGTCATTTGCCGATGCAGAACTGGGAGAAGACAGCGCCGAGTACATCTTCCACCCCGACCGTACCGACAATTGCGCCGAGATGACGTATCGCCAGGCGCACATCTTCAGCCGCCAATTCCGCGCCGGTGCCTAGGTCCAGCGCATCCCGTGCCGCAATGAGACAACTGAGGCCTTCAACCAAACGGGCCCTATGGCGCGCGCGCGTAATGACCGGCGCCTCAACAGACGCAGCTTTCTTTGCGATGAAGTCAGCGAGCGCGGCTTCCAGCTCCGCAACACCCGCGCCATCCCGGGCTGAGATCTTGTAGTTAAAATCGGGCAGATCTGCCGACAAATCGGCATCAGCCTTGTTAACGATAACCATATCCGCCGCTTGGCGGTAGTGGGAGGTCAGCACCCCCAGTTCCGGGGATGCTCCGTCAACCATTAACAGGCGCAGATCTGCCTCGGCCGCGACACGCTCTGCGCGTCGTACGCCTTCTGCCTCAATCTCGTCTTCCGTTTCGCGCAGACCAGCCGTATCGGAAATCCAGACGACCTGCCCACCGAGCACTCGCCGGATCTCGATCACGTCTCGCGTTGTTCCAGGACGGGACGTCACGATCGCCGCATCACGACCCGCCAGCCGGTTCAGCAAGGTCGACTTGCCGGCATTCGGCGCGCCGATAATGGCAATGCGAAAGCCATCGCGAATCTTCTCGCCAATACCCCGGTCGCCGAGCGCCTCTTCCAACTGCCCGATCAACCGGTTCAGTTTTGTGATGACTGGTGCGGTCGTTTCCTCCGGCGCATCATCTTCGTCCGGGAAATCCACGGCGACCTCGATCAGCGCGAGAATACCGGTCAGCTCTGCGCGCCAATGGTCATACTGCTCGGTCAGACCGCCTGTCAGCTGGCGTAGGGCCTGCGCTTTCTGAGCCGTGGTCTCTGCTTCAATGATGTCTGCGACACCTTCGGCCTCTGTCAGGTCAATCTTGCCGGCTTCAAAGGCGCGCCGTGTGAACTCACCCGGTTCAGCCATTCGGACGTCAGGTTCTTTAATCAGTGTACTGATTGCATGTTCGATCACGGCTGGCCCGCCATGCAAGTACAGCTCCAGCGTATCTTCGCCTGTATAGGAATGCGGCCCCGGCATGAACAGCGCGAGACCCTCATCAATCAGATTGCCGTCTTCATCACGAAACTTGGTCAGCGTTGCCCGGCGGGGCTCTGGCAGGCCGCAATCCAGAAGCGCGCCAGCCAGTTTCCAGATCGCGTCTCCGGAGAGACGGATAATGCAGATGGCTGCAGGCGGCTGGCCCGAGGCGAGGGCGCAGATGGTGTCGCGCTCGCTCATGGCCAATCGCGCTCCTTTTAGTTCTTCATCGCTTCGAAGAATTCATCATTGTTCTTCGTCTGGCGCAGCTTATCCAACAGGAAGTCGATGGCATCGTTTGTACCCATCGGCCCCAGGATACGGCGCAGGATGTAGATTTTCGACAGCTGTGCCTGCGGCGTGATCAGCTCTTCTTTCCGCGTACCGGACTTCATGATGTCGATGGCCGGGAAGGTCCGCTTGTCGGCAATCTTCCGGTCAAGTACCACCTCGGAGTTACCCGTGCCTTTGAATTCCTCGAAGATGACTTCGTCCATGCGGCTGCCGGTATCGATCAGGGCCGTAGCAACGATGGTCAGCGACCCTCCATTTTCAACATTCCGCGCGGCGCCGAAGAAACGTTTCGGACGTTGCAGGGCGTTGGCATCCACACCGCCGGTCAGCACTTTGCCAGAGCTCGGCACTGTCGTGTTGTAAGCGCGGCCAAGACGGGTGATGGAGTCGAGCAGGATGACAACATCGCGTTTGTGCTCAACCAGACGCTTGGCTTTCTCGATAACCATTTCCGCAACCTGAACGTGGCGCGTCGCCGGTTCGTCAAAGGTGGAGGCGACGACTTCGCCCTTCACCGTGCGGCGCATGTCGGTCACCTCTTCCGGGCGCTCATCGATCAGCAGAACGATCAGATAGCATTCCGGATGGTTTTCTTCGATGGCAGACGCGATGTTCTGCAGCAGAACCGTTTTACCCGTCCGCGGTGGCGCAACGATCAGCGCCCGCTGGCCCTTACCAATTGGCGCAACAATGTCGATCACGCGGCCGGAGCGATCCTTGCGGGTCGGGTCCTGGCTTTCCATGCGCAGGCGCTCTTCAGGATAGAGCGGCGTCAAATTGTCGAAGTGGACTTTTTTGTTGGCTTTATCCGGCTCTTCGAAATTGATGCGTGAGACATCGGTCAACGCGAAGTAGCGCTCATTATCCTGCGGCGCGACGATGGGGCCTTCGACCGTATCGCCGGTGCGGATATTGCCCTTTTTCAGAACTTCCGGGCTGACATAGATGTCGTCCGGGCCGGGCAGGTAGTTGGATTCCGGAGAGCGCAGGAAGCCAAAGCCATCGGTCAGCACTTCCAGCACGCCCTGGCCGGTGATTTCCACTTCGCTGTCTGCCAGCTCTTTCAGGATGGCGAACAACATATCCTGTGTCCGCATCGAGGAAGCGTTTTCGACTTCCAGCTCTTCCGCATAGGAGAGCAATTCTTCAGGCGACTTCGCCTTCAGGTCGCTAAGTTTTACGCTGGTGATGTCGTCGAGCATGGAAGATGCCATCAGTGAATTCCGGATGAGGGGCTGCTGGAGATAATTTCAGGAGCCGGATTTTAAAAAGTCGGGGGGTCATCGCCCGCGCAAGGACTGCGCAGCGGTTTTGTCGCATATGCCCCCTAAAGGGACATTTCGTCAAGGGTTGCGCCAGAGTCGGCGATTCAGAACGGGCGCACGATCACCATGATGACGATGCCGATCATCAGCAGAAACGGTACTTCATTCATCATGCGCAGACGCTTGGCCGTGATGGTCGCGGTGCCACGGTCAATCTTCTTGCCAACGCCAATGAAGTATCCGTGAATGCCGGACAGGATCAGCACGAGCAGCAGTTTCACATGCATCCATGGCTGGCTGAGCAGGTTCTGGTTCATGACCAGCATCGTGATACCCAGAACCCAGACCAGGATCAGGCTCGGGTTCAGGATAATCTTGCGCAGCCTGCCAGACGCATCTTTCATCGTCTCAAACAATTCATCGCCGGGTTTGCTGGACAGCTGATGGATCTTGTAGCGCGGGTAGACCAGCAGACCGCCCATCAGGGCGATCACGAAAATGACGTGCAGCGCCTTAACCCAGAGATATAACATGATTACGCGTCCGCTTTCTGATCTGCATTCACCAGTTTGCCTGCCCCAGTATGTGCTTGCGTGTTCGGGCATCCGCTCCAGCTGCCGGCGCAGAGGCGAGACCCTGCACAGGACCGGATGCTGAGATCTTCACGCAGGGCATCCTGCACCTGGTCAGCCAGCATGGAGATGAATTCCTCGTGCACGCCAACCGCTTCCACGCGGGTATAGCTCGGCGCGCCATGCTGTTCGGCAACAAGGCGATATTCCTCGCCCAGCTCTACCAGTGTTTCGATATGCTCTGACACGAAGGCAATCGGCGCGATCAGGATGTTCTTTCCTTCGTCAGCCGCTTCGGCAATGCATTCCTCTGTCGGCGGCCCAATCCATTTCAGCGGGCCCACGCGGGATTGATAGCAGGCCACCACTTCCCAGTCGGATGGCACGCGACCGGCAATCATGTCGGCCATCGTCTCGCACTGCCATTGATAAGGGTCGCCATCTTTGACGATCTTTTCCGGCAGACCGTGCGCCGAGAGTAGCAAACGCACATTGCCCGGCTCGCCCGCACGCTTGTGCGCTTCCATGATCCGCTCGACATGCGCCGTGATCAGGCCCTCGGCAAAAGGATAGCAGCACACCGTCTTCACCGGCTGCTTGTACGCTTTCTTCCAGGCCGTCAGGGACGATCCCGTCGTCGTTGTGGAGAATTGCGGATAGAGCGGCAACAGCACAACTTCGTCCGCGCCCCAGGCTTTCACCTCGGCAGCAGCTTCCTCGGTGAAGGGGTGCCAGTAGCGCATGCCGATAAAACAGCGCACCTCGTCTTCCGGATAGCGCTTTGCCAGCGCCTCAGTCAGCGCCTCCGCCTGTATCTTTGTTTCCGGCAGCAGGGGCGACCCGCCGCCAGCATCCATCATGGCGTAATTCTTTTTCACAGACGGTGCCCGCGTCGACGAGATCAGCCGCGCCAGAAACCAGCGCACCGGCAGCGGCGCCCCGATGATCGCCGGATCGCGGAACAGATTTTTCAGAAAAGGCTGAACATCCTTTTCCGTATCCGGTCCGCCCAGATTGAATAGTACGACAGCGATCTTGCGGGCCATGAAATGTCAGCCTTCCCGAATGATTTCCAGAACGCGCTGAACATGCGCGATGGGGGTTTCCGGCCGAATGCCATGTCCAAGATTGAAAATGTGCGGGCGGCCGGAATAGGCAGAGATAAGGTCGCGAACGCGCGCGTCGAGTCTTTCTCCGCCTTCGATCAGCAAGAGCGGGTCCAGATGGCCCTGAACGGGGAAGCCTTCCGGCAGCGCATTGTTGATAAAGCTCGGCACAGCAGCGGTATCGAGACCCACGGCGGTAATACCGGTTTCGGCAACATATTCGGTAATCATGGCAGAGGCCCCACGCGGGAAGCCAATGATCGGCACGGTGATGCCCATTTCCCGCAGACGCGCGACCAGTTTCTTCGTCGGCGCGATAATGACTTCGCGGAAGATATTGTCCGGCAGGCCCTCGGCCCAGCTATCGAACAGCATCAGGGCATCGGCGCCAGCCTCTACCTGTGCGCTGAGATAATAGGCCGTCGCATCAATGATCTGATCCAGCACAGCGGCCAGCTCATCCGGCTTGCCATGCGCCCAGCGCCAGGCGGTGGACTTGTCGGTCTTACCGCGTCCTTCGATGGCATAAAGGCCAACGGTCCATGGAGAACCTGCAAATCCGATCAGGGCTGTCCCTGACGGCAAACCAGCTTTCACGCGGGAGACGGTTTCATAGACAGGAGACAAACGGTCTGCCGCCTGTTGCGCCGGCACGCGGGAGAGGTCCGATGCGCTGGCGATCTCTTCGACCAGAGGCCCGACACCTTTTTCGAACCGCACACCCAGGCCCATCGCATCCAGGATCAACAGAATGTCGGCAAACAGGATGGCCCCGTCCATGCCATAGCGGCGGACTGGCTGCAGGGTCGCTTCAGCGGCCATGGAAGGCGTGTAGCAGAAATCCAGAAAGTTCTTCGCCCGGGAGCGAAGCTCAAGATATTCGGGCAGATGTCGCCCGGCTTGGCGCATCATCCATACCGGAGGCGGAGAAACCGCATTTCCCTCAAGTACCTGAATCAGTTTCGGCTTGGTGTTCTCGCCCATCGCCCCATCCATTCCAAATTCAAACAAAGCCCGTCAGGGCGCTTATAACTATTAGACCGTGTAATTCGTGGAGAAAGACCACACACAGGAATTGTCCAGCTAATTCCACAGGTGAGTCACAGGGTGTCGCACCCGGGTAAGGTTTCATTAACCACCCGCCAGCACAGGGTTAATGAGGGGTTAACACCCTAGCGGGACTCACAGAGTCGAACATAAAGGGATTCTTAAGGAGTCGGATTCTGCCACCTGTGAGTCAATTGTGAATCCAGTTGGGGAAAAATGGCTATCCACAGGCGACTCACAGGCCTTGTGTGTTTCGCCAACCTCGGCAAAACAGGGGGGATGAATACGACCCCTCAGCGCTTCAGCATTTATTTCAATGTCCACCTTGTCTCTGACAGTACGGGTGAGACGCTTAATGCGATTCAGCGAGCGGCATGCGCACAGTTCGAAAATGTGCAGCCGCTTGAACACAATTATTATCTCGTCCGCTCCGAGCGTCAGCTGGAACGGGTGATGCGAGAGATCGAGGCTGCGCCGGGCGTTGTCTGGTACACGATCTCTGATGAAGTCCTGCGCCAAAAGCTGGAATCCTTCTGCCGCGAGCATGGTGTCGCCACCCTGCCGGTTCTGGATGCATCGATCGCCATGCTGGGCCGTCACCTTGGCATTTCAGCCAACCAGAAAGTTGCCGGCCAGCACGCGCTGGATGATGACTATTTCGAGCGGATGGAAGCCATCAACTTTACGCTGGCGCATGATGACGGCCAGAATGTCGACGGGCTGGTCGGCGCAGACGTCATCCTGCTGGGGGTTAGCCGCACATCCAAGACACCGACCTGTGTGTATCTGGCGAACCGCAAGGTAAAGGCAGGCAACATTCCGCTGGTGCCCGGCGTGCCCTTGCCGCCCTTCATTGAAAAGCTGGGCCCGAAAGGCCCGCTGGTCATCGGCCTGAAAGTCAGCGCAGAACGCCTTGTACAGATCCGGCGCCAACGTCTGATCTCGCTCGATCAGGATGAACACACCATCTATGCCGATGAAGCGGCTGTGCGCGATGAAGTCACCCAGGCCAACCGCCTGTTCCAGCGCAACAAGTGGAAGACAATTGATGTCTCCCGCCGCTCGGTTGAGGAAACTGCTGCGGCCATTCTGAATCTGCTGAATGAACGGAAAGCCTAGGTATGAGCCCGCGCATCATTCTTGCCTCCGGCAGCCAGAGCCGGCGCGCCGTGCTGTCCGCTGCAGGCGTGGACGCTGAAACCATCAAGCCGAATGTGGATGAAGATGCGGCCAAAGCCGCGTTCCGCGCAGAGACCATGTCCGTGCGCGATCAGGCCATGAAACTGGCCGAGATGAAATCCATGAAGGTTTCGATGCGCGAGAACGGTCTGGTCATCGGCTGTGACCAGATGCTGTCGCTGGAAAATGAAGCCTTCGACAAGCCCGTGGATCTTGATGGCGCGCGCGAGCATTTGCGCAAACTGTCCGGCAAGACACATACGCTGGAAACCGGAATCGTGATTTCCGAAAATGGCGAACCGGTCTGGCGTTATCTGGCCCGGCCGAAACTGACCATGCGCGTGTTGAGCGAAGACTTCATCGAAGACTATGTCGAAAAGGTCGGCGATCCGCTCCTCTCCACAGTTGGCGCATACCAGCTGGAAGGCCTCGGCGCGCAATTGTTTACCCGCATCGAAGGGGATTATTTCTCCATTCTCGGTCTGCCGCTTTTACCCCTGCTTGATTATCTGCGCGTTCGGAAGGTGTTGCCCTCATGACCTTGCTGTATGGTGTTGTCGGCGATCCGGTATCGCATTCTCTCTCGCCTGTTATTCACAAGGCGTGGATTCGTGAGCATGGCATCGATGCGACATATGAGGCCCTGCACATTGCCAAAGGCGAATTGCCAGAAGGGCTTGAGACTCTGGAATCGCGCGGGGCAAAAGGGCTGAATATAACCCTGCCGCACAAGGAAGAAGCCTTGGCACTGGCAGAAACGGTAAGTGACGTTGCGCGCCGTATTGGCGCGGCGAACACGCTGGTCCATTTGAAAAAAGGTGGCTGGCACGCAGAGAATACCGACGCGCCGGGATTTGCCGAAACGCTGGGCCAGATCGATATTGATATTTCGGGGCAACATGTCTGTCTGCTGGGGGCAGGGGGCGCGGCCCGCGCTGTGGCACTTGCGATATCCGATATGCGCGCAGATCTGACGATCTGTAACCGGACTGTTTCCCGCGCAGAAGAAATGGCCAACCATCTGAACGTCGAAGCAGAAATCTGCAGTCTGGATCAGGCAGTCGCCGCCATGGGCGAAGCGGACATTGTCATCAATACGCTCAGCCTCGGCCATACCGGCCAGGCGCTTGATATGCCGGATGGAAAATCCCGTATCTTCTACGACATTTCCTATGGCAAGGCGGCAAAATCCATGCTGGACAATGCAACCGCGCAGAACTGGAAGCCGGTGGACGGTCTCGGCATGTTGGTGGCGCAGGCCGCCTTCAGCTTTGAACACTGGTTCGGCGTGCTGCCGGATATGGTGTCAGCTGAAGAACGGTGCCGCAAACTTGTGGAGGCCACGACATGATCATCCTTGGACTGACGGGCTCTATCGGGATGGGAAAATCCGCAACGGCTGAACTCTTCCGCGAAGAAGGCGTGCCGGTTTATGATGCCGACGCCGAAGTTCATGCACTCTACGCAAAGGGCGGGGCGGCAGTCGCGCCGGTTGAGGCGGCCTTTCCGGGTGTTACCGTCGATGGCGCAATTGATAGAAATGCCCTGCGCGGTCGGGTGCTGAATGATTCCGACGCGATGAAGACGCTGGAACAGATTGTCCATCCGCTGGCGGGTGATGCGCAGAAACAGTTTCGCGACAAGGCACATGAATCCGGTGCGCCGTTCATCGTTCTGGATATTCCGCTGCTCTATGAAGCAGGCGGATATGCCTATTGCGATTATGTCGTCGTTGTCAGCGCGCCAGCCGAAGTGCAACGCGAACGCGTTCTCTCTCGCCCGGGCATGACGGCGGACACATTCGAGTCCATTCTCGCCCGGCAGATGCCGGATGCCGACAAACGCGCCAAGGCAGATTTTATCATCACCTCGGCGCATGGTTTCGAGTTTGCACGCGACTGTGTTCAGGCCATAGTGCGCCTGATGAATCGTCTTGCTGAGGAAGAGAGTGACGCATGAGTGATGTTATTCGCGAAATCGCATTCGATACCGAAACAACTGGCCTGAACCCTGCCGACGGCGACCGGGTTATCGAAATCGGTGCAGTGGAAATGAATAACCACATTGCGACCGGTCGCACGTTTCGTGTGCTGATCAATCCCAAACGCTCGGTCTCTGAAGATACGGTCCGCATCACCGGCCTCACGGACGAGCATTTGAAAGATGCGCCCTATTTTGAGCATCCGGAAGTCGTGGATGCCTTCCTGGAATTTCTGGGCGACGCCACGATTGTTGCGCACAATGCAGGGTTTGACCGCGGCTTTATCAATATGGAGCTGGAGCGCTGTGGGCGTCCGCCGATCCCGGAAGAGCGCTGGATCGATACCGCCGCCATGGCGCGCAAGAAATATCCCGGCGCCCCGGCCAGTCTGGATGCGCTATGCCGTCGCTACGATATCTCGCTCGAGAGCCGGACCTTCCACGGCGCTCTGCTGGATAGCCAGCTGCTGGCCAGCGTGTATCTGGAATTGCTGGGCGGTCGCGCGCGCGCTTTCTCGTTCGAGACGGCAGAGGAAATGGATTTCGGGTCGCGGAAGCGGACAGCGAAGCAAAGGCCTCAGCCACTTGCCTCGCAGATCACGGAAGAAGAACGCGCCGCCCACGAAGCCTTTATTGCAAGCCTGGGCGACGACGCGATCTGGAAAAAGGTCAGCTGATCAGGCCTGGCCAACGCCATTTTGGCCTTTCTGTTCGGTGGCGCGCTGGTATTGCGCCTGGTAAAGCTGCACAAAGTCGACCGGGTCGATCAGCAGGGGCGGGAAGCCGCCTTCGCGCGTGATCTCTGCAATGATACGGCGGGCGAACGGGAACAGAAGACGCGGGCATTCGATCAGCAGCATGGGCTCGATCTGGCTTTGATCGGCTGTTTGCAGCTGGAACAGACCGGCATATTCAAGTTCACATAGGAACAGGACAGTCTGCTCTGATGTCGCCTTGGCGGACAGTTTCAGAGAGACTTCGAAGAGGCCATTGCCGTCGGCGTGCGGCGTCGCGCCAACATCGATACCCAGATCAATGTTCGGTTGGGCCTGCACAGGGCCATGTCCTGGATTTTCGAAGGACAAGTCTTTGACATATTGGCCTAGCACCCGCATGGACGGCGTCTGTTGGCCGGTGCCTTGCGGCTGGGGGTTTTCCGGTGTGCTGGCGTCTGTCATGCTTGTTCTCCCTCTGCACTTTACGTCGCGCCGCCTAGCATGCGGCCCCTTAACGCGCAATGTATCACTGGCATGACAGGCCCGTTCAACCTATCTAGAGTGATAGACACTTCTTTGGAGGATATTCCGCCCTCATGTTCGATCCTGTTGTTCAGGTAGTCATTCTTGCGGCGATTGCGCTGTTTGTACTTTTCCGTCTCTACACCGTGCTGGGGAAGGGGGAAGACGATACGCCCATGCGGCGTACCGAACCGTCTGCGAAGCGCGGCGACACCCCTGCCAGTCCTGTAGACAGGCCCCTGCAGCCGGTTGAGCCGGAAACGCCGATCTTTACCGGGCCGGCAGCGGCAGGAATGGAAGAGATCTACAATGCTGACCGCCGGTTCAATGAGCCGGAATTCATGCGCGGGGCCCGTGCGGCCTACGCAATGATCGTCGGAGCCTTTGCCCGGGGCGATCGTGAAGCGCTGCGTCCATTGCTGGATGATGACGTCTATGAAGCCTGGGATCAGGCGATCAGTGATCGCGAAGCCAACAACACGCCCGCCTTTGATCTTCTTCGCATCAAGAAGGCCGAGATCGAAAGCGCTGAGCTGGACGGCAAGATGGCCCGCGTCTGGGTGCGCTATCAAGCTGAACTGGGCGATGGCGAGACGACGCGCACGGCAAAAGAGCTGTGGGCGTTCATGCGCGATGTGACCGGAACCGATCCGAACTGGATCCTGGATGATGTGGAAGAGGCCAAATAGGCCATCTTCTGCTGCAGACCCGACATCTGGGGCGTGACAGACTGACCTGAACCAAGCCATAAGTGACGGCATGTTCCGCCGTTTGCTTTGCCTGTCTGTGATGACCATTCTGGCCTCCTGTCAGAGTGCCCCTCCGCCCGCACCGCGCCCTGTGGTGAGGGATGTTCCGCCCAAAGTGTCTGCCCCGCCGAAACAGGTGGAGGCGATTGAGCGCCCAAGCAGTTTTTCTGCCCTGCCGAATTGGCAGGACGCGGCGATCGAATTGCCGATCAGCGCGTTCAAACGATCCTGCGTGAAGCTTCAGGACCGGTCTGCCGGTGACTATCTTTCCGCCAATGCGCCCTGGGCCGGGTTTGTGGCCGAATGGCTGCCCGTATGTGACGCAGTGAATATGGCGGAGGATGATGCCAGCGCCCGGGCCATTCTTGAGGCAGAATTCCTGCCGGTTGAAATCTCCTCTCCCACGGGCGAGAGCCGGTTTACCGGCTATTTCGAGCCGATGTATGAGGCGCGCTACACGCCGACCCCGCCTTTCACCGAACCTGTGCCGGCGCTGCCAGCGGATCTGGTGCCCAATGGCGCGAACCCGAAACAGCGTATGCCCGATGGCCGGTTGCGGCCGTATCCCAGCCGCGCAGAGATCACGACGAATGGCGTGAAGGCGATTGCCTATGCCCATCCGGCAGATGTGTTCTTCCTGCAGATCCAGGGCAGCGGCCGCCTGCATTTCCCGGACGGGCGGACAGTGCGTGCAGCCTATGCCGCGCATAATGGCCATCGGTTCGGCTCCACGGCCAACTGGCTGATGGAGACGGGCCGCATCAGTGCCGGGGAGGCGAGCATGCAGGGCATCCGCGCCTGGATGGACCGGGCCGGCCCGGTGGAGACGCGCAAGGCGATGAACCACAATCCGCGCTTTGTGTTCTTCCGCGCCTTGCCCGAGGGCGACCCGGCGCTGGGCCCGGAAGGGGCGCAGGGCGTTCCGTTGACGCCGCTGTCATCCATGGCGGTGGACACGTCCATCCATCCGCTGGGCGTGCCGATGTATGTTGAGACCGAGGCGCCGGGCCTGGGCGGCAAATGGGCGGGCCTGTTGATTTCGCAGGACACCGGCGGCGCGATCAAGGGCCCGGTGCGCGGCGATCTCTATTTCGGCACCGGCAGGGAAGCGGGCGAGCGTGCGGGCACAATGAACGCCCCCGGCCGCCTGTGGGTGTTCCTGCCGCGCAAGGTGGCCCGGCGGCTGATGGATGAGAATGTTGCCAACCCGTCTCTCAAGCTGACTGCGCCCTAGGCCATGACCAAGCGCCGCCTGACCCCTGAGGAATCCCGCGCCTGGGCCCGGGTTGCGCGCACGGTAAAGCCAATTGGTCCGCCTACGGCGAATCTGGAGGAGTTCGAGCGCGCCCTGGAATCCGGCGGGCCGGTCAACCCGATGCGGCCGCGTAAACATTCCGCTGACGGACTGATTGCGGCGGCAGGCAAGGCGGAAGAAAAACAGAAACCAACCGCCAGGGCCGCCGACCGGGGCGGTGAGAAACGCGTGCGCCGCGGGCGGCTGGAGCTGGCCGGGACAATTGATCTGCACGGCATGACGCAGACCATGGCTGAATTACGCCTGATGCAATTCGTCACCCACAGCCGCGCCCAAGGCGCGCGCTGTGTGTTGGTGATTACAGGAAAAGGACGCGGGGGCGAGGGGGTTCTTCGGCGGAACTTTCTTCACTGGGTTCAGACGCCGGATGCCAGCCAACATGTGTCTGGCTATTCAGAGGCCCATGTTCGGCATGGGGGCTCTGGGGCGTTTTATCTGTTTCTGCGGCGGTCCGGGCCCGTTCGGCAGCCATGAACTTTTCATACTGAACGGTGAAATCGTCTTTCCCTGGCCCGAGATGTTTCAGGATGCGATGATGTGTTTCCACAACCAGATCCGGATCGTAAACGCACCTTTCAATCCATTCCCGCGCCTGCGGAATATTGCGGGCAATACGACGCAGAAACTTGATGTGAGCTGAATGTGGCGCGTCTTCAAAACGCCACATGAATTTCATGCGGAACGTGTTTCTGGTGCGGGCTTTCCGGCGTGGCATGGCGTTGTCCTTTCTGTGTTCTTTGTCCTGAGTTTTGCCCCTCACCTCCCACCGTCTTTGGCGGCAATTGCGGTATGACCCCCACCTGTCCTCCCCCTTTCAGGGGGAGGGACGCTGACAGCAGCTGCCTTGCTTGAGGAGCATTCTCCCCCCTGAAAGGGGGGAGTTAGAGGGGGGTCATGCGGTGTCTCCATCTGGAAACGGGTTTCGAATTTGGTCTTCCCTGCCCGGCAGCACCTATAGCCGGACTGGCCGCAACCATCCGGGTATCC
>NZ_AWFF01000039.1 GCF_000682755.1 Hyphomonas beringensis
CGATATGCCGGAAATTGTTCGGCATCTTGTCTGTGAAGAAGGGAGCGCCTTGCCGGTGCACACGAGTGGTCTCGATGTAGGATTCCCCAAGTTCCCTCAACTTGGCTGCATCCAGCTCATTCAGAATTTTGGGATAGGGATTCGTATTTGCCGCAGCGTGGCCTCGCAGGGTTTGGGCCATATAGACGATGTCGGGTAGTTCCTTGGTTCCGTCGACCATGCTGTGCGAGGCTAGGATCTGTTCAATCAGCGTAGAGCCTGCGCGAGGTAGCCCCAGAATGAAAATCGGATCAGGGGCTTCGCACCCAAAGTTCTCTAGGCGTGCGAAGGTCTCTTTGGTGCAGAATTTCTTTTGTGCTTCGAACTCTGCGTCTGTTTTGTCCGCCGAGTATCGTGATTGCCGCAAGATCATGGCATTGCCTTGCTGATAGGCATTGAACGCAGCATCGTAAGAAGCCCTGTTCTCCAGCGCCTTCGCGAGGGAGAATAGGACATTCACTTTGGACTCATAGCTGATGTCCGGATTATCGAGGGCAGCGCGCATGCCAGCAATATCCTGATCATCGAATTTATACGTCTTTAAATTTGCCAGGCCGAACCAAGCGAGGCCGTAAAGAGGGTTCACCTCAACAGCCTGTTTGTAAGACTGAACGGCTTCCTCTGTACGCCCGACAGTTTTCAGAGTGAGCGCGCGATTAGAATATGTTTCCGCATCATCCGGTTTACTTTCCAGTACTTGATCGAACAGGGCTATGGCTTGTTCGAACTCACTGAAATGCATGCTCTCAAGAGCATACAGGGTTTGCATAACAGGGTTATCAGGATCCTGTTCGTAGAGTTGTTTTGCCTGAGCGAAAGACTGCTCGTATTTTTGCCTTTTGCGCAACACTTGCACGAGATCGATACGCAATTGCTTCGTCTGCGGTGCGATAGAGATGGCTTTTTCCAGAAAGGCTTCAGCATCATCCAGGACATTTTGTGATGAGGCGATCTCTGCCAGAAGTCGTAGCGCCTCAGGATCATTTGGATGCTGTCGCAAGTAGCCTCGGACAATCCGTTCAGCTTGTTGCATCTGGCCTTCGTGAATTTGCATCGTCACTGCAACCAGCTCCCTTGGCAGACTGCGAAGGCGATTGGCCTGTGCGGCGGCCTCACGAGCGGTGTGCTGGTCTCCAAGCTCGTTGCTCACCTCGGCCAGTTTTTGCCAGCTGGCCACGAGGGCCGGGTTGCAAACTGTGGCAGCTTCAAAAGCTTTCTTGGCGCGCGGGAGTTGCCGCTGTGCCAGCCTGAGATAGCCTTCTTCCTCGTAGGCGCGTCCAAAATCGGGCAGGACATTTTTCAGGCGCTGCAGGTGAGATTCTGCGCGAGGATAATCCTCCAGCTTTCGTGAGCAAACAGTCGCCATATACAGGGCATTGGTGTTGTTGGGATCTCGCTGAATAAGTGTTTCAGCGTGGCCCAAGGCATCTGCAAAATTACCAGCCTTCATGGCGGTGATCAGGGCCTGGATGGGGTCTGGCGCAAAGTTCGACATGGAAAAGGGTTCTTTCCGATCTGGTGGGGCTACCCGCCGGAGTGAAATAGCGGGGCCTTATTATAACAAGACATCTCGGCGCTTCACCGCCGAGGCTCATTCTCTGAAAGTGAGCTTACAGTCATATGCGTAACAGGGCATACCCATTAGGCATAGGCAATCAAGACCAAAGAGCTACACGTTCTTTGGTCTCTGACGTCTCGCATTGTCTCTGCGTTGATCAGCCCTCAAAGGGGTCTTTCATCAGGATGACGTCTTCCCGCTCGGGGGAGGTGGAAACGAGGGCGCAGGGCTTGCCTACGAGTTCTTCCAGGCGGCGGACATATTTGACCGCTTCTGCCGGCAGGTCAGCCCAGGAACGTGCGCCTGCGGTTGAGCCTTGCCAGCCCTGCAGGGTCTCATAGACGGGCTCCACCGCTGCCTGATCGGTGAGGCCGGCGGGGAAGTAGTCGATCTCCTGACCGTTGAGCTTGTAGGCCACGCAGACCTTGATCTCATCAAAGCCATCCAGCACGTCCAGCTTGGTCAGGGCGAGGCCATTGACGCCGGATGTGGCACAGGCCTGGCGTACCATGACGCTGTCAAACCATCCGCAGCGGCGAGCCCGGCCTGTGTTCACGCCAACCTCGCGGCCGACGGTGCCGAGACGCTCGCCAATTTCATTGTCCTGCTCGGTGGGGAAGGGGCCTGATCCGACGCGCGTCGTGTAGGCCTTTGCAAGGCCCAGCACATAAGAGATTGCGCCAGGGCCAACACCCGCACCCGCAGAGGCATTGCCGGCCACCACATTGGAGGAGGTGACGAACGGATACGTGCCATGGTCGACATCGAGCATGACGCCTTGTGCGCCTTCAAACAGGATGCGTTTTCCAGCGCGGACTTGCTCGTCCAGCAGCTTCCAGACCGGCTGGGCATAGGCGAGTATCTTGTCGGCAATCTTCAACAGCTCTGCCTTCAGTGCCTCGCCATCTGGTTCAGGCAGGCCAACCCCCGCGCGCAGCGGCTTGTGGTGGGCGAGCAGGCGCTCGATCTTCAGGTCCAGCGCGGCCGGATCTGCGAGGTCAGCAACGCGAATGGCGCGGCGGCCGACGCGGTCTTCATAGGCCGGGCCAATGCCGCGCTTGGTGGTGCCGATCTGTCCGGCGCCAAGGGCGCCTTCGCGGGCGGCATCAATATCCTTGTGCCAGGGGAGGATCAGCGAAGCATTGTCAGCTAGGACCAGTGTTTCCGGGCTGACTTCGACACCTTGTGACTGAATGCCCTCGATTTCCTGGAGCATGTGCCAGGGGTCCACGACCACGCCATTACCGATGACAGATAGCTTACCGCCACGGACCAGGCCAGATGGCAGCAAGGCCAGCTTGAAGACCTTGCCGTCGATAACCAGCGTGTGGCCGGCATTGTGGCCTCCTTGAAAGCGCACAACAACGTCGGCCCGGCTGGACAGCCAGTCAACGATCTTGCCCTTGCCCTCATCGCCCCATTGGGCCCCGACAACGACTACTCCGGCCATGATTCCTGCTCCTGCAAAGTCCGCGGCGACATGGGCAGGATTTGGCGGCTAAATGCAAGGGGGCGCGTGAAATCCCTTTGCCGCACCCCCAGGCGTCAGACGAGGTCATAATCCTCCAGCTTCACCTCTGCCACGATATCGGCATAGGCGCGTGTGTGGCTGGCCCAGTTCTGGGTGATTTTGCCGGAGCCGGTCTTGTACCAGCTATTGCAGGCGGGATCGGCCCATACGGTCTTGCCTAGCTGTTCCTGCAGATCCTTGTTGAAAGCGTCCTGCACCTCTTGGCGCGGGGCCATGGCGGTGGCACCAGCCTCGTCCAGTTTCTGCAGAGCCTGGATCGTATATTCCACCTGCCGCTCCAGCATGAAGGTGATGGAGTTATGGCCAAGATTGGTATTTGGGCCGTAGAGGATGAACAGGTTCGGATAGTCGGCAACCGTGATGCCAAGATAGGCCTCCGGCCCGTCCTGCCATTTGTCCGTAATGGAGACGCCGTCGCGGCCGATGACGTCAACAGACCAGCGCCAGCCGGTGGTTTCAAATCCGGTAGCAAAGGCGATCACGTCATATTTGTGGATTGTGCCGTCTTTCGTACGGATACCCTCGGGCACAATCGCGTCGATGCCCTGCGTGATCAGATCGACATGCGGCTGGGTCAGCGTGGTGAAATAGTCATCCGAGATAAGGATACGTCTGCACCCGACCGGATAGTCCGGCGTCAGCTTCTTGCGCAGGTCTTCATCTTCCACCTGATTGTGCAAATGGTCGGTTGCCTGTCGGGTAAAAGCCGCGCGGCCCTCAGGGGTCCACTCAAAAGCCTGCCAGAAGAAATAGTCCGAGTTTTCATAGATCAGGCGGCGATTGATCTCGGCAAACTCGATCGCTTTTTCGGGCTGGGTCATCATCATCGCCTTTTCTTCAGGCGAGATGAAGCGGTCATTACGCGGCACGACCCAGTTGGGAGAGCGCTGGAAGACGCCGACATTGGCGCAGACCTTTGCGACTTCAGGGATAATCTGAACGGCGCTGGCGGCAGAGCCGATAATGGCAATGCGCTTGCCTTCCAGATCGACTGAATGGTCCCATTCGGCGGAATGCATGATGGCTCCGCTGAAACTGTCCTTGCCGGGAATATCCGGCCAGAAGGGGCGGTTCAGCTGGCCCAGCGCGCCGATGACTGCATCACCTTCATAGGTGTTCCCCGTCGCGCTGGTGACGGTCCATTTGCGTGTGTCTTCGTTCCATATGGCTTTCTCAGCGCCCTCATTCAGGTGCAGGCTGGGACGCAGCTGGAAGCGGTCGGTGATCTCTTCTGCATAGGCCTGGATTTCCGGCTGCTGAGGATAGATGCGGCTCCAGTTCATCGATTGTGCAAAGGATAGCTGGTACAGCGCGACCGGTACATCACAGGCGCAGCCTGGATAGGTGTTCTGGGCCCAGGTTCCGCCAACGCGGTCACCCTGCTCAAGAATGGTATAGCTGTATCCGGCTTCCTGCAGCTTGATGGCTGCGGTCAGGCCGCCAAGGCCTGCGCCAATGATGACAATATGCTTCTCCGGCATGCGTGTTTCCTCCGATTATATTTTCGGAGAAGAGTGTCATGCCTTCGGCGTTTCACAAGGGGTGCCGCAAGGCGAGCCCTAATTGTCGAATTTGTAGGACAGACGTACGCCGATATTGTCGAGGCCCTGATTGCGGCCATTGCCAAGAATCTGGCCATGGCTGAGATGTTCGTACATCACCTCTGCCCCCCAGATTTCATTGAACTTATAGTGCAGGCCAAACGTGGTGCGGAACAAGTCGCGAGAGCCAAGCAAGACGTGTTCTTCGGTGAAGGCATCACCGCGCGGGTCGCCTTGGGGGAAGGGGCTCGCCAGCTCCCCGTCGTGAACCACATAGCCTACGCTTGGTTCAAACGCCCATTTTTCGGTGAAAGGGAAAGACCAGTGCAGGCCGACGCCGCCAAAGCTGGTGTCGCCTTGTGTATTCAGACTGGCCATTGCGTAGGGCTTGGGGCTCCAGATCACATTCAGAAAGTCAGGAGAAGTGAACAGCACTTCGCCACTGATGTTTTGCCCGGGCTCCTTGTTCGCATTGTCGCAATCCAGAACGCAGATGTTCTCCTGCATCACGCCAAACCGCGCTTCGCTAAAAATATCCGCAGAGGCGGTACCGGCGAGCAGGGCGGCGCTGATAGAGAGGGTGGCGGCGCGAATCATATCTTTCCCCTTTGTAAGGTTTCCCTTCAGAAGGGAGTGAAACATCGCGCCGTCAAGAAAGTTCCATCAGGATTTTCCGCGAACCCAGCGCTTTGTGGCTTCCGCAACACGCTCACCAAACAGCTCTGCGGTCTTCAAATCAGCCGCATCGGGACCGTCTTCTGCAGACAAATCTGTTAGGGACTGGGTTGCGAGACCGTGAAAATGGCCTGCTCGGTTCAAGGCACCATCGAAATCGTGGTTCGAAGCATTGAAGCCGGACTTCATGCCGAAATTGACCCAAACCATTCCATGCTGGCCTGCGAGGGTGGCGAACTGGCTCAGCGTCGAAGACTTGTCTCCGGACAGGGAGCCGGAATTGGTAAAGCCTGCGGCGATTTTGTCTTTCCAGGCATCGGTGAACCAGGCTTTGGAGGTGGCATCAATGAACTGCTTCATCGGCGCAGAGGCAGAGCCCATATAGGTCGGCGCGCCGAAGATGATGGCATCGGCAGCAGCCAGTTCATCCCACGGGCCTTCGTCGGGGGAGGCGAGATCTTCTGCCTTATAGAGGCTGACATCCGCGCCCGTGTCTGCGGCGCCCTTGAGGACGTGGTCTGCGACCTTGGCTGTGTGGCCATAGCCGGAATGATAGACAATTGCGATCTTGGTCATGGGGGACCCCTTTTCATGTTTACAGGGGTCAGATGGGGCGGATTTGTATGGGAATAAATCCGCCCCTTTGACATAGGATCTATGCGTCTTTCGAATGAAAGACGTGCAAGTCCTAGAAGGTCAGCACTTTCGCGTACCGAACCTGGGGCAGGGCATCGAGTTTCTCGATGAAATCTGCCTGCGGCACAGCATCAATGCCGATCAGGGCAATCGCTTCGCCTCCGGCCTCGGTGCGGCCAAGGTGGAAGGTGGCGATGTTGATGCCAGCTTCGCCCAGCATTTGTCCCAGAGCGCCAATAAAGCCCGGCTTGTCGAGATTATTCACATAGAGCACGGTCGGCGCGAAATCGCCTTCCAGCGCCATGCCTTTGACTTCGACAATACGTGGCTGGCCCGCGATGATGGTGCCGGCAAGGGTGCGCCAGCCGCCTTCGGGGGCGTTCTTGGTTGCCTTGGTCTTCACCTTGATACGGATCAGGCTGTCATAGACAGGGCAGTCTTCTGTTTTGGTTTCTGTCAGCTTGACGCCGCTATCGGCCAGGATTGCCGGTGCAGAGACCATGTTCACATCACCGCGTGAAGCGCGCAGCAGTCCGGCCAGAAGGGCCGCCGTCAGGGGCTTGCGGTTCAGGTCAGCGACTTCGCCTTCATACTCGATGACCACTTCATCATAGCCGAAGTCGGAGATCTGGCCGGCAAAGCTGCCCAGCTTTTCCGCCAGCGTTGCGAAGGGCTTGATGCGTGGCGCTTCCTCGGCCGTGATGGATGGCATGTTCAGCGCGTTGGTGACGGCACCGGACAGCAGATAGTCTGCCATCTGTTCAGCCACTTGAAGCGCGACATTTTCCTGTGCCTCGGTCGTGGCGGCGCCAAGGTGAGGCGTCGCGATGAAGTTCTTCGTGCCGAACAGAATGTTTTCCTTGGCAGGTTCCACGGCGAAGACGTCGAAAGCAGCCGCCTTGATGTGCCCGCTTTCCAGCAGGTCCTTCACAGCCTCCTCATCGACCAGTCCGCCACGCGCGCAGTTGACCAGGATGAGACCTTCTTTCGTCTTCTGAAGGTTTTCGCGGCTCAGCACATTCTTGGTCTGCTCCGTCAGCGGAACATGCAGCGTAATAATGTCTGCGCGTTTGAGCAGTTCGTCGAGTTCAACTTTCTCGACGCCAAGCTCCACGGCGCGTTCCTCGGTCAGGAACGGGTCGTATGCCGCTACCTTCATTTTCAGGCCGATGGCGCGCTCTGCGACGCGGCTCCCGATATTGCCGCACCCAATCAGGCCGAGCGTTTTGTAGGAAACTTCCGTTCCCATATAGCCGGATTTCGGCCATTTGCCTTCTTGAGTCTCGGCGTTGGCAGCCGGGATCTGGCGGGCGGCGGCGAACATCAGCGCGATGGCATGTTCTGCCGTTGTGATGGCGTTGCCGAAGGGTGTGTTCATGACCACGACGCCTTTGGCGGTTGCCGCCTTGATGTCGATATTGTCGACACCGATACCGGCGCGGCCAATGACTTTCAAATTCGTTGCGGCGGCCATGACATCTGCATTCGGTTTGCAGGCCGAGCGGACGACGAGGCCATCATATTCCGGAATCTCCGCAATGAGTTCTTCCGTGTTCAGACCGGTTTTGGTGACGGTTTCGATGCCGCGGGCGTGGAAGATTTCCACGGCGGCGGGGGAGAGTTTGTCTCCGATAAGGACTTTGGGCATTTGAGTTTCCTCGGGTGTCACTCCGGATGCCTCAGGCAATCCGGGTTCAAATATGTATTCGGGGGAAAGGTCCCGGACCAATCCGATGGGTTGTCCGGGATGACAGGTGTTACAGTGCGGCCGCTTCTTCCGCGAAGGCCCAGTCGAGCCACGGCGTCAGCTTTGCCACATCGGACGGTTCCACCGTGCCGCCGCACCAGATGCGCAGTCCCGGAGGGGCCTTTGCATATCCGGCAGCGTCAAAGCAGGCATTCTCCGCTTCGAGACGCTTCATCATCGCCTTCACGAAAGCGCGTTGGCCCGCTTCGTCGAGGTCAGCAACACGAGGATCAACGATCTTGAACGTAACGCCCGTATTGGAACGAAGATCCGCATCCGGACAAAGGAAATCGACCCAGTCTGTCTTGGCGACCCATTCGGTCAGAATGCCAAGGCTTTCGTCCGAACGGCTTTTCAGGGCTTTCCAGCCGCCGAGGGATTCGCACCAGTCGAGCGCCTGCAGATAGTCTTCGACACACAGCATGGAGGGCGTGTTGATCGTGGCGCCCTGGAAGAGGTCCTCGTTCAGCTTGCCGCCCTTGGTCATGCGGAAGATTTTCGGCAGCGGCCGGTCCGGCGTGTAGGTTTCCAGGCGTTTCACGGCGTTGGGCGACAGGATCAGCATGCCGTGGGCCGCTTCCCCGCCGAGGATCTTCTGCCAGGAATAGGTCACCACATCGAGCTTTTCCCACTCGATGTCCTGCGCGAAGGCTGCAGAGGTCGCGTCACAGATCACAACCCGGTCAGGGTTTGGCTTGATCCAGTCGGCATTGCGGACGCGTACGCCAGAGGTTGTGCCGTTCCAGGTGAAGATGATGTCGGCATCGTCGCGTGCCTTTTCGAAAGGCGGCAGTTCGCCATACTCGCCGACATAGGTGTTGCAGTCGGTCAGCTTCAGTTGCTTCGTCGCGTCGGTGACCCAGTCCTGGCCAAAGCTTTCCCAGGCAAAGACATCCACCGGCTTCGCGCCGAGCATGGACCACATGCACATTTCAACTGCGCCCGTGTCAGAGGCCGGGACGATGGCAACACGATAGCCTTCCGGCAGACCCAGAATGGTCTTCGTGCGCTCGATCGCTTCCTTCAGCTTTTTCTTCGCATCGGCAGAGCGGTGCGAACGGCCGAGGGCAGCAGTGCTGAGTTTTTCGAGAGAGAATCCGGGACGCTTAGCGGTCGGTCCGGAAGAAAAATGCGGACATGCAGGCAGCACATCCGGCTTGGGGACGGTATTCGTCATCTGTTTTACTCCTATCCTCACAGATAGGCTGGCACCCGTTGGGGGATGCTGGCCCGCCGCGTCTGTCTCACATTTTTGAGGCGTACGCAAATGGCATTTCTGTGACTTCAACAGATGCGGTGCCAGGCGGATTAGCTCCACCTGAATGCGAGGCTGGCTTATCTACTATGGTCTGCGGCAATCCACTTTTCGGCAAATTTGCTCGCTGATGCGAACCCTTCCGTCGGAATGTTAACGTCATAGGCATGTTCGCCTTCACGCGTCCTGAAACCCAACGTGCACTTTTCGGTTTTGAGGAAGTCTGTGATTGCCTTGACCTGGGTTCCCTTGACGGGCTGAAGCGGTTCTTCAGCATCTGGTGGGAAACTCAAATTCCCGCAACTCAATAAATATGGGGCTTCCAGATAGTCTGAGGATGCAATCGTCGTAATTTCTGATTGCGCCTGACGACTACTGATGACGATGCGCAATCCTCGTTTCGCGGGTATCGGCCCAAGGGTGGCCATTTTTTGCCCGCCCCAATTCTTGAGAACGCATTCATTCCGATTCAAATTCGCGTTGGCGCTGACAGTCGCAGAACAATCGACGATCCATTTGCCGGATAGGGCTTTTGTTTCAAGTTCAAAGCCGTGGAAAGTATCGTAGCGGGCGCGGTCAAATACCTGCACCCCATCACCCCACCTCGAAGCAATACCAGCATCGCCGCACGCCACGAGCACTGACAATGCAATCAGGCTAGCTTGAACTCGCATGCAATCAGTTCCTCCAAAAGGAGTGGACGACAGCAGCCAGAAGGCGAAAGGTCAAGACGCGATTGCCAACCACAGGCCCCGGTGGTTCACTGTTGAAATGAGCATGACCATCCAGCCACTGACCGGCACCCTTGGCGCAGAGATCCATGGTGTGGATCTCAAGCAGGATTTGTCTGATGCCGAGTTCGACGCCATCCACCAGGCCTTCCTCGACCACAAGGTGATCGTTTTGCGCGGCCAGCAGGGTCTGACGCCAGACCAGCAGAAAGATTTCGCCCGGCGGTTCGGGACGCTGAACATCCATCCCTATGTGAAGGGCATGGACGGGCATCCGGAACTCCTTGAGATCATCAAGGAGCCGGATGAAAAGACCAATTTCGGCGGCGGCTGGCATTCCGACATGAGCTTCCTGGAAGAACCGGCCCTCGGCTCCATCCTGCACGCCATCGACGTACCGCCCTATGGGGGAGACACGCTTTTTGCGGACCAGCAGGCAGCCTATGACCGCCTGTCGCCGGGCCTCAAGAAAACGCTGGAAGGCATGACCGCCGTGCATACGGCCAGCAAGGAATATGGCGCTGACGGCTATTCCGCTGCCGTGCGCCAGTCGATGGATGCCAAATCTGCGCCCGATGCACCGGAATACGAGCACCCGGTCATCCGCACCCATCCGGAAACGGGCCGAAAGGGGCTGTTCATCAACCCGGCCTTCACGCTGCGCTTTGCCGGGTGGAGCCGCAAGGAAAGCCGCCCGCTGCTTGCCTATCTGTTTGATGTTTCAAAGGAAGAGCGCAACACCTGCCGCGTCCGCTGGCAGGCCGGCGACGTGACGATGTGGGACAATCGCTGTGTCTGGCACTATGCGCTGAATGACTATCATGGCCACCGCCGCCACATGCGACGCGCTACGATCAATGGGGACAAGCCCCGCTAGAAAGCGGCTCTTAGTCCGTTATAGGGCTCGCGCCCCAGGCGATCAGGGCCTGGCCGCCGAAATAGAGAAACCAGAGGGCAATGGAGGGTAGGGGGCGTCTAGTAGCGCCTTCAGGCTGCTTGAAAAGTTCGATCGACAGGATGACATCCGACGCGATGAACATCATGGCGCCTATCATGATCGGCAGGAAGATAGGATCCAGCCTCAGTGCGGCTGCGCCCATCATCAGGATGACACCGCCATACAGAAAGACCGGCAAGCGCATCTTGGGCGGCAGCCAGGGGGCGAGCCAGCGAATGAACAGCACGCCGCACAGTATGAGGCCGGATTGCGCCGCCAGGATCAGCCAGCTCTGGTCTGCTTGTGGCAGGGCCCAGAAGAGGGCGATATAGGCAACATGCGCCGCAAAGAACGCGCCCATGCCCGGCAGAAGAAATTTGTCGCCTTCGTCTGCTTCCAGGAAGAAATCGCCGAGCGAGCTGAGGCCCAGACCCGCCACGACCAGCAACGGCCCGCCGACCATATAGGCCCACAAGGCCAACAGGGCGGTGGAGGCCGTCTTGATGATCAGTTTGAGCAGGCTGTGACTGCGCCAGCTGAAGACGGCGCCATACAACGTGCCCAGCGCAAGGGAACTCAGCAGGACATAGGCAGCAGTAGGCACGCCGCTCAGTCGCCCTGTTTTACAGGTTCGGGCAGCCGCAACAGGCGCCGTGCCATGCCGCGATGGATATCCTTCACATGCATGCCGACAATGCCAAGCGCGGTCGCAAGCACGGTCGCGTCATCGGTAAATCCGAGACCGGCGATGAAGTCCGGCATCAGGTCCACAGGCATAACGAAGTAAGCTGCCGCTGCGAAAAGCACGCCCTTTGCCTTTAGCGGCGTATCCGGGTCGCGCGCGGCGAAATAGGCCGCAGCCAGATCATCGGCAAAAGGGATTTTTCCCGCAACTTTCAGAAGCTTCGGGACCAGCCCTTGGGCTGTACGTTCGTTTCGCTCAATGGACTGCGGCGTGAAACGTCCGTCAGCACCCTTGATTGTGTTGATAATTTCCGCTGCGTCAGACATTGCGTCCTCCTCCCAGCACTATAGACCAAGTGCGTATCAACGAAAACTAGGGAGGGCAGCGGCCCATGGAACTCAATTCGAATATCTCCGCCGTTATCACGGGCGGCGCTTCAGGTCTCGGTGCCGCGACGGCAACAAAACTGGCCAAGGAATATGGCGTTAAGGTCGCTCTGTTTGACCTGAACGAGGAGAAGGGCGAAGCGCTCGCCAAGGAACTCGGCGGTGTTTTCTGCAAGGTCAATGTCACCGATGACGCCTCTGTTGACGCTGGCTTTGAAAAGGCCCGTGCGGCCATTGGCCAGGAGCGTATCCTCGTCAACTGCGCTGGCACCGGCAACGCGGTCAAGACCGCCAGTCGCGACAAGCAAACCGGTGAAATCAAACATTTCCCGCTCGACAAGTTTGACATGATTATCCAGATCAATCTGGTCGGAACTTTCCGCTGCATCGCGAAATCTGCGGCTGGCATGATGACGCTGGACCCGATTGAAGGTGAGCGTGGCGCCATCGTGAGCACGGCGTCCGTCGCTGCTGAAGATGGCCAGATGGGCCAGGCGGCTTATTCCGCCTCCAAGGGCGGCGTTGTCGGCATGACCTTGCCGATCGCCCGTGATCTGTCGCGTGAGCTGATCCGCGTCAACACGATCCTGCCGGGTATCTTCAACACGCCACTGATGCAGGGCGCTCCGGACAATGTGAAACAGGCCCTGGCTGCCTCCGTTCCGAACCCGGCCCGTCTTGGCAATCCGGAAGAGTACGCGTCACTTGCAACAGAGATGATCCGCAACGGCTACTTCAATGGTGAAGACGTCCGCCTCGATGGCGCAATCCGGATGGCCCCGCGCTGATCTGACTACCATTTCATGAATATGGAAAAGCCCGCTCATCCGAGCGGGCTTTTTTAATCCAGGTTATGTGTACGGATTGCATCTGACGGGAACCCCAACAGCTCATAAGGCGTAGCTTCTGGGCATAAAAGGAGTTCACCCATGGAAAAGCGCGAAAGCAGATTGATCGATCACATTCACATCCGTGTGTCGGATCTTGAGGCCAGTCAGCGCTTTTACCAGGCCGTACTCGATACACTCGGCATCGAATATATCTCGGATGAAACCCATTTTTCCGCCGCTGAGCTCTGGATCGACCAGGGTGAAAGCCAGTCAAATGTCCACATCGCCTTCAAGGCCAATGGGCGTGACATGGTTGACCGCTGGTATGAGGCGGGACTGGAGGCTGGCGGCTATGACAATGGCTTGCCGGGCTTGAGGAACCATCACCCGGGCTATTATGCGGCCTTCCTGCTTGATCCGGACGGGAACAATATTGAGGCCGTATTCCATGGCGATGCCGACTAGGGCATTTGCCAGATAAAAGAAAGGCCCGCCCCAGGGGAGGGCAGGCCTTTAAATGGGGGTGGGATACGAGAATGATAGGGAACCCAGCCCCCGGTCGTCCCCTTTACTGTCCCTTGCGTTGTTTAACGCCTTCCTCGTCAGCAATTGCGCGATCTTCCTCATTGAAGATGATTTCTGATTCCTCGCCCTTGCCGTAAGCACGGGACTTCTTGGCTAGCGCGGACATGCTGTCCTGCATGGAGCCCTGGCCGACGGCCATCCGTTTTGAAGCAGAGACGCCGACAGCTTCGGCATCGTCAAAGCGGGCAAATTCCGCCCCGAGGAAGACAACTTCCCAGCCCTTTGCTTCGGCGCGTTCCAGCGCGGCCCTCGCGCCCTCCTTGGTCAGTTCGCGGGAAGAGTTTTCAAGCCCATCCGTCATGATGACGATCACGGCCTTTTTCGGCTTGTCGGCTTCAGCGAGGGAGACCATACGGCCAATGGCGTCGAACAGCGGAGTCATGCCCCGTGGATTGGCCTCGTCATTGCTGACATTGTTCCAGTCTTCGGCTTTTACCTGTTTGCGCAGCACGTCGAATTGCATGCCGTCCTGATAATCAAAGATGGCGAGCGTCACGTCCGTTTCGATATCGCTGCCTTCCGTCTCTCCTTCATCGGCCTCGCCGACGCTGGCGGCATAAGCGTTGACGGAGTTGAGCGCCTCGTCCCAGATATTGCTCATGGAGCCTGTACGGTCGAGCAGAATATAGGAATGTACCGCTCCCGGATCTTTATCAGGTTCCGGTGCTGGAATTTTTGCGGCGGCCGGCCCGATCATGGCGATCGATGCGGCGCCTGCGGCGAGTGTTGCGATGAGAGATTTCATGGGTGCGTCCCTTCCCGGTAGTATCTTGCATCTGTCAGGCCCCAGCCCTTATGCAGATTAATTTCCCCCGGGATTGGGGCGCACATGTGGCATTAAGAAGTTGTTAGGATGGTAATTGCGAATTCGAGACCATCCGTACCCGGCAAAACTGAACGACTGTTCATTTTAACGCAATCAGCCCGGAAGACGACGTGTCTTCCGGGCTGATGTGTTGGTCTTGTACGGGCGTTTAAAGGCCGCTTCCCTTAGGCAAATTGCGGAGCGATCTTCAGGTTGCGGACCCAGCCAATCTTTTCCATGGCCAGCAGGATCGTGCCATTATAATCGACGATCCGGTTCCAGATGCCGCGGCGCGGACGATGCAGGGCGCTGATCGGCTGATCATGATGGTGATCATGAAAGGCTTCGCCGCCGGTCAGCAGGCCGATCAGATGGTCTGCCCAGAGAGGCGTTTTCAGATGGCCCAGAACATTGATGCCATAGACCGTGGCGTGGAACTGGATGGCGCGGCCGATCACGACGCTGGCATGGATCAGCGCGGTCAGCAGAAGTGAGCCGCCTGCCAGCCATACGATCAGATAGATCACAGCCGGGATGACCAGATGCACAACCAGGCTGATCTCGTTATAGAAGCGGTCCATCCAGACAATGACCGGCTGGTTCTTCAGCCACATGGCCAGCGGACGGTCCATATCCTTCTTGTCCCGGAACAGAATCCAGCCAACCCAGGCCCAGCGCTTGGACTCAAACGGGTTGTGCGGGTCACCGGGCTTGTCAGAGAAGCGATGGTGCTGGGAGTGGTAATTGACCCAATCCTTCACATTGCCCTGCATGGCGATGACAAGATTGATCATGGTCAGCACCTGGCCCGGCACGGCCAGTTCGCCAGCGCGGTGCTGCAGAATGCGGTGCAGCGGACCAATTCCGGCATTGCAGACAAAGATGGAGGCCGCAATCGTGGCAATCGCGACAGGCACATACCACCAATGGAAAGTCAGCGAGGACAAGAGAGCGCCCAGCAGCACCATGGTGATGAACAGGGCTATGCCCAGAGCCGGATAGCCAATAGCCGAGAAGAAGCTTGGAAAATTGAATGTTTTCCACGTCTTCGGAATGGCAAGCGAGCGAGGCAGAGTCATTCAGGTGTCTCCTCAATGTCCGCGCCCCCGCGCGGATCTTGTTTTCATAAATTTCCGCTGAGCGGACGCTTAATATGTAAGGCCGCAGGCGGGGCTCCGTAAAGGATGCAAATGCGTCTCTGACGCAGTTGTGAGGACAAGTGTGGCGTGGGGGTGACGAGTGGGGTACAAAACGTGTACAAGGCTGTGAATAGTTAAGGCCAACCGGGCGGGAGGGGCTGAATGGCGGATGACCGTCGCCTGTACGATTTGCAACGGCTCCACACTCTGGGGCTTGATATCGAGTCCAGCCAGGACGAGGCCGAGCTGAAAAGCCCCTGCCTGCTGACAGAGGATTGCCGTGAGTCCGGCGAAAACAGCCTCACACTCAATCTTGAAACCGAGACATTTCACTGCGCCAATTGCCACCAGTCTGGCAGTTTGCGGGACCTGGTCCGGGCCCTGGAGGGCGGCGCTCTTGTGCCGGTCAGTTCCGCCGAGCCAAAACCGCTGGAAGTCACCCGTATCGTCGATGCCGATTATACACCAGTTAAGGCGAAGCCTGTTCAGGCGGTCGCGAAGAAGGCTGAGCCCAAAGTGCTGCAGTTGAAGGATGCCCAGCGCATTCGCACACCTGAAGAGATCAGGATGGAGCATAAGCGTGCGAAAGAGGCCGCGCGGGAAGGACGCCATACGGGGGAGAAGATCATCATCACGCTGCTGGCGCTCGTCTTTCTTGGCGCTGGCCTGTCGGCGGCGGGGCTCAGTGGCTTTGCCAATTACCAGGCCTTTTCAAGCTCCGTTGCTGATCCTTTACAGGCGGGAGTCTGGGGCTGGACGGGCGTGATTGCGGCGGTCGTGTCCTTTGGTGGCTTTACCTTCTTCTACTGGCATACGGCCAACAGGCGCATGAAAGAGGGCGTGCGCGCGCTTCTCTTCGCGTTGGCGGGGGCAGGCACATCCATCGTCGGCACGCAGATGTATATCGCCGCCAACAACAAGGCTGCAGAGCTGGAGCAGGTGCAGGCCAGTTCCAATCGCGAAATCCTGGAAAGTCAGATTGCCGACTGGCGCCGCCAGCTTGAAGGCATTCCGGCTGGCACGCGCACTGTGGACGGGCTTGAAAGCTATCTCTCAGAGGTTGAGAGGGTCGGGCGTACACATCAAAAGCCATATCGTGACGCGCAAAACGAATTGGGGCTGGCAAAACGTCGGGATGAGTTGCAGGCCAAGATCGAGACAGCCAATGCAGAACTGCTTGGCGCAGGACAGGGCAAGATTCTCGTTCAGGCACAGACGCGCACATCCATTCCCAGCTGGTTCTTTGCTGGCATGCTGGAGCTTTTTTCCAGCCAAGGCACATCCATCGGCTTGGTCGCGCTTTTGATCCTTTATGGTCGGCGCACGGTTAACGCACCGGTCGAGGGCGTTAACGCTTGAAAACCTTCAAAAAATGAACCTTTCGGTGCCCGGTGCATAGAATCTGTGAAGCAACGCTCTGGTGCTTCTCCATCCAACTTACAAGCCGGTACAGAATGTACCGGCTTTTTCTTTGATGCGTAGCAATCATTACGGAATCATGGCGTGCTTCTTGCGAGGTGGCATCTGAGCTGCACTATTCATGGCATTAAGTGCGGGGGCTTTGCCAGTCGGGCCGGGAGGACAGGAACATGATCCTGAGAAAAGAGACAGCATGCCAGTCTGTAAGCAGACACGGTAAACGGGATGGATGCCCGGCATGAATTTGTTCTTTCGTTTCCTGCGCGTTTTCCTGCCAGCCTTCTTCTCCAGCCAGCGCACCAATCTGCTGGATGTGCACATCGTCAAATCCGCTGTCTGGCTGGGCGATCAGGACCCGATGGGTCATATGACGAACTCCCGTTATTCCTCTTTCACAGACCTCGGCATCATGAATTTCATGGGGCGGACAGGCGCACTAAAAGCCTTCCGTAAGCGCGGCTGGATACCGGTGATTCAGCATGAATCCCTTACCTTCTATCGCATGATGAAGTTCCCGCAGAAGTTTGAAGTGCGTACGCAGATGGTCGGATGGGAAGATTGCTATATCTGCTTCCGGCACGAGTTTTACAGCAAGGGCAAGTTGATCGCAGATAGTCGCATGGTTGCGCGTCTCACAGGCCGCCGGAAAACCAAGGTGACGGCAGAGATGGCACTGGAGGCGCTGGGGCTTTCTGTTGAGAGCCCTCAACTGGGTCAGCGATATCTGGATGCGATTGCAGATCTGCAGGCAAAGGCCGCTGGGCGCGCAGCTGAGAAAGCCTAAGGCTTCAGATCAAAGGCGCTCGGCAGCAGCTCTGCCAATGTCCAGCTTTCCAGGCCGCTGCCATCTGCTGCGAGGCTGAGCACCTGGCTGTCCGGCCCACCAAGTTCCGCAATCTTCTGGCGACAACCGCCGCATGGGGTGAGCCCGCCCTCACCGCCTATGACGAGGACGACGGAACAGCGTTTGCCCCCGGCTGTGATCATGGCGCCTAGCGCAGACGGCTCGGCGCAGGTGCCCATCGGGTAGGAGGCGTTCTCGACATTGCAGCCTGAAAAGATACGTCCCTGCTCGTCCAGCACAGCGGCCCCGACCTTGAAGCTGGAATAGGGCGCATGGGCGTTTTCCCGAGCAGCCATGGCGGCCTTTGTCAGTCGGTCCATTAGGGCATCATCGATCTGGGGCAAAAGCGATATCCTCTGGTCAAGCACCTGCTTAAACATTAGGCAGGATAGCCTTGTGTATAGTGTGAAAGACTTAAGATCTGGCGACCCATATGACGAAATTACCCCTCATCATAGATTGTGATCCCGGTGTGGATGATGCCGTCATGCTGATGATGGCGTTGGCCAGTCCTGCGTTGGATGTGCGGGCCATCACCACTGTTGCCGGCAATGTGCCGTTGCACCTGACCAGCCGGAATGCGCGCATGATGTGCGATCTGATGGGCCGCACGGATGTTTCCGTTCATGCCGGATGTCCACGCCCTCTGGTACGCACGCCCGTCACGGCGGAGGAATTCCATGGTGAGAGCGGCATTGCGGGGCTCGACCCGTTTGATCCCAAGACGCCGCTCGCACCGGGCCATGCTGTAAATGTGCTGATCGAGCAATTGCGTGCGGCCGGGCCAAAGGGGCTGTCCGTGGTCGTGACCGGGCCGATGACGAATCTGGCCACCGCCATCGTCATGGCGCCCGATATTGCCGGGAATATCGATCAACTCATCCTCATGGCCGGTGCGGACACCGAAGGCGGCAACATCACGCCTTTCTCCGAATTCAATGTATTCGCAGACCCGCATGCTGCAGAGATCGTGCTCAGTGCCGATGTGTCGGCCACGATCCTGTCGCTGGATGCGACGCATCAGGTGCGCGCTCTGCCGGAAAGAGTGGATGTCTTCCGCGCGATGTCCGGAGAGCGCGCGGCCATTCTGGTGAAACTGTTGGAAGCGGCGAATGCGCTGGAGCAGAAATGGAAGGGCAAGAGCACGCCGATGCACGACCCCTCCACCATTGCGTGGCTGCTCGCACCCGAGCTGTTCGACAGCAAGACTGTCGCCGTCACGGTAGAGACCAATTCCGGCGTCCGCTTCGGGCAAACCAAAGTTTCCCGCACCGCGGAAGGCCCGCACAGATGGGTGACGCGGGCAGATGCGGATGGTTTCTTTGACCTTCTGAAAAGTCTGGTGGAGGCCGCATGATCACCGTCGTCGGATCGATCAATCTGGATATCGTGGCGACCGGGCCCAAGCTGCCGCGTCCGGGCGAGACTGTGACCGGAGCAAAGCTCGCGCGCCATCCGGGTGGGAAGGGGGCCAATCAAGCACTCGCGGCCCGGCGGCTCGGCGCAGAGGTGCGGCTGGCAGGCGCTGTTGGCGCAGACGACATGGCGGAAGAAGCGCTCAAACTGCTTCAGGCCGGCAATGTGGACCTGTCCGGCGTACAGCATGTGAATGGTGAAACGACCGGTGTCGCCCTGATTGCTGTGTCAGCAGACGGCGAAAACCAGATCGTTGTATGCCCCGGCGCGAATACCGTCCTGCGCCCGGCGGACATCGAATTCCTAGACATCGAGCATATGATGGGCGTGCTGGAAGTCAGCCCGGAAACGCTGCTGGCCGCCGCCCGCAAGGCGACAGGCTTTGTCAGCCTCAATCTGGCACCGGCAATGGGTGTGCCAGACGAGCTGCTGGCGGCCGCTGACCTGATCAGCGTAAATGAAACAGAGGCGGCCTTCTATGGCGGTGCCCTGCACAGGCTGGACGCATGGATCGCCATCTCGCTCGGCTCTGAAGGGGCAACGCTGTGGCGCGGTGGCAAGGAAGTCGCGCGGGCTGAGCCGCCCAAGGTGACCGTCCTGGATTCTGTCGGGGCAGGGGACACCTTTACCTCGGCGCTGACAGTGGCCCTGATTGAGGGCAAGTCGCCAGAAGAGGCGTTGCACTTCGCAGTCGTGGCGGGCGCGGTTGCCTGCACAAAGCCCGGCGCACAACCCAGCCTGCCAAAGCGGCTGGACCTCGATGCCTGGCTTTAGTCGCGAGAGTTTCACATGTCAGGGAATTGACGTGACCGCCAGATAAGCCTTTCTGGCCATACATGTGATGTTTGGAGGTGGCGCTATGCTCCGTTTGATCTGCAGTGCAATTCTTGGGGCCGCCCTGGCCCTTCCAGCGGCCGCTTGGGGCAAGACCGGCCACCGCATCATTGGCGAGGTTGCGCAATCCTATCTGAGCGAACCGGCTGCCGAAGCGGTGGAAGAGATCCTCGGGGCTGAAGGTTTGGCAGAGGCTGCCGACTGGCCGGATTACATGCGCTCCAATCCGGATACATTCTGGCGCTCTGAAGCCAATCCCTGGCACTATGTCACCATCCCGCAGGGCATGACCTATGAGGAGACCACGGCGCCGGAAGGCGGCGATGCCATCACCGCACTGGAGAAGTTCCGGGCCCTGGCCGTGGACCCCAATGCGTCTCTGGAAGACCGCCAATTGGCCCTGCGCTTCATCGTTCATCTGGTGGGGGACCTTCACCAGCCGCTTCATGCTGGCAACGGTACAGACCGGGGCGGCAACTGGGTGGAAGTCGTCTTTTTTGACCAGATCTCAAACCTGCACGAAGTGTGGGACGAGAAGCTAATTCAGTATGAAGAGCTGTCCTTCTCCGAATGGGCCAAATGGCTGGAACAGAAGATCACACCGGACCAGATGTCTGAATGGGCTTCAGCCCGTCCGGCAGAGTGGGCAGATGAAAGTGCGGCAATTCGGGATACGATCTATCCGGAAAACCAGATCCTGTCCTACGACTATGCCTATATGGCCCGGCCGATCCTCAATGAGCAGATGAGCAAGGGCGGCGTCCGCCTCGCGGCCTATCTGAACCGTATGTTCGAGCCGCAGGCCGATACATCTGCAATCGAGTAAAGTGGGCTCAGGCGCTCGCCCGATTAATCCGGCGGCGTTGGACGCTTGAGGGGATGTGCAGGCTTTCGCGGTATTTGGCGACCGTGCGGCGGGCGATTTCGACGCCGTAGCCGGTGAGGATTTCCACGATCTGGTCGTCGGAGAGCACATCATCGGCATCTTCGCCATCAATCAGCTGTTTGATCCGGTAACGGACAGCCTCGGCCGAGTGCGCTTCGCCGCCCCCTGTCGCGGGGATGGCGGCTGAGAAGAAGTATTTCAGCTCGAACAAGCCGCGCGGTGTCGACATGTATTTGTTGGTTGTAACGCGACTGACGGTCGACTCGTGCATCTCGATGGCATCTGCGACCTGTTTCAGGTTCAGCGGCCGCAGATGGGCGACCCCATGCGCAAAGAAGGCATCCTGCTGGCGCACAATCTCACTCGCCACCTTCAGAATGGTGCGTGCACGCTGATCTAGAGATTTGACCAGCCAGGTGGCAGACGCCGCGCATTCTGAAATGAATTCCTTTTCCTTTTCCCGCATCGGCAGCGCTGTGACTTCGGCATAATAGGCCTTGTCCATCAGCACGCGGGGAAGATTGTCTGAATTCAGTTCCACGGCGAACGTGCCATTCGGCAGTTCCCGGACGAACACATCCGGTGTCACGGCGACAGATGCATCGCTGGAAAAGCCGGAGCCCGGCTTGGGGGACAATTGGCGCAGCTCTGACATCATGTCGAGCAGATCTTCCTTGCCGACACCGCAGACCTCTGCGAGGGCCTTGAGGTCATGCCTGGCGACCATTTGCAGGTTTTCGACCATGGCCTGCATGGCTGGGTCATACCGGCCGCGCTCTTTCAGCTGCAGGCTGAGGCATTCGGGAATCGAGCGCGCCATGACGCCTGTCGGGTCAAAACCCTGGCAGACTTCCAGGACCGCTTCGACGTTCGCGACATCTGCGCCAAGCGCCTCTGCGATATCCTCCAGTTCGCCGCGCATATAGCCGCTATCGTCTGTTTCATCGATCAGGCGCGCCGCAATCAGGCGGTCAGCCGCAGACAGGCCGGCAAAATTCAATTGTGTGTGCAGATGTTCGTGCAGGGAGACTTCTGAGCTGAGATTGGCTGTGTAGTCAAAATCTTCGCCCGAGCTGTTGCCACCAACGCCAGACCAGTCGGCCTTGGCGGAAGGGCCGCTATTACCGGCGGGCATGGCTGCGTCAGATCCGGTGCCCGGTTCGTAGACATCCTCGCCGGGGGCATCCAGTTGTTCGCGCGCTTCTCCGAGGCCGGAGGAATCGTCTAGGGACAGTTGGTCGTTCTTGCTGGAGCTATCTGTCTCACCGTTGCCGCCATCATTTTCCTCTGCCTTGTTCAGCAGGGGATTGCGCTCGATTTCGGCTTCCACGAACTCTGTCAGTTCCTGGTTGGAGAGTTGCAACAGTTTGATCGCCTGCTGAAGCTGCGGCGTCATTACCAGGGACTGGCCCTGGCGCATGTCGAGTGACTGTTTCATTCTCTAAGCCCGCGCCTTTCCTCAAGCGGCGAACTGTTCACCCAGATAGACCCTGCGCACTTCCTCATTCGTCAGCACATCTTGCGGTGTGCCGTTGAACAGGACTTCGCCTTCATACATCACATAGGCCCGGTCCACGATCTGCAGCGTCTCACGTACCTGGTGGTCTGTGATCAGAACACCCAGGCCGCGCTGCTTCAGATAGCGGACAAGTTCGGAAATGTCGGAAATGGCGAGCGGGTCGATACCGGTGAACGGTTCATCCAGTAGCATGAAGCTCGGACGGGATGCGAGCGCGCGGGCAATCTCCACCCGGCGGCGTTCGCCTCCGGACAGGGACGTGGCCGCCTGGCCACGCAGATGTTCCACATGCAATTCGCTGAGCAGGCTATCGACCTGTGCCATTCGCGCCGCGCGGTCCTTTTCGACCAGTTCCGCAACGGCCAATACATTTTCTTCCACGCTCATGCCCCGAAAGATCGAGGCTTCCTGCGGAAGATAGCCCACGCCAAGGCGTGCGCGCTGGTACATGGGCAGACGGGTTACGTCTTCACCGTCGATCGAGATTTTTCCCGAATCGGCGCCTATCAGGCCCATGATCATGTAAAAGCAGGTCGTCTTGCCGGCCCCGTTGGGTCCGAGCAGGCCGACAACTTCCCCGCGCTGAAGGCTGAGAGAGACGTCGCGCACGACCTGTCGTTTGCCAAAAGACTTGGCAATATTCTCAACGACAAGGCCTTCGGCCGACTCGGTCATCTCTACACTACTTCCTTCATGTTCCGGGATTTTTGCCACCCGGAGAAGGGCTTACTCTTACATACTTAAGATCGGCTTCACGATCCTGCTTAAATTTGTTCAGTTTCCGCTGGATTTGTTCTCTGGCTCGATCACCATGCGGGTGCGCCCATTGCCGCCATCCAGCGTCGTACGGCGCTTGCCGACTTCAACGGTCAGCACTTCGCCCTCGGCCACATCGCGCTCGCGCATGAGGGCAATATTGCCGGTCATTGTGATGGTATCGCTGGCCGCATCATAGCTGCCGCGATTGCCCTTCGCCTTCATTTCCGGCGTGATATAGAACACATTGCCTTCCGCCAGCATGGTCTGGATCTGGCCGAAACCGCCGCCCAGGCCGCCTGATGCGCTGTCTTCGGCCGCGGCCCGCTCGGCGAAGATCAGCGTCACCGTGTCGGCGCGCAGACGGGCATCGCCCTGCTGAATGTCGACATTGCCGATCAGCAGGACCTTGCGTTCCCGCTCCAGGCTTTCTGTGCGTTCGGAGTTCAGATAGATCGGACCGCCCTGTGAGGAGATCTGCGCCGCGGCCGGCATGGCCATGGCTGTCAGGGCCGTCAGGGCAACAAGAACCTTATTGAGAGCCATCAGCTTCACCTTCACCTGTTACGGGTGTCTCCTTTGGAGCAGGATAGATCACCGTTTTGACATTTCCCTTGCAGACGACGCGGTTGCCATCTTCAAGAACTTCATACGTGTCGCAACTGATATCGCCAAGAGGCCCTCTGCCTTGCAAGGGAGATAGGCCCTCGACACGGCCTTCGCCGACAAAGACGCGAGCGCCGGATGTCATGAACGTATATCCGTTCGCGTCAGAGATGCGCACATCCTCGTAAAGTTCCAGAATGCCGGAATCGCGGTCATACATGCCCGACGGGGCGCTGATCTCGCTGCCGGTTTCGTCAATCAGAACGGGATTGACCAGATCTACCAGAGAGCCTGTCGCGCGGCGGCGCCGTGCTGCGTCTGCCGTGATCTGGAAGCTCTGTCCGGTCGAATCCCGGCCTGAGAAGCGGGGGTTCAGCATGGTGACGGTTTCATCCTCGGACACCTGCACAGGGGAGGTGTCCTTCGCGATGGCACTGCGGATGATGTAGCCGAGGAACAGGCCGATCGCGATGGCGGCACATGCCGTGAAAGCCAGGCGCAGATAGCGGACACGTTGTGACCGTTGGCGCGCCTGCGCCAGGGTTAACTGGCGGCGCGGGGCCCATAATGATGCCGGATCGTGGTGCTTTACGGCGTCCATGCCTGCGGGGAGTGCCTGCTGTGAAAGTTCAAAAACCTGTTTAGCGGCCTACACTCACTAACGAAAGCGGCGAAGGCATGACAATAGTGTCAGCTATGGGCGAAAATGTCTGTTTCGTCCCAGCCGGCAATATCGAGCCGTGCGCGAATAGGCAGGAAGGCGAAACAGGCTTCGGCCAGTTCCAGCCGGCCTTCGCGTTTCAGCATGTCTTCCAGGCCAGCCTTGATCTTGTGCAGGTGCAGCACGTCAGACGCTGCATATTGCAGCTGCGCATCTGTCAGGTCGTCTGCACCCCAGTCTGAGCTTTGCTGTGCCTTGGACATGTCCACGCCAGCGATTTCGCGCGCCACATCCTTCAGGCCATGCCGGTCTGTATAGGTGCGCGCCAGCTTGGAGGCGATCTTGGTGCACCAGACAGGGCCGCAATCGACATCCATCCAGCGTTTCATCATGGCCACGTCAAAGCGGGCAAAGTGGAAGATCTTGAGGATGTTCGGATCGCTCAGCAGCTTTTTCAGATTCGGGCAGTCATAGTCCCGGCTTAGCTGCACCAGATGCGCGCTGCCGTCTCCGGAGGAGATCTGCACGAGTGTGAGATGGTCGCGGCGAAGGTTCAGCCCCATCGCTTCGGTGTCGACTGCCACGACCGGTCCGAAGTCCAGTCCTGCGGGCAGGTCACCCTTGTGTAATTTGATGCCGTTCATGGCGAGGCTGTAGCATGACAGGCGTTAAGGGCAAGTGCCTGAAGTGACGAAACGATCAGCCCTGGTCGCGTTGCGCAGCCTGGAGCGCGGTGTCGAGGGCGGACAGGAAACGCGAGCGGTCTGCCTTGGAGAAGGGGGCCGGGCCGCGGGCAATGCCATCGCCCAGGCCTGCGCGCAGGTCGGCATGGATCGCGCGAACTGCAATAGCCGGTCCGATTGAGGCGTCCGTAAAGGGCTTGCCGGTCGGCGACAGTACCCGCGCGCCTGCCTTCAGACAGCGGTCGGCCAACAGGATGTCCGCCGTGATCACGATACTGGCCGCATCGGCTTGTTCAGCGATCCAGTCATCTGCGGCATCGAAACTGTCGGTCACCATCTTGCGCGAAATCAGCGTGTGCTCGGGAATGCGCATATAGGAATTGGCCACGATCACGACGGGCACCTTGTGGCGCAGGGCCACCTTGTAGATTTCGTCCTTGACCGGGCAGGCATCGGCATCGACCAGGATGCGTACATCTGTCATGTCGGGGTCTGCAATTTATGGATCAGGCAGGGCAGGGCACGGCCGGGAATGGGGCTCGGTTCTGTCTTGTCGATGCGGACTGCACCCATATGCTCGTAAAAGCCTGCCGCCTGCGGGTCAGAGACGATCAGCAAATCCTCTGCGCCAGTTCCCTGCGCTGTCCGGCAGGCCCAGACATATAGCAGCTTGCCTGTGCCCTCTCCCAGCCGGTCTGGCGCCACATACAATTTCTTCACCTGGGCCAGCGTCTCAGTATTCATGGACAGCTGCACCATGCCCGCCACGCCGCGTTTATCCTCGGCGACCATCAGGGCGTCTGTTTCCAGCTCTTCAGGTTTCAGGGTCAGGCTTTTCCGGAAGGCCTGCAGCATCTTGCCGTCATAGCCCCAGCTGGCTTGGGATCTGAGGCACAAATCTGACAGGCCGGGCAGTTCTTCCGGCGTAGGCGCTCTCAGGATCATGCGGGGTGTCCTTTCAGGACGAAGATGGATGCTTGACTCATAGTGCTAAAATGTTCTCTTTGTGTTCTAGATATGTTTTCCTGGTTACCAGCATGCGCCAACCGACCGAGATTGAGTCTCTATACATCGATTTTGATGCTTTCTTTGCCAATGCTGAAAAATTGCTTCGGCCGGAGCTGCGTGGGCGTCCGGTAGGCGTTGTGCCGCTTGCCTCTGAGCATACTTCCCTTATCGCGCGATGCTACCTGGCGAAAGCTCATGGTTTGAGACGTGGTACCTCGGTTCGGGAGGCGCGCCAATTATGTCCCGACGTGGCCCTACCGCTGGCCCGGCATGATGAATATGTGCGCCTGCACCACAAGATTCTTGAGGAACTCGATCGCCATGTTCCGGTACGCAAGGTCTGGTCTGTGGATGAGATGGAGTGCAGCCTGCTGGGAGCCGAGCGGGCGCGAGGCCAGGACATTGCAATGGCCATCCGCCGCGGGCTCAGCGAGAATATCGGGGCCTGCCTGACGGCCTCTATCGGGCTTGCGCCGAACCAGTTCCTGGCCAAGGTGGCCGCGGAGATGAACAAGCCTGATGGCTTTGTGATGCTGCGCCCGGAAGATTTGCCGGGCCCCTTGTTTGATCTTGAGCTGACAGACCTGCCGGGTATTTCCAGCCGCATGCATGTACGGCTGGTTCAGGCTGGCGTGCATACGGTGGAGCAATTGTGGAATCTTTCGCCGAAACAGGCGCGCGCCATCTGGAACAGTGTGGAGGGCGAGCGGCTCTGGGCCCAGTTGCGTGGCTATGCGGTGTCGCGTCCAGAGACGGAGCGGCGCATGTTTGGCCATGGCCGCGTTCTGTCGATGGAATGGCGCGATCCGGTAAAGGCGCGGGACTGCCTGCGCCTGCTGACGGCCAAGGCGGCGCGGCGTTTGCGGCGGGAGGCCTATCTGGCGGCGGGTGTCCATGTCTCTCTCAGGGCACAGGACGGTCGGCGCTGGGGTGGGGACATGTCTTTCTTCCCGGCGCGGGATGATCACACCTTCCTGCAGAAGGCGTGCGAGATCTTTGATGTCGGGGTGGAGGCACTGGACGGTGGACGGCTGAAGAAGCTGTCTGTCGTGCTGCACACAATCAGCCGGCCAGGGGAGGTCAGCGCGGACCTGTTTGAGCATGCCGACCAGGTCTCCAGCCGTTCGCGCTGGGAACGGGTGACGGATGCGATGGACGCCCTGAATGCGCGCAATGGAGCCTGTATTGTCTCGCTGGGGCCGCGCAAGGAACCGCCGGGCGGCTATGCCGGGGCAAAGATTGCCTTTGGCCGTGTGCCGGATCTCAATGACTTTCTGACGACCCGGTCAGACTGACGCAAGGCGAGGGCTTGCCGCGCCAGCCAATCGACCTTCCTTTACTCCCATAAAAAAGGGAGAGTTCACATGGCGTCAGCCCCGGTAAAGACACGTATCACAGAGATGCTCGGCATCGAAAAGCCGATCATTCAGGCCGCCATGGGCTGGATTGCCCGATCCCAGCTCTCCTCTGCCGTCTCGAATGCCGGGGGCATGGGCATTATCGAGACATCTTCGGGCGAGTTGGACGCCGTGCGGGAAGAGATCAAGAAGATGAAGACGCTAACGGACAAGCCGTTCGGCGTGAATGTCGCGCAGGCTTTTGTGCGTGATCCCGATATCGTCCAGTTCGTGATTGATCAGGGGATCAAATTCGTCACCACGTCTGCGGGCGACCCGATGAAGTATACCGGCATGTTGAAGGAAGCCGGCCTCACCGTGTTCCACGTTGTCCCCTCGCTGCAGGGCGCCCTGCGGGCGATTGAGGCGGGCGTGGACGGTCTGATCGTGGAAGGCGGGGAAGGGGGCGGTTTCAAGAATCCGAAGGATGTCGCCTCCATGGTGCTGATCCCGCTGGTCTGTGAGCATGTTGATGTACCGGTTGTCGCGGCTGGCGGCATTACGGATGGGCGCAGCATGGCTGCGGCTTTCGCGCTGGGTGCAGAGGCCGTGCTGATGGGCACGCGTATCCTGTCATCGGAGGAAAGCCCTGTTCACTCCAATTGGAAAGAGGCGATCGTGAAGGCGGAGGCCACCGATACGGTCTTCCTCAACCGGTCCGGACCGGGGCCAGCGCTACGCGCACTTCGGACAGAGCGGACCGACCGGATCCAGAAGGAGGGGGTGGAGAATATTTTCGGAGAATTTGCCAATACCCAGGATGTCTATTTTGGCGGCGACCTTGAAGCCGGTATCGCGCTGACCGGTCAGGTGGCGGGCCGGATCACACAGGTGAAGTCTGTCGCACAGATTTTCGAGGAAACCCTGGCCGAATATCACGACGTCGTTTCGCGTTTGCCGAGATGAGGAGAAAGGCTAATGCCTTGTGACACAAAGAAAAAGCCCGCCGGTTCGATCCGGCGGGCTTTTTCTTTGTGTCTGATATTACGGTCGGCGTCAGGCTGGCGTATCTGCAGCTTCGCGGCAGACAATCGCGCGGACCTGTTCTTCCGTCGAGGCCTCTCTCAGCGCATCACGCACAGTGCTCTGGCGGAAGGCGCGGCTGACCTGGGCCAGGGCCCGCAAATGGTCTGCGCCAGCTGTTTTCGGGGCCAGAAGCATGAAGATGAGGTCGCACGGACGCTCATCAATGGCTTCAAAGTCTACGCCGTGAACCAGCCGCATATAGCCGCCTGTGGGCGTTTCGATGCCTTCCAGGCGTGCGTGGGGGATGGCAACGCCTTCTCCCACGCCCGTTGATCCCAGGCGTTCACGCTCCATAACGGCATCTTCGATCAGGCGCGCGCTGAGGCCCACTTTTTCAGCCAAGGCTTCTGCCAGGGCATGAATGGCCTGTTTCCGGCTGGTCGCCTCGAACGATGGTATGATTACCCCGCCTTCCAGCAGGGACGTCAGATCAGTGGCCATGAAGTTGCTTTCCGTCTTCCGGCTTAGGTCTTCCGGGCATTCTCCGGATCTACCCAACCAATATGCCCGTCTGGGCGGCGGTAGACCATATTCAGGCCTTCATGGCCAGCATTTCTGAACATGATTGCCGGAACTTCCTGCAGTTCAAGCTGCATAACTGCCTCTGAAACGCTCATCGTCCGGATCGAAACCGAGGTTTCAGCTACGGTGAGTGGCGTATCATCGGTCACTTCGGGGGACTCGTCCTCATCGGTGTCATAGCCATTGACCTTGAACACGGATTCCGAGGCCAGTTCAGAGGGCATGGGCGCGGATGTGCCGGAATGATGGTCTTTAAGGCGGCGCTTGTAGCGGCGCACGCGCTTTTCCATCTTGTTCAGGCTGTCTTCCAGCGCGGCATAGGGCTCTTCCGCCTTGCCTGTGGATTGAAGGATAATGCCGGAAGGCAGGTGTACATTACAGTCTACTTCAACAAACGGGCCCTGCTGGGATACGAAAACGCGGGCGTCTCCCGTTCGGGTGAAGTATTTACTGACGGCCGCCTCCAGTCCGGTTTCAATACGGCTCCGCAGAGCTTCTCCGAGATCCATATGCTTGCCAGTAATCTGTATCTGCACGGGCGGACTCCTTCATTGTTGTAAGGGTCTGATTATGACCCAGAATTTGGCCGGAAGCGAATCTAATCGGCCTTGTATTTGACTTGGGGCTGGCCCGGCCACGTCTCAAGACTTGCTCCCTGAATATCCGCTCTCCTGAACCTTAAATTTTGTACGGGAAATACGGGACATCCCGCACGGCATTTGTCCTGTATCCTTGGCTTTTCGCAGTAAGACGCAGCCCGAAATGCTGTTCGGGGGATGTTTTAGGATGGCGGTAATTACTTGCCGACATGCTTTACCAGACTTGGGGATGCGGTTTCCTGATAGTTTCATACGATTGTTCCTGCATATGCCTTCTTCCTACGCGCACAATATGAGCTTTTCGCCCATGATGGAGGAAGGCGACATCCTGTACCGGAATGCCTTCGAAAATGCGGCGGTAGGCATCGCCTATATTTCACCCGAAGGACAATGGCTGCGTATGAATAAGCGGGTCGCCGAGATGTTCGGCTATACCCCGGCTGAGCTTGAGGCGCTGAGATTTCAGGATATCACCCATCCGGAGGATCTGGATACCAATCTGGATTTCCTGAAAGAGGTGCGGGAGGGGCGACGCGAAGGCTACAAGCTGGAAAAGCGCTATTTTCACAAAGCGGGCCACATCGTCTGGGTGAATCTGAGCGTCAGCTGCATACGTGATACAGAGGGTAAGGTACGCTATTTCATCTCCGTACTGGATGACATCACGGAGCAAAAGCGTGTTCGGCAAGCGCTGGATGAGAGTGAAGCCAGGTTTCGTGGCTACCAGCAGACCAGTCCCGACGGCTTCATGCTCCTGCACAGCCTGCGCGATCAAGCGAACGAGATTGTCGACTTTGTCTGGGATTTCGTAAATCCGGCAGGGGAGATGATCTCGCGGCAATCCAAAGCGGACCTTATCGGTGCTCGTCTGCTGGAGGTGATGCCGTCAAATCGCAGTCTCGGTCTGTTTGATGCCTATAAGAAAGTGGTGGAAACCGGCGAGACCTGGCAGGGCGAAATCAGTTACCCTAGGCAAACTCATGGCATAGTCTGGCTACGGATCACTGCCGCAAAGGTTGATGATGGCTTTGCGGTGTCTTTTCAGGATATTACCGAGCACAAGGATGCCGAGATCAGGCTGCGCGAAAGCCAGGACCGTCAACGCAGAATTCTGGACAATGTCGTCGCCCTGGTCGGCCTGCTGAGGCCTGACGGCACTGTTCTTGAGTCAAACAAGCCGTCCCTGATGGCTGGGGGGCTTCAGCGCCAGGATGTTGTCGGCAAGAAATTCTGGGAATGTGCCTGGTGGAGCTATGATCCGGATGTACAAGCCAGTATTCGTGACGCAGTCATGCGGGCGGCCGCTGGTGAACAGATGCGTTTCGACGTGGAGATTTGCGGTGCAGACGGCAAGCGCATTCCCGTTGATTTTCAGCTTGCGCCCTGCTTTGACGAGGCGGGCCGTGTGACTGAGATCATTCCGTCTGGCATTGATATTACTGAGCGGAAATTGGCTGAATCGCAGCGCGAGATGCTTGTACGGGAACTCAGCCACCGCGTGAAGAATTCTCTTGCCATGGTTCAGGCGATCGCCTCTCACACAATGCATGTGGAAAGTTCGATTGAGGCGTTCCGGGAGTCTTTCTCAGGACGCTTGCGGGCCATTGCGGCCTGTCATGACCTGCTTATTGCCACGACCCGAAGCTCTGCGAATGTTGCGCAATTAGTCAGTGAGCAGGTCTCTCCCTATACGTCCCCGCAGGCCGAGCGGGTTACCATGTCCGGGCCGCCGATCATTCTGGGGCCGGAAGCATCCTATGCATTCGGTCTGATCCTGCACGAATTGGCGACGAACGCTGTGAAATACGGGGCTTGGTCGAATGAGACCGGCAGTGTGTCTGTCAGCTGGAGTGCAAAACTCGGCAAGGATGGCCGTACGGAAGTCATCGTGGATTGGCGCGAGAGAGGCGGCCCGAAAGCTTCTCCGCCAGAGCGGAAAGGCTTTGGCAGTGTGCTGATCGAAGAAAGTCTGTCCCACTCACTCGGTGGGCAGGCCCATATCGAGTATGCAGAGGAAGGGCTGAATGCTCGCTTTCAGTTCCCGGTGGAGGGTGTGGCATGAAGCGCTCAGTGCTTATTGTCGAAGATGACTTCCTGATTGCCTATGATCTGAAGATCCAGATGGAGGGACAGGGCTATGATGTCAAAGGCCCGGCTGGCAGTGTAGAGGCCGCGCTTACCGCACTGGAGACGCATGACATCTGCTCGGCTATTCTGGATATTGACCTGTATGGCACGGCGTCCTTCCCGGTTGCGAATGCTCTAAAGGATAAGGATATTCCCTTCATGTTCTTGTCAGGCAATTATGCGTGGCAGCTGCCGCCGGAATTTTCTGACATATTGGTGCATCCAAAGCCCGTGAATGTTCCAAAGTTGATCTGTGAGCTGAGAGATATGTGCAAGCCGGAGTGCTGCTGATCTTCCTACATGCCGCGAATGGGGCCCTTGAGAGGTGTCCCTTTGCCTGGAGGGTCTGCCTTGCCGGGATTCTTGCCATAGTCATGCTTCTTCAAGAGGCCCCTGAACTGGTGATAGGTCAGGCCAAGAAAATCTGCCGCCTTGCCTTGATGGCCCTCTGACAGGCTCAAGGCCTCATCAATCAATTGCATCTCAAAGGCGGCCACTTGCGACGGGAAGTCTGCCGGAATGGTTTCATCCTGGCGAATGCGGTCCGGATCAGCTTTCAGGGCGGGCGAGGCCTTGGGGGCGCGCCCGGATTTGGGCCGCCAGGGCGAGTCAAACGGGTCCAGCGCGCTTTGATCAAACAGCACCGGTTCATCCGGCGACAGCATCATCGAGCGGTGCGCCAGCCGCTGGGCAAAATTGCGCAGTTCCCGGACATTGCCCGGCCAGTCATGCGCTTCCATGGCGGCGACGGCGGAGGGCGCGAAGCCCGGAAAGTCCTGCGCCATTTCGATTGCCATACGCCGCGCAAAATGATCGGCCAGCAGGCTTGCATCTCCGGGGCGCGCGCGCAGTGGCGGCAGAGTGATCACGTCAAAGGCCAGTCGGTCCAGCAGGTCTGCCCGAAATTCGCCGCGCTCGACCATGGAGGGCAGATCGGCATTCGTGGCGGCAATGATGCGCACATTCGTGGTGAGGACTTTGGAGCCGCCCACGCGCTGAAATTCGCCGTATTCGATCACGCGCAACAGCTTTTCCTGCACCTGCGCGCTCGCGGTGGCGATTTCGTCCAGAAAGATCGTGCCGCCATCGGCCAGCTCAAACCGGCCCCGCCGCATCTCGGTAGCGCCCGTGAATGCGCCGCGCTCATGGCCGAAGAGCTCTGAGTCCAGCAGCGTTTCGGAAAGGGCCGCGCAATTCACCTTGATGAAGGGGCCGTCCCAGCGTTTCGACAGGAAGTGCAGGCGCTCCCCGATCAATTCCTTGCCGGTCCCGCGTTCTCCGATGACGAGGATGGGCCTGTCGAGTGGCGCGACACGCGAAACATGCTCCTGCGCACTCAGCCAAGCCGGCGCTTCACCAATGAGTTGGGTATTATCACTAATCATTTCGTCAAAATAGCTAAATATAGAAACTAAATCCACACATAAATTTAGTGGAATTGACAAAATTAGTTTTAATGCGCACTCGCGGAAAACTTATATACCTATAAAAATCAATGACTTATAAAATTAATTCGAAACTGGCACGGTCCTTGAAATGAAAGAAGGGCTCAGAGCGACAGGGCGTTGCTCAACCCAGAAGGACGAAACTGAAATGGACGACCGTTACAACACTTCAGAAACCCGCTCGGATGCTGGCCGCTTTGGCCGCTGGCTTTCCACACGCCCAGCCGAAAGCTGGATGTTTTTCGGTGCCGGTGTGCTTCTCGGCGGCTTGTTCTTCTAATCCTCCCCCCAGATACGAAAGGACTTTAAAAATGGGTCTGTTTTCCCGTCTCGGCGACATCATCAACTCGAACATCAACGCGATGCTCGACAGTGCCGAAAACCCTGAAAAAATCGCCCGCCTGATCATCCAGGAAATGGAAGATACGCTGGTTGAGGTCCGCACTGCAGCGGCCCGCGCCATGGCGGACAAGAAAGAAATGGAACGCGAGATCGTTCACTTCACGAAAACCCGTGATGAGTGGGCTGCCAAGGCAGAACTGGCCATCGACAAGGGTCGTGAAGATCTGGCCCGCGGCGCGCTGAGCGCCAAGCAGAAGGCCGAAGGCGAGATCGAACGCCGCAAGTCTGCGATGGCTGCGGCTGAAGAAGCCTTTGAAAAGCGCCAGGACGATCTGTCCAAGCTGCAAGCCAAGCTGGATGAGGCCAAGGCAAAGCATCGTGCCCTGATGATGCGCCGCGAAGCCGCCGAACAGCGGATCCGCATGCGGTCGCAAACCTATGACGGCAAGGTCGATGAAGCCCTCGCGCGCTATAACAATATTGAGCGCAAGGTCGACGAGATGGAAGCCTATGCCGACACGATCAAGGGTCATGAGCCAAATCTGGCCGCCGAGTTCGCCGCCCTGGAGCGCGACGAGAGCGTCGAGAAGGAGCTTGAAGCCCTGAAAGCCAAGCGTGCGAAGTCTTCCGCGAAGGCGTCCACGAAGAAAGTGGAGGGTTGATAGATGCTGTTTTCTCTCGCCTGCCTGACTGGCTTCATGACGCTGGTGTGTGCCCCCGGGCTGATTGCCCAGGCTCGCACCAAGCAGGGCTCTTCGGTTGAAGAGGCCGCGTGATGGACGAGTTTCTGCCAGTCATTGCGATCGTTTCGCTCTTCATTGTCCTGCCGGGAATGATCTTCCACTACATTACGAAGTGGCGGCAGCAAAAAACCCTGATGCCGGATGATGAGCGGATGATGGAGGACCTCTGGAGATCGGCCCGCGCCATGGAGCGCCGGATCGAGACCCTCGAAGCCCTCCTTGAGCAGAGCGAACAGGACGGCCAGCGCCGTCCGCCCCGCTCTTCCAGACCCACTTTTGACGACTAAGGACCTAAGCTTATGTCCCGCCATCCCCGCCCTGACCGTGATCCTGCCTATCAAGACAGGTACGGTTCCCCTAACCCCAAGCGGTTCTACCGCTCCCGCCAGGACAAGGTAATTGCCGGTGTCTGTGGCGGCCTGGCCGAGCGTTTCGGCTGGGAACCTGTCCTTGTACGCATTTTGGCCGTGCTCGGATTTTTCTTCATCATGGGGCCGCTCGCGATCATCCTCTACATCGTTCTGTGGATGATCACGCCGCGTACGCCCTTGGGCGGTCGCCCCATGTCTCCGGAAGAAGATGTCTTCTGGCGGAATGTGAATGACCGCCCGCGCGTCACCTTCGGGAACTTGAAATACACATTCATGGATCTCGATGAACGTCTCCGGGATATCGAACGCAAGGTCACATCTGACGAGTGGCGCCTGCGCAAAGAGTTCCGGGACCTGGAGCGCGGTAACTAGAGGCAGCCGCAGCTTCCAGACATAACCCTCAATATCCGACGAGAAGGACCGGAAAAATGCGTAAGGGGACGCTACTGACAAATAACTGGCTGCTGGGAGGTGTCTCCCTGATCATTCTGACGATGATCGCGATTGGCGCAGCCACGCAAGGAAGCATGGCTCTGGAGTTCGGCGGGCTCCAGATGACCTTCTCTCCTCATGAAGACGGGGGTGTACGTCTCAGTATTGCCCGCGCCTTTGGTAACTCAGATTTCACTGCGCCGTAAGGCTCTCAGGATCAGGCGCATGGGGCTGACGGCCTCCAGAGCCTGAACGCTGGCGGGTGATGGTCCACCGAGAAGCTGGGCGGCAATGATCTGCCCGGCCCATGGGCCCCAGGTAAAGCCACGCGCACCAAAGCCGTTCACCATCAAAATACCCGGTAGTAATGGGGCGTCCGCATCGGCAGGGCGTCCTTTTCGTACGCCCTCAAATGTTTCAATCGCCGCATCCCGGTCAGTCACAGTGCCGATCAGGGGCAGGCGGTCCGCCGTTGTCGCGCGGATGGCCGCGCGGGAGGTGATGGGGTGGCGTTTTGCATCGCCCTTCCACCAGGGGGACAGAAGCCGCAGCGCCTCGGCATTGGTGTCTCGCGCCGCATCCGAAACCTCTGGCGCTATGCCAGCCGGAATTTTCTCAAACGTCGCGCCCCATAATCTTTCGTCGCGCAGGGCCAGCGCATAATGGCCACTTGCCATCGCATCCGGCGCCACCTCTGCCGCGCCGGTCAGATGCTCGACCTGTCCCAGGCGGCCTTCGAGGCCCAGCCAGTTGATCTGTTCCAGCATGCCCATGGCATTGGCCAGAACAATCGCGTCATAGCGGTGGCCATTCACACGGCGCTCTGCCAGAGAAACATCCACCGGACCCGTTCCCAATGTGATGCCCTCAAGCAGACCTGTCACCACTTTGCGCGGTTCCACGATCAGGGCGCGCTTGTGCAGCAGTCCGCCGCCGGAAATGGCTTCCAGATCCTCCAGCGGCAGGGGTGGATCGGCCAGCAGTTTTTCAAATCGCGCGCGCTCGGTCTCATCCTTCGGCATTTGCCGCACATCTGTCTCGTGCGCGCCATCCAGCCCGCGATAGGCTTCGCGTGCAGCCAGATAGGCATCGATCAACAGCCGGGCTTGCACGGTGTCGCCCGCATCCAGCCGCGGCATCATCAGGCCGATGGGATTGCCGCTTGCGCCGCTGGCGGGGCCGGCTCGGTCGAATACGGTCACATCCGCACCGCGCGCAGTCAGGGCCCGCGCGGCGGATGCCCCGGCAATCCCTGCGCCCAGAATGGCAATGCTTTGGAAAGCGGAAGAAGAATTCTCTGGATATGGCGCGCGCAGGCCATAAGCGTCCGGATGCGGAGCAGGCGGCGTGGTCAGCCGTGCTTCCAGCCTTTCCCGCTTGCGGCCATGCCCAGGTGCCTTGGCCACGTCAAAGCCTGCACTGGCCAGCCCGCGCCGGACTGATCCGGCCACGGTAAATGTGCCTATGCTAGCACCGGGCGTAGACCTCTGCGCGATGAGGCCATACAAATCCTCTGCCCACATGTCTTCATTCTTGGCGGGGCTGAACCCGTCCAGGAACCAGGCATCTGCCTTGAACCGGCTGGCCGGCAGCATCTCATGAATGTCGCCCATGTGAAGCGTCAGCGTGATGCCAAGGTCTTCCCAGACATGGTGGCGCACGCCGATGACTGGCGCAGGCCAGATTTTCAGCAGCCGGTCTGACAGCTCGGACAGTTCCGGCCATTCGCCCAGTGCCCGCGCTGCATCTTCCTGCGTCATCGGATAGGCTTCGAAGCTGACAAAGTGCAGCCAGGCCGCAGGGTGAGGGCGGTGCGCCGCCCACAGCTCTGCCAGTGCCAGAAAGTTCAGCCCCGTGCCAAAGCCGGTTTCGGCAATGGTGAACTGGTCGCGTCCGGCCCAGGCCTCTGGCAGGCCACAGCCTTTCAGGAACACCGCGCGCGTTTCGGCAAGGCCGTCGCCTGCTGTGAAGTAAACGTCACCGGCCTCCCGGGCGACGGGGGTGCCATCATCCTTCCAGTCGATGGTGGGGTGTTTCAGCAGGCGGGTCATGTGCGATGGGGTATCCTCGAAGGCCCCGTTTGAACAGGCCTCATGGCAGAACTGAAACCTCTCCGGGATTTAATCGGATCGTTCAGCGTTTCCGCGCGTTGATTGTATGACCGCGCTAGAAAGCGGCGAGTAAAGAGCAAGAAGGAGATGAAATATGGACAAGGAACATATCAAAGGCGCTGCCAAGAAGGCTGAAGGTGAAGTCAAGGAAACTGCCGGTGAAATGACCGACAACAAAAAGCTTCAGGCTGAAGGCAAGATGGACAAGGCCGAAGGCGAAGTTCGCGACACGGCCGGTGACGTCAAAGACGCCCTGAAAGACTAGGCCTTATTGGCCAGACTGCGAAAGCCGCCCTTCACGGGGCGGCTTTTCCTTGCGCCGAATTCAGGCCGGGGCCAAATAAGGCGCAAGACAGGCGACGAGGCACGGCATGACCGAGATCAATATCAAACGCGAGGATGGTGACACCGGCGGGCGCTATGTATCGGTCGTTAATGGCCATGAGGCCGAGATGACCTATTCGAAAGCGGGCACCAGCCGCATCATCATCGATCATACCGGCGTGCCGAAAGAGCTGGGGGGACTTGGCGTCGGCATCGCGCTCGTCAGGCGCGCCGTGGAGGATGCCCGGCGGGATGGCATCAAGATCATTCCGCTTTGCCCCTTCGCCAAGGCGCAAATCGAAAAACACACCGAATGGCAGGACGTTCTGGCATGAGCACCGCAGATATCACGCATGACGAAACCCATCAGCGCTACAGCCTCTATCAGGATGGCGTTGAGGCGTACCTCACTTATGAGCGCCCTCAGGCGGGCCACAAGCACATCACCCATACCATTGTGCCGGGAGAACTTGGCGGACGTGGCATCGGCAAGCGACTGGTCAAGCGCGCCATGGAAGACATCATCGCAGCAGGGGAGACGGTCTCGTCGTCCTGCTGGTTTGCCAGCGCGCTGATCGAGAAGACGCCTGAATGGGCTGCTATTCAGGCATGAGCGAGCCGTTCTGGAAAACCAAGACGCTCGACCAGATGAACCGGCAGGAATGGGAGTCGCTCTGTGATGGATGCGGCAAATGCTGCCTGCTGAAGCTGGAAGATGAGGATACGGGCGAGATTGCCTATACGCGCCTGCATTGCCGCCTGTTCGACAGTGGCACCTGCCAGTGCGCAGACTATGAGAACCGCAAGAAGATTGTCGAGGATTGCGTCATCCTCACGCCGCAAAAAGTGGAAGAAATCCGCTGGATGCCGAAGACCTGCGCCTATCGCCTGATCCATGAGGGCAAGGATCTGCCGTCATGGCATTATCTCGTGTGCGGAGACCGTGAGCGCATTCACGAGGAAGGCCACTCCATTCGCGGCCGCACAGTTTCCGAAGACACCGTGTTCGAGGAAGATACCGAAGACTGGATTGTCGACTGGGAGGGCAACGAGCCCTAGACGCCGACCACTTCGCTATTGGTCGCTTCCGCTTTCAGCCATTTGATGAAATCACGTACGTCCGGCGTCAGGTGACGGCCTTTGGGGTGCACGATCCAGTAGCCGAAATCGATCAGGTGGGACCCATCGGCAAAGGGCGCGACGAGGCGGCCGGAGGCAAGGTCAGCGGCGGCAATGGCGCGCTTGGCCAGGGCAACCCCGCGGCCCGCTGCGGCGGCTTCGATCACAAGGATCGCCTGATTGAAGCGCGGGCCCCGGGTGCCGTCGACATCCTTCACATTGCGCGCGCGCAGCCAGCTCGCCCAGTCCGGACAGGACGGATCGTTCTCATTGCTCTCATCATGGATCAGCGTGTGGTGGCGTAAATCGCTCGGCTTGCGAAGGGCATCCGAGCCTTCCAGCAGGGCAGGCGAGCAGACCGGAAGTACGGTCTCATCCATCAGCTTTTCTGATTTCAGCCCCTCATAATTGCCGCGGCCATAGCGGATAGCGAAGTCGGCATCGGCGGTTGTGAAGTCCGTCAGGCCCATATCGGCAGAGATCCAGGCCTCGGTATCCTCATGCTGGCGGTGAAAGCCGTCCAGGCGCGGGGCCAGCCATTTCGCGGCAAAAGACGGCGCGCAGGAGACCATGACCCGGCCCTTGCGGGCAGGGGCCTGCATGATGCGGCCGGCTTCAGAAATTCTCTCAAATGCCTCACGCACCAGCGGCAGGCTGGCCTGCGCGGCATCTGTCAGCAAAACTGAACGCCCCGTACGCTTGAACAGCGGCGTTCCGGCATATTCTTCCAACTGTCTTATCTGTTGTGAAATCGCGCCGGGCGTGACATTCAGCTCCTCGGCAGCCTGTGTAAACGACAGGCGCCGTGCAGCCGCTTCAAAGGCTCTCAGGGCGTTCAGGGGCGGTAGACGGTCAGTAGGATCGGGCATGAATAGTTTCTCTAAAGGATCGCTGTAGGGGTTCACTGTTGCGTCTGCCGCGTCAAGAGCCATTTTGGCACCTGATTGATCAGCTCGCCTAAAAAGAGGTCGCACCCATGCGCCAGTTCCCGGCTTTCTTTAACATGGACGACGCCCGTGTCGTCGTGTTCGGCGGTGGCGAAGAAGCCCGCCGCAAGGTGCGCCTGCTTGCCAAGACGTCCGCCCAGATCACCGTGATCATCGGCAAGGACATTGAACCTGGCTTTGCCGAGGAGTTCGCGGGCCGCATCACCATTGCGCCGCAGTCCGAAGCGGGTCCGGCACTGGATGTCGCCCGTTTTGCCATTGTTGCCTGCCGTTTGTGCGCCAATACCGAACGCTCCATTGAGTGGGCCCGGCAATATGGCGTGCCGCTGAATGTCGTTGACCGGCCGGAATTGTGCGACTTCACAGTCCCGTCAATTCTGGACCGGGGAGAGATTGTTGCCGCGATCGGCTCCAATGGCTCGGCGCCGGTTTTGGCCAAATCCGTGCGCAGCAAGCTGGAACGCCTTCTGCCGGCGCGGACGGGAGAGCTGGCAGAACTCGCCGGGCGTCTGCGGCCTGAGGTCAAGGCGGCCATTCCGGATGCCAAGGCTCGCCGCGAGTTCTGGGAATATGCCCTGAATGGAAAGCCCGCAGAACTGGCCTATGCCGGAGAGCTGGACGCAGCCGAACAAGCCATGCGGGATGCCATGAAGGGCAGCCGCCGCACCGGCATCGTGCATTTGGTCGGCGCAGGCCCCGGCGATCCGGAACTGCTGACCGTCAAGGCGCTGCGCCTTCTGCAGCAGGCTGACATCGTGTTCTATGACCGCCTCGTGAGCGCGGAGATTGTCGACATGATCCGCCGCGACGCAGACCGCGTGCCGGTCGGCAAGAGCAAGGGCAATCATTCCGTGCCGCAGGAAGAGATCCATGAATTGCTGATCCGCGCTGCGCGCGAAGGAAAGCGCGTCGTGCGCCTGAAAGGCGGCGACCCGTTCATCTTCGGCCGGGGCGGGGAAGAGCTGGAAGCCATCCAGGCTGCCGGGATTGAAGCCTTTGTCGTGCCGGGCATCTCCTCTGCGCTTGGCTGCGCCGCCAGCGCCGGCGTGCCGTTGACGCACCGCGATCATGCGCAAAGCCTCACCTTCGTGACAGGTCATGCGAAAAAAGGCGGCGTGCCGGATCTCGACTGGGAGAGCCTCGCAAGACCCCACCAGACGGTGACCGTCTTCATGGGCGTGGGCACCGCACCGACCATTGCCGACAAGCTGATCGAAGCGGGCCGCGCGCCCGATACGCCCGTCGCTGTTATTGAGAACGGCACTCTGTCTACGGAAATCCAGGTCTTTGGCATTCTGGCCGAACTGCCAGACCTGATCGAGCAAAACGCAATCAAGGGACCGGCCCTGCTGATCATCGGGGAAGTGGCAGGTCTGCCTTTCGCCAGTGGGGCAGTGGGCCTGTCAGGCGGCTACACGCAGGAGATTTACGCATGACGTCCGTCCGCCCAAAGCTGAAACCTGAAACTCCGAAGGCGGTCACCGCTTGGGAAACCGCGACCGGCCAGACGGTCTGGATGGCGGCGGATGGGTCATGGACCAAGGAAGTGGGTCAGATCGCGGCCTTCACCGGCGATGAGGCCGAGGCCCGATTGGCTGACGCGCTGAAGCAGGAAGGCGTTGTCACTGACCCTTACTTCATGGAAGTGACGGAAAGCGGCGGGATTACCGGCCGTGAGACCCTGCGCGAGACGATCCGGGCCAATGGCCCGACGGTCGCCTATGGGGAATCCGCCTGATGCCGACGCGCGAGATCACACGCCTGACGCTGTACGGGGATTCCATATCCGGCAATTGCATGAAGCCGAAATGGACGGCGGATTTGCTGGGCATTCCCTATGACTGGGTTGAGGTCGACATTCTGTCGGGCGGAACGCAGACGGAAGACTTCCTGACAGTGAACCCGGTCGGCCAGGTGCCATTGGCGCGCTGGCCCGATGGCCGCGCCTTGCCGCAATCCAATGCCATCATGCTGTACATCGCCGAGCAGGCCGGCAGCGATCTGATCCCGTCGGCCCCGTTCCGCCGCGCCCAGATGATGAGCTGGCTGTTCTGGGAACAATATTCCCACGAGACGGCCATTGCCGTCCGCCGGTTCCAGAAGCATTATCTCAAAAAGTCCGATGACGAGATTGATCCGAACTTGATGGCCAAGGGCCGCCGCGCCCTCGGTGTCATGGAGCTGCAATTGACGTATACGGACTGGATCGTCGGCGACGACATGACGCTGGCAGACATTGCCCTTGTCGCCTACACACGGCTTGCCCATGAGGGCGGCTTCAATATTTCCGAGTTTGCCGCTGTTGAGCGGTGGGTTAGCCGCACTGAAGCGGCCCTCGGCATCCCGCACGCAAAAGAGGCTGCGTAATGTATCGTTATGATGAGTTTGACGCCCGGATCGTGTCCGAGCGGGTCGCGCAATTCCGCGGGCAGGTGAACCGCCGCCTGTCCGGTGAATTGCTGGAGGATGAGTTCAAGCCGCTGCGCCTGCAGAATGGCGTATACCTGCAGCTGCACGCATATATGTTGCGCGTCGCCATTCCCTATGGCCAGCTGAATGGCCGCCAATTGCGCCGTCTGGCGGTCATCGCGCGCGATTATGATCGCGGTTATGGCCACTTCACCACGCGCCAGAATATCCAGTTCAACTGGGTGGCCCTGAAAGACATTCCCGATGTGCTGGAGAGCCTGGCCGAGGTGGAGATGCACGCTATCCAGACCTCCGGCAATTGCATCCGCAATACTACGTCGGACCATTTCGCCGGCGCTGCGAAAGACGAGATCATGGACCCGCGCCCCTGGTGCGAGATCATTCGCCAGTGGAGCACTTTCCATCCGGAATTCGCCTTCCTGCCGCGCAAGTTCAAGATCGCCGTTACGGGCGCAGAGCATGACCGCGCCGCCATCCGCGTCCATGACATTGGCCTGCACATGCGCCAGCGTGGCGATGTGGTCGGCTTTGAGGTCCATGTCGGCGGCGGGCAGGGGCGCACTCCGCACCTCGCGGCCCTGGTCAATGAATTTGTTCCTGAGACGGAGCTGCTCGACTATCTCGAAGCCATCATGCGCGTTTACAACCGCTTTGGCCGCCGTGACAACAAGTATAAGGCCCGCATCAAGATCCTGGTCAGCGAGATTGGCGCGGAGGAATTCCGCCGTCTGGTCAGCGAGGAATATGCGGCCCAGCGCGAGCATGAGAAGATCGCCCTGCCACCGGAAGAGATCGCACGCATCCATGCCTATTTCGCCCCGCCTGAGCTGACGCCTGCTTCTGGCCCCGATGCCGCCTTTGAGGCGCTGAAGGCAGAGGACAAGGAGTTTGCCCGCTGGGCCCGCATCAATCTGCATCCGCACAAGGTGGAGGGCCATGCCTCCGTCACGATCAGTCTGAAGCCGGTGGGCGGCGCCGCAGGTGATGCCACGGATGCGCAGATGATGACTGTGGCGCATCTGGCGGAAACCTACGCCCATGATGATATCCGCGTCAGCCATGCGCAGAATCTGGTCCTGCCTCATGTTGCGCTGAAAGACCTGCCGGCCATCTATCGCGAGCTGAAGGCTGCCGGCATTGCCACGGCAAATGAAAGCCTGATCACGGACATGATCGTCTGCCCGGGGCTGGATTACTGCAACCTCGCCAATGCCCGCTCCATTCCGGTCGGGCAGGCGGTGCAGGAGGTTTTTGCCGATCCGGACTATCAGGAAGACATCGGCCGCCTGCACATCAATATTTCCGGCTGCATCAATGCCTGCGGGCATCACCATGTCGGCCATATCGGCATTCTCGGTGTCGACCGCAAAGGGGAGGAGTTCTACCAGATCACCCTCGGCGGGCGCGCAGACGAGAAGGCGGCCATTGGCGACATTGCCGGCCCGGGCCTGAAAGCTGATGACGTGCCCGGCGCGCTGAAACGGGTCGTCGATACCTATCGCGATCTGCGCACCGACAAGAGCGAATTGTTTATTGAGACGCTGGCCCGCCTTGGCCACGACCCCTTCAAGGAGGCCCTTTATGCCGCTGATTAAACACGGCGCCGAGATTGACGATATCTGGGCCTATGTCCCTGATGAGGCGGACCTCTCGCCAGGGGGCTGCATTACCGTGTCGCTGGCCAGATTCCGCAGCGAGCGGGAGATTCTGCTCGCCCGCAACACTGATATCGGCGTGCGATTGGACCCGGAAGACGACCCGCATGAGTTGGAAGAGTTTCTGGACCGTCTTCAGCTGATAGAAATCAGTTTCCCTAAATACACTGATGGGCGTGGATATTCGCAGGCTCAGCTGCTACGTCGGCGTTTCAACTATGCTGGTGAGTTGCGCGCTGTGGGACACGTCCTTAGGGATCAGATATTCTATATGAACCGTTCAGGCTTTGATGCTTACGAGACAGCGCGTGCTGACTTACATGAAGTAGTGGAAGCATTGAACGAATACACCGAAGTCTACCAGCCTGCCGCGGCTGGCCAGGTGCCGGTTTACCGCAAGAGACACAAAGGCTGAACTTTATGCCATATGGTGATAGCGCAATCCGCAAGAGCGAAGCGACAGAGGCTCGTCTGGCACGCCTGAATGGCGAGCTGCGCGATGCTTCTGCTCAAACGGTTCTGCGGGCGGCCATGATCCGTGAATGGCCGGAAGGTCTCACCTATGTCTCCAGCTTTGGTGCGGAAAGCGTCGCCATGCTGGCCCTGATCGCTGATGTGAAGCCGGATCTGCCGATCATTTTCCTCGAAACCGGCATGCATTTCCCGCAGACGCTGGACTATAAGGACGAGCTGATCGAGAAGCTGGGCCTGACCGGTGTGCGCGAGATCCCGCCAAGCGAGACCGAACGCAAGGTTCTGGACCCTAAAAACAATCTCTGGAAATCCGATCCGGATGCCTGCTGCGCCCTGCGCAAGGTGCGCCCGCTGGAGCCCGCCCTTGCAGGCTTTGAAGCCTGGATCACGGGCCGCAAGCGGTTCCATGGTGGCGCGCGGATGACCCTGCCGGTCTTCGAATTTGCCAATGGTCGCTACAAGGTGAACCCGCTGGCCAACTGGACACCGGAAGATGTCGAGATCCTGATCCGTCAGCGCAATCTGCCGCGTCACCCGCTGGTCGCCCAAGGATATCCGTCCATTGGCTGCTGGCCATGCACGAAGCCGTCCGACAACCCGGAAGACCCGCGTGCGGGCCGCTGGGCCGGTCAACAGAAGACCGAGTGCGGTCTCCACGTCGAAAAGACGGAACGTCCCCGCGTTTTCTAGGCGGGTGGGCTAAGTTCTCTGCCCAAATACATGTGCCAGTGTGATCGCCCCGGCGGTTGCCACATTCACGCTGTCAAAGCCTGATGACATGGGAATGCGCACCGGCCTTGCTGCGGATATCAATGCGTCCGGCAGGCCGGGGCCTTCCGCGCCGAGCAGGATAGCGAGCTTCTCCGGAATCCTCAGTGTCCCCAGCATCCGTGCCCCGGCGCGCGGCGTCATCGCCCACACCTCATAGCCTTCGGCCTTGGCGGCGTTCACCATGTCCATGCCCGTACCGCCATGGGCATAGGGCAGCCACAGGCTCGCGCCGGACGAAACGCGTATCGCTTTGCGATAGAGCGGGTCACAGCATTGCGCATCCATTAGTACGGCATCCGCCCCAAAGGCGGCGGCATTGCGAAAGCATGCGCCGACATTGTCATGATTGGAGAGGTCCGACAGCATCAACAGGGTGGACGGAGCGGCCGCTCTGATGCCTTGCGACAGGAACTCTGCAGGGGAGGGGATGTCCCCCTTGATGCCGCAGGCCAGCACACCGCGATGCATCGGGAACCCGGCCACGGCATCCATCACGTCCTGTGGTGCCACATAGATCGGCACATCCTGCGGAACTTGCGCCAGCAAATCGGCGAGCGGCTCCAGACGGCTTTTGGCCAGGAAAAGGCTTCCCAGTTTGAACCGTCCGCGTCGCAGGGCAGTTTCCAGTGTTACCTTGCCCTCAATGATGAAGCGCGCGCCATGGCCTGAGGTCAGGTCCTTCTCGCGGATGGATGTATAGGCTTGCAACCTCGGATCATCGGCCCGGTCAACTTCTATTGCCAATTGCATCGTCATCCCTCTATCCTGTCATCTCTTGTACTGAATATTACGGGTGGGGCCATCATGACAGAGAACAAACCCGGCGCAGCGGACTACCAGTATGCCCCGCCAGAACGCAAGTCACGCAAGCTATGGTGGATTGTTGGGGGCATTGTACTCGCACTTGTCTTGCTGGGAACCTGCGTCCGGGGTGGGGTCTCACTGTTCCAGGCGCTCAGCGATCGCTCCGAAGCAAGCCGTGATTTCGCTGAGCGTGTGATGGAGGAAGGGGTGCCGCCCCCTGATGATCCTATCTATTCCCGGCGCCTGGACGTGACTCAGGCAGAGATCGACGAGGTGGATCGTTACATCCGGAGTTTTGGTCAGGTGACGGAGTACGGCGTGCCAGGCTGCAACATGCGAACCTCGGCAGATATTGACAAGGACAAGTCTGGTACTTTCGCCGATTGTACCCTGACGATCGAGACGGAGCAGTCGCCCGGTATCGTCACGATCGACTGGGTCAAGGATGACGCAGTCTGGAAAGTCTTGGGCTTAAATGTCTGGTTCTCGGATGAGAGTGTCCTGGCCGACCAGGCCGATCCGGCCGACACTCAGGCGGAAGATCCCTCCGCCCCCGCAGAGACGGACACAGAATAAAAAACGCCCCGGCAGGATTTACGGTCCTCCGGGGCGTCAATGTCTCTGAGGGCGCATCTAGTTCAGCAGATTGATCACCGCATCTGCCACCAGGCCGGTCGCGACCTGTGTGAGATAGGCGTCCTGATCCACGACCACCCAGCGATAGCCCGGTGGGGCCGGTTCCAGATCATAGCTGCGCCAGTCCTCGAAATAGTCATCGCGATAGTCGACCGGCAGATATTCGCCTTTCTTCCACATCTTCTTTGCATGGCCGGGCGGAACCTTGCCCTGTTTCGCCAGTCCCGGCGGTAGAGCCTCGCCTTTCGCGTGGCGCGGCGGGTCAGCAAAGGCGACAAGGCCGGAGCCGACAGCGCCAGCAAGCATGAGTGTCATATACGTCTTGAGTGCCATTGGGGGCCTCCTTTCAGTCATGACCAATAAACGAGATCCCTGCCGGCCAGTTCCCGGGCGAAACAGTCATAAATGCTGATTATTCGTCCATGGCGAGAGAAATTCAATTTAAGTAAAATCCCTGTCTATCAAAGATAGAGGATTCCGCGTACAAGCGCTGCATGATGAATGTTCACTGGCGCTATGGGGCCCCATGAAGCAGGCGACAAATCTATTACGGGACCATCCGGCAGCCATTGTGGTTGTCGTACTCGTCGTATCGGTGCTTGCGCTGGCGGTATGGCGGTTCAGCTATCATGCGCGCGCTCTGCAACATGTTGCCGCTCTGCAGTCAGAGGTGAACGGGGTTCTGAGCGGGGAGAGGGAGGTCGGGGCGGCTGAGCCCATGCTGCAGAAAGTCAATCTGGACACGATGCAGACCTTCCGTGAAGGCATCAGCCCGCAAGAGGCCCAATCACTCAGTTCGCCTGTATGTACCTATGTCCAGCAGCCGACTTTTGCGGCGCGTGCGGAGGGCGCAAATGTCTGTGAAACCACTCCGGTTTCGGCGCGCTCCGGAGACATCATCTGCCTCTCTCAGTTCACGGTAGACCCTGTTGAGGCGACTCCGGATGACCTGTCCACCGGCTATGGCTGTCTACTGACCATATGGTCAGATTCAAAAGACCTCTGGAAAATCAGGGATATCGTGATCGGAGGTTTTGAGGCAGAGCCCGCTATCGATTAGACGCCGGGTGGGGCCGTAAATTCCAGGCCGGGAAAGGCAGGCATGGGACCGGTCAGACCCCATGCCAGCGATAATCAGTGATCAGTTCATTGCTGCGCCGGGATTGACCGGCAGGCCCTGATCCTTGGCCATGCGCTTCATGGCCTTTTGCAGCTTCTCGAACGCGCGCACTTCGATCTGGCGGATCCGTTCGCGGGAGACATTGTAGACCTCGGAGAGTTCTTCCAGGGTCTTCGGCTCTTCCGACAGGCGGCGCTCGGTCAGAATGTGACGCTCACGCTCGTTCAGGTCTTCCATCGCCGAAGTTAGCAATTCCATGCGGGCATCGAATTCCTGCTGGTCGGCGAACTCGCTGGCCTGGTTCGGCTCGTCATCGGCCAGCCAGTCCTGCCACTCCATGTCGCCATCCGTGCCCATCGGCACGTTGAGCGAGGCATCGGAGCCGGACATCCGGCCATTCATCGAGAACACTTCGGCTTCGGTGACGTTCAACTTCTCAGCGATAAGTCGAGCCTGTTCAGGGCGAAGATCACCCTCGTCCAGAGCCTTCATTTCGCCTTTCAGGCGGCGCAGATTGAAGAACAGTTTCTTCTGCGCGGCGGTGGTGCCGAGCTTCACGAGGCTCCAGCTGCGCAGGATGTATTCCTGGATCGCGGCGCGGATCCACCACATGGCATACGTTGCCAGGCGGAAGCCCTTGTCCGGGTCGAATTTCTTGACGGCCTGCATCAGGCCCACATTGCCTTCGGAGATCACCTCGGCCATCGGCAGGCCATAACCGCGATAGCCCATTGCGATCTTCGCAACGAGACGCAGGTGAGAGGTCACCATCTTTTCAGCCGCTTGCGTATCTTCATCCTCGCGCCAGCGCCGTGCGAGCATGAATTCCTCATTCTTCTCAAGCATCGGGAACTTGCGAATTTCGGTGAGGTACCGGCTCAGGCCCTGTTCGGGGCTGAGCGTGATGTTTGCGCTGGCGGAAATCTTGTTCGCCATATCCTTGTTCCTCCTTTGCAGACCAACCCCGCTTTGCGGCAGTCGTTCCGACTATCAGGTTTCCTTGAGACGTTTAGTCCCGCTTTGCGGCGACGTCGCCCCCGGTAATCCGCATGAATGTCATCACGGAATAACATAAGTAAGAATTACGACCGGGATATGGAAGAGGTCGGGGCAGTTTCAAGGCATTGATTAACCAGGTTTCATAATGGCGGTGCCGTCTCCGAAAAAGGGCAGGGGAAATCAATTCCGCCAAACGTGGAACCGGACCGCTCACGCCTTGTTGATTGGGCAGAAACGGGCGTGGGGAAGGTCTGCGCGTTCGCACACCTGACGTGTCGCCAGACGACCGGGAAAAGGCTCCAAAATGAATGTCTCTGATGTCTTCTATGATGGCTGGCAGGATATGGCCCGCATCGCCATGGCCGCGCCGATCATCTATCTCAGTATCATCGCCTTCATCCGCCTCGCCGGAAAGCGCTCGACCTCACAGATGAACAATTTCGACTGGGTGGTCAGTGTGGCGCTGGGGTCGATCGCCGCAGCCGGCGTGACGAGTTCGTCCCTCACCATTCTTGAGGCCCTGTTCGCCATCGGCCTGTTATTGCTGATCCAGTGGATCCTCACCTTCATTCTGGCCCGCAGCCAGGCTTTTGCCGGAATCGTGAAGGCCCAGCCGCGCCTCCTCGTTTACAAGGGGGAATTCCTGGACGAGAATATTCGTCAGGAACGCCTTACAAAACCGGAAGTGCTCTCGGCCCTCCGCGAGAATGGCCTCACCAATGTGGAAGAGGCCGAATCCGTCATCCTTGAGGCCGATGCTTCGTTCAGCGTCATCGCCCGCTCCGACAAGGATGTCGCCCCGGAAGAACTCGCCGCCACGGTCGCCGGCGTGCCAAAGGGCTAGGCGGGGTGCTCCACCGAAGCGCCCTCATGACCGATAGGGGCAGGGGCGTTTCCCACATTTTTTGGTCCGCGTTCTGGTGCAGATATTGAAACCGGAAAATAGTTTTCCGACACCCCTCTGTGCCGGGATATACTATGTCCCATGGATCGCCTGTTCGCCCCCATCTCCTGCCAGCTGCCGCCAGAGCTGGAGCAGTATAGCTTCTGGATCTGGATCCAGATGGTGATGCTCCGTCTCTATGTGCTGTGGGCGAAAGGGGCGCGGGCGAACTTTCTCTACGGACTGACTCCCAACGGGCGCGTCGTGCTCGTGCACATTGGCGACACTAAGGCTGAACGCGAAGCCGCACTCGCCAAACAGAAACAGCAGGACCAGTTCAAATGGGAGCCAAGCAAGGCCCTCACAGTGGCGCTTGATGGCAGCAGCCTCATGTCCGCTCACCCCGGCGAAAGCCGG
>NZ_AWFF01000040.1 GCF_000682755.1 Hyphomonas beringensis
TACGGCAGCTGAACGCGAAGCGGCCCTCGCCGAACAGAAACAGCAAGATCCGTTTGCGTGGGAACCAGGCAAGGCCTTCGCAGCGGCGCTTGATGGCAGATCCCTCATGTCCGCTCACCCCGGCGAAAGCCGGGGTCCAGGGCGGCAGGCTCAGGACGCGCAATTCTGGGTCCCGGCTTTCGCCGGGATGAGCGCCAATGCTGCGGGATGTATACTGCCCCCACCAGACACCTGACCCGTCTCTTTACGGATGAAAATTCAATCTCTGGAAACGAAGCGCCTTCACGGGCGTCGCACGCGCAGCTGGAATCCTAGCCTTCCTTCACGCCGCCCCCGCCGCGCGCCAGCCAGACCCCGCCCAGGATCAGCACAAAGGCCACCAGCGCCTGCCAGCTCTGCGTCTCGCGGAAGAACAACCAGCCCAGCGCCGCGCTCACCACCGGAATGGAATAGCCCGTCAGCGACAGGAAAGTCGCGCTCGTCCGCGCGATCAGGAACATGTAGAGCGCCTGCGCCACCGCTGACGGCCCGATGCCCAGCGCCAGCACTGCGGCCCAATGGCTCCAGTCCGCATTCACTTCAGACGGCGTCACCGTAAAGGCCAACGGCAGGGAGACGATCGCGGCAACCGTGACAAAGCCGGTCGCAAACGGCATCGCCTCCATCACCGGCGCGCCCCGCGCAACAAGACTGGAAAAGGCATAATTCATCGTGGCGAGGATCAGCAGGATCTGCGCAATGACGCTCGCATTGCCCAGGCCTTTCATCGCATCCGGCCCGAACAGAACGACAATGCCGGCAAAGCCGATCAGCACGCCCAGCAGGGAGCTGCGCGTCATCTTTTCATCATGGAACAGGAAGGTTGCCCCGCTCGCCACGAAGATCGGCACAGCCGCCGTGTAGAGCGCCGCAAGGCTGGAATTGACCGTCTGCTGAGCGGTCGTGATCAGGAAGAACGGAAAGACAGATCCGGTCAGCCCCATACTGACAATCACCAGCCAGCGCCGCCGGTCGGCCAGAGGCGGCAGGCGCTGGCCGCGCGCCAGCATGATGATCCACAGCACCACGGCCCCGATCACCAGACGCCCCGGCAACACCCATGCCACGGGCAGGCCCATCTCCGGATTGCCCTTGTCAACGGCCACCCGCGTCAGCGCATAGGCGCCCGCCCAGAACAGGGTCAGCACAGAAAACAGAGTCCAGTCAGACGCGCTGCGCCCTGTCGGCAGGCGGGCACTCATGGCATCGGCGTCCCGCGGCTCGCCTCAAGAATGGCGTACCAGTCCCGGCGGGAGAGATTGACCTCCAGCGCCCGTATGGCAGCCTTCAACCGCTCCGGCGTCTGAGTGCCCAGTAGCGCCACCGGCCGCGCCGGATGCTTCAGCACAAAGGCCAGCGCAATGTCACTGCGGGTGACGCCGTGCTGATGCGCCAGCCGGTCCAGCTCCACATGCACGGCCAGCAGGGTGTGCGGATCGCCCTCCCCCGGCACATGGGCATCGGCCAGCCTGCCACCCGCCAGCGGAGACCAGACAATCGCGGCGGCGTTCATTTCCTGGCACCAGTCCAGCGTGCCATCATCCATGGGCGCGATATGCATCGCGGAAAATTCCGGCTGGGTGCTGACAATGCGCGGCGCAAGATTCGCCTGCAGCGCGCGGGTCTGCGCCGGGCTGAAATTGGACACACCGACCTGGCGGATCTTGCCGGCCTCGATCAGGTCTTCCAGCGCACGTGCCACCTCATCCCAGGGGGTCAGCAGGTCTGGACGGTGAATCTGGTAGAGGTCGATCTGCTCCACGCCCAGCCGGTCCAGAGAGGCCTCACAGGCCGACACCAGATAGTCCCGGCTCGAATTGTAAGGCTCTGGCGGAATGATTCCGCCTTTTGTGGCCAGCATCATTCGGCGCCGGCGGTCAGGATTGGCGGCGATCACCTTGCCCAGCAAAGCCTCGGCCGCGCCAAAGCCCGGCCCGCCATAGCCATAGACATCTGCGGTATCGATCAGGCTCATGCCCAGATCCAGCGCCGTTTCGATCAAGGTCTCGGCATGGGACAGGCTGTGGCCCAGAAAGCGCCAGCAGCCATAGCCGAGCACGCCGACCTGCGGCCCCGTCGTGCCGATTTTTACCTGACGCATGAAGTGTTCCTCACTGACAGGCGATCAGGCCATAGGCGGGCGCTTTCGGCAAGTCCATGCCTTTTAAGCGCCACCTTCCCTTCCTAGATAGCAAGCGTCGGGCTGCCGCATGGCATGCGGGTGGACGAAAACGTCCCAGCGTCGTAAAGGGCCCAACAGATTTTCAGCCTGCCGCTCCGAGGAGATTTTTCATGGCCGTTCGCGTTGCAATCAATGGTTTTGGCCGTATCGGCCGTCTCGTTCTTCGTTCCATCATCGAGCATGACCGCAAAGACATCGAAGTCGTTGCGATCAACGACCTCGGCCCGGTCGAGACAAATGCCCACCTGCTGCAGTATGATTCTGTGCATGGCCGGCTGCCTTACGAGGTGAAGGTTGAGGGCGACACGATCATCGTCGGCGACCGCAAATTCCTCTGCACCGCCGTGCGCGACCCTGCTGACCTGCCGCATGCCGAGCTGGACATCGACATCGCGATGGAATGCACCGGCATCTTCGCCGACAAGGAAAAGGCCTCTGCCCACCTGAAGGCCGGCGCCAAGCGCGTTCTGGTCTCTGCTCCGGCCACCAATGCCGACAAGACCATTGTTTACGGTGTGAACCACGACACGCTGACCAAGGATGACCTGGTTGTCTCCAACGCGTCCTGCACCACGAACTGCCTGTCCCCGGTCGCCAAGGTTCTGAACGACACGGTCGGCATCAAGCGCGGCTACATGACGACGATCCACTCCTACACAGGCGACCAGCCGACGCTGGACCGCATGCACAAGGACCTCTATCGCGGCCGCGCGGCTGCGATGTCCATGATCCCGACCTCCACCGGCGCTGCCAAGGCCGTGGGCCTGGTTCTGCCGGAACTGAAGGGCAAACTGGACGGCTCCTCCGTGCGCGTGCCGACGCCGAACGTTTCGGTCGTTGACCTGGTCTTTGATGCCGGCAAGCCGACCAATGTCGAAGAGATCAACAATGCCATCATTGCCGCTGCAGACGGCGCCATGAAAGGCGTGCTGGCCTATACCGACAAGCCGCTGGTCTCTTCTGACTTCAACCACGACGCCCACTCTTCCACCTTCGCCCTGGCGCAAACGCAGGTCATCGAAGGTACGATGGTCCGCATCCTGTCCTGGTATGACAATGAGTGGGGCTTCGCGAGCCGCATGAGCGACACTGCGCTCGTCATGTCCAAACTGATCTAGGGCCTTTTACACAGGCGGCTGAAAGGATTGCTCATGAGTGGACCCGACCAGGCAGAATTCTGGAATTCCAGATTCAGCGAAGACGGGTTTGCCTATGGAGAACGCGCCAGCCGCCTGCTGATGGCCTTTTCAGACCTGTTCCGTCCCGGCCAGAAGGCGCTTGTTCCGGCAAGCGGTGAAGGCCGGGACGCTGTATTTCTGGCCCGGCTCGGCCTGGATGTGACCGCGGTGGACATGTCTGCCTCGGGCCTTTCCAAGACCGAAGACCTGGCCGCCAGCCATGGCGTTTTCGTCACCTGTATCGAGGCCGACCTGTCCAGCTGGGACTGGCCCGAAGGCCGCTTCGACCATGCTGCGATCATGTTCGCGCACATGCCGCCAGACTTCCGCCCTGCCTTTCACGCCCGCCTGCTGGGCGCCTTGAAGACCGGCGGCCACCTGTTCGTCGAAGGCTTCACCAAGGGGCAGAGCCAGTATCAGGAGAGCCACCAGTCCGGCGGCCCGCCCAATCCTGACCTGCTGTACGACCCAACAGACATCAAAGCCGATTTCGCCGGTGGCGAGCCCGTCTCCTTCTGGACCGGCATCGAGACCCTGAGCGAAGGCCCCTATCATTCCGGACCGGCCGCCCTGTTGCGCGCCGTATTCCGCAAAACGGAGAGCAAGTAATGTCCAGCTTCAAACGCATCGCCGATGCCGGTGACCTGACCGGCAAGACCGCCCTTGTCCGCGTTGACTTCAACGTGCCGATGGAGAACGGCAAGGTGACGGATGATACCCGCCTGCGCGCGGCACTCGGCACGGTGAACGCCCTGCGCGATGCTGGCGCGAAAGTGGTGCTGATGGCCCATTTCGGCCGCCCGAAAGGCCAGATCGTTCCGGAGATGAGCCTGGAGCCTGTTGCCGAAGCCTTTTCCAAAGTGCTCGGCGCGCCGGTGCATTTCGCAGAGAATTGCGGCTTTGGCCCGAAAGCCAAATCCTTTGTCGCCAGCCGTCCCGAGGGCGACGTCATTCTGATGGAAAACACCCGTTTCGAACCCGGTGAGGAAAAGAATGACAAAGAGCTTTCAGAGCGCATGGCCGCGCTGGGAGACATCTATGTCAATGACGCCTTCTCTGCCGCTCACCGCGCTCACGCCTCCACCGAAGGCATCACGCACTTTCTGCCCGCCTATGCCGGTGTGACCATGGAAGCCGAGCTGGACGCGCTGGAGAGAGCCCTCGGCACGCCGGAGCGCCCCGTGCTGGCCGTGGTCGGCGGCGCGAAGGTCTCCTCCAAGATCGACCTTTTGAAGAACCTCGTCACCAAGGTGGACAAACTGGCGATTGGTGGCGGCATGGCAAACACCTTCCTTGCCGCAAAGGGCGTCGATGTCGGCAAATCCCTGTGTGAGCATGATCTGGCAGATCTCGCCCGTGAGATCATGGAGATCGCCGGGAAGAATGAGTGCGAGATCCTGCTGCCGGTCGACGTGGTCGTCGCCAAGGATTTTGCCGCCTATGCCGAGAATCGCACCTGCGCGCCGGAAGACGTCGCCGCTGATGAGATGATCCTGGATGCCGGCATGAAGACGGTGGCCCAGCTGGTCGCCGCGATGGGCCAGTCCAAGACGCTGGTCTGGAACGGGCCTCTTGGCGCGTTTGAAATGCCGCCCTTTGACAAGGCCACCGTGTCCGCCGCCCAGGCCGCCGGCATCCGCGCCAAGGAAGGCAAGCTGATCGCTGTGGCCGGCGGAGGCGATACGGTCGCCGCCCTGAACCATGCCGATGCGGCGCGTGATTTCACCTTCGTGTCGACCGCTGGCGGCGCTTTCCTGGAGTGGATGGAAGGCAAGCCCCTGCCCGGCGTCGAAGCGCTCAAATCCTGATCTTTTAGTCCCATTTGACCCACAAGGCCTGTCCCCTTCCGGGACAGGCCTTTTTTATGCCTGCGGCAAATCGCGCAGCATGCGGAAGAATGACAACGTTCCCATAAGCCACGCTGCCAGCCTCATAGCAAAACTTGATTGCTGCATTGCACCCTGTTTCCCCTGCAGTCTGGGCTGTTTTACCCCCGTCAAACAGGGCGCAAGCCCGCGAATCGCTTGTCTGACAGGCGATTTGAGCCTTTTCCCGTCTCTGCAGCCTGCAGCGGTTGACCCGTGAAAAAGGCACGGTACTTGAATGCAAACTTTGCAAATGTCGCAATCAAGGATCTGTTGAGAAACTCATATGACCAAAGCAAACATGGCCCGGCAAATTGCCGAAAAGAATGGCTTCATCGCCGCGCTGGACCAATCCGGCGGCTCCACCCCAAAAGCGCTGCGCCTGTATGGCGTTAATGAAGATGCCTATTCCAATGACGAGGAAATGTTCGGCCTGATCCATGATATGCGCGCCCGCATCATCAAGGCGCCGGCCTTCAATGGCGAGAAAGTCATTGGTGCAATCCTCTTTGAACGGACCATGGATGGCGAAATTGATGGCACGCCGACCGCTGAATATCTCTGGAACGAGCACCAGGTTGTCCCCTTCCTGAAAGTGGACAAGGGCCTGGCAGACGAAGCCAACGGCGTTCAGCTGATGAAGCCGATGCCCGACCTGGACCATCTTCTGGAGCGCGCCAACACCAAGAGCATCTATGGCACCAAGATGCGCTCTGTCGTCAACGCGGCCAATCGCGAGGGCATTGCCGCAATCGTGGCCCAGCAATTTGATGTTGGCCGCCAGATCCTCGGCCATGGCCTGATGCCGATCATCGAGCCGGAAGTCACCATCACCATCGCCGACAAGGCAGAGGCCGAAGAAATGCTTCTGGCCGAGATCCTGAAGCAGCTGGACGCGCTGGGCGAAGACAAGAAGGTGATGCTGAAGCTCTCCCTGCCAACCAAGGCAAACCTCTATAAGCCGCTGGTCGACCATCCGCGTGTCATGCGCGTTGTCGCCCTGTCAGGTGGCTATTCCCGCGAAGACGCCTGTGAGAAGCTCGCCGCGAATGATGGCATCATCGCCAGCTTCTCCCGCGCGCTGACCGAAGGCCTGTCTGCCGGCCAGAGCGATGAGGACTTCAACACGACCCTCGCCGCCACGATCGACAGCATCTACCAGGCCTCCAAAGCCGGCTGCTAGACGCGGCCTGCAAGCTGATGACAAAAGGCGGCCCCTCCGGAGCCGCCTTTTTCATGCCTGCCGGAAGAGACCCGGTTCAGGTGTTCACGGTCTTCAGGCCCGCCTCAGGGTAGCGGGCCCCCTTCACCGTGCCTGGGGCGAACGCCTCATCAAGCTGCGCCAGTTCGTCTGCGGTCAGCTCAATCTGCCCAGCAGCGACATTGGCCTCCAGATAGGGGATGCGTTTCGTGCCCGGAATGGCAAAGACATTCTCCCCCTGATGCAACACCCAGGCGAGCGCGATCTGCGCGGCACTGGCTTCATGTTTTGCACCAATGTCATCGAAAACGTTCATCCGGACGAGGTTCTCCTTGAGGGCTTCATCCGTAAAGCGTTCGAATATGGTTCGCCGGGCGTCATCCTGTGAAAGCATATCACGCGATGTGATCGCTCCCGACAGCATGCCCCTGCCAAGAGGGCTATATGCGACAAAGGCGATGCCCAGCTCCTTGCAGGCTGGCAGAATATCCGTTTCGATGTGGCGCGTTTGCAGGGAATATTCTGTCTGCAGAGCAGAGACCGGGTGGACCGCATGCGCCCGGCGCAATGTTTCTGCAGACACTTCGGACAGGCCTATGGCCTTGACCTTCCCTTCTTCGACAAGGCGCGACAGTGTGCCGATCGCATCTTCCAGCGGATAGTCCGGGGCGTAGCGGTGCATGTAATACAGATCGATTGTTTCAACGCCCAGCCGTTGTAGTGAGCTTTCGCAGGCACTGCGTATATAGTCCGGAGAATTGTCGACGATCCGCTGATAGGCGCTGGAACCATCTTCCTTGTCGCGTCTTATCCCGAACTTCGTCGCGATAAACGGCGTTGCGGCCGTCTCCTTCAGGAATTTCCCCAGGAGACGCTCATTGTGGCCATTGCCGTACATGTCTGCCGTGTCCAGCATCTTCACGCCGAGGTCCATGGCGCGGTGAAGGACCCGCAGAGACTCGGCGTCGTCTGTCTCGCCGTAAAACTCAGACATGCCCATACAGCCGAGTCCGATAGCGGGCAGAGATACGCCTGTTTTTCCCAGTTCGCGTTGGTGTTTCATTTAATTAGCCTCCTAACTTTATGGTTACGTGTTGCGCTGGCGCTGCCTGTGCAGCATTGGATCATCAGGGGGCTGACAGCAGGTCGGCCCGTCCGTTGAGTTCGTTGATTGCCATCGTGGCCGCTTCGACCTGTTCGTCGGGAATGCCGGCGGTCATGTCTCCGACCCGCCGATAATATTCCGGCATGATCGCTTGCAGGAGGTCTGCGCCGGCTTCGGTCAGGCAGATCCTGACACTCCGGCCATCCTCGTCATCCGGAATCCGCCGGACCAGCCCGTCCATTTCAAGGCGTTGGGTCAACCCGGTCATTGTCGCCCGGCGTACGCCTTGCTTTTCGGCCAGAGTGGCCGGGCGTGCCGACACGTCCGGCTCCCGCATGAGGAGAACCAGCGTGATCCACCGGCCATGTGTCAGGCCGAACCGTTCCAGGAAGTTGTCGAGTTCAACGAGCAGGTCAGACCCGCTGCGTAGCACAGTCAGGAACAGGTTCAGCCGTTTAGGCTCGATAGGGCCGTATTTTTGCGAAAACCGCTCCACATAGCGGTCTTCTGGCAGGTCTTTCAGCAGGAACATATCAAGGTAATTAGCCAGCTAATCAATATTCGTCAAGTTCCATGCTGCGGTCAGACATGGCTTGACGCATGTACCTGTTCCAGCCACATCGCGCTGATGACCGACACTGATTATATCCGCCCGCGCACGCGGCTTTACCTGATCACGCCGCCCCGGATCGAGGATGTGGACGGCTTTGCCGCCTTGCTGGAAACGACTTTGACGGCGGGCGATGTCGCCTGTCTTCAGCTGCGCCTGAAGACGCCGGAGGGCGAGATTGATCTCGACGCGACGCGCACGGTCGGCACAGCTGTGACGGAGATGGCGCAGGCCTATGGCGTGGCCGTTCTGGTCAATGACAGCCCCGAACTGGCGGTAGAGCTCAGCGCCGATGGCGTGCATCTCGGTTGGGATGACATGCCGGTCAAACAGGCGCGCGAGCTAGTCGGCCCGGAGATGATCATTGGCGCAACGGCCAAGAATTCCCGCCATGTGGCGATGAAGGCCGGCGAAGACGGCGCAGACTATGTTGCCTTTGGTGCCTTCTACCCCACACACACCAAGGCCGGCACCGTGGAGGCGAGCCCGGACCTGCTGGAAATCTGGCAGGAAAGCATGGAGATCCCCTGCGTCGCGATTGGCGGGATCACTGCGGAGAATGCCGAAGCGCTGATCACCGCAGGCGCAGACTTCCTGGCCGTATCCTCAGGCGTGTGGAACCACCCGGCCGGTGCCCCGGCCGCCGTGGCAGAGTTCAACAAGGTCCTGGACCGTCTGGACCAGAGCGCGAGCTAGACCTCAGGTGGCGGCGTTGCCGTAACCGGAGCAGCAGGTGGCGTGCCTGTCTTCATTTCCTTGAGTTCCCGCACATCATCGCTGATGCGGAAGAACAGCATGTAGAGCTCGCACATGAAGCGCCAGAACAAGAGGCTGACCGCGCCGCCGATAATGGCCGCAATGATCATGCCGATACCGCCAAAAAAGCTCTGGCTGACCATTACACCAAGGCCTAACAAAAACATGATGACCGCATAAAGCGCGATCCCGATCAGACCGATATAATAGAGCACCTTGATCAGCGTCGTGCCGATCAGCTTGTCAAAAGTCAGAAAGCGTTGAAGCATTGCTTGTCCCCCTTATTTGCCAGTGGAACCGCCATTCTGCCCATAATTGCACTGTTTTGTGAATACTGGCGGGAAGAACCGGCCCCGTTTATAAGGCATCGCCTGCTTGGCAGGCGGATTAACACACCCCGGCTTGACCGTTTCAGGCCAAAGGCTTACGCCCCCGCCAAACCTTTAAAAGGATACCTCCCATGGTCAAAATCAATGGCAATGAGATCAAGCCCGGCAACGTCATCGAACATGACGGCAGCGTCTGGCGCGCCCTGAAGACCGCATCCGTGAAACCCGGCAAGGGTGGTGCGTTCAATCAGGTGGAACTGCGCAACCTGCTGAACGGCTCCAAGGCCAATGTTCGCTTCCGCTCTTCAGAGACAGTTGAGAAAGTACGCCTGGAGCAGAAAGACCACCAATTCCTGTTTGCAGACGATGACGCCTTCACCTTCATGGATCAGGAAAGCTTCGAGCAGATTGCCATCCAGCGTGACTTCATTGGTGACCAGGGCGCCTTCTTGCAGGACGGCATGACGGTCGAGATCGAGTTCTATGGTGAGCAGCCGATCGGCGTCTCCCTGCCGGAACAGGTGATCCTGGAAGTCGAGGAAACCGAGCCGGTCGTCAAAGGCCAGACGGCGGCAAACAGCTTCAAGCCTGCCAGCTGCACCGGCGGTGTGCGCGTCATGGTTCCGCCCTTTGTCGGCACCGGCGAGAAAATCGTCGTGCAGACCGCTGATTCCACTTACCTCCGCCGCGCAGACTAAGGTCAGACATGTCCAAACCCTCCCCCGTCGGAACCGTGATGATCGCAGCCGCCCGCGCTGCAGGCCGCGCCCTTGCGCGTGATTTTGGTGAAGTCGAAAACCTGCAAGTATCCAAGAAGGGACCTGCCGATTTCGTCTCCAATGCCGATCACCGCGCTGAAGAGATCATCTACACACAGCTCTCCAAGGCCCGTCCGGGCTATGGCTTCGTCATGGAAGAAAGCGGCATTGTGGAGGGGACGGACAAGTCCAACAAGTTCATCGTCGATCCGCTGGATGGCACGCTGAACTTCCTGCACGGCCAGCCGCATTATGCCGTTTCCATCGCGCTGGAGCGGGAAGGCAAACTGCTGACCGGTGTCGTTTATGATGTCGCCAAGAACGAGATCTTCTGGGCTGAAACCGGCCGGGGCGCCTGGCTGGAACAGCGCAAGCTGCGCGTAGCGACCCGCACCCGCCTGAACGAAGCCGTCATCGCGACCGGCACGCCGTGGCACGGCAAGTCCGAAGCCGCCCATACCGGCTTTGCCCGCGAATTGCTGGCCATGACGCCCGCCTGCGCCGGCATCCGCCGCTATGGCTCAGCGGCGCTTGACCTTGCCTGGGTGGCCGCAGGCCGCTTCGACGGGTTCTGGGAACGCGACCTGAAGCCATGGGACATTGCAGCCGGTATCGTGCTGGTGCGTGAGGCTGGCGGCGCGGTTCAGGAGATTGATGGCGGCGACGTGATGTCGACTGGCTCTGTCCTGGCCTCCAATGCGGACCTGCAGCCCCTGATCGAGAAGCAGCTGCGCCACGCAGCCTCTTTCGGCAAGCAGTCCTAGGCAAGCCTTTCTGAGGCAGTTTCCTGCACGCACGGTGTCAGAATTATCGTGACACTGGCGTCAAGTTTTGGCTTTATGGGTCAAAACGGGCAGGGAACACGCATGATACAACCAGATACAGACGTTCTGATCATTGGCGCCGGCCTATCGGGCATCGGCGCAGCCGTGCATCTGGGCAAGCAATGCCCTGGCAAAACCTATCAGATCTTCGAGCAGCGCGACGCGATTGGCGGCACCTGGGACCTGTTCCGCTATCCGGGCATCCGTTCCGACAGCGACATGCACACGCTGGGCTACAATTTCAAACCCTGGACCGCCGCCAAGGCGATTGCCGATGGCCCGTCGATCCGCAGCTATGTCGAGGACACCGCAGACGAGTACGGCATCACGCCCCATATCAAGTTCGGGACGAAGATCGTCGCCGCCAATTGGTCCACTGAAGATCAGGCCTGGCATGTCACGCATGAGAACAAGGCCGGCGACCGCGCCGTCACGACCTGCCGCTTCCTTTTCATGTGCGGCGGCTATTACAATTATGATCAGGGCTATCGTCCGGACTTTCCGGGCGAAGACAATTTCAAGGGCCAGTTCGTGCACCCGCAACACTGGCCGGAAGATCTCGACTATTCCGGCAAGAAAGTTGTGATCATCGGCTCTGGCGCGACGGCGATGACCCTCTTGCCCGCAATGACTGACAAGGCGGGGCATGTCACTATGCTGCAACGCTCCCCCACCTATGTCGTCTCTCGCCCGGCCGTGGACAAATTCGCAAACTTCCTGCGCAAAATCCTTCCGGACAGCTGGGCCTACAGTTTGATCCGCTGGCGGAATGTTGCCCTCCAGCAATTCTTCTACAAGAAAACACGCAGCAATCCTGAGCAGGCCCGCGAGCGCCTGATCGGCATGGTGAAAGAGGAACTCGGCCCCGACTATCCGGTCGAGACGCACTTCAACCCGGCCTACAATCCATGGGAACAGCGCCTTTGCCTGGTGCCGGATTCCGATCTCTTCCATGCCCTGAAGAGCGGCAAGGCCAACATCGAGACTGACCATATCGAGACGTTTACGGAGCACGGTATTAAGCTGACCTCCGGCAAGACGCTGGACGCCGACATCGTGGTGACGGCCACGGGCCTCAATCTGGTGTTCATGAACGGGGTGGATGTCTCGCTGGATGGCGCGAAGGTAAATCCCGGACAGCTGCTGAACTATAAGGGTGTCATGCTTTCCAATGTGCCGAATCTGGCCGTAACGTTCGGCTATACGAATGCGTCCTGGACGCTGAAGGCCGATCTGACGAGCGAATATGTCTGCCGTCTGCTGAAGACGATGGACGAAAAGGGCGCGAGCTCTGCCATGCCCTATCTGTCAGCCTATCCGAACGAGACAGAACCCTTCGTGGACTTCTCATCAGGCTATTTCCAGCGCGTGATGGACCAGTTCCCGCGCCAGCACACCGAAGCGCCGTGGAAGCTGCATCAGGATTACTTCACAGACCGCAAGAATTTGCGCCAACTGCCCATTGAAGACGGCGTGATGAAATTCACGACCCCACAAGAGGCGAGCGCCGCAAAGCCCACCCTTCAGGCCGCGGAATAAGCTCAACCTGTCAATCCGCGCACCCGGCCCCTATATTTGACATGTAGGGGCCTGATGCATGGAGATAATATTATGTGGTTATGGCTTTTGTGGTGGTGCGTGGACGACCATCTGGCAGCAGCCCTGAATACGCCGGGGCTGGGCGAGTTGCCAATCTGGGTGCCCCTCATCCTCTCGCTCGCCTTTGCCTTCACAATTGATGGCAAGGTGAAGAAGGTGCGCAAGAAACGGGGCTAGCCCCCCCTACCCTTCCGCAAACTGCAATTCGGCGAGGCGGGCATAGAGGCCGCCCTTCGCGACGAGTTCCTCGTGCGTGCCTTCTTCAACGATATGGCCATGCTCCATTACGATGATCCGGTCTGCGCGGCGTACGGTGGAGAGACGGTGCGCGATGACCAGCGTCGTGCGCCCCTCGGCAGCATTGGAGATCGCGCGGCGCACAGCCGCTTCGCTTTCTGAATCAAGCGCAGAGGTTGCCTCGTCGAGCAGCAGAACCGGGGCATCCCGCACCAAGGCCCGCGCCAGCGCAACCCGCTGGCGTTGCCCGCCTGACAGGCTGCGCCCCTTCTGACCAAGATCGGTATCGAGCCCTTCCTTTGCGGCCAGGAAATCCATCGCTTCTGCCATGCGGGCGGCATGTTCCAGCACGGCGTCATCGGCATTGTCCGCACCGAACGCAATGTTCTGGCGGGCCGTACCCGTGAACAACGCAGATTCCTGGGGCGCATAGGCAAATTGATGGCGCCAGTCACGCGGCGTTGCCTCCAGTGCGGAAACACCATCCAGCATCACCTTGCCGGACTGCACATCGAACAGGCGCAGCGCCAGGCGGAAGACGGTGGTCTTGCCCGCGCCGCTGGGGCCGACCAGCGCCACGAACTCGCCCGGACGAATGCTGAGGGAGAAATCCTCAAGCGCGGAAACATCCTCGCCGCCATAGCGGAAGGTGACATGATCGAAAGTCAGCGCGCCAGTGACCTTCTCCGGCAGGGCAACCGGCTGCAGTGGCGCGGAGATTTCCTGCTCCGCATTCAGCACTTCCGCCGCCCGGTCCGCCGCGCCCGCCGCGCGCATCACTTCGCCATAGACTTCCGCCAGCATGCCGAACCCGGAGCCAGCATATAGCGCGTAGAGCACCATGGAGGCGAGATCACCAAAGCTCATCTCCCCTGTCGCCACGGCCCGCGCGCCGAGCCAGAGCACACCAACAAAGCCCCCAAACAGCAGGATGGAGACCAGCACGATCATGACAGAGCGCGCGCCGATCCGGCGCATGGCCGCCGCAAAGGTTGCTTCCACAGCTTCTGAGAACGCGGCCAGGCGGCTATCTTCGCGGTTATAGGCCTGGACGAGTTCAATCGCGTCGAGCGCTTCCGCCGCTTCCGAGCCTGCATCGGCAAGGCGCGACTGCGCCGTGTTCGACATCTTCCGAATGATCCGGCCAATGAACATGACCGGCAGGATGGCAATCGGCAGCATGGCCAGCAGGGTCAGCCCCAGCTTCCAGTTCACAACCATCATCATGGTCAGCGCGCCAAACGTGGTCAGCAGCGTGCGCATGGCAAGCGAGGCGGACGAACCGAGGAAGGTCTCGATCAGGGTCACATCGGCCGTCAGGCGGGACACAGCCTCACCCGAGCGCATCTTGGAATGGTAGCGCGGCGACAGGGTCAACAAGTGGGAATAGAGATCGCGGCGCAGGTCTGCGGCAATCCGCTCCCCGAAGCGGGAGACAAAATAGAACCGGACAGCCCCCAGAACACCCGACAGAATGGCCGCCAATGCGACCCAGAGAAACGCCTTGTCGACCAGTTCCAGAAGCTGTGCGGTGGAATCTTCTGCCCGCTGACCGGCATCAGCTGCCATTCCCAGCAACATCGGGATAGCCAGGCTGACAGCGGCGGCCAGCACAAGGAATACCAGTGCCACGCTCACCGTGATCCAGTGGCGCCGAATGTACGGCATCAAAAGCTTCAATGGTTTCAAGCTCTTGGCCTTGGGCCGATTGACGGCAGCTCCGCCGTCAGGCTCAGTTGCACGGCGGTCATTCACGTATTGGCTATCAGTGTCAGCCATGAGGCTATCAATCCCTTTCAGTGGCCTATAAGATTCCCTGCGAGGTGCCTCTTGCAGAGATGGCCTCTTTCAGTTACACGCGCCACTTCGAAAACAGGCTGAGACAAGCCCGCGCACCCAAGTGACGGCAGAGCGCGGTTGTCCTTTAGAGTTCAAGAGAGGCGAAGGCCATGAAAAAAGAAGGTCATCCCGACTATCACTTCATCACCGTAGTGATGACCGATGGCACCGAGTACCAGACGCGCTCCACTTTCGGAAGCGAAGGCGACCGCCTGGTTCTGGACATCGACTCCAAGTCTCACCCGGCCTGGACCGGTGGCGACGGCAAGATGCTGGACCGCGGTGGCCGCGTTTCCCGCTTCAAAGATAAGTTCAAAGGCTTCATGTAAGCGTTCTTCGCTTCGCGTGATGCGTATAGTGGGAAAGCCCTGGCTCTTAAGCCGGGGTTTTTCGTTTTGAACCTTACACTTTTGTCAGACAGGGCCGCCGGCCCGATTGCTTAACCGCGGTTTAACCACGCTGCCCCAGCCTGCCTCCGATACTTACGGAGGTAAGCCATGTCATTCGCATCGCAGCTCAAACCCATCCTGTCCTCGGTGGCCGTTCTGGCCGGGGTGGCCGCCGCCATTGCGCTGGCCGCACAGGCGATGACCGATTATGAACCTGAAGAGCAGGACGGTATTGTCTACTGGTCGGATGGCGATTCCGGGCGGCTTCCCGATGGCACCAAATTCCGTCTTCACGGCATCGATGCGCCGGAAACCCGCAGCCCGAAGCAGATTGGCGGCGCCGATTGCGAGTCCGAACGCGAGCTTGGCTATCTGGCCAAGGAAAAGGTGCTGGACCTGACAGAAGGCAAGACGGTTGCCGTGACCAACGACTATGGGCCGGACCGCTATGATCGCCTCGTCGTGGATCTCAGCATTGATGGCCAGGATCTGGCAAAAACGCTAATCGCCGCCGGGACGCACCAGGCCTGGGATTATGATGGCGGCGATCCGAAACCGGATTGGTGCACGCCCAGATACAAGCGCGCCGCAAAGTCCCTCACGCCATAGAGTGACTGCAAAGCGGTTGCGATCATCAGCGGAGCGCTTAGGCTTCACCCCCTGAAGACCGACTGCAGGAGGACGCCCATGCCGCGCCCACCCCTCTTATATACCGCCACCCTCGGCGCCGCTTTTCTGGGCCTCAGCCTCGTGACAGCCTGCGGGGATGCCGGCCCTCAGCGCCCATCATCCTATGCGCCACAAGAGACAGGCCCGCGACAGGATGCGACAGAAATCAACTCGGATGAGACGATCCGCGTCCTGTCCGCTGACAAGCGCCTCGCCTTTGCGGCCGCCCAGCTGGCGGCAGGTCAGGCCCTCTATGAAGCTGGCGAGACCGAGAATGCGGTCTGGCATTTCTCCCATATCGGCACAGACATCCCCGATACAGAACGCGCGCCCCTGCAGGTCATCGGCTTTGACACAAGCCGCTTCGACAATATCGCCCTGGCGATTGAAGCAGGCGCACCGCCTGAGGATATTGATGCGCGCCTTGCCGCCGCAGACGCCCATCTGGCAGACATGTTCGCCCTGACAGAAAATGATCCCGCCGCCCTGATTGGTTTCCTGATGGATAATTGCGTGAAGGAATATGACGCGGGCGTGAGGGATTCCGCCATCAGCGAGGCGCACCATTATGAGTTGGCCTATGGACTGGCCGCAGAAGCGCGCAGCCTGGCCTATCAGCTGGAAGGGGCCAATGATTTGCAGATGGAAGCCGAATTGCTGGTGCGCATGTGGCCCAGCGACGGGCCCATCATGTCTGGCGCGGTGGCCCCGGCCGCCTTGCTGGCGACCCAGGCCTCCCGCGTGAAGCTGCAGGCCTCAATTCTGGACTAGCTTATCGATCAGGCCGATCGCCTCAATGGAGCTCCAGTCCGCATCGCCGGCCAGGCGGGCAACTTCCTTACCGTCCGCATCATACAGGATCGTTGTCGGGAAGCCCTGAACACCGCTGTCATAGACCAGTTCATATTGTTCCGGCGTGACTATGTGGAAGTCGATATTGCTGGCGCCGAGTTCCGTGAGGCGCTGGGCGGCATAGGCTTTATCCTCTTCGGAATCGACGCTGATCGCGACGACTTCGAACTTGTCGCTGCCCCGCGCGGTCTGCAGCGCGCCGAGGGATGGCATTTCGCGTTCGCAGGGCGCGCACCATGTCGCCCAGAAATTAACGAGGATCACCTTGCCCTTATAGTCCTGCAGCGTGACAGGGGTGCCATCTTGCAGATAGAAGGGCGCTTCAGCGGCCGGGGTGCCCGCCTTGGAAAAATCGAGCTTCTGGATTTCGCCTACCGCGAACTTCTCCAGGCTGTTTTCCGGGGCTTTTCCGCCGGCTGCGCTCATCAGCGCATAGACAATTGCGATCAGGCCGACCAAGAAGAGGGCGATATAGGCCAGACGGGTCATCAGGCTCAGTCTCCAATGCTAGTTTGAAGGGATATGGCAGTGACAACAGGCAAAGGCCAGACAATGTGGGGCGGACGCTTTGCCGCGACCCCCTCCGAGATCATGGAAGAGATCAATGCATCTCTCGATATCGACCGCCGCATGGCCCAGGAAGATATCGCCGGAAGCCGCGCCCATGCTGACATGCTGGCGGAGATGGGCATCATTTCCGCAGACGATAATGAAGCCATTCAGGCGGGCCTGGATCAGATTCTGGAAGAACTGAAAAATGGCAGTTTCCCGTTCCGCCGCGAACTGGAAGACATTCACATGAATGTCGAAGCGCGCCTGAAAGAGCTGATTGGCGAACCTGCCGGACGCCTGCACACGGCGCGTTCCCGCAACGATCAGGTGGTCACTGATTTCCGCCTGTGGACGCGCGGCGCGCTGGACGAGTCCATGCAGTTGGTCGCTGGCCTGCAAGGCGCACTGGTTAAGCGTGCGGGCGAGAACACCGAGACGGTCATGCCAGGCTTCACCCACCTGCAGACCGCGCAACCGGTCACGCTGGGGCACCATCTGCTGGCCTATGTCGAAATGGCTGAGCGCGACCGCTCCCGCCTTCTGGGCTGCGCAGAGCGGCTGAACGAGTGCCCTCTGGGCTCAGCAGCCCTGGCCGGTACCGGCTTCCCGATTGACCGGGACATGACGGCCGAGGCGCTCGGCTTTGCCCGGCCGATGGCGAACTCTCTTGATGCGGTCTCAGCGCGTGACTTTGCGCTTGAGGCCCTCGCGACCCTCTCTATCGCGGCGACGCATCTGTCCCGCCTGGCCGAAGAGATTGTGCTGTGGACCAGCGCGCAGTTCAGCTTTGCCCAGCTGACCGACGCCTGGTCGACGGGATCCTCCATCATGCCGCAAAAGCGCAATCCGGATGCCGCCGAGCTGATCCGCGCCAAGGCGAGCCTGATTTCAGGGCTCTACATGTCTCTGCAAGGCGCAGTGAAGGCCCTGCCGCTGGCCTATGCGAAAGATCTGCAGGACGACAAGCGCCTGACCTTTGAAGCCTTCGACACGTTCAATCTGTGCGTCCGCGCGATGACTGGAATGATCGAAACAATCCACTTCAAACCGGAAAACATGCGCGCCGCTGCCGCGAAAGGCTTCTCCACGGCGACCGATCTGGCCGACTGGCTGGTGCGCGAGCTGGGCCTGCCCTTCCGCGAGGCCCATCATGTGACCGGGCAATTGGTGGCCAAGGCCGAAGAAAAGAACTGCGATCTGGCAGACCTGTCTCTGGACGAAATGCAGGCAGTCCATAAGGATATCAATAACAGCGTATTTGATGTGCTGACGGTTGAGGCCTCTGCCTCATCTCGGACATCTTATGGCGCTACAAGCCCCGTTCGCGTCACTGAACAGGTGACACAGTGGAAACAAAGACTTCGACTGGAGTAGTCATTGATGAAACGCCCCCTTCTCCTCTCCGCTGCATTGATCGCTGCCGCCAATCTGGCGGCGTGCGGGCTGACCGGAGACCTTGAACGTCCCGGCCCGCTCTGGGGTGATCCGAAAGGTGATGTCGCCCCTGCCGACTTGCCCGAGCAGAAACAGGGGACACTGCCCGATCTGCCGGATCGTCCTGACGAGGATGCCGCCGCAGAAGAAGATGCAGATGACGAGCTGCTGGGCGGGACGTAAGGAGACCTCATGATTCCTGCAAACCGTCTGACTGCCGTGCGGCTGGCCGCCGGCCTGACCGGCCTGTGCCTGATGGCCGCCTGCCAAAGCGAACCTGCGGTCACCACCTATTCGGTCACCCCGCAGGCACAGGCCTATGAGCCCGTTGCCGTGGCCAGCAATCTGGACCTGACACAGCCTGAAGAACCCGTTACAAATCAATGGGGCGGCGTCATTCCTGAGGCCAAACCTACAACGTCCGTCGATGATGGCGGCCTTGGCGAGATCAAAGACTAAATGCATCACTTCACCTATAAGGACGGTCGGCTTCATTGTGAGGATGTGGATCTGAACCGGATTGCCGATGAAGTCGGCACACCGTGTTATGTCTATTCCTCCGCCACGCTGGTGCGCCATGCAGGCGTTATCGCGTCGGCCTTTGAGGGACAGGATTGCCTGATCGCCTTTTCGGTGAAGTCCAATGGCAATATTGGCGTGCTCTCCACCCTGGCCCGTGAAGGCTGCGGCGCCGATGTTGTCAGCGGCGGCGAGCTGCAGCGCGCCCTCAAAGCAGGCATTCCCGCCAGCAAGATCGTGTTCTCCGGCGTCGGCAAGACAGCCGAGGAAATGCGCCTGGCCCTGCAGGCCGGTATCCATCAGTTCAATGTGGAAAGCGCGGGCGAGCTGCGTCGACTGTCCGAAGTCGCCACGATGAACAATCTGGAAGCCCCGATTGCCATACGCGTGAACCCGGATGTTGCTGCGGGCGGCCACCCCAACATCTCTACCGGCAAAAAGGGCGACAAGTTCGGTGTGCCGTGGAGCGATGCAGAGCCACTCTATGCCGAAGCGGCCAGCCTGCCCGGCATTCGGGTGGTCGGCGTGGATGTGCATATAGGCAGCCAAATCGGCGATCTGGTGCCCATGCGTGCCGCGTTTGAGAAAGTGATTGGCCTGACGCGCCGCCTGCGCGAGGCAGGACACGATATCCAGCGCCTGGATCTGGGGGGAGGCCTAGGCATTCCCTACAAGGCGGGCGATGATCCTGCGCCACCTTCGGCCTATGCTGCGATGATTGCCGAGGTCACTGCAGGTATGGGACTTCAGGTCATTCTGGAGCCAGGCCGTGTAATTTCCGGCAATGCCGGCGTGATGCTAAGTACGGTTCTGTATGAAAAACAGGCCCCGGACACGAATTTCCTGATCATTGATGCCGGCATGAATGATCTGATCCGCCCGGCGCTTTATGATGCCCATCATGACATCCTGCCGCTGGACGAAAGCGGCGCAGACGCGGACCGCAAGACCTATGATGTCGTCGGCCCGATCTGTGAATCGACAGACAAATTCGCCAAGAGCCGGGACCTGTCTGCCCTACAGCCTGGCCAGCGCATCGCCTTCATGTCAGCCGGGGCCTATGGCGCTGTGCTGTCATCCGCCTACAATGCCCGCCCGCTTGTCCCGGAAGTTCTGGTAAACGGAGCGTCATTTGACATTATCCGCCGCCGCCCGGACTTTGAGGAGATGATTGCTCTGGAAAAGGTGCCCGATTGGCTGACCCCGACGGCATGAAAGCGTTAGACGCGAAGGTTTCCGCCACACAGCGGAAGCTGACGCTGCTTGCCTTTTTCCGGACCTGGTGGCCGTTTTTGGTCTTCATCGGCACCTTCATGGCCATTGCGCTGGCCGGAGGGTTTGACCGGATGAACCGCGCCGCTGCGGCGGTAACGACCCTTATTTTCCTGGCTGGGTCCGTCGTGTTCATTGTGCGCGGCTGGCGCCGCTTTTCGCCGGCGAGCCGGGCCGAGGCCGCCGCCGTTCTGGACAGCCAGTCTGATCTGAGACCGGTCTCTTCCCTGTCAGACCGCCCGGCAGACCCGGCGCGCGGCGCCTATGCCTTGTGGCAGAAGCACCGCGCCCGCCTGTATCGCGAGATTGATCGCCTGAAGCCGCCCTCCCTGAAGGCGGACTGGCAGCGCCTTGACCCCTACCGGATGCGCTTCATTGTGCCGGGACTTATCGTGCTGATGGCGATCATTGCCGGACCGGACATTCCGGGCCGCCTGCAACGGGCCTTTTTCCCGGATTATGGCGCGCTTGTCGGCGCGGACAATATGGTGGTCGAAGCCTGGATCACGCCGCCGGAGCATACGGGCCGCGCACCGATCTTCCTGAAACCAGGCCTGAATGATGTACGGGTTCCGGAAGGCTCTGAAGTCACATTGCGCACTGAAGCCCCCACGGCTCCGAAACTGGTGCTGCGCGGAGACAAAACGCGGCGCCAGACCTTTGAAGCGACGCCGGACGGCGCCTATGAAGCGCGCGCGAAGATCATGGAAGATACCCGCCTCTCCGTGAATTGGTGGGGCGAACGGGCAAGCTGGCAATTGCTGGCCTCGCCTGACGATTCCCCAACGACGCGCTTTGTGAAAGCCCCGCAAATGGGCCGGCAGGACCGGACAGAATTTACCTGGTCTGCCGCTGACGATTATGGCGTGAACAAGCTGGAACTGGTGATCCGTCTGAAGGAGCCAAACCCTGCTGCGCCGGAGGCAGAAGACCGCGTCCCTGTTCCCCTTCCCGGCACTGTCCCAACCGAGGTGACGGAGACCACGCAACTGGATCTGACCCGTCATCGCTGGGCCGGCCTGCCGGTCAAGATGCGCCTGGTCGCCACCGATGGCGCAGGCCAGGAGGGCATGAGCGACGAGGTTGAGTTCAAGCTGCCGGAAAAACTGTTCCTGGATCCGATTGCCCGCGTGGCGCAGGAAGTCCGCGTGACCGTGCTGCGAGAGCCACGCGACTATGAAGAGCTGCCGAAGAATGACGGGGCGCTTGAACAGGACGCGGTCAATACGCAGGCCGCAAACCGTCTGGATGCCGCCCCACCTGACATTCAGAAAGCCGCCCTGATGCTGGACGCGATGACCTACAAAGGCGAGCGCTACCTGCCGGATCAGGGCGTGTACCTGACCTTCCGCACAGCAGAGGGCATCCTTTCCGCTGCAGGCACGAAAGCAGAGGCCGAACAGGTGGATCCCCTGTTATGGGCGCTGGCCCTACGCGCCGAGTATGGCAGTGCAGCCGATGCCCTGCGCCGCCTGGAGGCCGCCCGGCGCGCCCTGGAACAGGCCCTACGCGATGGCGCCTCTGAAGATGAAATCCGTCAGCGGATGGAAGCCTTCCGGGACGCCGCCAATGAATATCTTGCCGCCCGCATGGCTGAGGCGATGGCGAATGGCGGGGAAGCCCCGCAAATGCCGATGGATGGCGAAGCCTCTGCTGGCGCGCCAAATTTGGGTGGGCAGGATTTTGAGGACATGCTGAACGCGCTGCAGGATTTGACCGAGACCGGCGCAACGGATCAGGCCCGGCAATTGCTGTCTGACATCACCAACATGCTGCAGAATCTGGAATTCCAGCAGGGTGGAAGCGGCTCTGGTGGAATGCCCGGCCTGCCGGGACAGCAAGCAGACGGCGAGCAGGAAGATCTGCCCCCGAAGGAACAGGAACTGACAGATGCCATGCGGCGGCTGTCCGAAATCCTGCGCGAGCAGCGCCAGCTGAATGATGACACACTGGCCCAGCAGCGCGGCGAACGCCCTGGCGAAAGCGGCCAGTCTCAGCAAGGCGGACAAGACCCTGGACAGCAGCCTGGGCAACAACCCGGTCAGCAGGGCGGACAGCCAGGCGGCGGCGAATCCAGCGGCGGGCAGACGGCCTCCCCCGGCGGGGAAGGACAGGAAGGCGGCGAACGCCCCGGCAGCGGAAGCGGCGACTTTGCAGAAACCGATGGCCAGGGCCAAGGCCCCGGTGAGAGCGAGAGCCTGGCAGACCGTCAGGCGCGGCTCGGCCGTCTGGTGGAGGAATTCGCCCGCCAGAACGGCCTCGGCGAAGGCGCAGGAAGCGAGAATGCCCTGGAAGGCAAGATTGACCCCAATGCGCTGGAAGCCATTCGCCGGGCACAACGCAGCGCCGAGGATGCCCTTCAGCAGGGCGATGAAAACCGCGCCACGCGGAATCAGGAACTCGCCACCGATGGCCTGTCGGCTGTCGCTCGCGATCTGGCGCAAAGTCTCGACGCGCTGCAGCAGGAGCGCACCGGAGAGAGCGCCGCTGAAAGCGATCCCCTCGGCCGGCCCGCTGGCGGTGCAGGCAATAGTGGAGAACAAGTTACCATTCCGGACCAGACTGAGCGCCAGCGCGCCAAGGATATTCTGGAAGAGCTGCGTCGGCGATATAATCAGACTGATGACGAAGAAGAACGCGAATATTTGAGACGACTGCTCGACAGATTCTAGGCCAGACACATGACACCGACGCAAGACCTGCACCCGGAAGACACGCCTCTCACCCCCGAAGCACGCAGGCGTCCGGCCTGGCAAAGTGCTGCTCCCTTCTGGGCCCTGATTGCCTTCATTGCAGCGATTTATGTGATCCATACCCAACTGGGCAGCGCCTCAATGCATGCGGTTTACGCGCATCTCAATGCGTATTCCCCGGGCATACTCTTGGCGGCTATCATCGCAACATTGCTGGGCCATGCCGCGCTCAGCCTGCAGGATTTCATTGCCTTCCGCCATCTGACGGCCAGACCGCCACGCCAGGATCTGGCCCTCGCATCTTTCACCTCCAATGCGGTAGGGAATACTGTGGGCAGCCTTGTCTTGCTGGGCAGCGCGCTGCAGACACGCATCTATTTGCAGGCGGGGTTGCCCCCCGAAGACTGCGCGCTGTTTGTGCGCATCAAACGGCTGGGCCTTTATGTGGGTGCTCTGACCATCGCGGCCGCCGGTCTTTTGCTGGAACCGGGTCCCCTTCAACGGCATTATGGCATGCCCATTATCCTGTCGGTTGTGATTGGCATGGTCTGTCTGGCGGGCGCAGGGGGGCTGCTGTGGCGCAGCCTGTCCATTACCGGCGTGACGCCTGGCTCCGCGCTCTATCGCCTGTTTGCCAGCCTTGTGGACTGGTCCATGGCTGCGCTGGTTCTCTATTTGCTTCTGCCGGAAAGTACGCCCTTGGGCTTTGCGGCCTTCCTGCCAATCTTTGCCCTCGCCTGCCTGGCCGCAGGCCTGAGCGGCCTGCCCGCCGGGATCGGCGCTTTCGATGCCGTGATCCTCTTGCTGGTACCGTCCCACTCTATTGAGGCTGTGATCGGGGCACTGATCCTGTTCCGGGGAATCTATTATCTGATGCCGCTGGCCCTGGCCGGGCTGGGCCTTGGCGCCAGCACGTTTGCGCAGTCCCATAAGCATGTTCTGAAAGGTGTGAGCAGCGGCGCCGGAGGCCTCGCGGACCTCTTCACCCCGCCACTGTTCGCACTGCTGGCCTTTGCAAGCGGTGCCTACATGTTGGCGGCCGCAATGACGCCTGCCCTGCCCGGCGCCCTGCAGGAAGCGGCACGCTTCCTTCCCGTGCCGGTGATTGAGGTTTCCCACTTCCTGGCATCCATTGTCGGCTTTCTGTTGCTGATCATTGCAAACGGACTTTCCCGGCGACTCAGCCATGCCTGGGCGGCAGGACTTATCCTGCTGACGCTTGGTATCGGGCTGACCCTGGCGAAAGGCGCGACGCTGGGAGAAGCTGCACCGCTGGCAGTCGTGCTGGCCGTACTGGCGCTGTCACGCGGTGCGTTCTATCGCGCGACGCCGCTGTCTTCCGTCAAGTTGACCCCCGTCGGCGTGCTGGCCATCACCGCCACGATTGGCGCGGCGATCTGGCTTGGCTTTTTCTCCTATGAACACGTCGAGTATCGCGATGAACTCTGGTGGCAATTTGCGCTGCATGGCGGTACCTCCCGCTTCCTGCGGGCCGCTGGCGGCGTCAGCGCGCTGGGTCTGCTCTTCCTTGTCTGGAACTGGCTGCGCCCCGTAAAGACACCGGCACAGGCAGACGCCCCAGTGCCAACAGACGCCATTGCCAGCCTGATCAGCGCGGCAAAGGCTGCCCGGCCCGATGCCGCACTGGCCTTGTCCGGGGACAAGCAATTCCATTTCAGCCCCAGCGGCAATTCCTTCATCATGTTCGCCCCGCGCGGACGTAGCTGGATCGCGATGAGCGAACCCGTCGGAGACCCGGACGAGTTCCCCTCCCTCGTCTGGTCATTTCGGGAAGCCGCAGACGCGGCCGGGTGCAGCATCGTCTTCTATTCCGTCAGCCGGGACTTCCTGCCACTTGCCGCAGACCTTGGCCTGACGGTTCAGAAGGTGGGAGAGACGGCGGTCATTCCGCTGACGACCTTCTCATTGGAAGGGCCTGCCCGGTCTGGCCTGCGCCAGACGGTCCGCCGGGGCGAGCGCGATGGGCTGAGCTTTGACGTCATCCCGGTAGAAGACGTGCCCGGCGTGATGAACCAGCTGATCGCCGTGTCAGAGGACTGGCTGTTAGTGCATGAGGGCGCGGAGAAAAGCTTCTCCCTTGGCCGCTTTGATCCGGACTATATTGCGCGCTCTCCCATCGGGGTCGCACGCGTTGGCGATGAGATCGTGGCATTCGCAAATATCTGGGAAGGCGCCGGCAAGCGCGACCGGGCGATTGACCTGATGCGGTTTTCCTCCGATGCACCGAAAAGCGTGATGGAGTATCTTTTCATCCAGCTGCTGCTATGGGCGAAAGATCAGGGTGGGGAGAGTTTTGACCTCGGCATGGCGCCGCTGGCCGGCCTTGAAAGCCATCGCCTGGCCCCAGCGCTCAGCCGGCTCGGAACCTTCATCTACGAGCATGCCGGCAGCGTGTATGGCTTTGAGGGGCTGCGGGCCTATAAGCAGAAATTCCGTCCGGAATGGCAGCCGCTCTATCTTGCGACCTCCAATTCCCGCGGCGTAGCAACGGCGCTGGCCGATGTGGCCATCCTAACCAGTGGCGGCCTGGTCAGCATGTTCCGCAAATAGCATGGCTTGTGCACAGGCCCCTTCCCTGCTTTCTGGGGCAAAATATGAGAATCGGGGAAACGACATGGCGGAACGCTGGACCTATACGCGCGGCCTGAAAGATCTGGGCAATGGCCTCTATGCCTGGCTGCAACCGGATGGCGGCTGGGGCTGGTCGAATGCCGGCCTGATTGTCGACGGGGACCAGTCGCTGCTGGTCGACACGCTGTTCGACATGCACCTGACGCGCGACATGCTGGATGCCATGGCGGATGCCTCCGGCGTCCGCGCCGAAGCGATCGGCACAATCGTCAACACCCATGCCAATGGCGATCACTGCCATGGCAATGGGTGCTGTCCGTATGCGGAGATCATCGCTTCGGATGCGAGCGCGAAGGAAATGGTCGAAGTGCCGCCCGCCATGCTGGCCCAGTTCAAGAAAATGGGCGGACAGCTCGGCCCGGCTGGCACCTATTTCGCCGATATTTTCGGCCCGTTCGATTTCGAGAATGTGGAAGAGCGCGCGCCGACACAAACCTTCACCGGCAAAATGAGCCTGCAGGTAGGCGACAAAGCGGTCGAGTTGATCGAGGTGGGTCCCGCACACACGGCAGGTGACGTGCTGGTGCATGTACCGGCCGACCGAACGGTGTTCACCGGTGACATACTGTTCATTGACGGTACGCCGCTGATGTGGGCCGGGCCGGTGTCAAACTGGACCCAGGCTTGCGAGAAGATTTGTGACATGGATGTGGATGTCATTGTGCCGGGCCATGGCCCGATCACGGACAAGGTCGGGGTACGCCGTGTTGCGGACTATCTGGCCTATGTGGACCGCGAAGCCCGCAAGCGCTTTGATGCCGGCCTCAGCGTACGTGACGCTGCGCTGGATATCGCGCTGGATGACTATTCAAGCTGGGGCGATGCCGAGAGGATCGCCGTGAATGTCGATACACTGTACAGGGAATATCGCGGAGACGGCGTGGTGACGCCCGTCATCGAGCTATTCGGCCTGATGGCAGAAGTACGCGACGCCCAGCGGGCCTAGCGGTTTGCGCCAGGCACCCATTTCACATCATCGGCGCCATTATTGTTCGCCACGCGTCCGGCCACGAACAGCCAGTCTGACAGGCGGTTGATATAGGCCAGCGCTTCGGGGCTCAGCGTTTCTGCCTCGTCAGCAGCCAGCTTTGCCACTTCCCGCTCCGCCCGGCGGCAGAGCGTGCGAGCGACATGCATCTGCGCCGCCAAGGCGCTGCCTCCCGGAAGAATGAAGCTGTCGAGCGGCGCGAGGGATTCATTCATCACGTCAATCTCGGTCTCCAGGCGCTTCACCTGCGTTTCGATGATGCGCAGCGGCGTCCATTCCAGAGGCTTGCCCCTGTCAGGCGTGGCAAGGTCTGCGCCGAGATCAAAGAGGTCATTCTGCACGCGGCGAATGGCGGCCAGCATGTCCCCATCGGCATGCAGGGCCGCAACGCCAAGCGCGGCATTGGTTTCGTCCACGGTGCCATAGGCAATGACGCGCGGGTTCCACTTGTCGACCGGCTCTCCGGTCGAAAGCCGCGTTTTGCCCTTGTCACCAGAGCGTGTATAGATCTTGTCGAGTTTGACCATAGCTGCCTCAGAAACCGATCTTGATGGCGCCCATGGCAAGGCCCAGCGCGACCAGAAGCACAATGACGATGGCCTGCACGATGACGCGCATGCGCATCAGCTTGTTGGAGCGGCTGGCCTGTTTGCCATCAGTACGGGCAAGATTTGCCACGCCGAGCCCGAGAATGATCAGAAGAACGACCATCGCGACATAGAAAGCGATCATCAGGAAGGATTGCATTGGGGCGGCCTTTCCTAGGCTGTGTATAGGTCAAGCATAGTGCCCCGGGCGTGCATTGCCATGTGCAAAGCGTCGCGGGACGTCAGCTGCCGCTTTCCATGCGGGCGGCAAGCTCGTTGATGCGCGTAGCGGCCTTGACCAATGCCTCTGCTGCACGCGCCTCACTATGCGCTGTACCGGGCCCGGTGCGTTTGGCCACGTCCAGCTCATCCAGCAGCGCGAGAGCCGTGATCAGAAGCAGGCGCTCATCGCCAATATCCCCGACGGCACCGGCGATCTGTTTCACGCGCGCGTCAAGCTGCTTGGACAAGGCCTCAATCCGCACTTCCTGTCCCGGCGCGCAGGCAATGGAATAGGACCTGCCGCGAAGTTGTATGTCTGCCTTAGCCACCGGACTGCCCCTCTCCGCGGCCTATTGCGGCGCGCACTTCTTCAATGGCAGAGCCGAGCGCCGCGCTCGCCTCATCGGCAAGAATCTGAAGCTCGCGCTCACGCGCCAGCGAAGCATCCAGCTCATCAGCAAGCTGGGCACGGTCTGATACAAGGGCGGCAAGTTCAGCCTTGACCACGTCCGGATCGCCCGCTCGCGCCATCAGGCTGTCGAGCGCGCCCTCCAATCTTGTCAAAGCATTTTCAAGCTGGCGAATGGCTGGATCGATTTCACTCATATACACAATGAAGTAACCACATTATTTCAATCCGCCAAGCGGCTTGACGCAAGGCCCGTAGTCTGGCCTACGACACTCGCAATCAAAGGAGACCAGCAGAATGGCTGTCACGAACCGCGACATGGCCAACGCCATACGCGCCCTGTCCATGGATGCCGTCGAGGCGGCGAAGTCAGGACATGTCGGTTTGCCCCTCGGAATGGCGGATGCCGCCACGGTGCTTTTCCGCAAATTCCTGAAGTTCGATGCATCAAATCCTGATTGGCCGGACCGTGACCGGTTCGTCCTGTCTGCCGGCCATGGCTCCATGCTGATTTATTCCCTGCTGCACCTTACGGGCTATAAGTCCGTCAGCCGGGATGACATCCGCAACTTCCGCCAGCTTGGCTCCAACACACCGGGTCACCCGGAAAACTTCGTCACCAAGGGCGTCGAGACGACCACCGGCCCGCTTGGCCAAGGCATTGCGACTGCCGTTGGCATGGCCATGGCAGAGCGCCACCTGAATGCACGCTTTGGCGACGATCTGGTTGACCACAAGACCTATGTCATCGCAGGTGATGGCTGTCTCATGGAAGGCGTCAGCCAGGAAGCGATCACGCTGGCCGGCCATATGAAGCTGAACCGCCTGATCGTTCTGTGGGACGACAACTCCGTCACCATTGACGGCAATATCGATGTTGCCGACTCGACCGACCAGTGCGCCCGTTTTGAAGCGGCCGGCTGGGTTACGCGCAAGGTGGACGGCCATGATCCGAAAGACATCGAAGCTGGCCTGAAATGGGCCCAAAAGCAGAAGCAACCTGTCTTCCTCGCCATCAAAACCATCATCGGTTACGGCGCACCGAAACTGGCAGGCACTGGCAAAGCCCATGGTGGGCCTTACGGCGCCGAAGAAGTGGCGGGCATCCGCGAGAATATCGGCTGGCCACATGAGCCGTTTGAGGTTCCGGCCCCGATTGAGAAAGCCTGGAAGAAAGTCGGCGAGCGCGGCAAGGACACGCGCAAGGCCTGGAAAGAACGCCTGATGGCGTCTCCGCACAAGGGCGAGTTCAACGCCGCCATTGCAGGCCGCCTGCCGAAAAACCTCTCCAAGGCGATCATCAAGCACAAGAAAGCTGTTGTCGAAGGCGGCGAGAAAAAAGCCACCCGCCAATGGAGCGGCGCGGCACTTGAAGTGCTGACGCATTATGTTCCGGAAATGGTGGGCGGTTCAGCCGACTTGACCGGCTCCAACAATACCAAGACTGCCGTCACCGGCCCGATGACGCCGAAAGACTGGGCTGGACGCTATGTCCATTATGGCGTGCGCGAGCATGGCATGGCGGCCGCGATGAACGGCATGTCCCTGCATGGCGGCATCATCCCCTATTCCGGCACCTTCCTGGCCTTTGCGGACTATAGCCGCGCAGCCATCCGTCTGGGCGCCCTGATGGGGGCCCGTGTGATCCATGTGATGACACACGATTCCATTGGCCTCGGCGAAGATGGCCCAACCCACCAGCCGGTGGAACAGGTCGCCTCCCTGCGCGTGATGCCGAATATGCTGGTCTTCCGCCCGGCAGACGGTGTCGAAACGGCAGAGTGCTGGGAAATCGCGGTCAACCGCGAGAACGGCCCGTCCACCATGGCGCTGACCCGTCAGGGCCTGACCCCTGCCCGCAAGGAGCACACGGACGAAAACCTCTGCGAGAAGGGCGCCTATGTGCTCTCTCCATCGGGCGTTAAGTCCCGCGAGGCGGCTGTTCTGATCGCGACAGGGTCCGAAGTGGAAATCGCTCTCGCTGCTCAGGCTGAGCTGGCAAAAGAGAAAATCCACGTTCGCGTCGTCTCCATGCCGTGCATGGAACTGTTCGCCCAGCAGGATGAAAAGTATCAGCGTGAGACGCTTGGCGGCGATCTGCCGAAAGTGGGCGTCGAAGCTGGTGTGCGCATCGGCTGGGATCGCTGGATCGGCCCGAAGGGCGGCTTTGTCGGCATGGACAGCTTTGGCGCGTCCGCCCCTTATGGCGACCTCTACAAGCATTTCGGCATCACGGCCGAACATGTGGCGGATACCGTTAAAGGTCTGATCTAGCTCTTCTTGAACAGATCCATCTGGCGGGGATCAATGTAGCGCTTTCGGCGCGGCTTGGTCCTCCCGGAGCGGAAATACAGATCATCGGTATGATCTTCGACCGGCGGCTCTTCAGTCGCCGGTTTTTCTTTGACTGCCTTTTTGGCCTTGGCTTTCAGGGCCTTTGGATCCGCGATCTTCCACCAAGTGACGGCGAGGACCGGTTTGCCTTCATTGTCCTCATACCGCTGGAGATAACCTTGGGCCGGTGTTTCCTCGCTATTAGCAGCCTGAAAATAGGCGGTGGCCTCTTCTTCAGTGACGTTCAGCCAGTCTACAGCCAGCTCCTGAATCACCTCTCCCTCGGCGATGGCCTCGGCCTGTGCACGCGTGCGCGCCGCCTGTGCGTCAGGCTTCAGGGCATCCTGCAGGGTCTTTGCGATGGGAAAGGAAAGGCTTGTCATAAGCGTCACGTAAGCAAAGCAGGTGCCACCGTCCAGCCAGCATCAGCTGCTTGCATGAGGCGCATGGACGCAAGACGCGCCAACCGCAGGGTAACGGCCTTGCGCCGAGCCGCAGCAACCCGTTCTTCCGGCGCATCCCGGATCACCGCGCCGCCAAAGGCATCTGCCACGATCAGGCCCGTCTCGTCCGGGATTAATTCCTGTGGAAAATCACTCCCCACGGCGAAAAATAGCCGGTCACAATAGGACATGTAATCCGGCCATTTAGAGTCAGACCGGAAATCAGCGACCGATGATTTCACCTCAATGATCCAGATCTCTCCGGCAGGCCCAAGCGCAGCAATGTCTGCCCGGCGATTATTGGCCAGCGTCATTTCCGTGACGCCATGGAAGCCAAGCCCCGCCAGCAGACGCATTGTGCCACGCACAATCTCTGCGGCACGGCTATCAGGCATATCGGCGGGGCGTTGATCTGGTATCACGACGCTATTTGTTCCCTTAATGTTCAATCCGAACCTAATCCCGAGCGCTTCTACGGGTCAAGCTCGGCCGCGCTCTCAGGAATGTGATCAAAATGGGGAACGAATATGATCCGTTACGCGCTGTAGACCGTAGAGGGTGTGTTACCTTGGCAATAGTCACACTGCAGGAGGAAAGGACCGGCCATGGCCAATGCCTATAGTTCCAATGGACCTGCTGACCGAACTTATGTGAAGACAGCCATGAAAGCCCCCATGTTGGAGGCGGATCATGAGCTTGATCTTGCCCGGCGCTGGCGGGAAGCAGAAGACGAAAACGCCCTGCACGAACTGACGCGGGCCTATATGCGCCTCGTCATCGCGATGGCAGCAAAATTCCGCCATTACGGCCTGCCCATGCCAGACCTCGTCTCGGAAGGGAATGTCGGCCTGATGATGGCCGCGGCCCGGTTTGAGCCCGATAGAAAAGTTCGTTTTTCGACCTACGCCAGTTGGTGGATCCGCTCCTCCATACAGGATTATGTGCTGCGCAACTGGTCTATCGTCCGTACCGGCACGACATCATCCCAGAAGTCCCTCTTTTTCAATCTGCGGCGCCTGCGCGCCCAGATTGATGATACGGGCGATGGCGTGATGACCCAAGAGAACAAGACTTGGATCGCCGAGCATCTGGGTGTGCCGGAACGCGATGTGGAATCCATGGCGTCCCGCCTGTCAGCCTCTGACCGCTCCCTGAATGCGCCTATCGCGGTGGATGGCGATGGCGAGTGGCAGGATCTGCTGCCAGATGAATCCGCGCGCCCTGACGAACAGGTCATGGAATCCCGCGATACGACACGCCGGAAGGAATGGATTGCCAACGCCCTCAAGGCCCTGAACGCACGCGAAACGCATATCATCCTGAACCGCCGCCTCTGCGAGGATTCCGTCACGCTTGAAAAGCTCGGCACGGAACTTGGCATTTCGAAGGAACGCGTACGTCAGATTGAACATCAGGCCTTGGGAAAGCTGCGCCGTGCCCTTGAACGTATTGTCGGCGATCCGGACGAAGCGGGCCTTCTGCCGGGCACCTAGTCCGGAACCGGGCCAAGCAATTCCAGATCCAGCGGATGGGAGATCTCCATTCTCCCCTCACGCACATAGCCGCGGGCGCGAATCTGATGGCCCTGCGCCTCCTGACACAGACTGGCGGCAGACTTTGAAAGACTCAATCTCAACGGCGAGCCTACCAGAATGAGGTCGCACACAGAGTAAGCGCTCTCGGCCCCCTCCATGCCGGTGACATGGCCGCTCACAATCTGGAACCCTGAGAATTCGTCTGGCAGTTTGTCTGCTGGAGGTATGCGGTAGGCGCGCATTTTCCACAGTCCTTCCCTGGCCTCACGGGCCCCCTCCTCCAGCTCAAGCAGTGGCGCATTTGCAAGCGCGGTATCCGGGTAGACCCGCACCCGCGCGCCGCCGCGTCGGATCATTTCCGCATTCAGCCAAAGCGTCGGGCCCAACGCATCGGTGGTACGCACATGGGCAAGCGCCCGATCATATCTGTCCCGCGTCAGGCCAGCATAATGCAGCTGCACCTCGCGGCCGAGCACCATGTCTTCCAAGAGGCGTTTGGCCTCTTCATGGTAAGGTTGCCCTTCGCGGTCCTTGTAGGGACGCGCTGGCGCCTCTATGCCAATAAGGCGCACACTCTGGCCGGTATCCAGCACTAAGGCATCCCCATCGATGACGCGCACAACCCGGCCATGCTCGCCCGGCTCCAGCCCCTGCATCGGGTCCGCCTTGCCACATGCCGCAAGGGCGCACATCAGCCAGAGCACTCGCCAAACGCCCACTTTGCTCCCAACCTCCTATCTCGCTCCACTCCTAGCACGCCGCACATTCCGGCCAAGCGCAATCGGCGTCTTCAACCCCGCCGCCATTTGCCTTATAGCATTATCCCAAGCGGTCCCGTAGCTCAGCAGGATAGAGCAACAGATTCCTAATCTGTAGGTCGCGCGTTCGAATCGCGCCGGGATCGCCAAGATCATATAAAAAAACAATGCGTTATAAATTCGGAAAAGTTAGACTTTGCGCTCTCCTTATCCAGAGATCGTTTCTCGGGTCAGTTATACTCGCCCGATACCGCCAAGCTTCTTGCGTCAGATATAATAGGTCGCATCTGGCACACCTAACGCACGGCAAGTCGAGACAGCATCCAGCCCGTCAGCAAGAGAAACCTCTACCTCACACAACAGCTGCAAGGCGTCCTCGTCCGAATGCCGCTCCGAGCCATCACAAACCCCTCTTGAACAGCCAAGACCACTAAGATCAATTAGGTGCAGTTTTAAGGGGGAAGGGCAGGGTGACGCTAAAGTTCAGATAACTGACCTTATCCGACAGCAGGCACATCAACCGATTTTTCCACGCTTCCTGAGTATGGGTACCCGGCTTCCACCGTACTTACCTCTTCAGGATAGTGGAAATAGTAACCTTGAAATTTGTGCACCCCCAAGCTCGCGAGGAAGGATGCCGTTGCACTAGTCTCGACGCCTTCTGCAACAATTTCCAGACCAAGATGCCTGCATATTCCCAACGCCGCACCAACAAGAGCCTGATCGACAGGACTCGTTATCACATCCTTTATAACAGAATGGTCAAGCTTCAATCCGTCAACGTTCATAATTTTGAGAACTTCAAACGAATTGTATCCAGTACCAAAATCGTCCAAAAACAATCTGGCGCCTCTAGCTCGCAGAGATTCCAGGAATGCCTTCTCCTGAGGAGTCCAGCGCATACGCTCAGACTCAGTAAGCTCAAACCAGATCCTCTCCACCAAATCAATATTCTGATCAAGGACGTCTTCCAGCCAATTTCGAAAGGCAGGGTCAGCAATTGATGAGGCACTCAGGTTGACAGAAATGTACTGCCCCTCTCCAAAAAGTGCGGATTTCTCTTCATCGCGCAGGACCTGAATAACATGCTCAAACATGACCCGATCCAGCACTGGAATTATTCCGCCACGACGTGCATTTTCTAGAAAGTCGCAAGGACTATAAATACCGCCCTTCTCCCGCAATCGCATGAGCGCCTCATACCCGACACAACGTCCGCCTTTGGATACAATTTGCTGAAGAAACAGGATAATTCGCTTCTCTTCCACAGCCTCTAAAAGGCGATGGTACCAACTCCGGCTCTCTTGGGTCTCGGAAACATCCTCGGCCACTTCCTCAAAGTCGCAAACCCTGCCGCGCCCGGAGTTCTTTGCCGAATAACAGGCTGTATCCGCCTGGGTCATTGCCGTTTCAATGTCCAGTTGGTCTTGAATTTCTACCATCCCTATACTGACACCTATTCGGAAGACCCGCTCATTATGACTGAGCCGAAATGCGCTTACCTCTGAAACAAGTCTCTCTGCGACCCCACGGGCTCGGACCTTGTCAGTATCGTACAAGATAATACCGAACTCATCCCCCCCAATCCTCGCAACCAAATCCGACTCCCGAACATTCTTACGGAGCATTTTACTAACGTCGCGGAGCACATTATCCCCAACCCGATGACCACAGAGGTCATTGATAGCTTTGAAATGATCAAGGTCCAAAAACAAAAGAAAGTCCTTCGAGTTGCGCCGCTCACGCTCATTTACCTTCTCCCTCAAACGCTCTTCGAATGATCGCCGGTTATGGCATCCGGTCATTTCATCCGTATACGCCTGGCTTCTCAACTTCTTCGTGAGGGCAATGATGTCAGAAGCATCCTGCAGGAGAGCAACCGATCCGATGGGCCTCCCGTCCGCGCTTTGCATTGGTGCTATCGACATGTTGACGGGCTGTTTTTTATCCCCCGCGACTACGAGCTCGAGCATGGAGTGAAATCTCACCGACTGACCGCGAGCGATTACGCGATCCACCCAGTTGGCCGTATCATCCCCCTCCCTATTGCTCAAAAGCCTGAAGAGATCGCCGAATCTCCGACCGAGGACATCATTCTTCTCCCGTCCAATCAATCTCATGGCAACCGGGTTACACAGTGTGATAAGACCATTTTCGTCTGTACAAACGATTCCCTCACTGGCAGATGAAATAGTAACCTGCGCCAGTTCATTTGCTTTATGTAGCGCCTCACTATGTTGATATTCAGCGGTTACGTCCTCCATGCGCATAATGGAGTGTTGCACAGCACCGCGGCCGTCGCGGACATGCCTGATGCATATGCGCAAGCGGATTTCCTCTCCTTCTCCCTTTGGGGTTGATACCTCGTAAGTGAGACCTATCTCATCCTCTGCCTCAGATTGGCTACACGCACGGATCCTTTCCGCTCCCAATCCGTTCAGTATACCGATATCAGCAAATGGTTTGCCCACCAAGTCGGCCACAGGCAGTCCCGTGATCTTGCCAGCGACGCGGTTAGCGAAGGAGATCAGCTTGTTTCCATCGATAACCAGAAGGCCTATGGGTGCATGATCAAGCGCTTCTCGGAACAATGCTTCAGACTCCGCCAACGCAATCTGACTCACCTTCAAATCTGTGACATCTCGCAGTACGACAAGTAGTCCTCTAGGCTTCCCGCGTGGACAATACTGGCGCTCTGTCGATACCTGTACGTCTCGCGCCACCAATCGCGAAGTTACAAGCTTGGCAGGCAGTGATTGATGCCCTTCAAACCCTTTCAGAAGCTCAAGGGGACGGTCTTTCTGCCCCACCAGCTTGAAGGCAACTTCAAAGGGGAGTCCTTGGGCATCATCAATCTCTATGCCACACATTTCGGAGGCTGAGTTGTTTAAATATTCAATTGCGCCGCGCTCATCGACTCGCACGACCGCATCGCTAATAGCCGTAAGTGTCGCATCGAGAAGACTCGTTTCTTGCACGACACTACCGCGCAACTTCAATCGTTTGGAGTTGTGGGAAATCACGTCAAAAAAACCTTTAAGATACCGTCTGTCGCATTGAATACTACTCTGTTCGCCAGCCCCACAATCGGGTCACTCGGTCTGCAGCCTGAATACGAAACTTCATCTCGCCTGGTTCAGCCGGAACCTATGCGCAATTTCGAAACTCGGCCATACGCCGGCGGAGTATTCACAATACGATCTCATACATTCCTCACATCAGTTGCTAATATCGCAAATGCACATGAATATGCGCAACGATCCTGAGCATTGCATTTGAGAATTGTGCAGCGGGTTAAAAGCTCACCAACAGATGACTCCACTCTGGATCACATCCACCGAAAATCTGTCTACGCAGCATATTTTTCAGTACTGGCCACAGTATTTAGTTTTCATAAGTCGCTTCAAGACGGAGTATTTTATGTAGAACAAATGCCTTCTAACAGATTTTCACTTAGACAGGCATCCGCTAAACGGTCTACTTAGCATTCACCGTGCTCACTCATCTAAATTCAAAGTGCTGATACCGAGCTTCAGAGCCACGACAGCGGCCTGGGTGCGATTCGTCACATTAAGCTTCTTAAATACACCGCGTGCCATCTGCTTCACTGCGGCAATCGAAATACCCAAGTTTGAGGCAATAATCTTATTTGATTGTCCGCTGACAATTAGACGGAGCAACTCTCGGTCGCTACTGGATAGACTGGCCGACAACTCATTTAATTCTTTACTGGAAGCAGAGCCTGATGGGTCTGATCCCAAGGCTCCTTTGATAATTGAAACTGGCGCATATGTTCCACCCATTTCAATCAAATCTGCAACCCGATCAATAACAGCAACGCCTTCTTCTTTTGAAATATAGCCAGCCGCTCCGGATTGCAGGGCTCTGATCGCATCTTCATCGGACATCATGCCAGAAAAGAAAATGACTTTGGCGTCTGGAAGCCTCTGGACTATCTCAGCTACAGCATCGAGCGCTGACCCCTCAGGCATCACAAAATCCATTATGACGATTTGAGGATTAACACGGTCAAGCGCAGTCAGAACTTCGTTGAAATTGGTGGCCTTCTCCACCTTGGCATCCGGCCATTTTCCTTTGCAGAAGTCGGCCAGGAATTCCAACACAAACGGATGATCATCCGCAATCAATATTGTTGATACTCCCCTTTGAGCGCTATGTTCGCCACTGCGCATCAAAAAGTCCCTCCATTCGGGCTCCGCCTTGCTGGCCCCTCCTCCATTCCCCTCAGAAAACACGCGGTGGCTACTCATTTCCTTCCCCCAATAATAGAATGATAGCGTTCTCTATTATACGCAATACGAATTCTACAAATATTTGGCAGATACGAACCGGCCAAGTTCAAACACCTCCGAATGGAGATCAAAAGATATTGATGCAACCTCGTCTCCGGTAAGCTTTTCTCCGTTGGCAAACCCGGTTCAGTACACTCGGCTTCAAGACAGCGGCGATCGTGCAGCCTGCTGTTGTAAAGTAACACGTGAAGCCAGAATTTCTAAATAACCGCAGCCCCAAAGCACCTCAATCGCACCGGCACAAGCTCAAGCAATAAATGGGTTTTCACGCGACCATGCCATTAGCACGCCCTAATGCTCAAAAGATCTAACTTTCGAGCACTCCAGTGACCAAAAGATTTACGAGAATAGCCAAAAGATCCGTACACATGCACAGCCAATCCTGTGATCTTGAACCGATCAAGACCGTGCGCCGTTCGCGCATATACTCAGAAAAAAGCGTTGTGCCATAGAATGAACAGATATAATCAACAGGCATCCTACCGCGACATTACGATGTCATCTCCGGATATCGCATCCGCTGCAGAGGAGTCTTCATCCCGAAATCAACAGGTGGATTTGCGACTAATCAAAGCTTCGTTCCGCATGAGGGAACGGCGCAGAAATCTTGTCCGCGATTACAAGATTGACGACGCAGCGTGGTGGATGCTCTTGGACCTATACCAAGCGCATGCCAACAAAACAAAGCTATACGTCTCTGCACTGTGCGCCAATGCTGGCACATCTGCCACGAGCGCGCTTCGCCGCCTGGAAGGCCTAATAGATGCCGGCCTTGCCGCACGCCTTCCTGATACTGAGGATTCAAGAAGAATATATATTGTGTTGACTGCATGCGGCCTAGAGGCAACGCGGACCTATCTGTCGCATCTGAACACGGAACTCTTTGCCGCCCTTGCTCCAGACTTAGCTAATCTAAAAGGCATCAGTAAATCCGAGTAAAAATGGGTTATTTGTGCCCTAACAGGCGTAAGGACCTGCGTGCTCCTTCATACCGGAACGGCCAGACCATTTATCACTAGACAGAATGTTCCCACGTTTTTGCGCAGGGCATTGTATGTTTATTTTCAAGGAAGTTTCGCCCTTGGCAGTTGCCAAAACTCGATTCATTTATTAGCAGCACCTTTGGCGTTTTGGGCTGTATTTTGACCACACCGGGTCACCATGAGCGCCAGAAACTAGAATGGCTTCATGAATCAGGCTTCCTTTTATGCCACTATCCAAATATTATCAGCTCTTTCATGATACCAATCTGCCTATCCTGAAAGCAATTTCCGATGACGTGAAAATCGGTGCATATACGTCAGCAAAGACAAAATCTCACGCCGTCATTGGGGCCGCCCTTCTACTCGGGGCAACAGACTTGACCGAAGCAATGAGATCTTTTGAACACGCATTACTTTCATTGGATTCCTCTTCTGCAATGCTGCATTTAAACAGCGCCTTCGCACTTGTGTCGGCATATGATTCGAAATCGACGCATCGTCGGCTCAAAGACTAGAAATCATAGTACCGAGGCGCATGGTCAAATTGACGGCCTCAAGCCCTCGCATCGTTTGCAATAAGTCAATTTGGGTGCCGCGCTCTGAGCAGGCAAACCACCATTAGCTTTGGTGGAGACCAAACGAATATGCGACTCAACAAATATAACCAGTGTGATAGGTTAAAGGGGCCCGATCCGCCAGAATGCGTCTCGAACTGAAACCGCAGACGAAGTGCATCTAACATGTATTTAAAAGCTATGCTGCCCCCAGCAATTAACCCGCTTGCGGCCGCACGTCGCTGGATGACGCAGTTATCAAAACGGATTGTTCGATCCTATAGCCAGCCAGAAGAAATGGACATCTTCCACGTCGCCGTCAATTTCATGGCAATCTGGCTTGGCCTTTTCATGACCGTCATGTCCATTGGATTGGGGTTCCTCTATAGCGATAGTTTGCTTCCATTCTTTCTGATAGCAGGAATCTGGGGATTCAGTGGCGCTATTGTTCCCCTAGTGAAACGCGCTCGCCGAACGGATCGTATTCCGACCTTGTTTTTGGCGTCAGCCTTCTCAATGCCCCTGCTTTTCCATGCCATGTTCGCCTCAGAACACCATCTGATCGTGTTTAGCGCGGTAGTATTGGGCAGCCACTTGATACTCATTAGACCCGAACGTCTTGGCTTCAGAATTGCAACTTTTGTCTCCGTGGGGCTTGCCACTTTGCTGTGTTTCCTATGGCAGCCAGCTCCTTTGGCAGAACTCCCCCTGACCAGACGCGACGAGTTGCTTAACGTGGTCGAATATTTTGTCATCTCGATCATGCTACTGCATCTCCTCGTGATCCCATCTGTTTTAAGCGCGGCAGATAGACAGGTTCGTCTCGCATCCGCACAGGCAGAAGCCGAAAAAGAATGGGCTCTTAGAGCAGCTAGAGCGCAACGTGATTTCCTGGCGAATGTAAGCCACGAATACCGAACGCCTTTAACAACACTCGTAATGGCATCCCAACGCCTGCTCCGGAAACCTGAGGTATCAAAGTTCAGTGATGAGTTCATTGCCGTGGAGGCGGCGACTCTCCACCTTCTGGCACTCTTCAATAATTCACTCGACTATACCCGTTACAGCGACGGTCGGTTCAAGACTCGATATTCGCCCGTCAATCTCCGTGAGCATATGGAAAATGTAAGAGATACGCTCTTGCCACAGATCGAGAGCAAATCTCTGTCCATAAACATTGAGGTTAGCGACTCAGTTCCCCAGTCGTTTGACTGCGACCCGCTGCTCCTCCGTCAATTACTGCTGAATCTACTCTCAAATGCAGTGACGTACTCCACAGAGGGAGCAATACACGTCTTTGCTGACGCGAGCCTCGATGCCAAAACTCTCCATGTAGAAGTATCTGACAATGGTCCTGGCATACCTGATGACAAGCGCGAACTCATCTTTGAACCGTTTCAAAGAGGGGAAGGAAGGGACACGTCCGATAGCCATAGCGTTGGCCTAGGCTTGGCCATATCCAAGCAAATTGCCACTCTGCTTGGAGGAGATATTGGCGTCAGAAATGCTGATAAGGGAGGTGCCGTTTTCTGGTTTGAACTCCCCTTTTCTGAGACACACGCTGTTCCACAAACAGAATTCCACACCTCACGCACACTACTCGCAGGAACCGCTTCAGTGCTACTGGTAGAGGATCATGCGTTTAATCGGCATTTTTTGAAAGAGGAACTCGAACGTGACGGCCACACAGTTAAAGCGGCCGCGGGTTACGATGATGCCTTGGAACTACTCTCGCATGAAGTCTTCGACATTGTGCTGACTGATATGAATTTAAGTGACGGCACGGGAATTGGCCTGCTGACCGAAGCAAGGCAAAATGGCATCGAAACGCCATTTGTTGCAATTACAGCAAGCTTTTCCGCCAAAGATCTGGAAGAATATCGCTTAGCTGGAATTGAGATTGTCCTGACAAAACCCTTGTCACTGGCCGAATTCCGGGCTGCTGTTTCATGGACTCGCAGAGGCTGATCAGCGCCTCCCTTCCTCCGATACTCAGCTATCTCCGTAGTGCGACTGAAAAGCCAAGCCAGTCCCGGTCAAGACGTTCATCCTTTGACTGAATGCTAGCCCACTCCAATTGCAGATTCATCAGCGCACGGTCCGTCAACTGCAACTGACTTCTGAGTCCCAGGCCTGCGCTTGCGGCGCCGCTATGAGCGCGCTCCAGTTGGCTTACTTGCTCGAGATGGGACTCCCCTGCGGCGACGGCGGCATAGGGCTGCACGTTAAACAAATCATTCACCCGGACGTTTGACTGTGCTTCAAACCTTCCAGCGACCATCCTATCCCCCGTCACTAGTCCTGAAGGCGGTCCCGATACGAGGTCTGCTGACACGAACGAGGTCTGCTCGGATCGCAGTAGTGGCTCGTTGAAGCTGGATTGTGCTTTCACGGTCGCCCGCACCCACAATTGCTCACTAACTTTCTTTAGGGCCGTTGCGCCGATGTTCAGCTTCGTGAAGTCTGCATCCGCCCCTTCTCGTGACAAGGGTCGCAAGACTGATGCTTCTGAGGCTCCGCGCGCACCGAGCCCATCTATCCCTTGTGAGAACTGCACATCATAGCTCAGCGTGCCTGGGCTGGAAAGAGAACGGTAACCAGACAATCCAGCCCTAACCGCGCGCGTGCGGTCTGAAAATAGCGGCACTTCGTTTGCCAGCAGCTCCACATTCTGTTCTTCAAAAGACGCATCGAAGCCCAGCGACACTGTGGTAGATTTTTTGCGCGTACGCTCCAGTGCATACGACGCATTGATGCCGGTACGGAAAAAATCGCTTTTGAACTGAACGCCTGCCTCAACAGGGTCTGGCGCATTGCTTGCCTGCAGCGCCTGAAATCCAACTGACCAGCCATCCACACCCACAGGAGCGCTGGCCGAAACACCGAGATAACTCCGCAAAGCCGTTGAGCCGAAGCCCGGATCATCGAGCGCAGTTGCAGCTGTCACGACGACTTGCTCGCCGGCCCCGAGCACTGAGTTGGCCGCTGCAGAGAAGGTAATCTGTTCACGTCCGACATCTTCAATGACGCGGTTGTCGATTGACACCACGGCATTCAGCGCTTGGTGCTCACCGGTAACCACAAGAGTTGTTGCCCCGATCTCTGCGCCTGGCGTCAGAGCTGTTCGCAGCCTGAGGCCCTTGGTATCGCCAGCGAGCAGAATACGGCGCTCTAATTCATCGGCTGTCACCATTTGCTCCCCAACCAGTGGCGAAAGCATCTTCTCAACTTGGCGCGCAACCTTGTCCGGCAGAGCACTTGAATCGATGTGATCAATATAGCCATCGACAATCAGGAGGCGAACATCACCTCCATTCAGCTGAATATCCTGGGCCGGTACAGCAACGCGTACGAGTGGGTAGCCTGCTTCGAAGTAAAGCTGTTGCACGTGACCCGCAAACTCGAAAAGGTCAGCAACCGTTACGGTCGCGCCGGACTTTGGGGCGGCCTCTAGCGCGCGGGCGTTTAGCTCTGGCTGTCCGCCCTCCAATACAATTCCACCTACAACGAACCGGGAGTTTTCAGCGCCTGGAGGCGCCATCAGGCCCCGCACTTGCGGCAATGAAAGGACAGTATCGCTCTGCATCTCGCCGGCGACTTCGCCTGGAGGCTGTTGGCTTGGCGAAGTCCCCTGCGCCTGACCATATGAAGCACCTGCCAGCGCCGCCGATGCAACTCCCGACATGAGAAGCTTTGCCCGCAGGCCCGAGCAGGATTTTTTCTTAGTCATCTGAATACCCTTTATGCTGATCTTGTTATGATGGAGCCGAGCCTGCACACCGAGGCAGGCGACCCGTAAATTACTCAACAGGTTGCGCCACGGGGCGCCTATCGCAGTCTTGTCCTATGGCGCAGTCCTCAAGGTCGCCGTCGGCTTCATCCTGCTCTGTCGTTTCAGAGGCGCTTTCGGCCTCATTCAGTGCGCCGAGTTCCGGTGCCCGGTCATCGCCTTCCGAGAGTCCCGAATCCGGGGTCACAGGAGCATTGATGACGAACAGGCTGGCCTCATTGGTCACAGGCAACTCAGATGTTGGCTGCTCCGGTGAGGGTTGCTCTGGTGATGGCTGCTCCGGTGAGGGTTGCTCCGGGGAGGGTTGCTCCGGTGATGGCTGCTCCGGGGAGGGCTGCTCCGGCGAGGGCTGCTCCGGTGAGGGCTGCCCTGGCGATGGCTGCTCCGGGGAGGGCTGCTCACCTGCCGCCTGGACCGTCAGGGTGCCGCTTTCAA
>NZ_AWFF01000041.1 GCF_000682755.1 Hyphomonas beringensis
CGATATGCCGGAAATTGTTCGGCATCTTGTCCGTAAAGAAGGGCGCGCCCTGCCGGTGAATTCGGGTCGTCTCAATATATTCCTCACCCAGCGCTTTCAGATCTTCCGCAGACAGTTCGTGCAGGACGCGGGGATAGCGTTCGCGATCCGTCAGCTGTTTCCGGCCACGCAGCCGATGCGCCAGTGACAAGATGTTCGGCAATTCCAGTGTGCCATCGACCTGGGGATGGGATGCGAGGATCTGCTCGATCAGGGTAGATCCTGCCCGGGGCAGCCCGAGAATGAAAATCGGATCCGGCGCCGCGCAGCCCTTGTCGCCTTGGGTGGCAAAAAGATCAGGTGTGCAGATGGATTTCTGCGCGCTGAACTCTGCCTGCATCTGCTCAGTCGTGTAGCGCACGGTCTGATGCTTTAGCGCATTGCCCAGCGCGTAAGCTTCAAAGGCCTTTTCATGGTTCTTGCGGTCTTCATGTGCCTTGCCCAAGGCAAAAGCGATATGAATGCGGGACATGTGGTCAATATCAGGTGAGGCTGCCTGCGCTTCCATGCGCGTCAATTCCTCTTCGCTGAAAGTGTAGGTCTTCAGATTGGCAAGGCCATACCAGGCATCCCCCTGCCCAGGGGCAACCTCGGTCGCCGCGCGATAGGAGGCAATGGCATCTTCCGTGCGGCCATATGTTTTGAGGGCATGACCGCGGGAAACGAGCGTCGCCGGGTCTTCCGGCAAGGCTTTCAGGATACGATCAAAATAGTCGAGCGCGGTTTCATAATCCCCTGCCTGCATGCTTTCAATGGCATAGTGTGACTGGAAGACGGGATTGTCCGGATCCCGTGCCATCAGGATTTTTGCCTGCTCCAGGGCATCTGAGAATTTCTGCCGTTTGCGCAGCACCTGAATATAGTCGAGCCGCAGTTGGAGATTGTCCGGGTCCAGCTCCACGGCGCTTTCCAGCAGGAATTCTGCGTCTTCCTGCACGCCGAGCCGCGTGCCGATATCGGCCAGCAGGCGCATGCCCTCCACATGGGTCGGATTCTTGCGCAGGAATGCGCGCGCTATTTCTTCAGCCCGGAAGACACGGCCCTCATGAATATGATTTGTCACCGCCAGAAGCTCACGCGGCAAGGCCTGCAAGCGTGTGGCCTGAGCCCGGGCATTCGCCGCAGCATCCGTATGACCGTGCAGCTCTGCCTGCGCCGTCCAACTGGCGATCAGGGAAGGATTGTAGCGTGTTGCGCGCTCGAACGCTGTCAGCGCGCCGGCTGCGTCGCCGAGTTTACGTTTAAGGTGCCCCTCTTCCTGATAGGCCCGGCCGTAGTCCGGGGAGGCCGCTTTCAAATCCGCAAGCCTCGCAAAGGCATCCTCATGCCGATTCTCATACCTCGCGCAGACCGCCGCCATGTAAAGCGCATCCCGGTGATGCGGCTGACTGGTCAGGACATCTGCCGTGATCTGTCTGGCCCTGGCAAAATCCCCGGACTGCATGGCCTTTTGAGCCTCTCGAAGGGCTGTTTCCGGTTCAGCGTTCATGGTCATCGCGCGATCATAGTCTCCCAGAAATGAAAAAGCAGCGCCCCGAACGTGTCAGGGCGCTGCTGATGGATCAAGTAAGTGTCTGCCTTAGTAGCTGTAGGACACCCGGATACCAATCGTCCGCGGGCGCATGGGGGTGACCCGTTCGCGATCGAAAACGAAGTTCCCACCAAGTTCGGCGTATTCATTCGTCAGATTCTTGACGTAGAGTTCGGCGCCCCAATTATCGGCCGTAACGCCCAGCGTACCACCGACCGTGACATAGCCATCAATCTCCATTTTGTTGATCTCGATGACATCCGTGTAGGAGCTGTCGGAGAACACAACCTGCGGCATGACATGAGCCGTCAGACGCTGGCCTGCGATTTCCTGTTCAAGATCCCATTCATACCGCACGCGCACATTGCCCTGATAGGCAGGCGCGAAGGCAAGCTCTTCGCCCTTAACCACATCATCAGTCGGAACGAGAACTTCCGTGATCTCTGTGTCGAGCAGCGAGAAGGCGCCCGCAACTGTCAGACCATCAACAGCTTCCGGTGCCCAGGTAAAGTCACCTTCAATACCTTTGATTTCTGCATTGGCAGCATTGTCTGAGAAAAACAGGTTCACAATCGATGGGTCGAAAATGGTCGTTTGCAGACCGTCGATTTCCACGAAGAAGGCAGAGCCGTTGAACCGCAGGGAATTGTCGAACAGTTCGGTCTTCCAGCCGAGCTCGTAGTTCTTCACTTCATCCGTATCAACATCATAAGGCACGACATAGTTACCTGGGCCTTGGCGGCCGCCTGGGCGATTTAGCAGCCCGGGACGGAAGCCTTCAGAATAGGTTGCATAGAAGAGGAGGTCATCTGTTGGCGTCCATTCGCCGGTTGCCTTCAAGATCACGCCATCCGTGGCGGCCTTGTCCGGCGCCCCTGCAGGACCATTCGGGCCGTAGATGAAGGAGATATTGGTACCAGCCCGTTGCGCATCTGTGTCTGTACCAAGATTATAGAAGGACGAGTTCGCGCTGCCTTCCAGATCGACCTCAACATCATAGTATCGCGCACCGAGTGTCAGAGAGAACTGGTCGGTGATATCGAAGCTGGTTTCGCCAAAGATGCCGACCTGCTTATCCGTCCGCTTGATGTCATTCCGGAAGATGACGCCTGCCGGGAAAGGACCTGGCTGGCTGTAGTAGCCTGGATAAGCGCTGCCGACTTCTCCCGTCACATCCGTGTTGGTCAGAGGGTAGTTCGGAGCAAAGCCAGTCTGCGTGCCAAAGCCCTGAACCATGGTTGAACCCGGATACACGAAGTCATTACGTTCAGCGAGTTCAAGGTCGCTGAAGAATCCGCCGAACGTGGCGCGCCAGCGATATTCTTCAGGCGTATTGAAGCGCAACTCGTGTGTCTGAACCTTGGTCTCGCTATGAGAGTTCACAGAAAGATTCGGTGCGTAGCAGGTGCCTGCAGGATCAACGCCCGAGGCCGGATAGGTCACAGAGCCGTCGCAGATATAGTAAGGCAGGTATTGGCCAACGAACAGGTAATCGGAATAATCGACAACCTGATCTGTCGTGCGGTCCGTATACGCCCCGGTATAGACAGCTTCCAGCGCGCCAATGCGGCCTTCCAGCGTCCAGGCCGTGTTGTGGAACTTGTCTTCAATGTTCTCAGGCGTGAAGCGGACGATATCATAATCGTCCAGTTCCGGATCCGCCGCAAAAACACCCTCGGCATCAATTTTCTGCTGAGAGTGAGAGACCAGAAGATCCCAGTCCTCATTGATGCGATACATGCCGCTCAGGCGGAAGCCCTGATAGGTCGTATCGTTGATGTCATTTTCGACAATATTGCTATTGTTTGCCGCAACAAAGTTCACGTTGGACAGGTCTGCTCCGGCCTGGAAACCGGCGCGTTGGGCATTCACTGGCACGCCATTTGCGCGCACAGCGCCCTCTGGACGGAACCGCGCAGAATCTTCAACCGTCAGCGTGCCGCCAACATTGTCGATATAGCCGCCCTGAGTGTCGTTATAGATAACACCGCGCAGAGCCAGCTTGTCATTGACCGGCACATTGATCATCGCTTCGACGCTATTGCTCATTTCACCGCCATCGGTGAAGGCGGTCGAAGCCTTGAAGTTTGCGCCAAAGCCATCAAAGGACGGCTTGTTCGTGATCATGCGCACGGTGCCTGCCTGGGAACTCGCCCCGAACAGCGTACCCTGCGGTCCGGACAGCACCTCGACGCGCTCGATATCTGCAGCGTAGACATCCAGATTCCGTCCGGGTTGGGCCAGCGGCTGTTCATCCAGATAGAAGCTGACATTGGGTGACAGCCCCGCCACGCCGGCCACGGTCAGGTTTGGCGTCGTGGATGCCAGGCCGCGAATATAGATCGTGTTCTGGCCCGGGCCGGATCCCCCTGCTGTGACGCCCGGCATCTGAACCAGATAATCGGTGAAGTTTTTCACGCCAAGCTGTTCAAGCTCTTGCGAGTCCAGAGCTGTCACGGTGACAGGGACATCCTGCGCGCTTTCACTTCTCTTGGTTGCGGTGATGGTCACGGTTTTCAGGCGCTTGGCCTTGGCCGGCGCTGGCTGAGCCTCTTGCGCCAGCATAGGCGGCGCAATGAGCCCAGCAACCGCAATAAGCGATACACTGCACATTAGTTTATTCATTTGTCTTCCCTTTGGGGCGGCTCCAGCCATTCGGCGCCAGCCGACAGGCGCACCAGAATCATGGCTGCTCGATAGGTGTCGGGCTATACATTTATTTCGATTACAGAAAGGTTTAGTCCGCCGCAGACACCCCGCAAAACCGGAATCTATCTAAAAGTGTTGTAAATATCTCGCACTAATCCACCTATGGTGCCCATATCGCCAAGATAATTATTTTGACTGCAAAGATTATTCTGGCTCGGTAAAATGCGCGCAAAAGCGCGCTATCGCCGACAATATACCGAAGACGAACCGCCTTTCTTCAGGCAAAACAGTTAAAGCCAACCCAGCGCTCAGCGCCCCCCTGAACACGCAAAACCAAGCCCCGCCCCGGCCGGCATCCCATCAATCGTAATAGCAGGTTCTCTTGCCCTGATTGACATAGCAGCGCAGGGATTTGCCTTGTCTGGATGAGCGGTCCTGATCCAACTGGTCATTCCAGGCCTTCATCGCACTCGCGAAGTCATTCTCCGGCTCGGGCGGTGGTGGTGCCTGTTCCTCCTGAACGACCTTCGACTGCATCATGGCCGAATAGAGCGAGGTCGGCAGATAACGACAAACTTCGCCAGCATAACCGTAATAGGCCTGAAAAAACAGGCGCGAGTCCTCATCCGTGCGTCCGACGGTGAAGTTGTAGGCGGCGCCGCACAAGTCTCCGCCGACCGACATAGTTCCACCGCGCGATTTCAAGGCTGCAAGCGCGTCCTTGCGCTGTTTATACCTCGCATCTGCCGCGTCCTGGGCCGCTTTGGCCGCTGCGGTATTCTTGGCATATCGTGTGTCGATTGCGACGACTGGGTCGGCGTAGCCTTCGTCGGAATTCCATGCCTCTTCAAGGTATTTGTGTAGCGTCTCCTGACGGCCGTCGTACTCCACCGGATACCACGCCTTGGACTCGTCGCGGCCGTCGCGTTTTACGGCGAACCGATACGTGTCGAAGTAGTCGTTATTCTTCATGTTCTTGTAATAGAGATCGCTCCACCGGTAATTGGAATCGTTGTGATACATCACCGAAGCGGCATACTTGTTGTTCGGCGCAATTTCGAATGTTCGCGTACCGTCCTGCTCGTAGACAATCACGTAGCCCCCGGCACCTCCACCGGCCTGTCCCGCGGTTTCGAACGTCTCGCCCTTTTTATCGGCGAGAGACAGGGGAAACAGGCCCTTGACGTTTTCAGTTGCCTCAATCGGCGCGCCGTTTTTGTCCATGGGCCAGTAGAGGTTGGTGCTGAAATCGCCGAGCGGATGATCGAACGGCCCGAGATTGTAGAGAACTGAATGAAGCACGCGCTGCTTCAAATTCTTCGGGTTCGCGGAATGCACGGGGATCACGGGCGGGGCCTTCTCAAGCAGGGCGTTCCCGTTCCAGTCAAAGCTGGACGAATATTTCTGCCCTTCGGGCGTCAGCCTGTTCATCACAATCCGCGTCTCAAAGATGAAGCCTGATGGGCCGTCTTCCAGCTCAGCCGAAATGTCCCCCGCCACCCGGTCGACCCATTTCTCGCATTCACCATCCGCCCCGGTGAAACAGTATCGGAATGTCCCGTCCGGCTGACTGGATCCGATCAGCAGCACCGCGGGCGCCGCGCCGTTGAACGACGTATAGTACCAACTCGCATCAGGCAGGGGGCGGAATGTGCCGGTGGGAATGTCCACAATGCCCCACACGCCGTCATCCCGCTTTACAAGAGCCGCGACCGTGGAAAGCGGATTGACACTCGCATAGATCCCCTCAATCAGAACTTCTCCTGTTGCCGTTTGGAGCCGCTCGAACTTCACGCGCTTCTCAGACCCGGAATAGTAGAATGACCGGCTCACCTCTCCCTTTTTCGGCTTCGGCAACCCGCTTCTGGCGATACGCTTGCGGGCTTCGTTGTATTTCACGTTCTCGATGATGACGGTGAGTTCAACAGGCGGCCCGCCATCAGCGTCGCGCACCAGATACTTAGCCAGTGCCGGCGGAGCCACCACAACCGCACAAAAGACCACAATGCCGCAAATCCGGCCGAGCATAGACTGCATGAAAATCCCCCTCACCAAAAAGGCCGGACCGACCTCTTCACATCTACTTTTGAGAGCAATCGGCAGAGTTGGCAAGGAAAGTTGCGGGGCTTTAGTCCAGCACGCCCCAATTCGGTGAAGACTTGAGCTGCCGGAAAAGGCCAGGCTTCGACATCGCAATAACTGCAAGAAGAAAATGGCGCACCGGGGAGGATTCGAACCCCCGACCCCTAGATTCGTAGTCTAGTGCTCTATCCAACTGAGCTACCGGTGCCCGGCCATAAGGAAGGCGGACACATACAGGCATGGTTCAGCGGATGCAAGCCTGTTTGAGCGCAAGATTCACACCTTTCGCAGCGAGGGCTGGAATGGGCCTCAAATCGGGTCTTCAGCCCCATACGCAACAGCGCTGATCCAGTCCGCATAGGCCGACACGCGCATGTAAACGCCAGGACTCTCCGGCCGCGCGCAGCCAAGGCCCCAGCTGACCACACCAATTTGCACGGGCGTATCACCTTCTGTCCTCAGCATCAGCGGCCCACCGCTGTCCCCCTGACAGGAATCGACATCCCCTACCCCCGCACAGATTTGCGTAACCGGGTCCACGGAGACCCCCGCCAATAAATCGCTCATGCCATAGGTTGCGATCAGATCGGTCACCTGCTGCTTGCAGAGCGCTATATCCACCGGGGGCACCATGCCTTCCTGCAGGATCAGGCTGGGCGCGCTGACATGGCGACCTCCGCGGCTGACGCCGGACTGGTTGCGCGCGCCTTCCCCCATCTTGCCATAGCCTGCAACAAAGGTTTGCGGAGATGCCGCCTCGGAAAGATCCGCCACGATCCCGCTCAGGCCATCCAGCTTGGCCACCGGCCCGGTCCATTTTCCTTCGATACGCAGCAAGGCCAGATCATTGCCCTGCTCTGGCGCCCCCGGCACATAGTCAGGGTGAACGATAATGTCCTGTATGGGGAAGACGGCAGAGCGGGGAATCTCCATCAGATCACCACGGCCCACGACCAGTATCACGGGGCCGAACCGCTGCATCTTCTCGCCGGTTGCATCAGGAAAGTATTGCGCAGCCCGCCCATCGGACTCGATCTCGATACCCTCGACACAATGGCCCGCGGTCAGGGCCCATTCGGGTGAGATCATGGTCGCGCCACATTCATGATAGACTGAACGTCCCTGCACCGCCTGCAAGGAAGCCATGCCAGGCCAATCTTCCGGGTCTGCATCATGCCCGGCGACAACACAGGCGGCCGCCATCCCCAGCAGGCCTGCCCCGACAAGACTTTTCCACCCAGGCATTATACCTCCCCATATCCCCCGTGATTGGCCTCATGAACGCCCCGCGCAATAGCCCGCGCAAGCGTAGAGGCGGCCAACTCTCCTAGTCGAGATACCATGAAAGGGCGACTTTCGGCGATATCGACGCGGCCGGTCGACAGAACAAACACGGCGTCGCCATCAAATGGCGCAAACACCGGCCGGATCGCCCGCGAAAAGCCGGACAGCGCCATCTGCGCCACCCTGCGCGCCTCTTCCTGTGTGAGCGCAGCATCTGTGGCGATGCAGGCGATCGTGGTGTTCTGCCCCAGAGCCGGATTCGCCTTTGCTGCGCCCCAGTCATCCGGGTCCACGGTAAAGCCTTCAGGGGGTCGTATACCACCGAACTCACGGTCAATTTCATAAGGCCACGCCCAATATGCCTCAGTCCCCGGCATGAAGGTGGACCCAAAGCAATTCACTCCGGCCAGCGCCCCGACTGTGATACCGTCCTTCGTCACAATGCTGGCAGACCCTGTGCCACCCGCATAAGCCCCTGCCCGGGCGCCATATCCGGCCCCTGCCCGGCCGAGAACAAAGGCTTCCCCGGCATCCCGATATGCCGCGAGGCCCAGCCTGGCATAGGGGGAAACCTCCCCCCAATCCTTGTCGCCACCATTGGCCAGATCATACAGAATGGCCGCCGGAACGATTGGCGTCGGCGGGACGCCTTCGCTGGGAACGAGCGCAAAGCCCCGTCCCTCTGCCTTGAGACCAGACGCGACACCGTCCGCCGCCGCGAGCCCGAAGGCGCTGCCTCCGGACAGGCAGATGGCATCAACACCTTGTACAAGACGCCCGCCCGTCAGCAAATCCGTCTCGCGAGTACCGGGCCCGCCGCCTGCGACGCAGACTGCTGCAATGGCAGGCCTGTCCGGCACAATGACGGAGACGCCGGAGCGAACTGCGCTGTCTTCCGCCTGCCCCACACGAATGCCGGGAACATCCGTGATGAGATTCCGTTTGCCGGGTGCTGTCATTAATTGCGCCTCTGTCTTTCCCTTGCCTCTACAGTTTCATAAGGTCAGCCGCGACTCACGCCAAGACACGGGGATCCCCATGACACGTTTACCGCTTTTTCTTTCCGTTCTGTGGCTAGCTGCCTGTTCTCCCGCTCAGGAGAGCGGCGTGAGCGCCTCAGAAGAAGCCCAACGGGCTGCAGACACAGCGCATCAAGCTGAAGCGCAAGCCGCAGAGACTGACGCCGCGGCACCAGAAGCCTGGACCAAGGGCGCCATGGTGGCAGCCGCCGACCCGCGCGCGGTCGAAGCCGGCCTCGAAGTGATGCGGCAAGGCGGCAATGCGATCGACGCCGCAATCGCGGTTCACACTGTTCTTGGCCTGGTTGAGCCACAAAGCTCCGGTATCGGCGGCGGCGCCTTCATGGTCTATTATGACCACGACAAGGACGAAATCACTGTTTTCGACGGCCGCGAGACGGCTCCGGCTTCCACGACGCCCGAGCATTTCGTCAAGGATGGCAAGGTCATGGGCTTCATGGAAGCCTGGCAGTCCGGCAAGGCTGTTGGCGTTCCGGGCCAGATTGCCCTCTACAAGAAAGCGCATGATGCCGCTGGCGCGCTGGACTGGGAAAAGGACTTTCAGCCTGCCATCAGGCTGGCCGAGGACGGTTTTAAAGTGTCCCCGCGCCTGGCGGAACTTCTGGCCAGTGACCGTCTGAAAGCCGTCGTGCGGATTGATGACCTTCCGGTTCCGTCCGCTTATTTCTATCCGAATGGCGAGCCGCTTCCGGTCGGTTATATCCGCACGAACCAGGACTATGCCGACATGCTGCGCGCCATCGCGACGCAAGGCCCGTCCGCTTTCTATGAAGGCGAGAACGCCGAGGCGATTGTCGCCGCCGTGAACAGCGGCCCGAACGCTGGCGACATGACTCTGGAAGATCTTGCGAATTATGAGGTGAAGGTACGTCCGGCCCTGTGTGGCACCATTCCGGAAGGCTATCGCATCTGCTCTGCCCCGCCCCCCTCTTCCGGCGGTGTGGCCCAGAACATGATCATGGGCCTCTACCATTATCTGAAGCCGACATCCGATACGGCCACGGAAGATGACTTCCTGAAAGCATTTGTCGATGCCCAGCGCCTGACCTATGCCGACCGCGACCATTATGTTGCGGATGCTGACTTTGTGGCAGTGCCCTCCAGCGATCTGATCAACCCGGCTTATCTGAAAGTGCGCGCAACCGAAGCCTTCGCGCCGGATGGCCATGCCGAGCCGGGTGATCCGGGTGTTGTGCTGGGCCGTGACCCGCTGCGCCCGCTCTGGGGTGAAGACGCAACCGAGCACAAGCCGGGAACGACGCACATCTCCATCATCGACATGGAAGGCAATGCCGTTTCCATGACGGCCACGGTCGAAGCGGCCTTTGGCACGTCCCTTATGGTCAATGGCTACCTGCTCAACAATCAGCTGACGGACTTCTCCCGCGAGCCCACAAAGGGCGGCAAACCGGTGGCCAACGCACCTGCCGCCAACAAGCGCCCGCGTAGTTCCATGTCCCCGACGCTCGTGTTCGATGATAATGATGACCTGTTCATGGTCACCGGCTCTCCGGGCGGTAATTCCATCATCGCCTATGTCGCCAAAACGCTTGTCGGCGTTATTGATTGGGGCAAGACGGCTCAGGAAGCCATCGACCTGCCGAACATCATCGCTCGCGGCGACACTGTCGGCGTTGAAGTGGATATTGATGGCGGGCCTGAAGCGGCCGACGCCCTTCGTGAAATGGGCTATACGGTCGAAGAGCGCGAAGGCGAGAATTCCGGCCTGCATGTCATCGTGGTGCGCGAAGACGGTCTTGAAGGTGGCGCAGACCCGCGCCGGGAAGGCATTGCCAAATCCCTGGACTAGGAAAACATGGCCAAGCTGTACTTTTCCTATGCTGCCATGAACGCCGGGAAGTCGACGCTTCTTCTTCAGGCAGCCTACAATTATCGTGAGCGGGGGATGGAAGTTCTCCTGCTCACCTCATCCCTCTACAAGGATGAGGCAGACGGACACATTTCTTCCCGCATCGGCATTCATGCAGATGCGACCCTCTATTCAAAAGAGACAGACCTTTTCGGTCTGATTCAGGAACAACAGGCCAAGGGCAGGCTCGACGCCATTTTCGTGGACGAGGCCCAATTCCTGACCAAAGAGCAAGCCTGGCAACTGGCCCGCGTTGCAGATCATCTGAATGTCCCCGTTCTGGCCTATGGTCTCCGCACGGACTTTCAAGGAGAATTATTCGAAGGCTCTGCTGCCCTGCTCGCCATTGCAGACTCCCTGCGGGAGGCCAGGACGATTTGCGAATGTGGGCGCAAAGCCACGATGGTGGTGCGCCTTGGGCCGGAGGGACAAGTCCTGACAGAGGGTCAGCAAATCAGCATCGCCAAGGCGACCTATGTGTCGCTTTGCAGACGCCATTGGGAAGAACGTATGGGGCGGTTTCCCCCACCGGCTTGAACGCGACGAGATCAGGCGGCCAGCTCTGCCGTGATCGCATCCGCCAGCAGGCGCCCCGCTGCGGTCAAGGCAATACGCGGCCCATCTTCCTTCAGCCAGCCTTCATCAACAAAGACATCAATCTTGTTTTGCGGGAGCGGCCGTCCCGACAGGCTCTCAATCCGCCGCCGATCAATCCCGCCCGATGGACGCAGACCCATGGCCAGTAGTTCCCGCGCAATGTCCAGCGGATAAAGCTTTTGCGCCGCGGACCAGCCAGATGCCAGCGCCTGTACATTGGCGATGTAGGCGTCAGGGCGCTTTTCAGCTTCAGAGGCATAGCGCTGCCCATTGACGCTGACGCGGCCATGCGCACCGGGGCCTGCACCGATCCAGTCCCCACCATGCCAGTAAATCTGATTGTGGCGAGACTGATATTCTGGCGCCATGGCATGATTGGAAACTTCATAGGCCGGCAAGCCTGCCGCCCCGAGGATGGTCTGGGTCAGCTCATACAAATCGGCCTGGTCATCATCCTCCATCGGCACGATCTGACCACGCTCGACGGCCTTCCCGAAAGCTGTCCGCTCTTCGATCGTCAGTTCGTACAGGGAGATATGCGGCACGCCGAACTTCAGCACGTCTTCCAGCTCCAGCTGCCATTCCTGAACGGATTGGCCGGGCCTTGCATAGATCAGGTCTATTGATGTGTTTGGGAAGACTTTCATAGCCCGCACGATCGCGGCCATGGCAGCCTGCTCATCATGGTCCCGGCCGAGGAACGCCAGAGCCGCAGGCCGCAAGGACTGTACGCCGACGGAAAGCCGATTCACGCCGGCCGCCTTCAGCCCGCGCAAATCCGCACGCAGCACATCATTGGGATTGGCTTCGAGCGTAATTTCTGCCCCGTCCTTGATGCCAAACGCCTCATCCGCAGCTTGCAGGATTTCTGCGACCTGCAAGGGCTTGAGCAGAGAGGGCGTCCCTCCCCCGAGAAAGATTGTATCCAACGCGCCATGCTGAGGCATGCGCGGCCGGTGGATTTTCAGATCATCACAGATCGCCTGCAGCAGCAGCGACGGGTCCCGATCCTTCGCCGCATAAACGTTGAAGTCGCAATACGGGCAGATCTTCGTACAGTACGGCCAATGGATGTAGGCCCCAAATCCATATTCCGGACCGAAAGGGGCGGGCGTCTCAGTCATGATAACAAGGCAGCCTTCAGTTTCTTAACGGCATTGGCACGGTGGCTCATCGCATGTTTGCGCTCAGGATCCATCTCTCCAAACGTGATCTGTTCGCCGTCTGCAACGAAAACAGGGTCATATCCAAAGCCCTTGTCGCCGCGGGGTGGCCAGACCAGTTCACCATGAACCTCACCTTCGAATACTTCTGCGTGACCATCCGGCCAGACGACAGCCAGCGCGCAGACGAATTTTGCAGTGCGGTCGGTCGCGCCAATGTCCTCCAGTTCACGCTGGACCTTGGCCATCGCAGCTCCGAAATCCCGGGGCTCACCGGCCCAGCGGGCAGAGTATATGCCAGGCGCCCCACCAAGGGCCGTGACAGCCAGACCTGAATCGTCTGACAAGGCAGGCGCACCTGTAGCATCTGCTGCAGATTTGGCCTTGAGAATGGCATTGCCTGCAAAGGTGGATTCAGTCTCTTCAGGCTCCGGCAAATCCAGATCAATGGCCGAAACAACCTCAAACCCCATGGGCTCGAATAGATCCTTAAGCTCTGAGACCTTACCCTTATTGTGGGTCGCGGCGACCAATCGCCCGGGCTCCAAGCGTCGAATCGTATTATTTACACCCATACTGCAATGGCTCCATTCTTGCTTTTGACATAAAAGCCTATATCGTTATTCGGTAAGCCTTATGTCTTTAGCGATAAAGTCAGATGGTCCCAAAACATCAGCGCCCAACGGTGAAGAGACAACGTATGAGTACAAATGCAGGGAATTCCATGGCTGCTATCATGACCGTGCTCGTCACGATTGTCATGTGGATGACTGCGCTGATCGGCGCAATCGTCATTCTTGCAGGAAGCGTGGAATTGATCTCAATTCTTTCCGGCAACCCGATCAGTATTGGCTCCGTTACAGTCGATAATCATGCGATCACTGTGCCCGAGCTGAGCGCGGGCCTGGTCGGCGCGATTGTTGTGGTGGCAGCCGTTGTCTTTGTCTGCATGGAGCTCAGGAAAATTCTTGCAACTCTTGCCGCCGGTGATCCGTTCGTACCGGACAACGCTGTACGCCTGACCCGTATCGCAATCGCCATCGCCGTGACCCAGCTCATGCGCTACGCGATTGCCGTGATCATCGGGCTTATGGTGAAAGGAACACGTATTGAACTTTCTTTTGACCTCATCGCCTGGGCGTCCGTTGCCGCCCTATTCATCCTGTCGCAAGTCTTCCGCGAAGGCACCCGCCTGCGCGACGAAGAAAAAATGACCATATAGGAGCACAGGATATGTCAATTCGCGTGACCCTCGACCGAGTGCTTCTGGATCGCCGCATGTCCCTGACAGAGCTGTCGGAGCGTGTCGGTGTGACACTGGCCAATCTGTCCATCCTGAAAACCGGCAAGGCCAAGGCCGTCCGCTTCTCGACACTGGAAGCCCTGTGCCGGGAGCTGGAATGCCAACCCGGAGACCTGCTGATCTTCGATGAGGAGGACACGGCGGACCATGAACAGGTGGCGGCCGAGTAGATGATACGACATCGGCGCACCATTTATGAAGCTGGCGATGTGGTCTCGATCCGCTTCGGTGTCGTCCTGTCCCATTATGGCGTCGTAACCACGCGCGGGACGGTCATCTCGAACTCTCGCAAGCATGATGGTGTTATCGAGCAGAGCCTGGAAGAGTTCTCAGCCGGGCAATCCATCCGGCGACACGGCCGCTACAGCGGTCTGGATGCGCATCTGGTGGAACACCGCGCACGCCGACGCATCGGCCATGATTATGATCTCTTTGGCTCCAATTGCGGACACCTTGTACGTCACGCCCATCGCCGCAAGCCAACCCCGATGCAAATCGGCGCTGCAACCGTGCGCGCCATTGGCGATATGCTCTCCAGCAATAAACGCCGCTATTATTAGCGCGTTTGGGAACGAGGCCCGCAGCCTCGCGTACTTATCAGCATGAAACACATCACTGCCTGCCTGCTGCTCGCCCTCATCCCCCTGACTGCCTGTGGCAATGGCAAGGAAGTTGGCGAGTTCAAGAATGACTGGCTGGGCAATGAGATCAAGATCAAGCAGTTGCAGGATCCGAAGATCGAGGGTGTTGTGTGCCACCTTTCCTATTTCGATCGTGGCGTTTGGGACCGGATCGGCAAGGGCAACTGGTTCGAGAACCCCTCCAATTCCTCAATCTCCTGCCTTCAATCGGGTCCAATCCGTATAGGACGCATTGATCTCGACAAATCAGGTGAAGAAGTCTTCGACCAGAACCAGAGCCTCATCTTCAAACAGCTGGCCGTGCGCCGCATCTATGATGCTGACACTGACAGCCTGATGTATGTCTCCTACAGCCGCAAGATTGTAGATGGCTCAGCCAAGATGAGCCTGTCCACTGTGCCGCTCTATGGGCAGGATGTCATCTGGCAGAACCGGAAGCCTGCGGCTCGCGAATAGGTCATATGCCGTAGATGTGAATTGTGTGGCTCTGCGCCACTACGCATCTAGGCCTCATGACACACAACCTGCCTTCCCTCTTCATTTCCCACGGCTCCCCCACTCTGGGCCAGGACGATGCGCCTGCGCGAGATTTCCTGCTGGGCCTTGGCCATGAATTGCCACGGCCAAAAGCTATTCTGATTGTCTCTGCGCACTTTAACGCCCCCGTGCCGGTCCTGACTGGCGCGGCCTACCCTGAGACCCTTCATGACTTTCATGGCTTCCCTGAGGAACTCCACGCCCAACAATACGAGGTGGCCGGCTCCCCTGCTCTTGCCGAGGCCATACGGCAGACCCTGATCCGCACGGGGTTTGAGGCGCATGTCCACCCGACACGTGGCCTGGATCATGGCGCCTGGGTGCCCTTGCAACTGATCTACCCAAAGGCAGATATTCCCGTTCTGCAGCTTTCCATCAGCATGAACCAGACCCCGGAATGGCATTACCGGCTCGGCAAGGCGCTCGCCTCTTACCGGGATGAAGGTGTGCTCATCATCGGCTCAGGGGCGCTGACACATAATCTGCGCGCCTTGTTCACCACACCGTTCGAACTGGAGAGCCCGGTACCGGACTGGGTCAGCACATTTGCAGATTGGGTGGATGAAAAAACTCTGGCCGGAGACGATACTGCCGTGCTGAACGCACTGGAAATGGGGCCGCATGGCCTGACCAATCACCCGACCCCGGAGCACATCCTGCCGCTATTTGTTGCACTCGGCGCCGGATGTGAAGGTCCGCGCCAATTACTGCACAAAAGCACCACTTATGGGGTTTTGCGTATGGACGCCTTCGCCTTCGGCGCTCATGTGCAGGCCGCATGACCTATAGAGTTCGATCCGCTGAAGACCGCCGCCGTGAAATCCAGGAACATGCCGCGCGGCTCGGAATAGATGAGGCCTTTGTCTCAAATCTGGTCGACAGCTTCTATGCGCGTGTCCGGGCCCACCCCATGCTGGGCCCGATCTTCGCGGCAAAGATCAAGGATGATTGGGACCCCCACCTCGCCAAGATGAAAGATTTCTGGTCATCGGTCGCGATGAGTACAGGCCGCTATTCCGGCAAACCCTTCCCCGCGCATATGAAGCTGACGGGTGTCACACCCGCCCACTTCAATATCTGGCTCGCCCTGTTCCGGCTGACGCTGGAGGACATTTCGGAGAATCCGGAAACGGTCGACTACTTCATGGAGCGTGCCGACCGCATTGCCCAGAACTTCCAGTTCGGCATGTTCGAGCTTCAGAACCTGCCAACCAGCTGAAGGCCTAGCCGAGCGCCTTGCGTTGAGCCTCGAACAGCTCAGTGCAGCCTTTTTCAGCCAGACGCAGCATTTCATCCAGTTCCGAGCGCGTGATCGGGCGCTCTTCACCCGTGCCCTGCACTTCGATGAACCCGCCATCAGAGCTCATCACGACATTCATGTCAGCTTCGCCGCGGGAATCTTCCGGATAATCGACGTCCAGTACCGGATGGTCCTGATAGATGCCGACGGAAATGGCCGCCGCCTGCTTCTGGATCGGGTTTGCGGAGATAACGCCCTCTGCCTTCAGATACCGGCAAGCCATGGCAAGCGCCACATAGCCACCCGTAATAGAGGCTGTGCGCGTGCCGCCATCGGCCTGCAGCACATCACAGTCGATCGTGATCTGGTTCTCGCCAAGCGCCTGCAGGTCACAGACCGAGCGAAGGGAGCGACCGATCAGGCGCTGGATTTCCTGCGTACGGCCAGACTGCTTGCCAGCGGCGGCTTCCCGGCGTCCCCGTGTATGGGTCGCACGCGGAAGCATACCGTACTCACCGGTCACCCAGCCCTTGCCCTGGCCCTTCAGCCATGGCGGAACACCCTTCTCCCAGCTGGCCGTGCACAGCACATGCGTATTTCCGAACTTCGCAAGGCATGACCCTTCCGCATAACGGGTGACATTGGTTTCCAGCGTAATCTCGCGTAGCTGGTCAAACGGGCGCCCGGATGGACGGATAAGCGTACTCATAAGGTTGTCCTCTCTTCTGCCCTGCCTGATTGCGGGTTTTGGCGCGTCTGTCTACACCGGGGTCAGGGAAGAACAAAAACCGGGGATTACATGCCGACCGATATCGAGATCGCCAGAAGCGCGAAGAAGCGCCCGATCATGGACGTTGCCGAGACTTTGCAGATCGCACCGCAGGATGTGATCCCCTATGGTCACGACAAGGCGAAAATCGCCGCCCATCATTTGACCAGCCTGCGTGCCAAGGCGGATGGCAAGCTGATCCTCGTCACGGCCATCAACCCAACGCCGGCAGGCGAAGGCAAGACTACGACGAGTATCGGCCTGGCAGATGCGATGAACCGGATCGGCAACAAGACCCTGCTCAGCCTGCGCGAGCCATCCCTTGGCCCCTGCTTTGGCATGAAGGGGGGCGCGACCGGCGGCGGCCAGTCCCAAATTGTCCCGATGGAAGATATCAATCTTCACTTCACAGGTGACTTCCACGCCATCACCTCTGCCCACAATCTGTTGTCGGCCATGATCGACAATCACATTCATTGGGGCGGCGACAGCGGCATTGACCCGACACGGATCAGCTGGCGGCGCGTGCTGGACATGAATGACCGCAATCTGCGCAACATCGTGACCGGGCTGGGCGGCACGAAGAATGGCACGCCCATAGAGACCGGGTTCGACATTACGGTCGCGTCGGAAATCATGGCCATCCTCTGCCTCGCTCGCGACATGCAGGATATGCAGGACCGTCTGGAGCGTATGGTGATCGGCTACCGCCGGGGCCGCAGCCCGGTGACGGCAAAGGACATGAACGCAGTCGGTGCCATGATGGCGCTGCTGAAAGACGCCATGTTGCCAAACCTTGTGCAGACGCTGGAAGGCAATCCGGCGCTGGTGCATGGCGGCCCGTTCGCCAATATCGCTCATGGCTGCAGCTCTGTGATTGCAACACGCGCAGCACTGAAGATGGCAGACTATGTCGTTACAGAAGCAGGCTTTGGCGCAGATCTTGGCGCAGAGAAATTCTTCAACATCAAATGTCGTCAGGCTGGCCTGACACCAAATGCTGCCGTTCTTGTCGCGACCGTCCGCGCCCTGAAGATGCATGGCGGGATCGCAAAGGATGATGTTGGCTCTGTCAGTTATGACGCCCTGGAAAAAGGTCTCGCCAATCTGGGCCGCCATATCGAGAACATGCGGGAGTTTGGTGTGCCAGTTGTTGTCGCCATCAATCGCTTTACGTCCGACACATCAGGCGAAATCGCCGCGGTGGAAGCCTTCTGCGAAAAGATGGGCGTGCCTGTCGCGCTGTGCACCCACTGGGCAGAGGGCGGCCACGGCGCCGAAGACCTGGCGCGTAAGGTGACCCAATTGATCGAAACGACGCCAACGGAGTTTCGCCCGCTCTATCCGTCCGATATGCCCCTGTTCGAAAAGATCGAGACAATTGCCAAGCGCGTGTACCGGGCGAGCCGGGTCGACGCGCCAAAATCCGTGCGGGACCAATTGAAGCGCTGGGAGCTGGAAGGGTATGGCGATTTTCCGGTCTGTATGGCCAAGACGCAGTACAGCTTCTCCAGCGATGCCAAGCTGTTCGGCGCCCCGGACGGCCATGTCCTGCAATTACGCGATGTCCGCCTGTCGGCTGGCGCGGGCTTTATTGTCGGTATCTGCGGGGAGATCGTCACCATGCCGGGCCTTCCGCGCCGCCCATCGGCTGAGAGCATCTACCTCAATTCCACGGGCCAGATTGAAGGGCTTTCCTGAGACGATTGACTCTGTTTAGCAAAAAAGCTAATTAGCATTTATGCAAAACAGTGTCTTCAAAGCTCTGGCCCATCCTGCACGTCGGCAAATCCTTGCGCTTCTACGCAAGGGTCCGCACCTGGCGGGGGATCTGGCGGCAGAATTTGACTCAAGCTGGCCCACAATGAGCCGGCATTTGGCTGTCCTGAAAGACGCGGAGCTGGTCACAGCCGAGCGTCAGGGCAACCAGATCCTCTACCGCGTGAATACCAGCGTGCTTGAAGACACCGCCTCGGCCCTGCTCAGCCTGATGGGCAAGGACAATGGCGATGATGATCTCAAGGAGGCTGCAGAATGAAACCCTTTGTCAAAACAGGTCTTGCCTGGTCCGCCGGGGCCATACTGATCGCCTGCTGTATCAGCCTGGTGGCATCAGCCAACTTACCGGACAACGCCCAGATACCGGTCCACTGGGGCCCGGACGGCAAGCCTGACAGCTTCGCTGACCGCGAAAAGGCAACTTTCATGCTGTGGATGATGCCCGCTATTTCGGCCTTCGTGGCAGCATGCATGGCGATCGCCGCCAGCGTTGATCCCCGTCAGGCGAATTTGAACTCCAGCCGCAAGGCCTATCTGATCTCGTGGATTGGCGCGATGATCGTGCTGACTGGCATTCATGGCGGCATTGCCTTCATGATGACCCAGGCCGGAACACCAGCCTCAGACTCTCCAGACATGATCCGCTGGATCATCGCCGCCTGCGGCGCCCTGTTTATTCTGATCGGTAACTATCTGCCCAAAACACGCTCCACCTTCATGATGGGTATCCGCACGCCATGGACATTGTCCTCTGACATGACATGGGAGAAAACCCACCGCCTGGCCGGGCGCCTGTTCATGGTGGCGGGCATACTGGGTATGATCGGCGCCTTCGTCTTCCATGGCATCTGGCTGGCCCTGCAATTGTCGATACTGGTAATTGGCGCGGCCCTGATCAGCGTCATCTATTCCTGGTTTGTCTGGCGTACCGCGACAGATCGCGACGAGGGCTCGGGCTACATTGTCTAACACCCATTGAACCCGGCCCCCGCCGCGCCTAATCAAGAGGACATGATCCACAAACCCCTCGACACGACATCCCTGATGCAGCGCCTTGACCAGCGCTCACGTGATATCTTTCGGGAAATCGTTGAAGGCTATCTGGCAACCGGGGAACCGGTTGGCTCGCGCACCCTCTCCAAAAGCGGCATTGCCCTCTCCCCGGCCTCCATCCGCAATGTGATGGCAGATCTGACGGATCTTGGCCTGCTGGAATCCCCGCACATCTCAGCCGGTCGCGCGCCGACCCATACCGGGCTGCGCCTATTCGTGGACGGCTTTCTGGAAATTGGCGAACCCACGCGCGCCGATCGTCAGGAAATCGATGACCGCCTGAAATCCGCCGGGACGGACATAGAGGCCGTCATGGGCGAAGCATCCGGTATTCTCTCCGGCCTGACGGGCGGCGCGGGTCTGGTCTCATCCCCCACACGCGATGCCATTGTGCGCCATGCCGAATTTGTGCCCCTTGGCGGCAAGGAAGCAATCTGCGTGCTCGTCACCGAAGATGGTGATGTTGAGAACCGCATCATCGACATTCCCGAAGGCCTGCCCATCACGACCCTGATGGAAGCTGGCAACTACCTCTCAACCCGCGTGCGTGGCCGCACTCTATCGGAAGTCACAAATGCGATCCGCGAAGAGCTTCGCACCCACCGCGCCGCGCTGGACCAGGCCGCCTCTTCTCTGGTTGAGCAGGGACTGGCCCAGTGGGGAGGCGAATCCCCCGGCCGCGGCAGGTCGCTGATCGTGCGGGGCCGTGCCAATCTGCTGGAAGATGCCCAGGCCGCAGAAGACCTGGACCGCGTCCGCCAGCTGTTCAACGAACTTGAACGCCAGCAAAGTCTTCTCGATATCCTCGATACAACCCGCGAAGCCGATGGCGTGCGACTGTTTATCGGGTCGGAAAACCAGCTTTTCCCGCTATCGGGTTCAAGTGTGATTGTGGCTCCCTATATGGGAGGCGGAAAACAGGTTATCGGCGCGCTTGGCGTAATTGGCCCCACCCGGCTGAACTATGCCCGCGTGATACCCATGGTGGATTATACGGCGAAAGTGGTGGGGGAAATCCTCACTGCCCGCCGCAAAAAGGATGCAAAAGGATGAGCGACGAGTCCAAGAACAGCGAAACCGCTGACATTGATCCCAATGCCTCGCCGGCAGATCTGAAGGCGGCTGCGGATGATATCCTGAAATCTGCCCCGAAGGATCAGGCAGAGCTGTCCCCGGAAGAGGCCATGCAGAAGCTGGAGATCGAAAAGGAAGAAATGCGCGAGCAATTGCTGCGCACGCTGGCCGACCTCGAAAATACCCGCAAGCGCGCTGAGCGCCAGGTCACCGATGCCCGCATCTATGCCATCGAAAAGTTTGCCGGTGACCTGCTGAGCGTCTCCGACAATCTGGGCCGCGCCCTGTCTGCCCTGTCAGAAGAAGATCGCAACGCCCTGTCAGAGCCTGGCCGCAACCTGTTCGAAGGCATCGAGATGACGCAGAAGGAGCTGCACACAGCGCTCGCGCGTCATGGCGTAACCGCGATTGCAGCCGAGCCAGGCGATTCGTTTGACCCGAACCAGCATCAGGCTGTGGCGAACATCCCGTCAGACCAGCCAAACGGCACTATTGCCTCCTGCTTCCAGCCCGGCTGGAAGATTGGCGACCGCACCCTGCGCGCCGCCATGGTCGCCGTCAGCGCCGGCGTCGCAAACTGATCGGCCTTAAGGGCTTACCTTCCATAGCGTTACCGTGTTCTGCCGCATGTTAGGCACGATCACGGTATCGCCAATGACCGTCAGATCATTCTGTGTCGGGCCCTCTTCCGCCTCGACATCATACAGCGTGCTCACAGCCCCGTCCTCGGCGACATAGTGGATCTGACCCGGCCAGGATGAGACAAGATACCCGCCACCCGGCACCAACCCGATGCCGTCAGCATTCTCCATACCCGTCGCGATCTCGGTCAGTGTACCATCCGGCGCCGCACTGAACAGGGTGCCTGTTCCCATCGTAGCGATCAGCATGCGGTCGCCATCTGCCAGAAGACCGTTCACGCCGCCCAGAAGGGCTTCATCCTGAAGCCAGACGTCCGGTGTGCCGTCTGAAATCTTGTAAATCGTCGCGGTGCCAGAGTCAGAGACGTAAACAGCATCCCCCCAAGCCGTCATGTCATTCAGGAAGACCGCCCCCTCAATCGGGATAGATCCGACAGGATCGCCTGTCTCCAGATCCAGCATCGCAATCTTGTCTATGTCTGCGACGTAAAGCGTATCGCCCAGTACAGCCATGCCCTTGGGTGCGTCCAGCTTGGCGCCCCAAAAGCGCTCCACCATCTCCCCTTCCGGTGAAATCAGGGAGACATAGCCATTGCCGTCTGTCTCGGTGCCCGGCCCGTTAACGCTGGAGATGAAATAGCCGCCATCCGGGGCAGCGGCGGCCCCTTCCGGATTTTCAAATCCCTGCGAGATGTAAGTCTGCTCAATAACAGGAAGCCCTGCATCGGCCTGTTCCTCGGCAGGCGTTTGCGCAGCGCAGCCCGCCGCCAGTAATGTCATCAGCACCGGAATGGATGTGCGCAGCATGAATGGCTCCCATGAATATGTCTCAGGACCCGGCATGGCCCCACATCACAACACTATGGCAGTGCATAGCAGGGTACGTCCACCGATAGACCGGCCATATCGCGAAAATGCGGGCACCTGCCGAAAAACTGTCAGGCTGCCGCGGGCGGTGTCGTCCCTGCCTTGGGCGAGCGCTCCCAGACACGCTCATGGAATGTATAGGCAATTGTCTGCACCGCAGGCTCAATCAGCCCGATGGCAAGCGCGGCATGCCAGTTGCGGGTCAGGGCGAAAGCAACCGTGATGGCAACGGACAAGTGCATCAGGCTGTAGGTCATTGTCTTGAGAATGTGGCGGGGCATGTCGGGAAATCCTTTCAGACCTCTACATGTGGCAACTTTGAGAATGAATCTCAAATAGATAGTTACAGGTCGCGCCATAGAAGCTGCCTATCGCAAACGTAATGCGTATCCTACGCAGCTACGTAATATTCCCCCCTTGAGACCAGCCAAAGCCTTCCCATATCGCTAGACGAACCGGCGAACGGAATGAAACTCCCAATTCGCCGCCTCATTTTGAACCTTGGAAAGAGCCACTGGCTGTCCGGGGCTGCTGAGCAGACCGCAACAGAAAAAACAGCCCGTGGCGGCTTGAAGATAAAGAGAGACGCAACATGAGTAAGATTATTGGTATTGACCTTGGCACAACGAACTCCTGTGTCGCCGTCATGGAAGGCGGGCAGGCCAAGGTAATTGAAAACGCAGAAGGCCAGCGCACGACCCCGTCCGTTGTTGCCTTTACTGAAGGCGGCGAGCGCCTGATCGGCATGCCGGCCCGCCGCCAGGCTGTCACGAACCCGGATTTCACCTTCTATGCCATCAAGCGCCTGATCGGCCGTCAGTTCGACGACCCGACCGCGCAGAAGGACAAGGAAATCTCCCCGTTCGAAATCGTCAAAGGCCCGGCAGGCGACGCCTGGGTCAAAGGCCGCGACAAGGATTACGCGCCGCAGGAAGTTTCTGCCTTCATCCTCACCAAGATGAAGGAAACGGCTGAGGCCTATCTTGGCAATGAAGTGACGCAAGCCGTCATCACCGTTCCGGCCTACTTCAACGACGCCCAGCGTCAGGCCACGAAAGACGCTGGCAAGATTGCCGGCCTTGAAGTGCTCCGCATCATCAACGAGCCGACGGCCGCCGCTCTGGCCTATGGCCTCGACAAGGGCGACGAGTCCAAGACCATCGCGGTTTATGACCTTGGTGGCGGTACGTTCGACGTCTCCCTGCTGGAGATCGGCGACGGTGTGTTCGAAGTGCTGTCCACGAATGGCGACACATTCCTCGGCGGTGAAGACTTTGACCTTCGCATTGTCGACTTCCTCGCAGAGGAATTCAAAAAGGATCAGGGCATCGACCTGAAGACAGACAAGCTGGCTCTCCAGCGTCTCAAGGAAGAAGCCGAGAAGGCCAAGAAAGAGCTGTCGTCCGCTTCCCAGTACGAAGTGAACCTGCCCTTCATCACAGCTGACGCAACGGGCCCGAAACACCTCAACATCAAGCTGACCCGCGCCAAGTTCGAAAGCCTTGTCGAAGACCTCGTCAAGCGCACAATCGACCCGTGTAAGAAAGCCCTGGCCGATGCAGGCAAGTCTGCATCCGACATTGATGAAGTCGTTCTGGTTGGCGGCATGACCCGCATGCCGGCTGTGCAGGAAGCCGTGAAGAAATTCTTCGGCCGCGAACCGCACAAAGGTGTGAACCCGGACGAAGTGGTTGCCATCGGTGCAGCCATTCAGGGCGGCGTTCTGCAAGGTGACGTGAAAGATGTTGTCCTTCTGGACGTGACCCCGCTGTCCCTCGGCATCGAGACTCTGGGCGGCGTGTTCACCCGCCTGATCGACCGCAACACGACGATCCCGACCAAGAAGTCCCAGGTCTTCTCGACCGCTGACGACAATCAGCCGGCCGTGACGATCAAGGTCTTCCAGGGCGAGCGCGAAATGGCTGCCGACAACAAGATGCTCGGCCAGTTCAACCTCGAAGGCATTCCGCCGGCCCCGCGCGGCGTGCCGCAGATCGAAGTGACCTTTGACATCGACGCCAACGGCATCGTGTCCGTGTCCGCCAAAGACAAGGCCACCGGCAAGGAACAGGTCATCACCATCCAGGCGGATGGCGGCCTCTCGGAAGACGACATCAAGAACATGATGGCAGACGCCGAAGCCAATGCTGGCGCCGACAAGGCCCGCCGCGAAATGGTCGAAGCCAAGAACCATGCCGAAGCTCTGGTCCACCAGACCGAGAAGCAGCTGGAAGAGCATGGTGACAAGGTCTCCGAAGACGTCAAAGGCGAAATCGAAAAAGCCATTGCCGAGCTGAAGGAAGCCCGCGAAGGCGACAACCTGGCCGATATCCAGGCCAAGCATCAGGCCCTGATGTCTGCCGCCATGAAACTCGGCGAAGCCATCTATGCCAGCCAGCAGGAAGAAACGGCACATGCCGATGCGGCCTCTGACGCTGCAGCTGATGGCGACGATGTCGTCGATGCCGACTTCGAGGAAGTCGACGGCGACAAGAAGTAATCGGCTCTATCGCCACCTGAAAAACAAACCCGCCGGATCGCTCCGGCGGGTTTTTTGTTTCTGCCGTGTGCGACGATGTTCCGGGCCAGTTCAGGCGTCAGGCTTTCCCGCATATTTGTCTGTTGCGCGGATCAACTGGTCGAGAATGCCCGGCTCGGAATAAGCATGGCCAGCGCCTTCGATCTGGTGGAACTCCGATTTCGGCCAGGCCTTGTGCAGCGCCCAGGCCTGACGCATCGGGCATGGCATGTCGTAGCGGCCCTGCACAATGGTGCCGGGAATATCCTTCAGCTTGTGGGCATCGCGCAGCAACTGCCCTTCATCAAACCAGCCACCATTGATGAAATAATGGGTCTCGATCCGCGCGAAAGCGAGCGCGAACTCGGCCTCATGGAACTGGTCCGACGTTGAGGGTTCCGGCAGCAGGGTGATGGTCTCCCCTTCCCACACACTCCACGTTTTCGCGCAGTGCAATTGTTCCTCATGGTCATCCCCTGTCAGGCGCTTGTGGTAAGCCCTCAGCAAATCCCCGCGTTCATCTTCAGGGATCGGCGCAATGAAGGCCTCATATTTCTCGGGAAACATCTCAGAGACGCCAAACTGGTAAAACCAGCTCATCTCCGGCTTGGTCAGCAGGAAGATACCGCGCAACACCAGTTCGCTGACGCGGTCCGGGTGCGTCTCGGCATAGGCGAGCGACAGCGTGGACCCCCAGGAGCCGCCGAAGACCAGCCATTGCTCCACGCCCATCATCTCGCGCAGGCGCTCTATGTCGGCAACGAGATGCCAGGTCGTATTATTGTCCAGGCTGGCAAAGGGCGTTGAGCGGCCGCAGCCCCGCTGGTCAAACAGGATGACATCGTAAAGCGCGGGATCGAACACCCGCCTGTGACTGGCCGAACATCCGCCGCCTGGGCCGCCATGCAGGAAAACCGCAGGCTTCGCGCCCTTTGTGCCAACGCGTTCCCAATAGATACGGTGGCCGTCCCCCGTGTCGAGGAAGCCTGTCTCGAAAGGTTCGATTTCAGGGTAAAGCGTGCGCAGTTCAGTCATGGGGTCTCTCCGGGGTGCTGGCCCTGTCTACTGCAGACAGCCAGCCCCCGGAAAGCCCGATTGCAGGATGGCTTAGTCGATAACGACGACGACCTTGCCCTGGGCCTTGCGATCCATGAGCTCACGGATGGCATCAGCCGACTTTTCCAGCGGATACGTGTTGGACACGTGTGGGCGTACCTTGCCTTCGCTGTACAGCTTGAACAGGTCCGCAACATTCTGCTTGTGCGCTTCAGGATCCCGCGCCACAGCCGCGCCCCAGAACACGCCGCGCACATCACAGCTTTTCAGCAGGGTCAGGTTCAGCGGCAGTTTCGGAATACCGGCCGGGAAGCCGATCACAAGGAAGCGCCCTTCCCAGTTCATCGCGCGTACGGCAGGCTCGGCATAGGCGCCGCCAACGGCATCATAGATGATGTCCACGCCGCCACCGGAGACTTCTTTGATGTCATTGGAAAAGGCTTTCTGGCCATCGCGGTCCAGTTCGCGCGCATAGACAAGGCCCTTGTCAGCGCCTTTGGAGAGGCAGAAATCCACCTTTTCCTGTGTGGAACAGGCCGCGATCACTTCCAGACCCATCGCCTTGCCCAGCTCAACGGCGGCAATGCCGACACCGCCAGCCGCGCCCAGCACGAGCAGCTTTTCGCCCGGCTTCGGATCGGCCCGATCCTTCAGCGCGTAATAGCTGGTGCCATAGGTCATCATGAAGGCAGCCGCCTCTTCGAACGGCATGTCATCCGGAATGGGCATGACGGAATGCTGGGCCGCGACGGCATATTCCGCCATACCGCCATTGCCGATGGAGGCCAGCACCCGGTCGCCCGGCTTTACATGGCTGACGCCTTCGCCAACTTCCTTAACGAATCCGGCGATCTCACCGCCCGGTGAGAACGGACGCGGCGGTTTGAACTGATACAGATCCTGAATGATCAGGGAATCCGGAAAATTGACGCCGCACGCCTTCACTTCCACCAGAACCTGACCCTTGCCACATTCGGGCATGGGCGCATCTTCGATGACCAGGGCCTCCGGGCCACCAACTTCTTTTGAGAGCACAGCTTTCATGCCTGCAACTTCCTTCCCGACTTGTTGTTTATGCCCGCAGACGGTAGCGGTGTGGCCACGAAATGTCCAAGCCTGACGTAGCGGAGTAACGCTGAAATGTCGAAGAAATGGGCCCTTGCCCTTCATGGCGGCGCCGGGCCGATCCCCGGTCAGGATTATTCCCTGCAGGAGGCCCATCTCGGCACCCTGCTGCGCAATGGTATGGAACGCCTTCATGGCGGTGAACCGGCGCTGGATGTGGTCGAGATGATGGTGCGCGGCCTGGAAGAATCCGGACTGTATCTGGCTGGCAAGGGCGCAAGCCCCAACACGCTGGGCAAGTATGAACTGGACGCCGCCATCATGGATGGCCGCAACCGCACGGCTGGCGCCGTCGGCGCGCTGCACGGCTATCGCAACCCGATCAGCTGCGCCCGCCGCGTTATGGAACACACACCCAACGTATTGCTGGTGGCCGATGGCGCCCGCCATCTGCTGAAAGACAGCGGCCTCGACATCATCGAAGACCCGGCCAGCTATTATGAGCCGATCGACGAAATGACGACACAGGACATGCTGAACCAGCCCAATCCGCCCGGCACGGTCGGCGCCGTTGCGCTGGACATCTATGGCGACCTGTCTGCCGCCACGTCCACCGCCGGGATCAGCGGCAAGACGCCGGGACGCCTCGGCGACACTCCCCTGCCCGGCGCAGGCACTTGGGCGGATGAACGCTGCGCGGTTTCCTGTACGGGCCTGGGCGAGTTCTTCATTCGCGCCAATGCCGCGGCAGATGTCTCTGCACGTATCCGCTATGGCGGCGCCAATCTTGAGGCTGCCGTGCAGGGCGCGCTGAATGATGTCAGCCATCTCGGCGGGTCAGGCGGCATGATCGCCGTCTCCGCAGAAGGCGAAATTACCGCCCTCTGGAACTCTTCCGGTTTGAAGCGCGCCATGGCAGACTCCGCGGGACGTTTCGAAGTAGGAACCTTCCTGTGACCGCCATTGTGCTCTTCATTCTGCTTGGCCTCACCTGCTTTGCGCTGTTGCTGGCCCTGCAGATGCGCTGGCTGATTTCCACGGCACTGCGCCGCGGACTGGCCGACAAATTCGGCGGACAGTATACGGACCTGAAATATCGGCAGGGCGTTGCGGATGCAGGCCGACTGGTAGAGCATACCGAAGTCGCGACCTATCTGAACCAGACCTACCCCCAGCAGCTTTCGCATCTGCGGCTGGCGCGGAAAGTGTCTGTTCTCTCCCTGCCCATCATCATCGCCCTGCTGGTGATATTGAGGTTTGGACTGGAGGCATTCTGATGCGTGGATATTTTGCAATCGGCTCGGAGCGGATCTCCAAGCCGATGAATCTTGGCGCGCTGATGCGCACGGCAAACGCCTTTGGCGCAAGCTTTGTGTTCTCCATCAATGCAGATCACCGTCTGCGCGCGGCCTATCAGGCAGACACATCGAAGACCGCTGGACAGGTCCCCTATTATCCGTGGGAAAATGCAGACGAGATGCAGCTTCCGCGCGGCTGCCAGATGGTCGGCATCGAACTGACCGATGACGCAGTCATGTTGCCAACCTTTCGGCATCCTCCGCAGGCGGCCTATATTCTCGGCCCGGAAAAAGGGGATCTCTCGCCCGAAATCATCGCCAAGTGCGATCATGTCGTGAAGATCCCGACGAAATTCTGCATCAATGTCAGCCTTGCTGGCGCATTGGTGATGTATGATCGCCACCTCTCCATGGGCGGCTATGCAACGCGGCCGATCATGCCTGGCGGAACGGGCGGCGATGGCAAGAGAACGGATTATGTGCCCGGCCGGGACCGCACCTGACGCAGGCGGACTACCGCCACAGCAGCCTCTGCACCAGCCCCATCACACCCGTAAACCTCAGGCCTGAATCCCTCACGGCCAGTGCATAGCAGATGCCGTCTGCATCCCCGACAGGCTGGTGAGTATCTTCAGGGCCGTTGATCGCCATGTCTCCGGGGCCGTAAGAGCCGGTCTCGTCTGTAAATCCTCCGGACACTACCAATGTGAACTCCTGCCCGCCATGCGAGTGCCTCGGCACTCTGGCCCCGGGCTGAATACGGTAAAGTTCCACTTCCAGTTCGCTGCCAACATCCAGGCCAAGCCGTCTGATACCGGAGGCGAGAGTCTGCCAGCCCTTGTCACCATGCGCCGTCAGCGCAGGCTCGCGCAGCGGCTCCGGCAATTCGGAAAGTTCCGGTTCATGCGGCAGGTGCGGTGCGGCGTGCATCGGCAGACCGCCTGCTTCCAGCTCATCGATCAGCGCCAGGGCGCGCGCCCCCGCATTGCGTGACATGGCAGCTGGCTGGTCGCGCTCCAGCATCAGGCCGGAAATCGTTTCCCCCACGGCCATTGCCTGACGCACTTGCGGGCGCAGCATGCTCTGCGTTTCCAGCAGCAGCGAGAAGGCCGGGTCCAGCCGTCCGGCCGCATAGGCAGAATAAAGCTCACCAAAGGCAGATGCAGCAGATGTCGGCATCAGATGTCTCCTCGTCTGGTCAGTCTATGCATTGGCGGTATCCTCATCTAGCACGCCGCGCAGCCTGTCAAAGGCGCGCCGTATGCGTGATTTTACCGTTCCGAGTGGTAAATTGTAGGCCTCGGCAATTTCGGAATGCGACATGCCGTCATAAAAAGCGGCCTGTAACAACTGCAATTGGTCCGGCGGCAGCTTTTCCAGTTCCGCACGCACGGTCTGCTCTATCTGCACGCGGTTGATCGTGTCTTCCGGTTTCTCGATCTCTGGCGGACGCAGCATAGGCTCTTCAGCGTCCAGGTCCGGACGGGTCACGCGCCGCAGCCTGTCGATCCGGCGGTTGCGCGCCACACGGAAGACCCAGGTAGAGACCGAGGCCAGCTTGCGATCATACTGTTCGGCCTTGCGCCAGACCGTTACCATCACGTCCTGCGCCAGGTCTTCTGCCTCAATATCGCTTGCGCCCAGGCGCAGCATGTAGCTCTTCAGGCGCGGGGCGTAAAAATCGAACAGCTCGGAGAACGAGTCACGGCATTTGCTGCCAGCAATCCGCGCCATGCAGTCAGCATGATGCTCCCTGACAGCAGGAGAGATGGTACCTGTTGCAGTGTCGTTCACAAAAGGTCCCTTAAATTACCTCTCATACAGTATCAGGTGGCCAGCACCCGAAGGCAACCTTGAACAGATAAACCTGTCGTGAATGGGTGCATAAACTGCGCGTCGTAGTTTGGCCTTAACTCTGTTCCAACTATCATTCGCGAAAGCTCCGGACTAAGGGAACGTAATGGACATTCACATGCCGAAGATGAGCCGCAAAACGCTGATAGGTCTTGCTGTGGCAGCGGCCCTTGCTGCCCCTCTGGCCTCTGCCAGCCCGACGGCGATTGGCCGCTACAAGGACTGGTCCGTCTTCACCGATACCGCCAATGGCGAAACCATCTGCTACGCCGCCACCCCCGCGACAGACAAGGCCCCGCGCGCGGCAGATCATGGCGAAGTCTGGTTCTATGTCACAAGCTGGAAATCCGGCCGCGCCCGCAACCAGCCGAGCCTCAAGGTCGGCTATGACCTGCGCGAGGATCTCGCCCCCAAGGCCAGCGTTGGCCGCTCCACTTGGGCGATGTTTGGCGTCGGCCGCGAAGCCTTTGCAGACGATTCAGACGATTCCCGCATCGTCTCTGCCCTGCGCAAGGGATCGGAACTGCGTGTAGAGGCCGTGTCAGCGCGCAACACACAAGTCGCCTATCATTTCTCTCTCAGCGGGTCTGCAGCGGCGATCGACAAGGCCGCCGCCATGTGCCGCTAAAGCGCGAGAGGACGCGGCAAGGACCGACGACCTCCCCCCTACATGTCCCGGCGCATCCCTGCCGGGTGCGGCACGACCGAACAAAAATATACCGGCGGTGAGGTCACCGCCGGTATCTATTTCGCGTTTGAGACTCTCAAGGAAATCTCAGGTCAGCCTAGTAGTTATTGCCGTCTTGAGTGACAGGCGTCAGGATGATTTCCACGCGGCGGTTGGCTGCGCGGCCTGCTGCGGTGGAGTTATCCGCAATCGGCTGGGTCTCACCCATACCAACAGCCGCCAGACGCACAGGCGTGACGCCCTGGTTCACCAGATAGGTACGAACGGATTCAGCGCGGCGCTGGGACAGCTGCATATTGTAGTCATCCGGGCCGTCAGAGCTGGCATGACCAACAATATCCACAGCAGTAGACGGGTAGTCGACCAGCGTCTGGGCCACTTCGTTCAGCGGACCGTAGAAGTTCGGCTGGATCGTCGCGCTATCGACGGAGAATGTGATGTTGGACGGCATGGTCAGCGCGATCTGGTCGCCCTGGCGCTCAACGCCAATGCCTGTACCAGCGGTCTGCTGACGCAGACGGCGCTCTTGCTCGTCCATGTATTTGCCAACGCCGGCACCTGCAATGGCGCCTACAGCTGCACCGATAGCCGCGTTACGTGTGTCATCGCCGCCTGCCAAGGTACCAGCACCTGCGCCGAGGATCGCGCCGACACCTGCGCCTGTCAGGACGCGCTGGCTCGGGCCGGTTTCACAGGCCGGAAGGGCAATAAGGGGAAGCGCTAGCAGCGCATAGGAAAGGCGTTTCATGTCATCAGCTCCTTTGACAAAGGACAGCCCAGTATTGGGCGCGCGATAATAACGCGCAAACGCTGTTTCCGTTCCTGCCGTGGCGAAACAAAGGCAGCCACATTAACTCGTCGTAACCCATGCCTGCAGACGGTAATTCCTTGAAAGCTTTCTACATGTTATAGGCGCTGCAACATGAAAATCGAACTTGATCTCTCCCGGCGCGCAGATGCGACGCCTGCGCAAGCCCGCTCTCTCGCCGGCATGTCCCTCCCTGCCCTGAAGGCGGAGATGGAGGCACTTGGCCTTGAGCCCAAGAAAGCCGGCATGCGCGCCAAGCAGCTGCGCCGCTGGATGCACCATTTCGGCGTGCAGGATTTCTCCGGCATGACGGACATCGCCAAGGAGTTGCGTGCCCGGCTGGAGGAGACTTTCGTCCTCACCCGCCCGGAAATCACAGACCATCAGGTTTCGCGGGACGGCACCCAGAAATGGCTGACGCGCTTCGGCCCCGGCATCGAAGGCGAAAGCGTCTTCATCCCTGATGTCGGCAAGGCGGGCGCGCTGTGCGTATCCAGCCAGGTAGGCTGCACGCTGAACTGCACCTTCTGCCACACAGGCACACAGAAACTCGTCCGCAATCTGACGGCACAGGAAATCGTTGCGCAGGTTCTGATCGCGCGGGACGGCCTTGGCGAATGGCCAACCTCGACCGAGAACCGCAAGCTGACGAATATCGTCTTCATGGGCATGGGCGAACCGCTCTACAATCTGGATAATGTGGCCGAGGCGATCGACACGATTTCCGACGGAGACGGCATGGCCATCGGCCGCCGCCGCATCACGGTCTCCACGGCGGGCGTTGCACCCAAGATCCCGGAACTTGGCCAGCGCACCAATGCTGCCCTCGCCATTTCCCTGCACGCAACGAATGATGATCTGCGCAACGAGATCGTACCGATCAATCGCAAATACGATCTGCAAATGCTGTTCGATGCGATCCGCGCCTATCCGGACCTTGGCAATTCCAAGCGCGTGACGTTTGAATATGTGATGCTGAAGGGCGTCAACGACTCTCTGGCCGAAGCGCGAGACCTTGTCCGCCTGCTGAAGGGCGTGCCGTCCAAGATCAATCTGATCCCGTTCAATCCGTGGCCGGGCAGCCCATATGAATGCTCTGACTGGGCAACGATTGAATCCTTCGCCGAAGTATTGAACCGGGCGGGCTATGCATCCCCCATCCGCACACCGCGCGGGCGTGACATTCTCGCCGCCTGCGGACAATTGCGCTCCGAAAGCGTCAAGAAATCCGCCGCCGAAAAACGCCGCGAAGCGCTGGAAGCCCAGTCAGAATAAAAGAAGGGGAGACATGTCTCCCCTTCCCTTCGGCCTATCTGAAACACGCCGCCACGAACCTACACATCGTCCAGCTTGCTGATGCGGTCCTGCGCATCGGAGAGGATGTCTGTAATCGCTTTTCGGCGATCCACGTCTGCGTGATTGGCGCGCAGAGACTGGATCACGGAGTGGCGCAAGCGTAACATGGCCTCGCGCACATCTTCGGGGTCTTCCGGTCGCTCGCTATCCTGCAATTCAGCCAGCCGTGCCTCGATGCGATCAAGCGCCTCGGCTTCGGCGACCATTTCATTACGACCATCATCTGTCAGGCTAAACGACCTTTTCTGGCCATCTGGCTGAACCTCTACGAGCCCCTGATCCAAGAGAGCTTCCAAGGCAGGATAAATCACCCCTGGGCTGGGCACATAAGCGCCCCCCGTGCGGGCCTCAATCTCTCGTATCAGGTCATAGCCGTGGCGGGCCTCATCCGAGACAAGCTTGAGGATCAACAGGCGCAAATCCCCGTGATCCAGCGCTCGGCGCCGTGCACCCTGGCCTCTTCTACCGGGCCCGCGGCCTCTTCCATGACCTTTTCCGTGTCCTCGACGCATGCGCCATCCGCCTCCCCGAAACTCGTCGTGTCGTTCATCACCACAGCCCCATTTGGCGCCGCAGTCTTTCTTATATCGTTTCTGATACATCATGATGTCTCCTTTCGATATATCTGAAACTGCATATAAATTCGATATATCGAAATTGCAAGTATAGATATATCGAAAATTTCACGCACTCTGCCCCCTATTAGGTGAAAGAGTCTGTTGGCCACTTAGTCTCTACACGGGTAGATATAGTCTCATGCGCTTCTGTCTCGCCGCCATATTCACTGCATTCTGCTTGCTACCGGCCTGCGCCCGCGCGGAAACAGAAAAGCCCTGCGCGACTGTCATACATCTCGACCAGCCCTATACCGTCTGCGCCTTTGAAACAGGCAGCAATATTCGCCTCTGGCATACCGGCCCGGACGCAGAACTCTTCGGCCAGTTCGACACGCTGGCATCCCACCTCGCAGAGTCCGGCGAAACCCTGGTCTTCGCGATGAACGCCGGCATGTACCATCAGGACCGCCGCCCGGTCGGCCTTTACATAGAGGATGGCGAGCAGACCGCCGCGCTGGTCACGCGTGAGGGGCCCGGAAATTTCGGCATGCTGCCGAACGGCGTGTTCTGGGTGGATGCCAACGGCGCGGCGCATGTGACCGAGACGCTCGCTTATGAAAGTCTCGCGCCGCAGGCACGCTTTGCCACCCAGTCCGGCCCGATGCTGGTGATAGACGGCGAACTCCACCCCCGCTTCAATGAAGACGGCCCCAGCCGCAAGCGCCGCAACGGGGTCGGCGTCAGCGCGGATGGCCAGACGGTGTATTTCGCGATCAGCGATGTGCCGGTAAACTTCTACAGCTTCGCCACCCTGTTCCGGGATGAACTTGGCACGCCGAATGCGCTCTATCTGGATGGCTATGTGTCAAAGCTCTACGCGCCGCATCTGGGGCGCAATGAAACCGGCCTGGACATGGGCCCCATCATTGGGGTCACAATGCCTCAAAAGCCGGACTGATCCTGCCGCCTCAGACATGGCAGACTCACAGCGGTTCTAACAGACCGCTAGCAAGCGGGCGTTCTGGTCACAATTCCTCTCGGCCTTGTTGCCATCGTGATGGGGGCTATTTAGCCTCTAGGATGCAAAACACGAAAAGGACACGCCGCATGTCTGCTGGACCGCTCACCCTCTATGGCCTGAAAAATTGCGATACCTGCAAGAAAGCTCTGAACGCACTGGATGCGGCAGACCGCGAAACCGCCTTCGTAGACATTCGCGAGGAGGCCGATCTCCAGCGTCTCGTGCCGGCATGGCTGAAGGCGGTTGGCGCGGAAAAGCTGGTCAACAAACGCTCCACGACCTGGCGCAACCTGTCAGACGATGAGAAATCAGAGGCGCTGGGCTCAGGCGCAAAAAACGTGCTGATGGCCAACCCGACCCTGATCAAGCGCCCGGTGATCGATACAGGATCGGAAATTCTGGTCGGTTGGGACAGCGGCACCCAGCAGGCCCTGCAAGCATGACGCTGGAGGACTACAATGCCTATTGTGGCTCCCTCCCCCATACCACGCATGTCGTGCAATGGGGGGAGTCGCATGTCTGGAAGATTGGCGGCAAGGTCTTCGCCATGGGCACACCAAATGGCAAACAGCTCGCCGCCTGCACGTTCAAGGTCCGCCCGATCAGCTTTCACATCCTGAAGGAACAGCCCGGCTGCCAGGGCGCGCCCTATCTTGCCTCACGCGGCATGAAGTGGATCCAGCGCTTTTCGGATGAGACGCTCTCAGACCAGGATCTGAAAGATTATCTCGCCGAATCCTACCGGCTCGTCGGCGCAGGCCTCAGCAAAAAGGCCCAGCGGGAACTCGGCCTGCTGCCTTAGCTCTGAAACGCTGCATGGCAGGCAGACGCTCCAGTCGCATTGACGCGGCTGCCCAGCTATGGCGCAAGCGTCTGCAACTGGAGAGCCATATGCAGAACACACAGCGCCACCTGACGATTTCCGCCCGCTTCAACGGACCGCCCGGAAGCGGCAATGGCGGCGTCTCTTCCGGTCTCGCGGCCAGCCTGATTGATGGCCCTGCGGAGATTTTCCTGCGCGCGCCGCCGCCACTGGAAACCCCAATGGACGTGATCCCGCTGGAAGATGGCAGTTTCGAAATCCGGCAAGATGGCCAACTCGTCATGACGGCCCATCCGGCAGACCCGCTGGGCCCGCCCCCGCCGGCCCCCTCCTTTGCCACCGCCAGCCAGGGCCGCGAGGCTTTCCCCTCCCGCGACTCCCACGCCTTCCCATCCTGTTTCGTCTGCGGGCCCGACCGCACGGAGGATGGCCTTTGCCTGTTTACGGGCCATACCGAAGGCTTTGACGGCGTGACAGACACCTGGACTCCGGCTGCTGACCTCGCCGATGAAGACGGGCTCATCCGCCCAGAGATCATCTGGGGCGCGCTCGACTGCCCTGGCGCATTTGCTGTCGGCTTTCAGGAAAACCCCATGGTGCTGGCCCGGATCACCGGACAGATCCATGCCCGGCCAAAGGCTGGCGACCCGCTGATTGTGGCCGGCTGGGGCCTCTATCATGATGGTCGCAAACATGGCGCCGCAACGGCCCTATTCGACAAGGATGGCACCCTGCTCGCCCAGTCAGACCAGCTCTGGATTGAATTGAAAAAGTCCGCCGCCTGAGGATAATTCTGTTTGGCGCCTTCTTTACTTTGGAGACCATGCTCCCATCTAATGGGCAAGCAACCAAGGACTCCTCCCATGAAGACCGGCGGAAACACACTTCTCATTACGGGCGGCGGCTCCGGCATTGGCCGCGAACTCGCTCGCGAATTCCATGCCCTTGGCAATACGGTCATCGTTGCGGGGCGCACGGCCTCCAGCCTTGAGGAAACGATTGACGGACGCGAAGGCATGTTTGCCCGCACACTGGATGTGCAGGACGCCGCAGACATTACCCGCTTTGCCACAGCCCTGATTGAGGATTTTCCATCCCTGAACGTGCTGTTCAACAATGCCGGCATGATGGCGAAGGAAGACTGGCTGGCCGATCCGGTGGACCTGAGTGTGGCTGAAAACACGATGGCAACCAATGTGCTTGGCCCCATGCGCCTGACAGCGGCCCTGTTGCCGCACCTGCGGGCACAGCCTGTGGCAAGGCTCGTTAATGTCACGTCTGGTCTCGCCTTTGTACCGCTCGCCCACACGCCCGCCTATAGCGCCTCCAAGGCCGCAATCCACGCATGGACGCAATCGCTGCGCTATCAATTGCAGGATACGAATGTGGAAGTCATCGAACTCGCCCCGCCCGGCGTGCGGACGGCGCTCACACCCGGCCAGTCAACACGCACCAGCTACATGCCGCTGGAAGACTTCATTGCCGAAACCATGGAGAGCTTCCGCATTGAAGACACGCCGGATGAAGTGGTCGTGCAAAGAGCCAAGATGCTGCGCGCGGCAGAGGCGAACGGCCAGCATGCGGAAGTCTTCCAGATGCTGAACGACAATTACGAAGGCTAAAGCCCTGCCCCCGCCAGCCTAACGGGCGCGGCGGGGATTCATATAGAGATCGCGCTCATGCGTATCCAGTTCGCGTGTGGCGCGGCCTCTCAGCACCTTCTCCAATTGCCGGCCCACATGGCCCCTTGCCTCACGATTAAAGCGCAGCATGGTGCAGAACAGCTGCAGCACGGTTTCCAGCTTGGCATAGGAATGGTCTGCCGCCAGCTTCACCTTCCATGATCCGCCGAGATTGATGATGCGGTGATCCAGAACGCCAATCTTCCGGCCACGGTCATCATACAGAATATAATCCGCCCCGATGGCAAACACCTTTCGGCGCAAGCGGTAAAAGCGAGGGCCTTTTGACGTCTCAATGAAGAAGGAGAATTTCTCCGGAAAGAGTGGCCATTTCTGCGCTGAGCGTTCCAGCTGAACCAGTTGGTCATGCCGCGCAATATTTACTGAATAGGCACAGACCGGCACGCCCTTCGCGCCAACACTCAGCTGCAAAGACCGCCCCATCAGCATGTCCATCGAGCCGCGCCAGTTCATGGAATCAGTGAACAGCTTTATCACGAGACGGCGCTTCATGCCCTTCTCGTCTTTCCACAATTCCTTGCGATAGCCGATCAGGCCCGTGCGCTCACCATCATCCTTGATCTGACCGATGATCTCCATATCCTTGGTGAACTGGTCGGATTTGGCCTCATGCTGGGTATGCTTGAGAATGCCGATTTCGGCGGTGTTGAAGTCGGTCAGCCAGAGGTCGACCTTGAAGCGCCGCCATTTGGTCGGCTTGGCTGCAGATTTGTCCGTCGTGGCAAGTGTGGCGTCGAAGGCCATGGGCGGGGCTCCCGTCCTGGTGTTTCGGTTGCCCCTTTCATGACCCAATCCCGTCGCCATAAGGTTAACGGAACTGCTTCACCTGTTAATCAAGGCAGTGCCCTACAATTCCTCGTCCAGGAAATCGAGAATACGCGGCCAGCTATCTACCTGGGACTCGTAATTTGCCTGTGTCGTGCCGCCATATTCTGAGGCCTCATCTACCTCTGGCGCCTCTCCCGGCATCCCCCCGGCAAAATGGCCGGCATCGGCATACATCAGAATGGTCACACCCTTCTTCCCGGCTTCATGCATTCTCGTCTTGATCTGCTGCGACATCTCGCAGGACGGCCACAGCGTATCCGCAAAACCACAGATCAGCAGCATCGGGGCATCGGCCTTCTCCACGGCAATGACCGCCTCCGGGTGCTCGTCCCTGGCGGCCAGCCCATTTTTATAAAGGGAATAGAGGCCAAGATCAGCATCCCATGCTCCATAGGGCAGCGCCGGATAAGGCGCCCCATCCAGAGACCAGGACGATTCAGGCGGGCGCCCGTCAAAGGCCCAGTTGACCCCCTGCCAGGACACGCTGGACGGAACCACCGCGACAATTGCCTCGATCTCCGGATGACGAGACGCAACGATCAGCGCGGCTTCCGCGCCTTTGGATGTGCCATAAATGCCGATCTTGTCGGCCTGTACTTCCTCGCGCTGTTTCAGCCAGTCCAGTGCCCGGTCAAACGTCTCCAGCGGGACCATTTCCAGGTTTTCCTTCTGGCCCGGCGCGCGATAGTATGAGATCTGCAGGACGTTATAGCCCTCATCGCGCAGGGCCATGGCGTCACGCCGCGCACCCGTGCCAAGGCCGCCCTCTGAACCGCCCAGCAAGAGTATGGCCGGGGCTGGCTCAACCGTCCTGGCAGGAAAATAGTCGGCATACAGCTCATCTGAGCGCAGCTCGATATCCTCCCGCACAATTTCCACCACCGGCTCTTCGTCAGGCACGACCGGCTTGTTATGGGCACAGGCTGTGATGATGCCTGCCAGTGCAAGCATGGAAAGGCCCTGCCGTGCGCAGCGGAATAGTGTCATGATTCAGGCTCCGTGATGAATTCGGGCGCACTATCCCTGATTTTAGACCTGCGTCCAAGACATGAGATGCGGACCGGCCCAGGGCCTATTGAGGCTGGCCATTGGAGGCTGACAGGCCACCATCCACCGGCAGGATCACGCCCGTCACAAAGCGCGCATCGCGGCTCGCCAGAAAGGCGATCACATCCGCAACATCTTCCGGCTCTCCCGGACGTCGCATGGGGATGCGCTTCATGAACTCTTCCATCTTCTCGTCATTCTCGAAAATGCCACCCGCCATATCCGTGCGCGTCAGGCTGGGCGCGACCGCATTCACGCGCACGCCCTTCTTCGCCAAATCCAGCGCCATGCCCTGCGTCATCAGGCTGACTCCGCCCTTTGACGTATTGTACCCGAACATGCCCCAATCCCCGCCCAGTCCGGACACAGAGGAAACATTGACGATATTGCCGCTACGATCTTCCAGATAGGGCAGCGCAGTCGTCACCGTATTGAAGATGCCGCCGACATTGATGTCCTGCATGGACTGGAAATCTTCCCGCGACAGCTTTCCCGGCTGTCCGGTGCGGGCGATCCCGGCATTGTTGACCAGCACGTCGATGGCGCCAAACGTCGTGACCGTTCCGGTTACAAGCGCGTCGACATCCTGCGGGTTCGACACATCGCCTGCAATCACCTTCACATGGTCGCTGCCAATATCGCTGGCCACTTCGTCCAGCTTTTCCTGTGTGCGGCCGTTGAGGACAACATTGTATCCATCGCGGGCAAAGCGTTTGGCCGTCGCCTTCCCTATGCCAGACCCTGCTCCTGTCACGATCACTGTTTTCCGGTCCGTCATGGCGTCGCTCCTCTGTCTTGAATCTACCCTGATGCAATGCGGCCAAAGGGGTCTCGTTCCGTAAGAAACTGCATGACCCCCAGGGGGGATTTCCTGAGGTTTCAAATATGCGAGACAGGTTTGTCCCCGAATTGCCTGACAGGTGCCTCTCTCATGCGCAGATTGCTGATTTCGTTTTTTCTTGTGTCCGCTCCGTTGGCCGCGGCAGCCGCGCCACTGCCCGCCACATGCCCCGCAGACGCGGAACAGACCCTCTACGACATGGAAACCGCCATCCGGCAGGGCACGCAAAAAGAGCCCGGCCCCATCGTGGAGCTGGCCGAATGGGCCATCGAGACCTGTCCGGACCGGCCTGACGCCCAGGCCATCGCCTCCACCCTGATGAGCGCAGCCATGGGCACGGCCACCACACCGGAAGAGTTGGAGCGCTACATCACACTGGCACTGACGGCCATCCAGCAGAATGATTATGCCTGGAACACAAAACAAAAGCCCAGCGTGCTGAAACAGGCCGACGGCAGCGAGCAGAACTATTTCGGCTACAACGCCGCAACCACATCGCTGTTGCAGTATGCCCTGCCCCAGATCATGCGGCTGGCGCTGGCAGGCCAGCTTCACCCGGTCATGTCAGGCACGGCCTACCAGACCTGCCCCTATGCCGATCATGCGAACTTCCGCCTGCAGGAAGAGGCAAACTTCTGGGATCGCACCATCAGGGGACAATACGCACACCCGGCCTATGGCTGGATCGAGAACCGCCTCAATTCCCTCCATGCCGCCTGTCCGGCCCACAGGATGGAACTCGATTACTATCTTGCCCGCCTTTACGGGCAGGAAGTCGAACGCCTGACCAAGTGGACCCACCATTATGACGAGAACGCCTATTCGGCTGTATATGCCTGGTACTGGTACAACCCGGTCAAAGGGAACGTAAACGAAAGCCAGATGGAAGACGCCAAAGCCGGATTGGACGCCATTGCCCGCCCCCTCGCCGAAAAAGCCCGCCCCCACATTGATGCGCTGATGCACATGCCGCCCGACCAGATCCGCATCTACAGTAACTGGCGCGACCATGCCGATGAGTGGAACAAGGCCGTCAAGAGACTGGACGAGGCCGAATAGCGCCTCTCTGGCACGCTCCCTTTTCACCCGCCGCGTTTCACGCTAGAGGTGAGGCATCCGAGGGGCGCGTCTGGAAGCGCTGAGATGGAGCTGACCCGCTCCAGCACCCTTTGAACCTGATCCGGTTTGCGCCGGCGTAGGGACGGAACGATGCCACGGGCCCATTCGGCCCCGATTCCCTCCTTGCTCCATGGGTGCAGACCTCAACGCTCGCGAGGATGCGCCATGAACAAGCCTGCTGACCAAAGCCAGTTCGAAACCCCGAAGGTCACGACCGGCCCCCTGCCCGCCAGCCGCAAGGTCTACTCCCACCCCCTGCCGGACCTTGCCGTCCCGCACCGCGAGATTGACCTGCACCCGTCCGCGAACGAGCCCGCCGTGCCGGTTTACGACACGTCCGGCCCCTACACAGACCCCTCCGTCACGATCAATGTGGAAGAGGGCCTCGCCCGCACACGCCGCGACTGGGTTCTGGAGCGCGGCGGCGTCGAGGAATATGAAGGCCGCGATGTGAAGCCGGAAGACAATGGCGGCGCGGAAGGCAAATATCTCGCCCGCGAATTCCCGGTACAGCACCGCCCCCTGCGCGGCCTGCCGGGCAAGCCCGTGACGCAATATGAGTTCGCAAAGGCCGGCATCATCACGAAAGAGATGGTCTATGTCGCCACGCGCGAAAACCTCGGCCGCCAGAAGGCCGTCGAAGGCGCCGCCGAACAGATCGCACAGGGCGAAAGCTTCGGCGCGCACATCCCTGAATTCATCACGCCGGAATTCGTGCGCGACGAGATCGCCGCCGGGCGCGCCATCATCCCGTCCAACATCAACCATGCCGAGCTGGAGCCGCAGATCATCGGCCGGAACTTCCTTGTGAAGATCAATGCCAATATCGGCAATTCGGCCGTCACCTCTTCCGTTGAAGAGGAAATCGACAAGATGGTCTGGGCGATCCGCTGGGGCGCCGACAATGTGATGGACCTGTCCACCGGCCGCAACATTCACAACACGCGCGAATGGATCATCCGCAACAGCCCGGTTCCGATCGGCACGGTGCCGATCTATCAGGCGCTGGAAAAAGTGAATGGCGTGGCAGAGGACCTGACCTGGGAAGTCTTCCGCGACACGCTGATCGAACAGGCCGAACAGGGCGTCGACTATTTCACCATCCATGCCGGCGTGCGCCTCGCCTATATCCACCTGACGGCAGACCGTGTGACCGGCATTGTCAGCCGCGGCGGCTCGATCATGGCGAAATGGATGCTGGCCCACCACACAGAGAGCTTCCTCTACACGCACTTTGAGGAAATCTGTGACATCATGCGCGCCTATGACGTCTCCTTCAGCCTGGGTGACGGCCTGCGTCCCGGCGCGATTGCAGACGCCAATGACGCCGCCCAGTTCGCTGAGCTGGAAACCCTCGGGGAACTGACGAAGATCGCCTGGGACAAGGGCTGTCAGGTGATGATCGAAGGGCCCGGCCATGTGCCGATGCACAAGATCAAGGTGAATATGGAGAAACAACTGCGCGAATGCGGCGAGGCCCCCTTCTATACGCTGGGGCCGCTCACCACCGATATCGCGCCGGGATACGACCACATAACCTCCGGCATCGGCGCGGCGATGATCGGCTGGTATGGCACGGCCATGCTCTGCTATGTGACGCCCAAGGAGCATCTGGGCCTGCCGGACCGGGACGATGTGAAAGTCGGCGTCGTCACCTACCGCCTCGCCGCCCACGCGGCAGACCTCGCCAAGGGCCACCCCGCTGCGCAGGTGCGCGACGATGCGGTCTCACGCGCGCGCTTCGATTTCCGCTGGGAAGACCAGTTCAATTTGGCGCTGGACCCCGAAACCGCCCGAGACTTCCACGACCAGACCCTGCCCAAGGAAGCCCACAAGGTCGCCCATTTCTGCTCCATGTGCGGCCCCAA
>NZ_AWFF01000042.1 GCF_000682755.1 Hyphomonas beringensis
GGATACCCGGATGGTTGCGGCCAGTCCGGATATTTGTGCCGTATGATGGAATATAATCACCATATTTGGTGACTTGAATATGGCCATTTACGAAAAGGCCGTCAAGCGGCATTATTCACCAATAATGGTGATTTGTTTGGAGGCCCCATGACACTGGTAAAATCAAGCCCGCCACCCAAGGCGCAACCGCGTAAGGACGCCCCAATAAATGCAGAGTACCAGGAGAAGGCAAAGGTCTTGCTTCGCGACATGATTGGCGGGGACTACGCCATGCTCGCTGAAAAGCTGAATGCGATGGGTATAGAAATAAGCGTGCGGGGGCTGGAGAACAAAATCAGTCGTGGTGGGTTCTCGGCTGCATTTTTGCTCCAGTGTATGGGGGCGCTTGATGTGAGTGATTTCTGCGTTCCGCAAGACGAATCACTTTAGGAACAATGGCAGAACACTAAGTCTTCTACGCAGCGCAAAAACCATAGAGCGCTGATTTATTGGGCTAATTTTTCCAATTGCTCTTAACGCCACGGTCATTAAACTGGAACCAAACTAGCCATCTCTAGTTGACGTAGAGAGTTTGCTTGTGTACGACCCCGCGCTTCGATGCTGGTGATGATGTAATGAAATTCCTAATGATGGTCTGTGACTGGATAAATCCGCGCGAGTACGAACGCGCACTTGAAGAGAATACCGCAAAGGTTGTCCGCCGTTTTGCGCGCGGAAACGTGCGCATTCAAAATGGCGCTTATATGTCTCAAGCCGATCTTGATAAGACCCGGGAAAAAGCCGCCAGAGTTCTTATAAGGCTGAACAAGAAACGCCCAGCTAAAGCGTAACGGTATCGAGAGACATTCTATGGTAGATGGAGCGCCAGCAGGCTTTAGCCGTGCCGAAATTCACACTGCCTGGAACCTAGCCGAAAAGACTATCAAGCAAGCAGAGCAGGTCTCTGCAGAAGTTGTGGTTCCTGCGATTCAGGAACTACGATACGCCGGGCGCCGTTTTGTGGAGGCGGATGCGCACGAACAAAAAGGGGAGGACGAAGAGGCGAAGCGGCTTCTTAGCGATGCTTATTTTTTCTGCTGCCGCGCCCAGCATGATGCAATTGATGCGGCAACAGCCAAAATATCACTAGATCTCGGAACCTGCGTAAATGGCGTGACGCCAGCAGACAAAGTCGCTATATTTCCCGAATACAATGAATTGCTGGATGCTCTGATCAGTATTGAGGAGCGAGTTGCGCAATCACGCGAAAATCGAGAAGACCGCCAACACATTTATGAGACGTTGGCGAAAACCGATTTTGAACGCATTATTGAACTCCACAAAAAATTTCGCCGTTGCGAGCCAGAGCTAAGCAAGCTGGCTCGCAAGGCATCTAGGGCGTGGCTTGGCAAGCTAGCGTGGACGATTGGGGCAGCTATGCTAGGGTTTTTCCTCTACCCTCTCCGCACTCTCGTGTTTGGGTGATCACCAAATATGGTGAGACTGCTCCATAATGCCGCGGTACAGCTCCCCCCTCTCCCCCGCCAATGCCTGCGCAGGCAGATGAGAGGGCACTGTCCCCAAACCCTCCGCCCCCCCAATCCGTCTGATACCGCCCCAAGCCATACTTCAGGTCTGCTCACACGGGGGCCGGATCAGGTACCGTTCTGGTCGTGGGGGCAGGGTCAGGATGGTGTTGGGGGGAGAGACGGTCTCGCCAGTGCCTAGGCAGGTCAGGCCAGGGTGAGCCGGTGAAAGCCGGTTGGGCATTTCCACCTCGTCGGGCGTACGGGGGCTTGCCCTCCAGATGGATGTCATGGGTAAAAAGCCCGGATGCTCCGTTTGCTGTATGCTCGCTCAGAAGACCCGGGACCTTGGGGTATGTTGAGCATATCTCGCCAAAACTCCTGACCGGCGCGGCGGGCGGTAACGCTCCACTCCGTAGCCTTTATTTACTTCAGGCGGAGCGCCACGGCGCCCGCCGCGCACGGCTCTTCGAGCGAAGAGCGGAAGTATCGGGATACCCGGATGGTTGCGGCCAGTCCGGCTTTAGGTGCAGGAACCCCTCACCGCCGGCCCCCAAAGGCGGTGGGAGGTGAGGAGCAGAAACACTCAAATTACATTAATTTGTAGCTTTAAAGACATTTAGAAGACGGGCATATGATGCCGATGCTTATTCGCCTTTTTCTATGTCTCACCACCGCCTGTAGCGTTTGTTTCGGAATGGCAAATGCCCAGCTGACCAGTGGAATTTCTGGACCCGTGGTCAATGAAGGCAAACGCGCCATCGGATACCGCGCGGCCTATGATCCCGATGCAAATGGCCTCGCCCAGCGGGTTCATTACGACCATGCCCTGAATGGCAAGCTTCTTTTGCGCGGCGTCGCGCAGGCCCGCAAGACCAGCGACTCGGATGTCGACTTTGATTACTTCCAGGCCGAACTGCGCTGGCAGCTGACCCCGGATTCAGCCGACTGGCAGCAAGGCCTACGCTTTGACGTGCGCATTCGGGATGATGATCGCCCCGGCCTGCTCGGTGTTCACTGGATGCACCAGGTTCAGCTGACAGACACGGTCCGCGCCCGCTTTGCCGCCATTGTCAGCGGCGATGTTGGAAATGATGCCCGCGATGGGGTCTTCCTGCAAACTCGCGGCGATCTCAGCTGGCGTCTGTCAGGCGGTGTCGATTTTGGCGGCGAGCTATACAATTCCTATGGCGCCGCAGATGATATCCTGCCCCTGGACAGCCAGAGCCATCTCGCCGGTCCATTCGTTTCCGTGCCCATTACCGACACGCTGAAGCTGCGCACAAGCGCATTGCTGGGGCTGACGGAAGCCTCCCCGGATGTCACATTCCGCCTGTTCCTGACACAAGATTTCTAAGGCGTCACAAGCCCCTCGCCTCTTGCGCGGCATTACGGTAAACCTGATGTTAAGCGAGAAGAAGGACGGGTAAGTCCGCGATGGAACGGGACACTAAAATTGCCCTCGCAGGGGCAGCCATCGCCAAACGCGAACGGAAGCGGCAAGAACGTGCCGCATCTGGTGGCAGAACCGAGAAGGGGAATCTCATGCGCATGTTGTTCGGTATCTTCCCGCTACTGGTCATACCGGTAGCACTCTACAATCTCTTGGCCCTGGGCTTTGGGGGCTCAGTCGAGACCGTCAACGAACTGGGCGAGTTTACGCGATTGGAAACCGCGCCGATCCTGGAATTGCTGAACGGGAAATTCGTGGGGCTACCGATGATTTCCGGGGTCGACTGGATCCTCACCAAGGGCGACGCAATCCTGTTGCTTGCAGTGGTCTTCCTGTTTCTGGAAATCCTGAAATCCACCTCGACCGGCACGTCTACCATCATGAATCACGCGGTTTCGATGATCCTGTTCATCGTCTGCCTGATCGAGTTTCTGTTGTTGCCGAACTTTGCGACGTCCACCTTCTTCATCCTGATGTCGATGACCTTGCTGGATGTGCTGGCAGGCGTTGTCGTCACGATCGTGTCGGCGCGCCGTGACTTTGGGGTCGCGGGAGACATTTAGGTCTCACACCGCCAATAGATGTGCGAAAGGCCTGCCGCGCGGCAGGCCTTTTGAGGTTTCAGGATCAGTCCTTGCTGTACAGATCTGCCAGCTGTTTCTGAATGGCCACCATCTGGGCCTGCATATTGGCCAGCGCCTCTGCCTGGTATTCCATCATCGGGTTCATGGAGGTGCGCTCATCCTTCTGCTGAAAGGTGGAGGCAGACAGGGTCGGCATGAACATCTTCATGGCCTGTTCGAACATCGCCATATTGCGCTTGGCCTGCTGTTCAAAAACATGCATCGGATTGGCCGCCTTGCGCCATTCCTTCTGGGAATCCGCAAAGCTGTTCATCGACATTTCCAGGAAGGACGGCAGAAACGTCTGCGCGCCGCCGCCATAAAAGCCGATCAGCTGGCGCAGGAAATTCAGCGGCAGAGCCCCTTCGCCCTTGGTCTCATGCTCGAAAATGATCTGGGTCAGTACCTGGCGGGTCAAGTCTTCGCCAGATTTCGCGTCGCGAACCTCAAAGTCGCGACCCTCGCTTACAAGGTCCGACAAGTGGTCGAGCGTTACATAAGAAGATGTCGACGTGTCGTAGAGACGTCTATTCGCATATTTCTTGATGATGATGACATCATCAGATCCGTTACCCTTGGCCATATCCTACCCTCTGCTCTCGCTACAGGAGAAGCAATATTTGTGCTATGCAACATAATCTTGCACAATTTCGGCCTTCGACCAATGCGCTATTGCTAATAACGCATCAGAACGGCTAGCCTTTTTCCTGCACACATAGCGGGAGGAGACGCAATGACTAGAACAGTTCTGGTCACTGGTGGCACGCGCGGCATTGGCCGGGCGATCAGTGAGATGATGAAAAACAAAGGCTATCAAGTTGCCGCAAACTATGCCGGCAATCAGGAGGCCGCCGAGGCCTGTGCCAAGGAACTTGGCATAAAATGCTACAAGTTTGATGTCGCAGACTATGATGCCGTAACAGAGGGACTGGCCGCCATCGAGAAGGATCTCGGTCCGGTGGATATCCTGATCAACAATGCTGGCGTTACGCGGGATGCGCCTTTCCACAAGATGAGCCGGGAACAGTGGCAGCAGGTGATCGATATCGACCTTACCTCAGCCTTCAACTGTACCCGTCAGGTATGGGAAGGCATGCGCGAGCGCGGCTTTGGACGCGTTATCAACATCTCGTCCATCAATGGGCAGAAAGGCCAATTCGGACAGGCAAATTACTCCGCCGCCAAGGCTGGCCTGATCGGCATGACCAAGGCCCTCGCCCAGGAAGGCGCAAAGAAAGGCATCACCGTGAATGTGGTCGCCCCCGGCTATATCGATACGGAAATGGTGCAGGCTGTGCCGGAAAAGGTTCTGGAAGGCATCATCGCGTCGATCCCTGTCGGCCGCCTAGGCAAAGCCGAAGAGATCGCTTCGATGTGCGCCTATCTCGCCAGCGATGAAGCTGCCTTCATCACCGGCGCAACAATGACCGTGAATGGCGCGCAATATATTGCGGGCTAGACACTCAGGATGATCTTGCCGAAATGCTGCTGGCTGGCCTGATGGGCAAAGGCAGCAGCAATTTCGTCAAGCGAGAACGTCTTGTCCATGACGGGCTGGATGTCATTGGCTTCGATCGCGGCGATCATGTCTTCCTGATGGCGCCGCGATCCGACCGTAATTCCGGACAGCGTGATGTTCATTGAGAACAGGGCCGCCGTCGGAACCTCACCTGATACGCCGGTCAGAACACCAATCAGCGAAATATGCCCGGCTGGGCGGCAAGCGGCGATCGACTGAGCGAGCGTTTCAGGGCCGCCAATCTCGACGACCTCGTCCACGCCGCGTCCGCCAGTCAGCGCTTTGGCCTTTTTGCCCCATTCGGGCGTTTCCTTGTAATTGATGACATGATCCGCGCCGAGCGCCTTCAGGCGTTCCAGCTTCTCATTTGACGAAGATGTTGAAATTACGCGGCAGCCAGCGGCCTTCGCAAACTGAAGCGCAAAGATAGAGACCCCGCCTGTCCCCTGGGTCAGCACCCAGTCGCCAGGTTTGACTTTCGCCTCGACCATGACCGCCCGCCAGGCGGTCAGCGCAGCGCAGGGCAAGGTTGCAGCTTGCTCATAGGAGTAGCCTTCCGGCATGCGCGTGAACGCCGTCTCTGCGGCAGCAACATATTCGGCGGCATAGCCATCGGCCCCATCGCCCGGCACAGCGCCAAAGCCCGCCGCTTCAATCTCACCGGATTGCCAGTTCGGGAAGAACAAGGACACAACCTTGTCCCCCTCCTTGAAGCGCGTGACCCCTTCGCCAACAGCGACAACGTCGCCGGCACCGTCCGACATCGGAATACGCCCGTCATCGGTGGGAATCCCCCCCATCACGACGACAAAATCATGATAGTTCAGACTGCTCGCCTTGATGCGAACGAGGATTTCTCCCGGTCCTGGCGTGGGTTTTTCCCGTTCTTCAATGACGAGATTGCCCGGACCCCCGGGCTTTTTGACGGCTGCAACTTTCATCTCTTCCTCCTGATTTTTCCCTAAGGGAGGTATCCCGTCCCTACGGAAGTCAAGCGGAAGAGAGGTCAGTCTGCGGGTGACGTAAGGCGAGCCTCCCGCAGGGCCTTGCGGCGCACTTTGCCGGCATCATCCCGCACGGCGTCCGCAACATATTCGAAACTCTTCGGAATCTTGTAGCGCACAAGACGATCAGACAGATGCGCCTGCATGGCAGCTTCGTCCACCGGGCCCTCAGGGCGATCAATGATGGCATGCAGGCGCGCGCCCATATCCTCATCCGGCAGTCCGATCACGGCTGAGGAGCGCACACCGGGATATGCCTCAACCGCCGCCTCAACTTCTGCCGGATAGATATTCGCGCCGCCGACAAGGATCATGTCGGACAAACGGTCCGTCAGATAAAGATAACCGTCTTCATCCATCCAGCCCATATCACCAAGGCTTTCCCAGCCGCCTTCAATGGCGCGCGCTTCAGCGCCGATATAGCGATAGGTCGTGCCGGCGCCATCCAGAGGCCGCAGGAACACTTCTCCAATCTCGCCGGGCGGCACGATCTCTCCGGCCTCATTGACGATCTTCATTTCGCATGACTCGACCGGTCGGCCGACAGACCCCTTGTGCTGCAGCCATTCCGTGCCCTGGATCGTGGTGGAGCCCTGCCCTTCCGTGCCGCCATATAGTTCCCAGATCACTTCAGCGCCAAGCCACTCGATATAGGCCTCTTTCAGCCAGGCCGGGCATGGCGCCGCCAAGTGCCAAAGCGCGGTCAGGCTGGAGAGATCATACTTTGTACGGATTTCTTCCGGCAGACCCCAGATGCGGCGCATCATGGTTGGCACCATATACGCAACATTGACCTTCAGGCGCTCAATCACTGCCAGCGTCTTCTCGGGATCAAAGCGCGTCGTGACGGCGATAGTACAGCCCTTGAACAGAGCAATCATGGCCCACAGGAAGGGGCCATTATGGTAAAGCGGTCCAGGGATCAGCATTGTGCCCTGTAGCGGGATTTCAAGATATGGCACCTCCGGGTCCCAGACCGCCGGAAGTTTGGAAACAATCAGTTTGGGCCGGCCCGTCGAACCACCACTGGTCATCGCCTTGATCGAGCTAGCGACCGCCTCGGGCAGCGCCTCGTCAGAGAGACTCGCATCAGGCTCAAACCCTTCCGGGATGGAAGGAATGGGATCGTACTCGCCCGCCTGAACCCCGACGACAATGCGTGGTTTTCCAAGGTCAATGATCTGGTCACGTTCCAGTTTCGGAAGACGCGCCGAAACTGGTTGCGGTGTTGCGCCGAGTTTCCAGGTGGCAAGGCACGCCTCAAAAAACTCGATGCCATTCGGCAACGCAATTGTGACAAAATCATCCGCCTGCACACCAAGTTTCTGATAGGCGCGCGCCAGCCGGTTGGTCCGTTTCTCAAGATCCCCCCAGCTTATTGACTGACCTTCATGGTCAATTGCGGCCCGATCAGCCTGCTGGTCGGCCCAATGGGCAACGATTCTGGAGAGAGAGATAATGGCCACGTCGTCTGTTCCCTTTTGTTATTTTATATATCTGCCCGTTTCAGGAGGCGTTGAAAGCCTTCCCAGAATTCCTGTCTGCGATCATCCGTCTCCATAAGGATTTCATGCATTGCGCCGTCGATGGTGACATGCTCGCAATCGGGCAGGCGCGCGCAGATTTTTTCATGGGAGGCATTGTCTACCAGCTGCTCTTCGGCCGCCGATGCCACGAAGACCGGTATGGTGACTTCCTTCAGAATTTTTGGCTTGGAGAAAGTTGTCAGAATATCCAGCGATGCGCCGAGCCAGCCCCATGTCACCGGGCCCAGTTCCAGATCCGGATGGGCATCAATCAGGGCACGTTGCAATTGCCAGCGCCTTTTGTCGTGCGTGACGATGTTTGTCTCAAAGGTTTCGGCCGGTCCCGGCTGAATGGCATAGTCGCCAGAGCGACCGGTCGCCCGCATAGCCCAGACCAGATAGCGCATGCCCAGGAAATGAGACTTGAGACCCCACATCGGTGAACAAAAAGCTGCGGCATCCACTTTCACCAGCTTTTGTGAAATCGCCGCAAGGGCAATCGCACCGCCCATGGAATGCGCGACAGACACGTAAGGCCGGGGCAGATGCTCCTGCAGCTGTTCCAGCCCACCTTGCAGCGCGCCCATGAAAGTCTCGAACCGGTCAATATGGCCCTTGCGGGTATCCTCCAGCAAACGTTCCGACAGACCCTGGCCTGGCCAGTCCAGGATCACCACGGCAAAGCCCATGGCCTGGAGCTCGCGGCCGACCTCAAAATACTTTTCGATAAACTCCGTCCGCCCCGGACAGACAATGGCCGTGCCCCGCGGATCGGATTTGGACAAGGCAGGCGCGATACAAGCCCGCAGGTTTCGGCCCGCACTGCCCTTGAACCAGATAATCTCTGCGCCTTGCGGGGGCGGATTACCCGGCACCTCCACAAAGACTTCGCTTTGACTGAAACTCTCTGAGGGCATTCCGGCGCCTGTGCTGTCCAAAAATAAAGGCCGTCCGAAGCTTTCCCCCGGACGGCCCTTTATATCAAGTCACTGAGTCCTGTGCGGATCAGGAAAACTTCTTCATCAGGCTCTGCAGTTGCATGGCAACAGACATGTCGCCTTCAACTTTCAGCTTGCCCTGCATGAAGGCCATGGTCGGGTCCATTTCACCCTGAGAGATTTTCTTGAAATCATCCCATGCAACCTTGATCGTGGCGTCTGCGTCGCCGTCGGAATTGTCCGCTTTGCCAGCTGCGCCGTCGATGAAGAGCTTGCCTTGATCACCAAAGTCAAACTTCACCTTCTTGGTGAAGTCGCCGCCCGGCTCTACGGCAGAATCTGCTTTGGCTGTGAGTTCTGCGAGATCCATTGAATTCCTCCTTGAATGGATTTGGCCTTGATAAAGCAGACCCGCAGTACGGAAAGCAAGAGCCTTATTGAGAATATAACGCAAAAATGACTCTCCCGTCACTTTCATGCCAAAACTCAGCCTCTCCTCAAAAACACCTTCTTGACCTAGCGCTAGGGAAGCATGGAACCTGCGGACCATGAGTTGGGAAAAGTCGATTGAGGAGCTTCGCCGTCGCGAAAGACTGGCGGAGAAAATGGGGGGCGAAGAGCCTGTCTCCCGCCAGCGTGGCCGGGGGAAACTGACGGTTCGTGAACGGGTCGCCTTTCTGGCCGATCCCGGCAGCTTCCATGAAATCGGCAAGATTGCCGGCCTCGCCACCTATGGCGCGGATGACGAACTGGAGAGCTTCACGCCCTCCACATCGGTCACCGGCCGGGCGACCCTGAATGGCCGCAGCGCCGTTATCCTCGCGGATGACTTTACGGTGCGCGGCGGCGCATCCGATGCTTCGATCTGGCAGAAAATGGTCCAGATGATCAAAATGGCCGCCGAATACCGGATGCCGCTTGTTCAGATGATTGATGGCACGGGCGGTGGCGGATCCGTGAAATCACTTGAAAAAGACCCGCGCACCTACATCCCCGAAACCCCGGGCTGGGACGAGATCGTGCATGGCCTGACACAAGTGCCGTTTGTCTCGCTGGCGCTCGGCCCTTGCGCCGGGATGGGCGCCGGACGGGTCGCAGCCAGCCATTTCTCAGTCATGGTCAAAGAGCTCAGCCAGGTGTTCGTGGCTGGCCCGCCCGTCGCGATCGCGCTTGGCGAGAACGTGACCAAGGAAGAGCTGGGCGGCTGGAAGATCCAGGCGCAGAATGGCACTGTGGACAATGTCGTCGACAGCGAAGCGGAGGCCTTCGAGACCGCGCGGCGCTTCCTGTCCTACCTGCCTGGTTCCGTCCATGAACTGCCGGAGCGGACCACCCCGGCAGACGATCCCAAACGCCGCGAAGACAGCCTGATGTCTGTCGTTCCGACGGACGGGAAGACGCCTTACAAGCCGCACAAGATCATCGAAGCCAGTGTTGATCGCGGCAGCTTTTTTGAAATCGGTCAGGCCTGGGGCCGGGGCATCGTTACCGGGCTCGCCCGGATCGATGGCTACCCGGTCGGCATCATGGCGGGCAATCCGTTCTTCCTGGATGGCGCCTGGACAGCTGATGTCTGTGACAAGGTCACCCGCCATATGGACCTCTGCTCGCAATTCCACTTGCCGGTCATCCACTTTGTCGACTGCCCGGGCTTTGCCGTGGGCGTGAAAGCCGAAACAGCTGGCGTTACCCGTGCCGGGGTGCGCGCCATGACCGCTGTCTATCAGGCAGACGTGCCCGTCTGCTCCGTCGTCATCCGCAAGGCTTATGGGCTGGCAGGGTCTGCCATGATGAACCAGAGCCGTACCAAATGGCGCTATTGCTGGCCGAGCGGGGATTGGGGCAGCCTGCCCATGGCCGGCGGCATCGAGGCCGCTTTCCGCAAGGAACTGGCAGAGGCCGAAGACCCGGACGCGCTGAAAGCCCAGCTCTACAAGAAATTTGATGCCATTCGGTCGCCTTTCCGAACAGCCGAATCTTTCTATGCAGAAGAGATCATAGACCCAAGAGACACCCGCCCCCTGCTCGTCGATTTCATCCATCATGCCTGGCGGACGCTGGAGCCCGGTGAGCGCAAAATCGGGTACAGACCCTGAGACGACACTCATGCCAGTCCCCCCGGAATATCTGCGTGTCGGCGAATTTTTCACGGACTTCCTGCTCCGCGTAAAAGCCGAATGTATGCTGACCAGTCGGCATCAGGCCTATACCTGCATGCAGGCGGTGATCACGGTGTTCCGCCGCCGACTGACCCCGGAGCAAGTGATCCGCTTTGTGCAGATCCTGCCGCCCGTTGTCGGGACAATCCTAGTGGATGGATGGAGCCCGGAGGAGTTCACGACCAAATGGGGCAGCCGTGAAGACCTGACAGCAGAGGTGCGCCGCTTCCGGCACGATCACAATCTTTCCACTGGCTCGACGATCACCGACGTCGCCAGAGCTATTCGCGGCACGATTGGAGATGAGGTGCTCGACACCTTCCTCTCAGACCTCAGCCCTGACGCTCAGGCCTATTGGCGAATCTAGACGGCCTGCCGACTCCTGCCCGATTTCCAGCCTTATCTTGCCATGATGTAAGCTTTCATGTGGTATCAAGCATCCATGTGGAGGGACAAAATGAAACACAAGATACCTGTCATAGCCTGCGCCATGCTGGCGCTTGCCGCCTGCGGTGGTTCTAATAAGGACGGGGCCGAGCGTTCGAGGTCTGCGCCGTCTGCTGCGCCCATGGCAGAACAGGACATGATCTTTGAGCCGAGCCCCTCTGCAGGCGGCGCTCCGGTTGAGGACGCCGCGCAGCAATATATTGCCTATTCCCATTCTCTGGGGCTTCGTCTGCCAGTCAAATCGATCGAACCCGTAATGAATGGCCATGTGGAAGCGTGCAATGCGGCGGGCCCAAGCAAATGCATCGTGACGAATTCCTGGTATAATTCGTATTCCGATGATGAGGCCTCCGGCTCGCTTCAGTTGCGCGCAACACCAGACTGGATCGACACATTCCTGAAAGGCGTCGATGAAGAAGCCGAGGCCGCAAATGGCGAAGTGACCAACCGTCAGACGACTGCGGAAGACCTGACCGTTTCCATCATAGATACCGATGCCCGCCTGAACGCGCAGCAGACCCTGCAACGCCGCCTGGAAGACCTGCTGGCAAATCGGGATGGAGAGCTGGGGGATATTCTGGCCACAGAGCGTGAACTTGCGCGCGTGAATGGTGAGATCGACTCGCTCAAATCTTCCCTCAAGGCGTTGATGCTGCGAGTTGAGATGAGCAAGCTGGACGTCAATTACGAAACCAAGCGCAATCCGGTATCACAGAGCGCCCTTTCGCCGATTGGAGATGCCTTCGGAAGCTTCTTCTACAATCTCGCAGGCGCACTCGCCGCCGTCATTACCGCCTTCGCAGTCGGCTTGCCATGGCTGATCCTGATAGGTGCCTTCCTGTGGATCTGGCTGAAGCTGATCTGGCCACGCCTGCGCAAAAAGAAAGCGCCTAAAGCAAACTAATCAAAAAAGCCCCCGGAATGATCCGGGGGCTTTTTCTCAATCTCAGGCTTTGACAGCCACTTTCTTCTTGCCAGCCTTTGGTTTTTCTTCCGGCAACAGAAGGTGTGCAATTTCCTTCGGCACAATCATCAGCATTTCCTGCAGGGAATTATCCCACTCTTCCAGAATGTCTTTCGCCCGCAGGGATTTGGTCCGCTTGACGTGCTCCTCAATGAGGGCGCGCGCCTCGGCAATATGCTCGGCGGGCATGTCGGCCAGCGGATACCAGTCGATCGCATCAGGGTTGGCGACGCGCTCAAAGCGCTGCTCCGGATCCCAGATATAGGCCGCGCCGCCGGTCATGCCTGCGCCGAAATTATCTCCCACCGGGCCCAGGATCACAGCGCGTCCGCCGGTCATGTATTCGCAGCCATTCGCGCCACAGCCTTCAATGACCGTTTTCGCGCCGGAGTTCCTGACCGCGAAACGTACACCTGCTGCGCCGGAGGCAAACAATTTGCCCGCCGTTGCGCCATAGAGGCAGGTATTACCAATTATGGCATCGCTGCCAGCGCGGTGGCGCTCTTTTAGCGGAGGCGCCACAACGATGCTCGCGCCCGAGAGGCCCTTGCCGACATAGTCGTTTGCATCGCCAATCACCTCCAGAAGAAGTCCCTGAACGGAGAATGCGCCCAGCGACTGGCCTGCTGAACCTTCAAGGCGAATATGCAGACGGCCTTCCGGCAAAGCGTGCATGCCAAATTTCTGCGTAATGGCAGAGCTGGACCGTGCCCCGATGGCGCGCATCGTGTTGGCGACGCCATATTCCAGCTGCATCTTCTCGCCGCGCTCAAAGAACGGTTCGGCGTCGCGCAAAATCTGAGCATCCAACGTATCCGGAACTTCTTCACGGTGGTCTGGCCGGTATATGACCGGCGTTTCGCTATCGACCTGAACCAGCAGCGGGTTAAGGTCCAGATCGTCCAGATGCGTTGACCCACGGCTGACCTGTGTCAGCAAATCCGTACGGCCAATCGCTTCGTCGAGAGATTTCAAACCAAGGGAAGCGAGAATTTCGCGTACATCCTCGGCAATGAAGCTCATCAAATTCACGACCTTCTCCGGAGACCCGGTAAAGTGTGCCCGCAGTGCTTCGTCCTGCACACACACACCAACCGGGCATGTGTTGGAGTGGCACTGGCGCACCATGATACAGCCCATGGCAACAAGTGATGCTGTGCCGATACCGTACTCTTCTGCGCCCAGCATGGCCGCGATAACGATGTCACGTCCGGTACGCAGCCCGCCATCCGTCCGCAGGGTGACTTTACCGCGCAGATTGTTCAGTGACAGGATCTGGTGTGCCTCCGCCAGACCCAGCTCCCAAGGAAGGCCGGCATATTTGATGGAGGTTTGCGGACTGGCGCCCGTGCCGCCGACACCGGCAGCGATCAGGATCAAGTCCGCCTTGGCTTTCGCCACACCTGCCGCAACCGTTCCGACGCCGGATTGCGCGACCAGCTTCACGCAGACGCGCGCTTGCGGGTTGATCTGTTTCAGATCGTAGATCAGCTGCGCCAGATCCTCGATAGAATAGATATCATGATGCGGCGGAGGCGAGATCAGCGTCACGCCCGGCGTCGCATGACGAAGCTTCGCAATCAGCTCCGTCACCTTGAAGCCAGGCAACTGACCACCCTCACCTGGCTTGGCGCCCTGGGCAATCTTGATCTCGATCTCGCGACACTGATTCAGATATTCCGCCGTCACACCAAAACGGCCAGAGGCCACTTGCTTGACCGCAGAGTTCATATTGTCGCCATTCGGCAGTGGACGATACCGCGCGCGATCTTCCCCGCCCTCACCGGACACGGACTTTGCCCCGATCCGGTTCATCGCAACGTTCAGCGTGCCATGGGCCTCCGGGCTCAGCGCACCTAGAGACATGCCCGGTGTGACAAAGCGCTTGCGGATCTCATTGATCGACTGAACGCTGGACACCGGCACTGGCGCGCCAGCGGGTTTGAAGTCCAGCAGGTCACGCAGCTGGATCGGATCGCGCGAATGCACGGCCTCGACATATTTGCGATAGATGGAATAGTCGCCACGATTACAGGCCGCCTGAAGCGTATGGATCAGATTCCCATCGAGCGCATGCGCCTCTTCAGAGGCGCGCAGGCGGTAGAAGCCACCGACCGGCAGAGAGACCACGTCCTCATCAAACGCCGCTTCGTGCCGCATAAGGGCGTTCTCTTCCAAGCCGGCCAGGCCGAGCCCGGAAATCCGGCTGTTCATGCCCGGGAAATAGTCCGCCACCAGAGCACGCGAAAGACCCAGCGCCTCGAAATTATAGCCCCCGCGATAGGAGGAGACGACAGAGATGCCCATCTTGGACATGATCTTCAGCAGGCCTGCTTCAATCGCGACCTTGAAGTTCTTCACGCATTCATTCAGCGACATGTCGCCGAACAGGCCGCGCGAATGACGGTCTGCGATAATGTCCTGCGCCAGATATGCATTGACGCATGTTGCGCCGACACCGACCAGAACGGCAAAATAGTGCGTGTCCAGACACTCGGCCGAGCGCACCGTAATGGAACAGAATGTCCGCAGGCCCTGGGCGACAAGGTGAGAGTGTACCGCGCCGGTTGCCAGAATCATCGGAATGGCGATGCGGTCAGCCGACTGCAAATGGTCCGTCAGGATAATATGCTCGCGGCCCTCACGAACAGCGTCCTCGGCTTCGCGGCGAATGCGGCTCAACGCATCTTTCAGGGCCGTCCCGTCGCCTTGCGCATCGGCTTGGTCAAATGTGCAGTCGATTTCGGCTGTGCCAACACCCAGACGGTCAATCAGGCGTTCATACATACCATTCGTCAGCACAGGGCTTTCCAGCACAAAGACTTCCTGCTGGGACTTGTCCGTGTCCAGCACGTTCCCCAGATTCTTGAACCGGGTTTTCAGGCTCATCACCCGTTCTTCGCGCAGCGGGTCAACCGGCGGGTTGGTCACCTGACTGAAATTCTGCCGGAAGAAGTGGCTCATCGGGCGATAGGAGAAAGACAGCACAGCCGTCGCCGTGTCATCCCCCATGGACCCGATGGCCTCCTTGCCTGTCTCCGCCATGGGCGACAGGATCATTTCCAGGGTTTCCAGCGTGTAGCCTGCGGCCGTCTGACGACGCAGCAGGTCTTCCTTGTTGAACATCAGCGGCTCCGGGCCCGGGCCGATTTCCGGCTCCAATTCCGTCACAGCCTGCAGCCATTCCTCATAAGGGGCCTGCTCGGACAGGAAGTCCACAATTTCGCGGTGTTCGTAGAACTTACCTGTCTTCAGGTCAGCCGCGATGATACCGCCAGCCGGGATCAAGCCACGCTTGGCGACTTCGTGATCGCCCAGCGGGCACATGCCTGTTTCGGAACCGACCGCAAGTATACCGTCCGTAGTCAGCGCATAACGCAGCGGGCGCAAACCATTGCGGTCAAGGCCAGCAATTGCCCAACGGCCATCATAGGCCGCGATCCCGGCAGGGCCATCCCATGGCTCCATCACAGAGTTGCAATAGTCATACAGTGCACGGTGCGCCGTCGGCATGACGGAATCACGCTTCGACCAGGCTTCTGGAATCAGCATTGCCTTGGCCATCGGCGCGGGGCGGCCAGACTTGCAAAGAAGTTCGAACACGGAATCAAGCGCGCCGGAATCAGACGTACCATCCGGGATGACCGGCTTCACGTCATCAACATGCTCGCCAAAGGCTTCCGAGACCATGCGGATCTCGTGGCTCTTCATCCAGTTCTTGTTGCCGCGCACTGTATTGATCTCGCCATTATGCGCGATCATGCGGAAGGGCTGGGCCAGTGACCATTGCGGGAATGTGTTCGTTGAATAGCGCTGGTGATAAATCGCGAACGCGGAAACAAAACGCTCATCCCGCAGGTCGAGATAGAAATTGTCGATGTCCTGCGCCAGGAACATACCTTTGTAGATCAGGGATGCATGGCTGAGCGAGCAGACATAGAAAGACGGGATCGCGGCTTCCCGCGCGCGGCGTTCAATCCGCCGCCGGCAGATGTAGAGCGCCCGCTCCAGATCTTCAGGGCTGCGGCCCTTCGCATCACGAAACATGATCTGCTCAATTGCAGGGCGCGTGTCTTTCGCTTTTTGTCCGATGACGGAAACATCGACCGGTGGCTGGCGCCAGCCATAAATATAGAATCCGAAGTGCAGAACTTCCGTTTCAACCAGAGTTCGTGCAGCTTCCTGCGCACCGAAATCCGTACGCGGCAGGAAGATCTGACCAACACAGATCGGGTCATCCGTCGGATTATGGCCTGTGCGGGTGACGTGCTCACGGAAGAAATCCTGCGGGACTTCCACACGAATGCCGGCGCCATCACCGGTCTTGCCGTCTGCATCGACCGCGCCGCGGTGCCACACATTCTTCAGGGCGGCGATGCCCATCTCGACGATTTCGCGCTTCGGCTTGCCATCAAGAGAGGCGACCAGCCCCACCCCGCACGCATCATGCTCGAATGACGGGTCATAGGCATGCGCATCCATCAGGCGCTGACGGTTTTCTTCGTACTTCTTTACATAATCTGACATCTGACTACTCCGCAGCCACAGTTTCTGCACGGGCGGCGGCCTTCATGGCCTTGTGCATGGCCTCAGCCGCGTCACGCCCATCCTTGATTGCCCACACCACGAGGGAGGCACCTCTGACGATATCGCCCGCCGCATAGACGCCCGGCAGGCTGGTTTCCATAGTCGCATAATCGACCCGCACAGCGCCCCAGCGGTTCACGGTCAGCGCTTCTTCCCCGAACAGCTCCGGCAGGTCTTCCGGGTCAAAGCCCAGAGCCTTGATCACCATGTCTGCCTTGATATCAAAGCTTTCACCGGTCTTCACAGGGCTCTGACGGCCAGAAGCATCCGGCTCACCCAGCTTCATGCGGTTGGCGCGGACAGCTTTCACCTTGCCAGCCTTCGTATCCAGAATGGCTTCAGGGGAGGCAAGCCATTCAAAGACGACGCCCTCCTCTTCTGCATTCTGAACTTCACGCTGGCTGCCCGGCATATTGGTGCGGTCACGGCGATAGACACAGCTCACCTGCTTCGCGCCCTGACGGATCGCGGTCCTCACACAGTCCATCGCGGTATCACCGCCGCCGATCACCACAACGCGCTTGCCCTCGGCATTGAGGTCACCCTCATCATAGGCTGGCACAGCGTCGCCAAACCCCTTGCGGTTGGACGCGGTCAGATATTCAAGTGCTGGATAGACGCCTTGCGCCCCGCTGCCCGGACATTTCAGGTCTTTCGCAGCATAGACGCCGGTTGCGATCAGCACGGTGTCATGCTCTGCGCGCAGCGTGGACAGGCTGACCTGCTCACCAACGCGCGTGTTGAATTTGAAGACAATGCCGGACTCTTCCAGACGCTGGATACGGCGCTCGACGACATGCTTCTCGAGCTTGAAGCCCGGAATGCCATAGACCAGCAGGCCGCCCCCGCGATCATAAGCGTCATAAACCGTCACTTGATAGCCTTTGCGGCGCAGCTGTTCCGCTGCCGCCAGCCCACCCGGACCCGCGCCAATGATACCGGCGGACTGGGAGCGTTCTCGCGGCGGCTTGATGGGCGTCACCCAGCCTTCTTCCCAGGCTGTATCCGTAATGTATTTCTCGATTGAGCCAATCGTAACCGTGCCATGGCCGGATTGCTGGATCGTACAAATGCCCTCGCACAGGCGGTCCTGAGGGCAGATGCGGCCGCAGATCTCCGGCATATTGTTCGTGGCAGACGAGACCCGCCAGGCTTCTTCCAGGCGGTTTTCCGCTGCCAGTTTCAGCCAATCCGGAATGTTGTTGGAGAGCGGGCAGCCTTGCTGGCAGAACGGCACACCGCACTGTGAACAGCGGGCCGCCTGGGCACCGGCAGCTTCCTTGCTGAATTCAGCATAGATTTCCGCAAAATCGTCTGCGCGCGCTTTTGCTTCGCGCTTCTCAGGCATCTTGCGTTCAACGTGCGTAAATTGCAGCATTCTCTCTGCCATAGGGGCACTCCTTATTGCGGAGAGTTGGACTTACGGCCTAGCAGCAACAGCTGCAAGCAGATTCAGGCGATATAGTATCGTTATGATATTTAATATATGCAAATTTATTGCACAAGATATGCCAGTCATGAGCGCCAGGCCACACTAGTATCATAATGATATGATTATAATCCGTGGCACTCGATCCAAACTCGGCTACCCCTTTGGCATCCCGCTATCTTAGAGTTTGCCCATGTCATTGCTGCAACTCGCCATTATCGCGCTCCTGCAAGGGACGACCGAATGGCTGCCCATTTCCTCTTCCGGCCACATCCTGTTGGCAGCAGACCTGTTCCAGGCCAGTCCGCGTGACGAATTGCTGATCAATGCCGTCTCCAATCTCGGCACTCTGCTCGCCATGCTGATCTATTTCCGAAAGGATGTGATGCTTGCAATTGGCGGCGGATTTGAGCTGGTGGCCAAGCCTTTCACCGAAGACAAAACGCTCTCACATGGCGCCCGTCTTGCGGCGTGCATCCTGGTCGCAACGCCGCTCGCCGTACTCATCGCTGCGGTCTATGAGCACTTCCTGCCGGAAAGCCTGCTGAAGGACATGCGCAGCATCTATGTGGTGGCGGGCACGACCATCTTCTTCGGCATTCTGCTGTGGTGGGCCGATGTCGCCGGGCCGCGCAACCGCAAGGAAGAAGACATGACGCTTTGGCACGCCTTCCTCATCGGGGCGACACAGGCCATTGCCGCCCTCCTTCCCGGCACCAGCCGATCCGGCATTACCATGACGGCGGCGCGCGCCCTGGGCTATGAGCGGACGGAAGCGGCGCGGTTTTCCATGCTGATTGGTGCACCCATTCTGGCCGCGGCCGGCCTCTATGGCGCTTTAGGCCTGATGCAGGCAGACGGCTCCACCTCCGCGCTCACCCTGCAGGACGGCCTGATCGTGACCGGCATTTCCTTTATCACAGGGCTCGCCTCGATCTGGGCGCTCATGGCGATTCTGAAGCGGATGAGCTTCCTGCCATTTGTTCTGTACAGATTCGCCCTTGGGGCCGTGCTATTGCTCGGCTCCCCACTGGTCGGATTGTTCTAGAAAAAGCCTAGGCTTCAGACGGCTTGTGGAACTCGCCATAGGGGCGGAAGCGCCACAGATAAGACGGAACGATCGCTTCGACTGTTTCCAGTTCCGTAACGCCGAGATCCTTTAGCGTCAGGGCGTCTTCAGCCACGACATTATCTGTCTTCATCAGCTCGACCTGATCACCCGTCAGTGGAGGATCACCCAGGAACCCCCAGCTGAAAGGCGGAATGTAGCGCCAGATGGCGGCCGTCATATAGCCGATCGGCTTGGCGAGGAAGAAAGGCAGGCCAATTTTGAAGCGACGACGGTCAATCGTCTTGGTGACGACGTCATAGATCTCGTTGAGCGTATACTTGCTCGGCCCACCCAGCTCATAAGTCTTGCCGGCGGTCGACGCATCATCCACGGCAATTGCAATCGCCTCGGCCACATCGCCCGCATAAACCGGCTGGAAGCATGACTTGCCGCCGCCAATGGACGGCAGGATCGGCAGGAAGCTCATCGGCATGGAACTGGCCAGCGCGGCAAAGCGGTTGAAGAATTCATCTTCCGGTCCGAACACAACGGAAGGACGCAGGATTGTCGCGGTTGGCACGGTATTGCGCACAGCCTCTTCGGCTTCCGCCTTGGTACGGGCATAGTCTGACTTGGACTCGGCATTGGCGCCAATTGCGGACATCTGCACGAAACGCGTGATGCCTTTCTCGGCAGCCACTTCCGCCAGCAGCGCCGCGCCATCGCGCTGGGCTGCCTCAAAGCTCTGCGCACCCTTTTCGAACAGGATACCAACCAGATTGACCACGGCGTCTGCGCCATCCAGGGCGCGCTCAATGGACGCGCGATTGCGGATGTTCGCCTGAACGATGTCTACCCATCCCGGTGTGCCGGCGAGACGAACGTCTTGAGCCGTGTTCACATGGCGACAGGCAACGCGGACGCGCCATCCCTTTTTCACAAGCTCGCGCGCAGCATAGCGCCCGATAAAGCCCGATCCGCCGAAAACTGTTACCAAGCCTTGGGTCATCTTGAGCGTTCTCTCATGGCGGCCGCAGCCGCAATAAACCGATTGCCGCCTTTGACCATACACGCCCCGGCCTGTCTACACGGGCTGTGCGGGCCAATCATCGCAGCCTGCAAATTATCCTGCCTGAGAGGCAAACCAGTCGTGAAATGCCTCCCGTTCGGCCTCAGTCATGTGGATGCCCAGTTTTGAGCGCCGCCACAAAATGTCGTCTGCGGACGCGGCGAACTCTTCGCGTTGCAAATAGCGCACTTCCGCCTCTGTGAGACCCGCCCCGAACGCACGGCCAAGATCGGCCTCGATCTGCGCATCGCCAAGCAAGTCTTCCACCCGTGTGCCATAAGCCCGGGCGAGACGTGACAGAAAGGCAGGGTCCAGACCCTGATACCGCAGAACCAGCCCGTCGACATAATCCTGAAAATTGCCGCCCGGTATATCCCCGCCCGGCAGGTGCGCATCGCGCGTCCAGGGCCGCTTCATGGAGGGCAAATCGTCTTTCAGCTCCGCCAGCGCATGTTCGGACAGTTCGCGATAGGTCGTGATCTTGCCGCCAAAGACAGACAGGATCGGCGCGCCGCCCTCTGCTTCACGCTTCAGCACATAATCGCGGGTCACTTTTGAGGCATTTTTGGCGTGGTCATCATAGAGCGGACGCACGCCGGAATAGGTGCCGACGACGTCGGCGGGCGTAATCGCTGTCTTGTAATACTCGCTCGCCCCTTCGCAGAGATAGGTGATCTCCTCAGGCGTGATCTCAACCCTGTCACGGTTCGCCTCATAGGGCACATCGGTCGTGCCGATCAGCGTGAACTCGCCGCGCTCATAGGGGATCGCGAACATGATGCGGCCATCGCCATTCTGGAAGAAATAGGCATAATCGCCCTGATGCCAGCGCGGCACGATGATGTGGCTGCCCTTCACAAGGCGCAGATGCGGCTTTTCTGGCGCGTCACCATCAAGGCCCAGAACGTCGTCCACCCAGGCCCCGGCCGCGTTCACAACCGTTCGGAATTTGCGCGTCTCCTGACCCTTCGGGCCTTTCAGCACGGCCTCCCAATGATCGGCATGACGCACCAGAGATGTGCAGACCGTGCGCGTCAAAACCTCCGCGCCGCGATTTCTGGCATCCACGGCATTCAGAACGACCAGCCGTGAATCCTCGACCCAGCAATCTGAATACTCAAAGGCCAGCCTGTACTGGTCTTTCAGTGCGTTCAGCTTGTCTGTTGATTTGCGCCGCAGCACCTTGGTCGGCGGCAACAATTTGCGCCCGCCCAGATGGTCATACAGGAACAGGCCCAACCGGATCAGCCAGGCCGGACGCAATTCCTTGTGATGCGGCAAGACAAAGCGCATCGGCCAGATGATATGCGGCGCCGCGCGCAGCAGCACTTCCCGCTCAATCAGCGCCTTGCGGACAAGCGCGAAATCATACTGCTCGAGATATCTGAGGCCGCCATGGATCAGCTTTGTACTGGCTGAAGATGTGTGCTGCGCCAGATCATCCTTCTCGCACAGGACAACATCCAGACCACGGCCTGCAGCATCCCGGGCGATTCCCGTCCCGTTGATACCGCCGCCGATCACCAGAATGTCTTGCATTATCAGCCCTTCATCAGGCCAGCTGCCTTGAGAAGTTTCCCGGCCCGCAGCACACGCTGCAGCTTGTGCTCGGAAGAGCGGTCACCCTTGTTGGAGTCCGGGTGGAAACGGCGGACATATTCGGCATAGCGCGCGCGGATTTCTGTCGGGCTTGCATCGCCCTCCAGGTCCAGCTCCTTCAGCGCCCGCAGCTGCAATCCGCTGCGCCGACTGGAACTGGCCGCTTCACCGCCGGCAACATCGTCAACATCGAAGAAGCGACGGCCGGCCCAGCGGCGCGGATCCAGCTTTTCTGCGCCTTTCTGCCCGGCCATCGGGCCGGTGCCAAAGCGCCAGGTGCGCTTGTGGCCAAACCGCTCGGCGCGAGTGAACGCAGCGGCTTCGGCCTGCGACATACCTTCAAAGAAATTGAAGCGCCGATTATACTCGGCCGCATGTTGCTGGCAGAAATGGTGGCGCCCCTTGCCGCCAGGCTTCGGGGCAGGGTGAGTACCTTCAAGGTCGCAGTCCTTATGGTCACATACGCGAGTCTTCTGCGCACGCGCCCGGGACGCCTCATCTTTCGGAGGCTTGATGCGCATATCCTTGAATTTTACGCGGTAGGAAAATGGATCGCTATCTGACATGACCCAACATCATAAGGAGACCCAGTTAAAGATGCCACAACCAAACGACAGGTTATCGCGAATTCGTGACATTCTGACCGGGGCTTTTGACCCCGTTGACCTGGAAATCACAGATGACAGCAGCAAACATGCCGGTCATGCAGGTGCGCGCCCGGAAGGTGAGACCCATTACACGGTCAGAATCAGCTCTACCGCCTTTCAGGGGCTGAACCGCGTTCAGATGCAACGCGCAGTGCTGAAAGCGCTCGAACCAGAATTCAATACAGGACTACACGCACTCGCCTTACACGCGAAAGCGGCGTGAATCTTTAAAATTCCTTACCAAATGGGGAACCGGCCAGCGAATCGGTCGTTTCCTCCTCAGCCGTCGAGGAGAACGGATGATGATGGTACGGAATATGATGATTGCCGCCGCGATTGGCGCAATGACCGCAGGATTTGCCACCGCTGAAGGCCCCTCAGCCGGAGAGCAGGAGGGCATGCTTCACTGGATTCGTGACACTGTGTGCACATCCGGAAGCGAAATTGTCTTTGTGCCTGTCTCAACGGACGTGAAAACGCGGCACAAGACATGGGCCGTCATAGCAATGGACAATCCAGATCCGGATTCCGCACATATCGTGACGACTCAGGAAAAATCCTGGCTGAAAGCCAATGGCTGCGATGCAGATCCGTCTCCGCAGATCCACATGGCCAGCCATGAGAAAAAATCAGGCGGTCTCGATCTCTGAGATATTGAGACCCGTCACCTGATTACGCTGACGGCGCAGGATGTTGAACCTGTATCCATGGAACACAAAGCTCTGGCCCGGCTCCGGAATGGTCTGGGCCTCATGAATCACCAGGCCTGCAACCGTCACGGCCTCCTCATCGGGTAGATTCCAGCCTGTCGCCCGGTTGAGATCCCGAATCGGCACCCATCCATCGACATTGACAGACCCATCCTCCTGCGGGCGCACACCCTGCACGGCGACATCATGCTCGTCATGGATGTGGCCGACAATCTCTTCCAGAATATCTTCCAGTGTAATCAGGCCCTGAAGTTCGCCATACTCATCAACCACCAGGGCAAAGTGGCTGCGCTTTTGCAGGAAGGCATCCAACTGGTCTTGCACAGGCGTGGTTTCGGGCACGAACCAGGGTTTGCGCAGGATGGAATCGACATCCAGTGCAGACAGATCCCCGCCCTGCGCCATCGCTGCGCGAAGCAGATCCTTGGCGTGCAGGATGCCGACAATCTCTTCCTTTTCGCCGCGATAGAGCGGCAGGCGCGTATGGGGGCTGGCCAGCGCCTTCATCACCAGCTGGCGCGGATCGAGATCAGCGTTCAGCATCTTGATGTTCTTGCGGTGGATCATGACGTCTTCGACGGTCAGTTCCTTCAGGTCCAACGCGCCGACAAGGCGCAGCCGGTCTTCGGCGCCCACACCACCCTCTGACGCATGCAGATCAATCGCGCCGCGGATTTCCTCCTCTGCGGTCGGCGTTGCATCCGGATCGCCCAGACCCAGTATCTTCAGCGTTGTGCTGACGATGAACTGGATGATGTTCACGATCCAGGAAGCGACAAAGACAAACGACCCGATCGGGCGGGCCACACTCATCGCCATCGTGTCCGTGCGCGTGATCGCATAGGTCTTCGGCAGGACTTCCGCAAAAACCAGAACCAGCACCGTCATCACGGCCGTCGCCAGGGCCAGGGCCAGACCGCCTTGGCCGAACAGGGCTGTAAACAGGGACGTTGCCAGAACAGAGGCCAGAATATTGACCAGATTGTTACCCAGCAGGATCGCACCAATCAGGTTTTCCCGCTTGGCGATCAGCTTGTTGACCGCCTCTGCGCGCTTGTCGCCTTCCTTCTCCAATTGGTGCATCCGCGCCCGTGAGGCCGCAGTCAGCGCGGTTTCCGACCCCGAAAAGAAGGCGGACATGCCGAGAAGCACAAAAATGGCGATGATATAGCCAGCAATCATGTCGTTTAATCCAAGCCCGGTGCCTTAACCCTCAAGCAGTTCTGCCTGAAGGAATGTTTCAACAGATGCGAGATCCGCATCCTGATGGATATAGGATTTGCCGATGCCGCGCGCGAGAATCAGCGGCACGCGGCCAGCTGTGGCCTTCTTGTCCTGCTGCATCAGGCTGACCAGATTCTCCGCCGTATAAGGCCCGCCCTGCTTGCCAGGAATGACAGATTGCAGCCCGGTTGCCTCAAGATGCGCACGAACCCGGTTCGCATCTTCCGCAGGTGTGATGCCCTCGGCCGCGCCATAGCGGAAGGCCAACGCCATGCCGATGGCGACCGCCTCTCCGTGCAGCAGATCCGGTGCATAGCCATTCGCCGCTTCCAGCGCGTGTCCGAATGTATGGCCCAGATTCAGCAGGGCCCGCACACCGGTCTCGCGTTCATCCTCTGCCACGATAGCGGCCTTGGCCCGGCAACTGGTCGCAACAGCCTGCGCAATGGCGTCAGGTTCCAGCGCCAACACCTCCTCACCATGCGTTTCCAGCCAGGTGAAAAAGTCCGCATCATTGATCAGGCCATACTTCACGATCTCGGCATAGCCGGCCCGCAGCTCTCGCGCTGGCAGGGTTTCCAGAAGCTCCGTGTCCGCAATCACCAGGCGCGGCTGATAGAAGGCCCCGATCATGTTCTTGCCGCGCGGCGTATTCACGGCGGTCTTGCCGCCCACGGAGGAATCGACCTGCGCCAACAATGTCGTCGGCACCTGCACAAAGCCCATGCCGCGCTTCATCAGGCTGGCCGCCAGGCCTGTGATGTCGCCAATCACACCGCCGCCCAGCGCGATCAGGATGTCGCTGCGGTCTGCGCTGTTCTCCAACAGCCAGTCGAGAATGCCTTCCAGATTGCTGAAGGATTTCGTCTTCTCACCGGGCGGCAGCGCCTTCCAGTTCGTGGAGATTCCAACGGGGCGCAGGGCCTCATCCAGCCGATGGCGATGCAGGCGCTCTACCGTTTCATCCGTCAGCACAAAGACGCGTGGACGCTTCAGCATGGCCGACAGGCGTGCACCCAGCTGGTCCAGTGCGCCATGGCCCACCAGAATGTCATAGCTGCGGTCTGCGAGTTCTACGGTAACTGTCTCTGTCGCGGGGCGTGTCACAGTCAGTCCGGTTTCCATGTTTGTAAGGCCTTGTAGATGGCGTTGACCGTATTGGTGTGCGGGCCGTCCTTGGACCGCACAACCAGGTCTGCCTGGGAATAGATGGGCTCGCGCTCGGCAAGCAGATTTGTCAGTACGGCCTTGGCATCCGGCCGCTTCAGCAGGGGGCGCGTATCACGTTTCTGCACGCGGCGCCAAAGCGTCTCAAGGTCTGCATTCAGCCAGACGGTCACGGCATTCTCACGCATCAGGGCGCGCGTCTCGTCGTTTAGATATGCCCCGCCGCCCGTGGCCAGCACATGGGGCGGCAGCGTCAGCAGACGTTTCAGCACCTGATGCTCGCCGCGGCGAAAGTCTTCCTCGCCATGCATGGCAAAGATGTCAGAGATGGAAAGGCCCGCGGCCTTCTCGATCTCCGTGTCGCTGTCATAGAAATTCCGGCCCAGCTTTTCCGCCAGACGGCGTCCTACAGTGGACTTTCCAGCCCCCATCAAACCGACAAGCGCGATGGTCCGCGACATATAGGGCAATGTCGCGCCGGAAGATCGTGCAGGACTATCGGTATCAGATGGCATTCTGGACTTTCGTACTATGTTCAGCTCTTGTCCTATAGTCGCAACGACGCGTTCGCAATCGAACGCTGTAGAACTGTATCAAGGGGTATATAGGCATGCGCAAGTTTCTGATCCTTTTAGCCATTGTGGTAATACTTGTGCTGGGCGTGCTCTGGTGGCTGGGCGGGAAGGCCGAAAAAGGCAAACCGGCACCGGGCGAAGTACGGATTGAGGTGGAGAATGTCCTTTAAACAGGGTCTTGCTGCGGCGAGCTGCCTGATGCTTGCCGCCTTGCCTGCTGCGGCGCAGATTGAGGATTCCGGCCTGGAGCTGGTGAATCCATGGGGGATGAGCTTTCTGGAAGCCGGAGAGCCCTCCCTGCCGACAGATATGTGGGCTGCCTCCAATGCAGATGACCTGCTGCCCCTGATGCGGGACGTGCGCACGCGGGCCCTGACCCCGGCTGAGCGCACTCTGATGCGGCGCATGGCCTTGTCACCGGCCCGTCGCCCGTCCGGCGCGCAGGAACCGCTGCTCCGCGCTGAACGCGCGCGAATCATGTTCGAGCTGGGCGAGGCCCGCGCCGCCGCTGCACTGATGGCCCGGCTGGATGAGCCGCCTCCCGGCCTCGATGCCGATGAAATTACAGCGGACCTGACCCTCGCGCTCGGCAATGAGGCCAGCGCCTGTGGCATGCTGTCTGATCCAGACCACCAAGGCGACTATTGGGCCAAGCTGCGCGCCGTTTGCGCCGCCTTGTCAGGAAACACTGCTGGCGCCGAGCTCGCCATCGAAATGGCCCTGTCGCAGGGCGTGGAAGACACATGGTTGCTGAATGCCGTATTCGCGGCGTCGGGTGAACTGCCAGATCCGCCGGAAGCCAATTACCGGTCCGGCCTGGCGCTCGCGATTTCCACTGAGGCCGGGCTGCAACCACCGGAAGACCCGCTGCCGGAAAATCGTCCGGACCTTGCCGCCGCCATGGCAGACCGCGAAAGCCTGCCGCAGGACCTGCGCGTCAAGGCAGCCGGAATGGCCGCTGAAGCCGGACTCATTAGCACGGCAGACTACCGCGCCCTGTTTGAAGACCTTCTGGCCGATCCGGACTTTACCCCCTCAAGCCCGCTGGAAACTGCGCTCTACAATATGCGCGATCCCTTCCTGCCCATGGCTGACCGCGCCGCCAGCCTCGTCGCAGCCCTGGAAAATGCGGCTGACTCTCCGGCGCATTTTGTCTCTGTCTCAAACCTTCTTCTGAAGGATATCGCCGCCCTGCCGCTGGATGAAGACACCGCGCCCTACGCTCTGGTCTTCGCGCGCGCGGCCATAGCGGCCGGCGACTTCGACATGGCACATGACTGGACCACTGCCGACACAATGGAAGGGGCACAGGAGGATGGCGGCTTTGACTCCACTTTCCTGAAAGCCCTCACCATTCTGGCAGGCGAGGAGACATCCGACAGCACGATCGCCTATACAGGCGACCGCCTTGTGGAGCAGGCCAGCACGGATCACCAGAAACTGGCCGCGAATCGCCTGTTCGCACTCTGGTCAGCCTTCGATATTCCCGCTCCTGCCAGCGGGCGCCAATTGATGAAGGACATTGCCGAAGCAGATTCCGAGCCGGCCTATACGCCGCCGGTCCTTGCCACGCTGGCCGCCGCCGAAGCCGGCGCAGCAGGCGAAGTGATTCTGTCGACGGTCGGCTATACCAATGGCGACCCGACCATTCTTCAACCGGTCGGAATGGTCTTGTTGCTGGAAGCCATACAACGGATCGATGCGGAGGATGCCGCCCGGCAATTGGCGCTGGAAGCCTCTGGATACTGGAAGATTGCGCAGTAATCAGCGCCGCAACCGGCACGACAGATACGCGTTCCTGCGCTATGAGGGCTGTTCCTCACTCAGTCACCTGTTTCAAGGATTCAGATGCCAGACTTCCTCGTCCCGACCGATATTGCCCATGTCATTCAGATCGCCATCGCGCCTGTCTTCATGCTGGCCGGCATCGGCGCGCTTCTGAATGTGATGACCAACCGGCTTGGCCGGGTTGTCGATCGCTGGCGCAAGATGGAAAAGGAATTGGAGGCTCAGGAAGGCGCGCCCAGCAAGGAGCGCATTGCCCATCTTGCCGTGCTGGACAGACGCATGGCCCACATCAACCGAGCCATCGCACTGTCGACAATGTCTGCCCTTCTGATTTGTATCGTCATCATCCTGCTTTTCACCGGTCAGTTGCTGAGATTTCCAGTCGCAAGCATGGTGTCCATCCTGTTCATCGCCTCGATGAGCGTTCTCGTCGCCAGCCTGCTCTCCTTTCTTCTGGAAATCCGCATTGCCAGCCGCATGCTCCGCGTTGGTCGGGCTGTATTGCGCCAGGGTTCGCCACCGCGCCATGGCCATCGCAAATCCTGAGGCCTTCACGCCTTTTGAACACATCGTGGGCATACTGCCCGGATGTCAGACCGCCGCCGCATAGAAGCCTTTCTGGAAATGATGTCCGCCGAACGCGGGGCCTCCGCCAATACGCTGGATGCCTATGGGCGGGACCTGCTGGACGCGTCTGAATACTGCGCTGGAAATCTGTGCGACGCACAGGGCCATGAGCTTTCCGCCTGGCTGGCCGATCTGGCAAGCCGCGGCCTTGCCCCCTCCACGCAGGCCCGCAAGCTGTCCGCCATCCGCCGCTTCTATCGTTTCCTGTTCGAGGAAGGCGACCGCCGCGATGACCCGACCGCAAAGCTGGACGGGCCAAAGCCCGGCCGGGACGTGCCGGATGTGCTGTCACGTGAGGAAATGACCCGGCTGCTGGAGATGTGCGAGAAGGATCCGCGCCTGCGCTGTCTCGTTGAACTGCTCTATGGGGCGGGCCTGCGCGCGTCAGAGCTTGTTTCCCTGAAACTGGGCAGCCTCCCGCGTCGCAAGGGTGCGCGCTGGGTCACCACGGATATCATCATCTGCGGCAAGGGCGGCAAGGAACGTCTCTGCCCGTTGGGAAAACCGGCTCTACGGGCGCTGTCTGACTGGCTGGAAGTGCGTGAGGAGCATCTGCCCGAAGGCTCTCTCGCCAGAGGCCGGGCAGAGCCCTTCGTGTTCCCCTCACGCGGCAAGGCGGGCCATCTGACGCGCCGCCGTCTCGGCCAATTGCTGGAAGAGCTGGCCATAAGGACCGGCATTCGGACAGATCGGGTCCATCCGCACGCCCTGCGTCACGCCTATGCAACCCATCTTCTGATGGGCGGCGCAGACCTCAGATCCGTACAGACCCTTCTCGGCCACTCGGATATCGCAACGACACAGATCTACACGCACGTCCTGACAGACGAGCTGACCGAATTGCTGGAAACAGCCCATCCGATGGCGCGAAAAAGCTGACGCACAGCATTTTGATGTTGCGGCCTGAAGATTGCAGTACAATATTCTCAACGACCGCGCCTTGGGCGCTGACAGATTTTTGGATACGACCGATGAAACGCTTTCTGAACGCCTTCATTCCCACATTTCTCATTTCCGAGATTGCTGCCGTCACCTTCATGACAGCGACCTGGGCAATTCTTTCCGAAATGCACGCAGGCCTGAATGTCATCATTGGGGGTGAAGTCGTGACAGGTATCGGTATCGCAGCCATCGCCGTTGCCGTCTTCCGCCGCGCGATGCGTTCGGAAGGTCAGGCAGCAACGGTCGACGCTGACGAATAATTACGCGACAGGATCAGAGCCACCGCGGGTCAGAACCCAGAATGCGTGAATCACGCCGGGTAGCCAGCCGATCAACGTCAGGATCAGGTTCAGCACAAATTGCAGACCAATTCCCTCCTTCAGCGCAACAGCGACAGGTGGAAGGAAGATTGTCAGCAGGATCATGAGTAGGGACACGGTGGGCAGACCTTTCTGTTTGCGTTCCCACAGACAACGTGTGGATTGGATTCCGGTTCCTTCTCCCAAAGTCAGGTTTGACGCACTGCAGCATTCGGCATAGGCCTAGCTCGATTCCGGAGGAGGAAGGCCAAGATGTCTCAAAAAACACCGCGTGATTTCTTCAAACCCCTTGCGATTGGCGCACCCGCGCCGATGCGCGATCTGCCTATCCGCCTGGAGCGGATGATCCATTTTGTGCCGCCGCACCTGGACAAGGTGCGCGCCAAAGTGCCGGACATGGCAGGCAGCGTGGACGTGATGCTCGCCAATCTGGAAGACGCCATTCCGGCCGATGCGAAGGACGCCGCCCGCGCTGGCGCCATCGAAATGGCCAACATGTATGACTGGCAGGGCAAGGGCACAGGCTTCTGGAGCCGTGTGAACCCACTGAATTCTCCCTGGTTTCAGGAAGATGTTTCCGAACTGGTCCTGAAAGCCGGCCACCAGTTGGACGTGATCATGCTGCCCAAGGTCGAAGGCCCATGGGACATCCACTTCGCCGACCAGTATGTCGCCCAGCTGGAAGCCAAGGCAGGCCTCACCCGCCCGATCCTGTTCCACGCCATTCTCGAAACCGCACAGGGCATGGCCCGTGTGGAAGAGATCGCACTCGCCAGCCCGCGCATGCAGGGCATCAGCCTCGGCCCGGCAGATCTTGCCGCAGACCGCAAGATGAAGACCACACGTGTTGGCGGCGGACACCCCTTCTACCGCGTCATTGATGACCCCAATGAAGACGGCAGCCCGCGGGCCTCGGCCCAGCAGGACCCGTGGCACTACACCATCGCCCGCATGGTCGACGCCTGTCGTATGGCCGGGATCAATGCCTTCTACGGTCCGTTCGGCGACATTGCCGATCTCGATGCCTGCGAACAGCAATTCCGCAATGCCTTCCTGCTCGGCTGCTCCGGCACATGGAGCCTGCACCCGAAACAGATCGCCATTGCGAAAAATGTGTTCAGCCCGGACCCGAAAGAAGTGGTCTTTGCCCGCAAGATCCTGGCGGCCATGCCCGACGGCAGCGGCGTCGCCATGATCGACGGCAAGATGCAGGATGACGCCACCTGGAAACAGGCCAAAGTGATCTCCGATCTGGCCGATCTGGTGGCGGAAAAAGACCCCGATTTGGCAAAAGCGTACGCAGCGGGTTAGGTTCGGCGGCGAATCCAAGGGCAACCAAGGAGAGCCGCCTTATGAAACTATCCCACATTCTCACCACAGCCGCCTGCAGCCTTGCGCTCGCGGGCACCGCACTTGCGCAGGAAGACTATCATGGCTTCGACCCGGAAACGGTCGATGCGCTGAACGCCCGGCTGGAAGCGCCGCTGAGCGATGACGTTCTGGAAGTTCTGAGCCAGTCGACCTCTATCCAGCCGTGCGGCGGCGAGCAGGTGGTGAGCATGAGCCCGTCAGACGACTGGACGTCCCGCGCATCCAGCGCAATCCGGCCCGGCGGTGAGACGCCAATGCCCGTACCGACAAGCCCGCTGGAAGTGGCCTATCCGCCCCTCTACGAAGTGCTCGGCGTCGAAGCGGCCTGTGAGGTCATGTTCAATGTCAGCGAGTCCGGCGAGAGCGAAGACGTGCTGGCGAATTGCTCCCTGCCTGGCTTTGATGAAGCTGCGACAGACATCTTTGCCGATATGGAGTTTACGCCCGCCAAAGGTCAGGACAGCCCGGCCATCCAAAATCTCATCGTGCCGGTGAATTTCTGCCGTCCGGACGAAGAAGACTCCTGATAATCTCTCTCCTGCCGCATGGGCATGGCCTGTGCGGCAGGGAATTCCCCTTCCCGTTCAAGGATCGCATGATACTCTGCGGTGAACGGAGGGATACATCATGATGAAGCCACTTCTCGCAGGTCTTTGCCTCGGCCTGGTCAGCCAGCCTGCCCTGGCCGACGAAGTCTGGTCCACCCTCGTCGGGGATGTCGTCTATGAAAGTGATACGCCTGAAGGCTGGGCCGTATGGTCCTATGAGGCTGATTCAGGCCCCGTCAAAATCTATTTGAAGGGTCTTGCTGGCGTCTATGAAGGGCGCGGCGCCTATGCAGGCGTGTGGATCGCTCAGGACGATCCCGAGATTGAAATGTGCGATGTCGCCATCAGAAATCCTGACACAGGCGCCTCCCATTACAATTGGGGCCGGGTAGACATCGTTTTCACCGAGCCCGACTTTCCGGGCGGCTGGGTTGCGCTGCGCGGGAACTGTTTCAATGATCCGACCGACTATCTGGTCGGCAAGCCAATTGTGGCCAGCGAATAAGACAGACAAGACAAAGGGAAGACACCAAACATGGCTGAACATCTCATCCCCATGACGGGACACAGCGAAAACCTGCAACGCTGGTTTGACTGGATGAACGGGGACCACTCCCCTGCAGGCCTCAGCACACAGCTGGCCGACAATGTCGTGTTCAAGAGCCCGGTCGTCCACACCCCGCAAGAGGGCAAGGCCATCACAATGGCTTACCTCACCGCAGCCGGTCAGACTCTCGGCGGCGACACATTCCGCTATACGCGTGTCTTCGATTGCGCTGACAAGGCCGTGCTGGAATTCGAATGCGTGATGGACGGCATCCAGGTCAATGGCGTGGACATGATCGAATGGAATGGTGACGGACAAATCATCGACTTCAAGGTCATGGTCCGCCCCCTGAAGGGTATGCAGGCTGTCCACGCCGCCATGGGGGCGATGCTTGAGAAGATGAAGTCTAAAGCATAGAAAACTGCGATGAGCGTTCCTATTCTCGAAACCGAACGCCTTGTTCTCTGCGCGCCGGACAAGCGCCATTTCGAGCCCGCCGCCACGATGTGGGCCGCGCCTGCAACGGCAAAATATACCGGCGGTCAGCCGCGCGACCGCCAGAGCACATGGTTCACGATCTGCCGCATGCGCGGCATGTGGGACATTCTGGGATACTCATCCTGGATCGTTGAGGACCGCAGCACCGGCGAATATCTCGGTGAGGTCGGCTTTTCGGATTTCATGCGCGGCATGACGCCAGATCTGTCCGAATGGCCAGAGGCGGGCTGGGCGCTTGTAAAGAGCGCATGGGGCAAGGGCATTGCGACTGAAGCCGTTCAGGCGGCGCATGAGTGGCTGGACAAAGCCCGTCCCGGACAGACTGTTTGCATTATTGAGCCGGAGAACATCGCCTCTGTCCGCGTGGCAGAAAAGTGCGACTACGGACTATGGCAGACATCGAACTACAAAGGCGAGGCGGTCAACATATACCGCCGCCATGTAGACAACTAGCCTGTCTGTAGTCTGGTTACAGACGGTTTGGCTTTCCAGTTCCGCAGGAATTCCAGGAAGGAATCATGCGGCAGGCCTGCGCTATAAAGAAAGCCCTGCGCCATTGTGCAGCCGCGCCGGCGAAGGAAGTCTGCCTGGCGTTCTGTCTCAACACCCTCTGCGACAGTCTTCAGGCCCAGCGTCTCGGCCATGGCCAGAATCATCTCGATAATGGCAGGTGCCTGCTGGTCAGCTTCCAGAGCAGACACAAACTGGCGGTCGATCTTGAAGACATCAAAGGGCAGCTGCGTCAGGATGGACAGGTTTGAATGTCCCGTCCCGAAATCATCAATGGCCAGCTTGGTGCCAAGACTACGCAGCGGACGCATCACCCGCGCGACTTTCTCAGGCTCCGACACGGCCATGCTCTCAGTGATTTCCAGCTCAAGCCGATGGGGCGGAAGGCCAGAGCGCTTGAGGATGGACAGAACAGTTTCCGTTAAGTCCGTAGCCTGAAATTGCCGCGGCGATACATTAACGGCCACAGTCGCTTCAAAGCCCTCATCCATCCAGGCGCGGGCTGAGCGGCATGCCGCCTCCATGATCTGTTCCCCAATCTGCGTAACGAGGCCCGTTTCCTCTGCAAGCGGAATGAAAGTGTTCGGAGAAATGATCTTGCCGTTCGGGCGAATCCAGCGCGCCAGCGCCTCGGCCCCGACGACCTTGCCGGTCTGGAAGTCGACCTTTGGCTGGAAGTGTGTCTTGAATTCATGGTTCGCCACAGCATCACGCAGCTCTGCTTCCAGCATGTATTTGCCGCGAGCCACACGGTTGAGCCGCGGGGAGAAATAGCGAAAGCCTGAACCTGTGTCCTTGCGCACCTGCTTCAGCGCCAGTTCGGCATGACGGAACATCTTCTGTACCGTGTCGGCATCTTCCGGAGCCATGACAATGCCACCGGAAATCCCAATCGAAACAGACTGGCCCGTGATCATGAAGGGTTCTGCAAAGGCCAGGCGAATGGCCCGGGCAATGTTGGAAACATGATCCCGGCTGACGGCGGTTGGCAGGTATAGCGCAAAACTGTCGGCCTGCATCGCGGCAAGCTCGTAGTTCTTCAGCGCATTTCTGACCGGACCATCCATCGCGGCAAGCGCGCGCGACATGCGCTCACCCGCCGCCTTCAGCAGGGCTTCACTGGCCAGCGCGCCCAGCCGCTCTGACGCGCGGGTGTAATTGTCGAGATCCAGAACCATCAGCGCTGCTGGCGTCTCATAGCGCGCTTTCGGCAATGTCTTACCGATCAATTGTTCAATGGCGATCAGATTTGGCATGCCCGTGCGCGGATCGACATAAGCCGTCTCGCGCAGGGCCTGATTATCCCGGCGCAACTTGCCTACCGACCGCATGACCACAACGCGCAGGTGGCGCAATTCCGAGAACGGCACGGTCGGCAAAAGGTCGCTGCTGTCAGTGCTGGCTGCTGACAGGTAGCCTGTAAAATCAATCAGTATCTTCTGGAAGCGCCGCGCCAGAAACCAGGCAATGGACCCGGAAATGGCCGCAGCAATCACCATCAGGATGCCAATTGCCCAAAGGGGCAGCGCCCATTCAGACCAGGACCCGCCTTCAAAATAAACCCGGTAAGCCTGTTCAGCGACCCAGACAGAGCTGTACAGCACCACGGTCAAACCACTTGAGACAGCAGTAATGAATGCCGGAATTGTTATCCGGCCCATGAGTCTGGGGAAGAAACTCTGCTTGTCCAAACCTGCACACGCCCTTACGCAACCGGACTATCCGATCTGCGAGTAACCATGTTTCCGGAATATGTTTAGGAATCAGTGAACAAAGTGCGCTAGCTGTAACCGACGCTACGCACTATATGGGCCCCATGACACAAGAACGCACCGCCACTGTTAGCCGCACCACCAAGGAAACCGATATTTCGGTGACCGTGAATCTGGATGGAACCGGCAAGTCTGACATCGAAACAGGCATCGGCTTTTTCGATCACATGCTGGAAAGCTTTTCCAAGCATTCCGCTATTGATCTGACCGTGCGCTGCAAGGGCGACCTGCATATCGACATGCACCATAGTGTCGAGGATACGGGCATTGTCATCGGTCAGGCCATCATGAAAGCGCTGGGCGATTTTGCCGGTATCACGCGCTTTGGCCATGCCTATGTGCCCATGGATGAAACGCTGTCCCGCACATCGCTGGACCTGTGCAAGCGGCCTTATCTGGTCTGGAAGGTGCACTTCAGCCGCGACAAGATCGGCGAGATGGACACAGAGCTCTTCAAGGAGTTCTTCCATGCCCTGGCTGGCAATGGCGGCATGTGCCTGCACGTTGAGAATCTCTACGGCGAGAATTGCCACCACATTGCCGAATCCTGCTTCAAGGCCACGGCCCGCGCCTTGCGCGCTGCCATTGCGGTAGACCCGAAACTCGGCGGCAAACCGGCCAGCACCAAGGGCAGCCTGTAAACCTTATCCCCTGACGGCTTCCAGCCGGTCACGGATGCCCCTTAGCAGCTCAAGAGCCTGTTCAAGCTCTGCTGCATCAAACCCCTCTGCCAAGTCATTGGCCCACGGCACCTGCCGCTGGTCGGCACCAGCATATGCCGCCTGGCCTTTCTGCGTCAGCGTGACGAGCTGCGCGCGCCGGTGCGCGGGGTTCTCCTGGAATGCTACCAGTCCCTCCCCTTCCAGGTCATTCACAACGCGCTGCACGGCCTGACGTGTAAGCCCCATATTGCGAGCGAGCCAGGAGACAGTCTGCGGTTTGCTGGCAAAATGAATCGCGCCCATGACCTGCCAACGTGCGCTGGTCAGTCCTGTGCCCGCCATCAGCCTGTCCCCCTCAGCAAGGAGACGCCCGTTCAGGCGGAAGATTTCAAGCACGAGCCCGGTCAGCGCCGCTCCGGCAGGAGTGTGATGTTCATTGGTCATGAATCATCATCCTAATTGACAACATACTGTCAATACTCATATTGACAGTATGTTGTCATAAAGGACATCGACATGCCTAAAATCCTTCATCCTGTTGCCGGCGCCCTCGCCATGATCCTGATCGGTACTTTCTGGCTATCGACAGTGGTGAGCGAGCTGTCGGGCGACCCCGCATTCATTCAGACCGTGAAGACGGCGATCCCCTGGGGATTTTTGCTGCTGGTGCCTGCCATCGCCACCGCGGGTGGGACAGGCGTCGTCCTGTCAAAAGGACGAACAGGCGGCCTTCCCGGCGTCAAACTCAAACGTATGCCATTCATCGCGGCGAACGGTCTTTTCATCCTGATCCCCGCCGCATTCTTTCTCGCAGCAAAGGCCAGGGGCGGGGACTTCGATACGACCTTCTATATCGTTCAGGCCCTAGAGCTGATCGCAGGCCTCGGAAATATCATCCTACTCGGCCTGAACATGCGCGATGGGTTCAGGATGAAAGGCAGGTTTCGGAAGCACCCTGTAATTAAGCCCTGATGCGATCAGACGGCCTAGGCGTCAGCATGCTGCTAGGAGAGATTCCCGGCAGTCGTCAAACGACCCGCCGAACCGTCAGCCAACCTTCCAGCAGGTCTCTGATCCCGTAAACATCCGAAGTCCCGCAGGATTGGCACGGAGCGATCATGATCTCGGCAATCTGCAGGTCGTCCAGTTCCGTGAAGACATCGTGGCCAGGCCCTGCAAGGCCGCGCCAGAGCCGCTCCTCCTCCCTGCTGCCCCGCGCAGGACCACGGCTGATACGTAATCCCCCCGAACATGCCATGCGGGTCTCGCTCGCTCTGGAGAGGGACTGCCGCTCATCGGAGACAATTTCGGGAAGGAGCATTACCTGCCCCGATGCATCGGCAGGTGCGTCACATTTCACGCACACGCCCGCCTCCAGTTCCGGCAGGCGCGGCGGTGGCATTCCAATACCCAGCGTGAAGGTTCCGCAGGCCCAGGTGTCTCTCACAGGCCGCACCTCTTCCTCCGGCAGCGCACGGGCCTTTTCCAGCTCCTCCGGCGTCCGAGGCCGCAGAGGCGGCGCGCCCGGAATTGCTGTACCGCAATGGACGCAGAACCGTTGCCGTTCATTCTTCAGCGCGTGACCGCAGCTGGCGCATTGCCCAAGAGACGTATCTGACATGGGGCACCTCCTCCTGAAGGAAGAGGCGCAGGATCGCGTGCAGGCGGGTCAGGGCTTTCGTCGAAAGCCCCCTCCCCTATTTGCGATAATCAAGCGGCGGGGCGCGATTGCCGAGCAGCGAGCGGTATTGATAGTTCGGCCCGCGCGCTTCATCGAATTCGGCCCGCGCCTGTTTGCGCAGCTCCTCATTCGTGAACAATTCCACCGCAGCCAGCGTCATCGTTTTCGCAGCAACCTGTGCGCCCTTCTGGCCGATCGTCGTACCGCTGGCCGCAACGGCCTGCCAGCTATGCGCCGATGTGCCCGGCACCCAGGTAGCGGTGCCCAGGCCTACCGTCGGCACCGCATAGGACACGTCACCCACATCTGTGGAGCCATAGCCCATGGAAACCTGGAATGGCTGGATCTCTTCTTCGGACCCAAGCTCCAGGCCGGGGTTCGTGAAGGTAGAGGCGATGGTTTCCGCAAATTCCTCCTCGGCCGGCGTATAGGTTACACCGCCCACTTCGCGGAGTTTGGAATCCATCATCTTGGCCAGTGTCTCATTCACCAGCAGCGGATTGTTGCCGTGGATGATTTCCCACTCGACTTCCGTGCCAGTGCCCAGCGCCGCGCCGCGGGCCGCATTTTCCAGCCGGGCCCAGATCTCTTCCACACCATCGGCGGAAGGCGAGCGCACATAGTAGAAGACTTCTGCAAAGTCCGGCACCACGTTCGGCGCAGAGCCACCGGAGGTGATGACATAGTGCATGCGTGCATCCTGGGGCATGTGCTCGTGCATCATGTTGGCCATCATATCCATGGCCTCGACCCCATCCAGCGCAGACCGGCCCCGTTCAGGTGCCCCGGCCGCATGGGCAGAGATGCCGTGGAAGCGGAACTTGGCAGACCGATTTGCCAGCGTCGTATTGGCGGCGGCAGAGTTACGGTCAGAAGGGTGCCAGTGAATGGCAATGTCGACATCATCAAACAGGCCCGCGCGGACCATATAGACCTTGCCGGAGCCGCCCTCTTCGGCCGGCGTACCATAAACGCGAATACGTCCCGGCGTGCCGCTGTCTTCCAGCCAGTGCCGGATCGCAATCGCCGCAGAGACAGAGCCTGCCCCGAACAGATTGTGCCCACAGGCATGGCCCGCTTTCTTGCCCGGCACTTCAGACCGTTCCGCACTGGCAGCCTGATTGATCCCCGGCAGGGCATCGAATTCCGCCAAGATGCCAATCACCGGGCCGCCTGTGCCGTATTCCGCGACAAAGGCCGTCGGGATACCGGCCACATCGGCCTTTACGCTGAACCCTTCTGCGGCCAGCGTATCCTGCAGCAGCTTTGAGGACTTCTCTTCCTGATAGCCGACTTCGGCCCAGTCCCAGAGTTTCTCGGACAGTTCAGCCGTCAGCGCGGCCTGGCTATCGACCTGCGCGACCAGCTCCTGCTCGGCCACATCGGCAGAGGCAGGCAGGGCAACGCTGGCCAGCAAGATGGCCGCGCTGGCAAGGGTGGGGAGGGCAAAACGCATGAATGAGACTCCTGACTTCTTCTCAGCTGTAGAGATTGCGGCACCTTGCCCCTGCTCGCAACCCACGTCACCCCTTCCCCAATGACGCAGGCACGGCTATGAGCGCGGCCATGAGCCTTGTTGCCCTCATCGACTATGGATCGGGGAACCTGCATTCCGCAGGCCGCGCCCTGCGTGCCGCTGCAAATCTGGCGGGCACACCCCATGAAATCCGCATCACGCATTCCCCCGCTGACATCCTGTCGGCTGAGCGCGTTGTGCTGCCCGGCGTTGGCCATTTTGCAGATTGCGCAGCGGGCCTGCGGGCGCAGCCGGGCGTTGTGGAGGCGCTGGAAGAGGCCTGCCTGAAAGGCAACAGACCGTTCCTGGGCATCTGTGTGGGCATGCAGCTGCTGGCCGATACGGGCCTGGAAGACGGCACGACCCCCGGCCTTGGCTGGATCAAGGGCGAGGTTTCCCGCATCCAGCCGGGCGCGGGGTTCCGTGTGCCGCACATGGGCTGGAACGGCCTCAGCTTTGCGGGCGAGCCCCCGCATCCTGTGTTGCAGGATCTGGGCGAAGACCCGCACGTCTATTTCACGCATTCCTACGCCTTCACCGCGAAAGACCCGGCCACGATTGCCGCGACTGCGGGCTATGGCGCAGAGGCGATTACCGCAGCCGTGGCGCAGGACAATCTGTTCGGCACGCAATTCCACCCGGAAAAATCCCAGCGTGTGGGCCTGCGCCTGCTCGCCAATTTCCTGACATGGACCCCGACATGAGCTTCACCCTCTACCCCGCCATCGACCTGAAAGACGGCCAGTGTGTGCGCCTGCTGCGCGGCGAGATGGACAAGGCGACCGTCTTTTCCGACAGCCCGGCGGCGCAGGCGACAGCCTTCCGCGAGGCGGGCTTCACGCATCTGCATGTGGTGGATCTGAACGGCGCCTTTGAGGGCAAGGCCGTGAACCGCGCCGCGGTGGAGGCGATCCTGAAAGCCACCGATGCGCCGGTTCAGCTGGGCGGCGGCATTCGCAACAGGGCGCAGATCGATGCCTGGCTGGAGGCCGGCATTTCCCGCGTCATCCTGGGCACCGCCGCCTTGCGAGACCCGGATCTGGTGAAAGAGGCCGCCCGCGCCCTGCCCGGCCGAATCGTCGTCGGCATCGACGCGAAGGATGGCATGGTGGCGGTCGAAGGCTGGGCCGAGACCAGCGACATGAAGGCGACAGAGCTCGCCAAGGCCTTCGAAGGCTGCGGTGTGGCCGCCATTGTCGCGACGGATATCGGCCGCGACGGCCTGAAGACCGGCGTCAATGTTCCGTTCACGGCAGAGCTCGCCAACACGGTCAGCATCCCGATCATCGCCTCAGGTGGTGTCGCCAGCACAGACGACATCCGTGCCCTGATCGCCGCCGACGCCCCGATTGCGGGATCAATTCTGGGGCGGGCGCTTTATGATGGGGACATTGTGGCCGCCGAAGCGATTTCAGCCGTCAGTTAGTCGACTACGACGTATGACAGGCGTAGGCGCAGTAGTAACAGCCATTGGACTGACTGTAAGTCTTCTTCGCTTCCCGTACAGCAGGCGCGCAGGAATCGAAGTTTCCAAGATAGATGCGATTTTCTTCACGCGGCATATAACTGCAGCCGTATTTGTGAACTTCGTGATCGCCGTTACTTTGCGAGTTCATATTGACATAGTATCTGCTCATTTTTTATCCTTTCGGTGGATGCGGATCGTTACCATAGGTGTTCCGCTCACGGATTTGTCCGTTTTGACCGTGAATCAGCATTTCTGATTTGTGCTCAATTGCAGTCTTGCGCGCTGCAGAGATTGCACTCGATTGCGTCGCGTGAACCGATGCAGCTTTGCTTGCCCCGGCTGACTTCACCGCCCACCCTTTTGGATGAGGCACGACATGTTGGTTCTTCTTCGCCATAGTCTTCGTTGCCTTTCGTTCGAAAATCGCACTAGATTGCAAATGTGCAATCCGGATCTATATGGACCGATTCCCGGTGATTGCAAGAGTGAAACGGAGACTCACTTGTCAAATTCTCGATTCGATGTCGCAAAGTTTTTTGCCGCACTTGATGAAATCCGACGCTCAGAGAAGCTGTCTTGGAAGGGCGTAGCTGAAAAAGCGGGTGTATCCGCATCGACCCTGACACGCATCGGGCAAGGTAAACGACCAGACGTAGATGGGATGGCGGCTCTCTCCGCCTGGGCCAACCTAGACGCCAACAGTTTCATTGTTAAATTGGACAACACACCCGTTGAGCGGGAAACACTATCCGAGATAAGCGCTCTCCTGAGAGCCGATAGTAAGTTGAAGGGAAGAGACGCAGAAATGCTGGAAGCAATGCTTAGGTCAGCTTACCAAACTATGAGGTCCAAGGATGACGACGACCCGTCATAGGCGCGGATTCGTCAAAGAGGCAGAAGAGTACGCCAGTGAGTTTCGTCGTGAGTTGGAACTTGGCAACTCAGATCCTATTTGCCCTTTTAGGCTTTGTGCCCATCTAGATATCACGACTCGCCCTCTATCATTCGATGCCGGAATAGCTGAAGAGGTAAAGCTTCACTTCAACGCCGAAGGTCGTGACAAATTTTCTGCGACCGCCTTGTTCGACGGAGTTTACGCTGAAATCCTCTACAACGATTGGCATTCAGCGGCACGTGTTCACTCAAGTGTCATGCATGAATTGGCCCATATTTTGTTGATGCACCCACCGCGTCCACCAATTTTGGAAAGCGGCTGTCGTCACTTCGATGCCCAGATGGAAAGAGAGGCCAATGACCTCGGTTGGACGATCTTAATTCCCAAACTGGCGGCACTTCGAGCGATTGAAAGATTTCCAAACCTAAAGGACGCTGCTGAATTCTATGGTGTGAGTGTCGATCTATTGGAATATCGAATCCGGAAGTCTGATGCCCGTCGCTGGAAAGCAAATCGCGACAGACGACGCTGAAGCCAAGCCAAAAATGCTCACCCCCTGAGCAACCGCTCATAAAACCCGCCCCATTGGCGGCCCGGTTCCATGAGGTAGGCTTCAGAACCAGTCCCTACACACGCGTCATCCCCGACGGCCGAGCCGTCTGGGGATCCAGCTCTGAACGGAATGGCAGGGTACGTCATGCGCGGGGGCGAACCGGGTTCGCTGAGGAACGGGGCGCACATGCGGCGTCTTCCGGAGATGGGTGCCCAGATGCGCTGCGCGCATCGGGCATGACGCGTCACTGGGCGTATGATGCCAGCCGGTGCTCTCGAACCAGAGGTCTTTCCAGTGCGGGGTCTTCTCCTCGATCAGATTGATCTTGTTCATGCATCGGAATGCATATTCGCTGTCAGAGATTCCGGTTTTCCTAAGCAAACTGTATCTAACTCCTCTGTATGCGTTGCTGTCTTTATTTCCACACGTTCGGCAATTCCGGTATGACCCCCACCTGTCCTCCCCCTTTTAGGGGGAGGGACGCTGACAGCAATTGCCTTGCTTGAGGGGGATTCTCCCCCCTGAAAGGGGGGAGTTAGAGGGGGGTCATGCGGTGTCTCCATCTGGAAACGGGTTTCGAATTTGGTCTTCCCTGTACGGCAGCACCTAAAGCCGGACTGGCCGCAACCATCCGGGTATCCCGATACTTCCTTGCCCTTTCACAAGAGCCGTGCGCGGCGGGCGC
>NZ_AWFF01000043.1 GCF_000682755.1 Hyphomonas beringensis
GGGCGGAGGGTTTGGGGACTGTGCCCTCTCAGCTGCCGATCAGGCCGCAGATACCTGCGCAGGCAGGTATCCAGAGAGCGGTTTCCCCCCGAAGCGCATGAGGATCGTGTTCGCGATGGATGCCTGCCTTCGCAGGCATTGGCGGGGGAGAGGACGGGGCTGTATTCGCCGAAGTTTGCTTGCCGTCCTGGACCCCGGCATGCGCCGGGGTGAGCGGAAGAGTGGGAAGTTTAGTTCGCTGTCATCCCGGAATTTGCGTCAGCAAATATCCGGGACCCAGTTCAGACTTGCGCCTCCGCGTCTGGGTCCCGGATAAACGCTTGCGCGTTTTCCAGGATGACAAGGGTGGGCGCATCACCCCATTTCTTCCTCATAGCCGACCAGGCGCAGGGGTTTGGCGCGGCGGCCTTCGAGTTCGGCCCAGCGGACGAGGGCGTCTTCGCGGCCATAGGTGATCCAGAGGTCTTGCGGGTTTACCTCGCGGATCGTGTCCGTCAATTCGTCCCAGTCGGCATGGTCGGAGATGACAAGCGGCAATTCGACGCCGCGTTGCCTGGCGCGCTGTTTCACGCTCATCCAGCCGGACGCAAAGCCGATGACGGGATCGGGGAAGCGCTGCGCCCATTTGCCTTCAAAGGCGCCGGGCGGGGCGATGACGATCTCTCCACGGAAGGCTTCGCGTGCACTTTTAGAGCGGTCTTCCAGCGTGGCGGGCCGCAGATCCCCCAACTCCACGCCCGCAGCTTCATAGACCTCGCAGAGCTTTTCCAGGCTGCCATGAATATAGATGGGCCTCTCATGCCCGGCGAGGCGCAGATGCTTGATCACGCGCTGAGCCTTGCCGAGTGAATAGGCGCCGATGCAATGCGTGCGGTCCGGATTGTCGGCAACCGAGCGGATCAGCTTGTCGATTTCCTGTTCCGTAGGCGGATGGCGGAAGACCGGCAGGCCAAAGGTCGCTTCTGAGATGAAGACATGCGTATTCTCAACCGGCTCAAAGGGCGTGCAGGTCGGGTCCCAGCGGCGTTTGTAGTCTCCGGTGAAGACCATGCGCAGGCCCTTATGCTCCACCACGATCTGAGACGAGCCCAATATGTGCCCCGCCGGATAGAGCCAGACGGTGACGCCATTGATCTCGATCGCCTCACCATATTCCACAGCCTGGGTGGATTTCGCGAAACTCTCCCCATAGCGCGCGGCCATGATGGCCAGCGTGTGCGGATGGGCCAGCACTTTGCCATGGCCGCCACGCGCATGGTCTGAATGGCCATGGCTGATCACCGCCCGGTCCACCGCGCCGCGCACGGGATCAAGATAGAAATCCCCCGGCGGGCAATAGAGGCCCTTGGGCGTGGGGCAGAGGAGAAGATCAGGGCGCAGCATGTTCAGAATGTAGGCGATTGCACAAAGCGGGGAAGGGGCTGGCTACCGTGTCTTTCGCTTTTGGCTCAATTGGGCTAGGCGACTTAGCCGCATTCTCCGCACCGAGGGCTCCTCCCATGCAAGTCGGCATCGATTTCGGCACGTCGAATACATCCATCGCGTTTCGCACTGCGAAAGGCACAGAGCTGATCGCGCTGGAGGCGGACGCCACGTCGATTCCGACGGCGGTGTTCTATGGTTCGACGTCGGGCGAATATGCCATCGGTACAGAGGCGGTGAGCGCTTATGAGTCCGGTGAGGAAGGCCGGTTGATGCGGTCGATCAAGTCTGTGCTCGGTTCATCGCTGATTGACGAGACGACGGAAGTGGGCCGCAGGCGCCTGCCGTTTCGCGATGTGATTACGCATTTCCTGACGCGCGTGATTGCCCGCGCCGAGGCGGAGACGGGCGAGCGGGTCGACTCGGTGATCCAGGGGCGGCCCGTTTCGTTCAATGACCGCCACCCGGAGCTGGACGCGCGGGCGCAGACAATCCTTGAGGCCTGCCTCAATGCGGCGGGCGTGGACCAGGTGGAGTTCCTTGAGGAGCCGGTGGCGGCAGCGCGGTCTGTGAGCTTTCAGACAGGCCGGGAGAAACTGGTCTTCGTGGTCGATATCGGGGGCGGTACGTCGGATTTTTCGGTCGTGCGGATTTCCGCCGACAATGCGGGCTTTGATGTGCTGGGCAGCGCCGGGCTCTATGTGGGCGGCAATGATTTCGACCATATGCTGAGCTTCTACGAACTATCGAAACTGTTCGGCCATATGGAAACTTTATCAGTGAACGGGTTGCCGGTACCGTCGTCGCCCTATTCGATCCTTTCGGACTGGAAGAGCCTCAACAAGCTCTACACGCGCGACGTGCAGAAGCACATCACATGGATGAAGATGAACAGCCCGCAGAGCGAAGGGATTCTCGCCTTCGACTATCTGGTGCGCCATCACGAGGCCCACGACTATGCCAAGCGCACAGAGCAGATCAAGATCGGCCTCAGCAGCGCCGATGAGCAGGTCTTTGCCTATGACACGCCGGACGCGCACCTTGAGAAAATTGTCACGCGGGCGGCCTTCGAGGGGCTGATTGACGAGACGATTTCCAAGATGGATGCGGTCGCGGTCGAATGCCTCGCGCGAGCAGGGGCGGGCCCCGAGCAGATCACCGATATCGTCATGGTCGGCGGCTCGACCTTCATTCCGCTTGTGCAGGACCGGCTGGCCGCACGGTTCGGCAATGCGACGCTTTCGGCCAATGATCGCTTCGGCGCCGTGGCCAAGGGCCTCGCGGTGCATGGCGCGGCGTGAAGGCAGGCATCTCAGCCTGCGGATAGGCCGCGCATATAGGCGGCGCGCCGGGCGAGAGGCAGTTTGTCGAGTTCGTTATAAATGACGATCATGGTGTGGCAGACCTGTCGGGCTTCTTCGTCTGTCGGGTTTGGGGCGCCGATATAGGCGGCACCGGTCGCAGCGTCTGGCTGATCGGTGAAAACTGTGCCCATCCAGGTGATCACGTCGTCCATCGGGGTGACTGTCCCGCCGGTCTGACCAGGTGCCTGCATGATGGCGAGCGTCACAGCGCTTTCCTTCTGGCGCAGCTGTTTCATGCGTGGTGAATCCGTGCGCGGGCTGAGACCCGCAGCGGCGCGAGCGCAATCCTGTGGGTTGGAGGCCTGGAATTCGCGGAATTCATCGCCGGTGATGGTGATCAGGTCTGCGGCCTGCTGATCTGTTGCGCGGGTGATGGCGTGATTGCTTTCCTCTGTGATGATGGAGCGTATGGCGTCGCCGCCCGCCTGACCGGCCTGATAGGCCGTTTTGCCGTCTGCGACGGCAGCCTCGGCGGTTTCCAGGAAGAGTTTGCGGGCATCAGGGCGGGTTTCAAACACAGCCATGATGAAGGCAGAATCAGTCTCTCCGGAATCGGCCGCGTCCTGCATGGCGGAAAGGATTTCCTTCTGGAAACCCGTCAGCTGTGTGTCTGGGTCCGCCTTTGGCCCGGTGTCTCGTTCGGCGGACTGGTCCATCAGAACCGGGTCATCGGGAACATCTGTCCGTTCAGGGGAGTTTGAATCGCAGGCGGCCAGTATCAGCAGGCTTCCAAATATTGCCGCACTTGCATGTTTGTGTGTCAGCCTCATCACGTGTCCCTCCGGGTTTGTTGCCTGCTTTGGTAGGCGTCAGATCCCGGCAAAAAGGGTCAGCGCTCATGAAGGTCTTACTTGCGACATGAAATCATGTGCATAGAGTTGCATCTGTAACAGGAGAGTTTTGCCCATGCGTCCCTTGAGAACCGTCCTTGCATCGCTTGCCGTCATATCGGTGGCAGCCCTGCCAGCTGTTGCCCAGGAGGGGGGAAGCACGGAAGAGCTCGATGCTGCGCTGGCGGCGGGCTACAAGGCGGGCTTTCTGTGTTCCGGACTGTTCGTGGCAGGCCAGTCGGTGAACGAGATTGAAGCCAATGAGCTGTCCGGCATCTATACGGATTACCAGCGCACTTTTGATCGCTTGCCGAACGCCGTGATTGATCCGCGCAAGAAGACGGTTTCTGTCTCTTATTCCGATACAATGCCGCCGCGCATGGCCGCGTATCGCCCGGGCTTCGGCTGTACGCAGCTGCCGATTGGCGCCGATGAAGGCGCGCTGAACTTCCTGCCGCGCTTTGCTGCCTGGCCGGACTTTACCGGGGAAGACCGGGGCAGCGCCATTGGCTCTAATGTGAAGGTGCAGCTGCGCCTTGGTGAGGCTGAGCGTCTGGAGGCGCCGGTCTCATTCGCCTTTGATGAGCGGACCTATGGTAATGGCACGCGCACCAGCGCCGTCGTCGTCGTGAAGGAAGGCCAGGTTGTGGCCGAGCGCTATGCCCGCGGCATTGACCATGAAACCCCGCAGCGGACCTGGTCTGTTGCGAAATCCATCACCGCGACCGTGTTGGGCGCGGCGCGCCGCAATGGCCATATTGATCTGGATTATCCGGCCGTCATCGAGGCCTGGAACAATGGTGCAGACCCGCGCCGCGAAATTACGCTGCGCGACCTGTTGCACATGGCCAGCGGGCTGGACAGCGGGGAGCAGGGCTCGCGCACGGACCGGATCTATTTCGGCGGTGGCCGCGTGGTTGATCAGGCGGCGACGAATGTGCTGGAGGCAGAGCCGGGCACGCGCTTCAAATATGCCAATGATGACACGCTGATTGCGATGCGGTCTTTCCGCGAATCTCTCGGGGCGGACGATTCCTATCACCGCTTCCCATACGAAAAAGTGCTGCACAAGATCGGGGCGGTCCACACGACGATGGAAGTGGACTGGAACGGGGATTTCGTATCCTCCAGCCAGGTCTGGTCCACGGCGCGGGATTTGGCGCGGCTTGGCCAGCTTTATCTGCAGGATGGCGTCTGGGGGAATGAGCGCATCCTGCCGGAAGGCTGGGTGGAATTTGTCAGCACGCCGTCACCGGCCCAGCCGCCTGCTGGCTCGCCCGGCTATGGCGCGCAATTCTGGCTGATGAATGATGCGCCGGGCATTCCGCAGGGCACGTATTACATGGCGGGCAATCGCGGCCAGTATGTCGTGATCGTGCCAAGCATGGATGCGGTGATTGTCCGTCGCGGCTTTGATGTGATTGGCGGCGCGCGGTTTGACATCAATGCCTTCACACGTGACGTGCTGTTGAGCCTGCAGGCGGCTGAAGATGCCCGCCTGGCAGAGGAGGCCGAGCGTGCACAGATCGAAGCAGAGATTGAAGCGGAGATCGACGCCCGCCGGGCCCGCACGGATCGCGCCAAGAACGCAATCCGCGAGGAAATCCTGAAGAAGTACGGCCTGGAGGAATAGGGCGCTATCTGGAGCCTGTTCCGGACGCCGGAACGGGCTGCAGGTTTGAAATGGCCTGATGTTCTGACTGGCTGAAAGCCTGCATCATGGCAGAGCCGCTGAGGGATGTGTCCATACTGGCAATATGGGTGCGGCCATCCGGTGCGCGGGCGCAGGCAACCTGCATGTCAAAATCATTGATCTTGGCGACAGCCATCGGCTTGAACGGCTTGGTCGAGGCCATGCGGAAGCTGAGAATGGCAGGCTCAGCCTTATCGACCACGACAGAGCCGGTGAGGTGTTTGATGACCTTCTTCTCATTCTTGTCGGCATCTGCGCTTGGCAGGGGCGTGAATGTGTAGGTGGCGGTGGTGTCCGTTTCGGAGACGAGGCTGGCATCGGCGGGAATATGTTCTGACAGACTGTTGCACCAGATATCGCCATCGCTTTTAGCCTGCATGTCTGCAACCAGCTCTGCCAGTTCCTCGCTCCAATCGGACTCGTCTGGAGACAGAACCGTCAGGCGCTCACCTTCCGGGCGGGACGGGTCCACGCGCATCAAGGCGTCGATGTCTCCGGCGCGATAGGCGAGATCGAATGTGTAGAGCGGGCCATCCGGACTGGCGGCCATCGCATCCTGCAGTGGCCCGGCAAGGGCGGGCAGGGGAGCAAGGGCGGTCAACGCAAGAGCGGTGAGAAAGCGGGGCATGGGCGGGTCTTTCTTGTAAGGCAGGCTCGGTTTCATCAGTGTTTGCCTGAACCTTAAATGAAAAAAAGAGGCAACGGGAATTTCTTGCGATAGTTTAATAGCAGACATGGCCGATAGCGATCTTACTCCCTTTCATTTGCCGGAACCGTTCGAGGCCTGGTTCGCGGGCCGTGGCTGGCGGGCCCGGCCGCATCAATTGGCGCTGGCCGAGGCGAGCCTGAAGGGCGAAAGCGCCTTGCTGATCGCGCCGACAGGCGGCGGCAAGACGCTGGCCGGCTTTCTGGGCAGTCTGGTCGAGTTGCATGAGCGCAAGCGCACGGCCAACTCGGAACGTCCCGCCCTCCACACACTCTACATCTCTCCGTTAAAAGCGCTGGCGACGGATGTTCAGCGCAATCTGATGGGACCGGTGGAGGAGATGGGCCTGGGCATTCGCATCGAGAGCCGCACCGGCGACACACCGAGCCATGTGCGCCAGCGCCAGCGCCGCACCCCGCCGGACATCTTGCTGACCACGCCAGAGCAATTGGCCCTGTTCATCGCCTCCGATCATGCGAAGGAATTCTTTGCGGATTTGAAATGCGTGATCGTCGATGAGGCTCATGCGATTGCGGCGTCAAAGCGCGGAGATCTCTTGTCGCTGGGGCTGGCCACGCTGGCGAGCTGGGCCCCGGCCTGCCGTTTCATTGGCCTGTCTGCCACGGTGCGCGAGCCGGAAACGCTGGCGCGGTGGCTGGCGCCCGACGCGAAGGTTCTGCGGGCGGAAGGCGGGGTTTCCGCGGATGTGGACATCCTGATTTCCCGGGAACGTATTCCGTGGTCTGGGCATTCCGGACGGTTTGTCGTGCCGGAGGTCTATGAGGCGATCAAGCGCGCGACGATGACTCTGGTTTTCGTCAATACGCGCAGCCAGGCAGAGCTGATGTTTCAGGAGTTGTGGCACGCCAATGAGGACGGCCTGCCGATCGCGCTGCACCATGGCTCGCTCGCGCGAGAGCAGCGCACCAAGGTTGAGGCGGCGATGGCCGCAGGTGTGCTGAAAGCGGTTGTGTGTACGTCCACGCTGGACCTTGGCATTGACTGGGGGGAAGTGGATCTGGTGATCCAGATGGGCGCGCCGAAGGGGGCGGCCCGCCTGATCCAGCGCATCGGCCGGGCCAATCACCGCATGGATGAGGCGAGCCGGGCTGTCCTTGTGCCGACGAACCGGTTTGAAGTGCTGGAATGCCGCGCGGCAGAGGCCGCCGTAGAGGCCGGCGAGATTGATGGCGAAGGCATTCGCGATGGCGCGCTGGACGTGCTGGCGCAGCACATTATGGGCCGGGCCTGCGGAGACGGCTTCCGTCTGGATGAGCTGTATGAGGAAATCATCCGCGCGGCGCCGTATCAATCTCTCGATTGGGAGGCGTATGAACGCATTGTCGATTTCGTTGCGAGTGGCGGCTATGCGCTGAAAACCTATGACCGGTTCCACCGGATTGTGCGCCGCCCCGACGGGCTGTGGGTGGCGCGTACAGCGCGGGATGCGCAGGCACACCGGATGAATGTGGGTGCGATTGTGGAATCGCCGATGCTGGCCGTGCGGCTGGCGCAGTTCGTCGGAAAGCCAAAGCCGGGCGAAAAGCGCAGCGTGCGGGCGGGCCTGAAACTGGGCGAGATGGAAGAGTATTTCCTGTCCATGCTGACGCCCGGCGACACATTCCTGTTTGCCGGGGAGGTGCTGCGCCTTGTGGGCATTGAGGGCACGGACGCGCTGGTCGTGCGGGCCGTGGCGGAGAAACCGGCGATCCCCTCCTATAATGGCGGCAAGTTTCCGCTGACGACCTTTCTGGCTGACCGTGTGCGGAAGATGATCCATGACCCCGCGCAATGGCAGGGCCTACCCGCGCCCGTGCGCGAATGGTTCGAGATACAGAAGACAAAATCCGCCATTCCGCCGCCGGACCATCTGCTGGTCGAAACCTTTCCGCGTGGCGACCGGAATTACCTGGTCTGCTACCCGTTTGAAGGCCGCCTTGCGCATCAGACCTTAGGCATGCTGCTGACGCGGCGGCTGGAGCGGATGGGGGGCAAGCCGACGGGCTTTGTGGCGAGCGAATATGCGCTGGCCGTTTGGGGCATGGAGGATCTGGCCGAGGTGGACATGGACACGCTGTTCCACCCGGACATGATGGGCGACGATCTGGAAAGCTGGCTGGACGAGAGCGCCCTGATGAAGCGCACCTTCGGCCAGTGCGCGCAGATCTCCGGCCTGATCCACCGGAACCTTCCGGGTAAGGAGAAGAACTCACGGCAGGTCAGTTTCTCGGCGGATCTGATCTATGATGTGCTGCGCAGCCATGAACCAGACCATATCCTGTTGCAGGCCGCCCGGCAGGACGCCGCAACGGGCCTGCTGGATGTGCGCCGCCTGTCAGATGCGCTGGTGCGTATTCGTGGCAAGATAGACCATCAGGCGCTGGAGAAGATCAGCCCGTTTGCCGTGCCCGTCATGCTGGAGATCGGCAAGGAGCCGGTGTCCGGCGCGTCCGTACAGGATGCCATCCTGGGCGAGGCGGAAGCAGACCTCGTGCGCGATGCGATGGGATAGGTGAGGGCCGTCATTGACCCTTGCGGCTTTGCAGGCCAGATTCCTTTCCATGACTGCCGCTGTTGCCAAGCCATCTGAGACGCATCTGCATCTTGCCGGGGAGCTGCTGACGCCGCTGCCGGAGGGGGCGCTGTGGTGGGCGCGCGAGCGGGTGCTGGTCGTGTCGGACCTGCACTTTGAAAAGGGCAGTGCCTTTGCGGCGCGCGGGCAGATGCTGCCGCCCTATGACACGGCCGCGACGCTGGCTGTGGTGGAGCGCCTGTGTGCCAGCCTGCGGCCGAAGACGATTATCTCCCTGGGTGACAGCTTTCATGACCGCGCGGCAGAGCTGCGCCTTCCGGACGCCTATGCGCGGCGCATTCAGGCGCTGACCGGTGCGCATGACTGGGTATGGGTAGAGGGCAACCACGATCCGGACCCGCCACAGCATCTGGGCGGGCGCGCGACGAAGACACTGCGAATCGGCCCCCTGGTCTTCCGGCATGAGCCGACCGGTGAGGCAGGGGAGGTGGCTGGCCACCTTCACCCGGCCGCAAAGATTATCGGGCGCGGGCGGTCCGTCCGCCGGCGCTGTTTTGCCAGCGATGGCGCGCGGCTGGTGATGCCGGCCATGGGGGCGTTTACCGGCGGCTTGAACGTTCTGGACGCAGCCTTTGCACCGATTTTCCCGGAAGGCGTGATGGCCTTTGCGCTGGGCCAGGAGCGGGTTTTCATGGTCTCAAACAAGAGCCTTGTGGCCGACAAACCTGCCGGGGCGCGCTGGCGGCGTTAACGAAGCCGCGGTTATAATCATTTGTGCAATGCAGCGAAGCGTGCCATATGCCGCCTCAGCAGGGCGAACAGCTGCTGCTCTCGCATTGATCGTAGCCGTACCGGTTCCGCGTCGAGTGCGCGCCAGAACCGGGATGCCGATCAAACACAGGCTTCCTAAAGAAAACAAAAGCCTAACAGGGCGCGCGGTCTCTCTAAGACCGCCCGGCGCCCGCATAGAAAGTATTGAATTGACACAGTTTACTGATCTCGGCCTTGCCGAGCCGATCCTCCGCGCCATCAAAGCTGAGGGTTATACCAAACCAACGCCGATCCAGGCTGAAGCCATCCCGACGCTGCTGACAGGCCGCGACCTGGTGGGCATCGCCCAGACCGGCACCGGCAAGACGGCGGCCTTCGTGCTGCCGCTGCTGAGCCGCCTTGCGGCCAATCCCGGCCGTCCCGAGAAGAAAAGTGCACGTATCCTGATCCTGGCGCCGACACGTGAGTTGGCCGCCCAGATCGCCGAAAGCGTGCGCGTCTATGGCAGCCAGATGAAACTGACGACGACCATTGTCGTTGGCGGTGTGAAGCCGGGCGGACAGGTCCGCTCTCTGGCACGCGGCGTAGACGTTCTGGTCGCAACGCCGGGCCGTCTGCTGGACCATATGGATACCGGCGCCGTGACGCTGAGAACCACTGAAGCGGTTGTGCTGGATGAGGCCGACCAGATGATGGATATGGGCTTCCTGCCGGCGATCCGGAAAGTGATGAAAGCGCTGCCGACACGCCGCCAAACGCTGCTTTTCTCGGCCACGATGCCGAAGGAAATCCGCGCCCTGGCCAGTGATTTCCTGCATGAGCCGGCTGAAGTCTCCGTGACGCCGGTTTCCAAACCTGCCGAGCGCATTGAACAGGCCGTCTACTTCGTGAAGGGCGATTCCAAGCCGCGCCTTCTGGCAGAAGTGCTGTCTGGTGATGACATGGACCGCGCCATCGTGTTCACGCGCACCAAGCATGGCGCCGACAAAGTGGTTCGCCATCTGGCGAATGAAGGCCTCTATGCCGAAGCCATTCATGGCAACAAGAGCCAGAACCAGCGCATCCGCGCTTTGGACGCGTTCAAGAGCGGCAAGGCGCCGATCCTGGTGGCTACAGATATCGCCGCACGCGGCATTGATGTTGATGGCGTCAGCCATGTCGTGAACTTCGACATGCCGAACCTGCCGGAATCCTATGTGCACCGCATCGGCCGGACGGCCCGTGCCGGACGCAGCGGTATCGCGCTGTCTTTTGTCGGCAATGATGAGCGCGCCTATCTGCGCGACATCGAAAAGCTGATCAAACGCAAGATCGATACGCTGGAAACGCCGGATGAGAGCATGGCGCTGGACCTGTCACTGCCGGAAGAGCCAGGCCCGCACTCCAAGCAAAGTCGTGGCAGAGGGCAGGGCGGCGGACGCCGTCAGGGCCAGCAGCCGCGTGGCCAGACACACAGCCGCGGCCGCACAGGCGGCGGTGGTGCTGGCGGCAAAGGCCCGCGCAAGGGCCCCGGCAAACCCGGTGCGTCCTCCACGCGGGGTGAGGGCAATGGCCAGCGGTCTGCCGCGGCAAATGCCCAGGGCCAGAAGCGCCGCAGCAAGCCCAAGAAGAGCTGGTCTCCGGTCAGCTAGCACTTTCCCCTATGTCAGCCTTGTTTCCGGGCCTGCCTTCCGCCATGGATAGGCCCGTAAACAAGGAGGATATGCCATGAAGACAGCCATCACCGAGATGTTCGGCATTGAACATCCAATCATTCAGGGCGGGATGCATTATGTCGGGTTTGCAGAAATGGCTGCGGCCGTTTCAAATGCAGGCGGACTGGGCATCATTACAGCCCTGACGCAGAAGAGCCCGGCAGATCTGGCAAACGAGATTGCCCGCTGCAAGGACATGACCGACAAGCCGATCGGCGTGAATTTGACCTTCCTGCCCGTGGTGAACGCACCGGACTATCCGGGCTATGTCAAAGCGATCATCGAAGGCGGCGTCTCAGTCGTTGAAACCGCCGGGAACAACCCGGTTCAGGTTCTGCCCGTGCTGAAAGATGCCGGTATCAAGGTCATCCACAAATGTACCGCCGTGCGCCACGCGCTGAAAGCGCAGTCTATTGGCTGTGATGCGGTTTCCGTGGACGGCTTTGAATGTGGTGGCCACCCGGGCGAGGATGATGTGCCGAACATGATCCTGCTGCCGCGCGCCGCCGATGAACTGGAAATTCCGTTCGTGTCTTCCGGCGGTCAGGCCGATGGCCGCAGCCTGGTGGCATCGCTCGCCATGGGTGCCTCCGGCATGAATATGGGCACGCGCTTCATCGCAACGAAAGAAGCACCCGTGCACCAGAATGTGAAGGAAGCCATCGTGGCCGCGTCCGAGCTGGACACGCGCCTTGTCATGCGTCCGCTGCGCAACACAGAGCGCGTGATGACCAATGCGGCGGTGGAGCGTCTTCTGGAGAAAGAGCGCGAGTTGGGCTCTGACATCAAGTTTGAAGACATCATCCAGGAAGTTGCCGGGGTTTATCCGCGCATCATGATGGAAGGCGAAATGGATGCCGGCGCATGGTCCTGCGGGATGGTCGCAGGCCTGATCCATGACATCCCGACCTGTAAGGAATTGATCGACCGAATCATGAAAGAAGCGGAAGACATCATTTCCAACCGTCTGGCAGGCATGCTGTCTGGTAAGGTACCTGCCTGATAGAAACACCCTTGAAGAGGACTCCTGATGATCCGAGTATCCATTCTGGCCACAGCCTGCCTGGCACTTGCCGCGTGTGGCGCGTCAAAAGCCGAAAAAAACGCAGCGACCTGCACAGCCATGCTGGGTGGTGATCCGGACATTCAGGAGGACCTCGCCGAGGATGGCGATACGGTCGAGGCATATTGCGGCTGCTACAGCCAGCTGCTGGCAGACGAGCCAGAGGCCAATCAGGAGACGATCCTGAAAGTGACCCGCGTGATTGGCGATATCCGGAAAGAGGATAATATCGGCCTGGAAGAAGCCGCCGGCACGATCGATGACGATTTCGATGAGTCTGGCAAAAGCCCTACCTATGGTGTGACCGAGGCAGAGTTTGAAACCACAGGCCGTTATGTCGACACGGTGCGCCGTGCGCTGACCCGTGAAGACGGCGCCTGCCACACCGCAGGCTGATCTATTCTACCTTGACTTCGGGCGTGCCGGAAACGACGCGCCCGATGATCTTCGCGCCTGCATGACCATGCCGCGCAAACACGTCCAGCACCGCGTCAGCTTTCTCCGGACGGCATGAAACCAGCAGGCCGCCGCTGGTCTGTGGATCGCACAGCAAATCTTTATCCATATCTGTCAGTGTACCGCTCACCATATGCGAGACGGATTCCCAGTTGCGGCCGGAAGCCCCGGTTTTTACGCCCGTTTCGGCATGGGCACGTGCCCCCTCAAAGACCGGGACTTCGGCTTTCTCGATGATGATCTGAACCCCTGCGCCGCGCGCCATTTCGCTGGCATGGCCCAAGAGGCCAAAGCCGGTCACGTCGGTGGCCGCATGAACCCCCTTCATATCTGAAAGCTCCGTACCCGGTGTGTTGAGACGGGTGGTCGAGGCGACCATTTCTTCATATTGGGCAGGGGAGAGAATTTCCCGTTTCAGCGCGGCGGAATAGATGCCGATGCCCAGCGGTTTGCCGAGGATCAGGACATCGCCCGCCTGTGCGTTGGAGTTCAGCAGCAATTTGTCCGGATGGCCGATGCCGAGCGCGACGAGACCGTAAATCGGCTCGGCCGCGTCAATCGAATGCCCTCCGGCAATCGGCGCCCCGGCCGCCTCTGCGACGCTGCGTCCGCCAGCCAGAATGGCGCGGATGGTTTCATTGGCAATCTTGCCGATCGGCATGCCGACAATGGCCAGGCAGAAAATCGGCTTTGCCCCCATGGCGAACACATCCGACAGCGCATTGGTGGCCGCGATGCGCCCGAAAGTATGCGGGTCATCGACAATCGGCGTGAAGAAATCCGTGGTCGCGACCAGAGCGGTCGTCTCATTCACGCGGTAAACGGCGGCATCATCACTCTTGCCTGCATCGACCAGCAGGTCTGCATGGCCGAGTGCCAGCGGCATCTCGCTCAGAATGTCCGCCAGGACATTTGGTGCCAGCTTGCACCCGCAGCCGCCCCCATGGGCAAGGGATGTGAGGCGCAGATCGGGAAGGGCGTCGGCCATGGGCATGTCTCCTGGTTCGGTTACATCCTAGCGCTCTGGCGCCGCGCGTAAAACCTGTTAGGTCTTTTGTGCATGCCTTATCTAGAGACCGTTACGGATATCAGCCCGCAAAACCTGTCGCGCTATGACGCGATCATTGATGTGCGCTCTCCGGCAGAGTTCGAGGATGACCATTTGCCAGGTGCGATCAGCCTGCCAGTCCTGTCGAATGAGGAGCGCGCAAAGGTCGGCACGATCTACAAGCAGGAAAGCCCGTTCCGCGCCAATCGCGTCGGTGGGGCCATCGTGGCGCGCAATATTGCTCAGCATCTGGAGACGGCGCTGGCGGACAAGCCAAAGAGCTGGCGGCCTCTGGTTTATTGCTGGCGGGGCGGCATGCGCTCCAATGCGATGGCGACGATCCTGTCATCCGTCGGCTGGCCCAGCGGCGTTGTGAAGGGCGGCTACAAGACCTGGCGGCGGGAGGTTGTCGCCGGGTTGGAGCATGAAGAGGCGCCGCTGCCGGTGCGCCTGATCGACGGGCAGACCGGCACGGGCAAGACCGCGCTGTTGCAGGCCATTGCCGAGGCCGGGGGACAGGTGATCGATCTGGAAGGCTTTGCCAATCATCGCGGCTCTGCCTTTGGCGATTTCGGGGAGGGCACGCAGCCCGCCCAGCGCCTGTTCGAAAGTCTGATCTGGGATGATTTGCGCCAGATGGATCCGGACCAGCCGATCTTTGTCGAGGCGGAATCTGCGCTTGTTGGGCGCTGCCGCGTGCCGCGCCGCCTGTGGCATTCCATGCTGGCAGCTCCGCGCATTGAGGTGAGCGTGCCTGCGGCCGTGAGGGCGGACTATCTGGTTGATGCCTATGCGGACATTATCCGCGATGAGGCCCGCCTTGCCGGCGCGCTGGCGAAGCTGAAGGGCCTTCAGTCAAAGGAGACGCTGGCCGCGTGGCAGGAACTGGCGAATGAAAGCGCGTACCATACTCTGGCGCGGGAATTGATGGAACATCATTATGATCCGCTCTATGCGCGCAGCCGCAAGCGCCGCGATGATGCGCCGGTTGAGGTAACGGAGCTGAATGGGCTTGAGGCAGAAGATTTGAGCAAGGCGGCCCGGCAAATTCTCGCCAGAATTAGCTAGGCATTAGTCTACCATCGCGATGGCAAAACCATCATGTCCTTTGCTGCCGACCGTTTGCAGGGCGGTCGCTGTAATGCCGGTAGATTTGCTCATCAGATCCAACAAATCCTGCACACCAATGACGTCCGGATCTGTTGTCTTGTCATCGAGAATGGCGCCATTGCGGACAACATTATCCACGATGATCAGCGTGCCCTTGTGAGAGAGCTTCAATGCGCTCTCCCAATAGATGGGATTGCTGCGCTTGTCTGCGTCGATGAAAATGAAATCGTAGCTGGGCTCGCCTGAAGCAATCATTGCCTGGAGAAGGTCTGCTGCTGCACCCAGGCGTATGTCCACAAGATGGCTGAGACCGGCATCCAAGATATTCTGCAGTGCGACAGCACGGTTTGCTTGGCTGATTTCCAGAGACACGAGCGTGCCGTCAGCAGGCAGCGCCCGCGCCAGCCAGATCGTCGAATATCCGCCAAGTGTTCCGATTTCGAGTATCCGCCGCGCTGAGACAGCTTTTGCCAAAATCTGGAGAAAGGCACCCTGAAGCGGGGAGACGGCATGCGGCACAAGACCGGCTTGTTGGCTGCGATGGTCGGCGGCCTCAAGGGCGGCATCTGATGGCAGAAGGTGGCTTTCGAAATACGCATCCAGGTCTTCGGGCAGGGATGTGTTCTTCGTCATGTTCAGCCGCGCGCCTCTTCCGTGCCGCGGCGGGCGAGTTCGTCGGCTTTTTCGTTGCCGGGGTCTCCGGCATGGCCCTTTACCCACTTCCAGGTGATGTCATGGCGTTGGCAGGCTTCGTCCATTGCCATCCAGAGGTCCTGGTTTTTCACCGGCTTCTTCGCGGCGGTTTTCCAGCCATTCTTCTTCCAGCCATGGATCCATTTGGTCAGGCCGTCTTTCACATAGGTGGAGTCGACGTGCAGCGTGATCCTGGACGGCTTCTTCAGCGCGTTAAGCGCCTCGATCACGGCCAGCATTTCCATCCGGTTATTGGTGGTGGCCTTGTCGCCGCCCCAGAGTTCCTTGCGCTTGTCACCCGCGACGAGCAGAGCGCCCCAGCCGCCAGGGCCCGGATTGCCGCTGCAGGCGCCATCCGTCCAGATTTCGATCAAGTCAGTCATGCCTTTCAGGTGAGGGGCTTTGCCGAACCCGTCAAGCATCGAAGACGCTGATATCCGTGGCGTGCAGCTGGTTTTCAGGTTTTACAATCGCGTAGAAAAGCAGGCCGCACAGGGCCCCGGCAATTGCGCCGATACTGAACCCGATGAGGGCTGCGCCAAGGCCGGTTATCAGCGAGCCCAGCAGCACGCCGAACAGAGTGGTCGTTGCGCCAACCAGAATGGCCCCCCAGATGGCTGCCCAGCGCATATAGGGCCCGCGGGCGGTGATGCGCCTGTGCGGCATGCGCCCGATGGAAAAGCCAAGCGCAATCCACGCCGCCGGAACGGTGAGGAAAAACAGCAGGAAATTGTACAGGCACATGATCAGGCCAAACTGTATGCCGCTCATGACGCTGTATTTATCCGTCAGCATGAAGTCATTTCGAAACACGCCGAGCGTATCCAGGACAAAGATGATGACGAGAGACAGGAGGCTGACCATGAGACATGCCGCGAGGGACGACATTAAAAGCCCCAGCTTCACCCGCTTGATCTTTCCCGGTCCTTGCGGGCTGGCATAGGCGGGGGTCATGAGAGATCGATCTGATCCGGACGGCGGATCAGCCAGAATTGCGCAGCGGTGAGTAGGCCGGCAACCGGGCCGGACAGCAGAATGGGCCCGCTTGTCAGCACACTGACCGGATCACGAAAGCCGCTCGTGCCGAAAAAGTAGATCAGCATGACAAGCGTGCCGAGGAGGGCGCCGCTCAGCGCGTACATGCTAAAGCCTGTCCGGCGGATACGGACCAGAAAGGCATGCATGGGCACACCCCCAATGGCCATGGCCGGCCAGCCCAGCATAACGCCGAAGACCAACCCCATCAGGCCAAATCCAACAAGACTGGTGGCGATTTCACGCACGCTGGCATCGCGATAGACGCCAGAGCTGACCTCAGCCTGAAAGATCAGTTCCGGGAAGACCAGCATGGCGAGCAGTGTGGCGGAGAGCGTGGTCGCGAGGATTGGGGCAACCAGACTGGCTGCGATCAACGCTTTCCATCTCCGCCATGCTTCTTTCACGCACCATATCCTTCTGCCGTGTGCACCTTTCTATGAAAGGCGAGGCGTCCGGCATATTCGAGGGGATTCTTGGGCTTTACGAGGGCGCCTTCGGGCGTCGTGGTCCAGTCGACCATCCGCGTCAGGAAGAAGCGCAGGGCCGCGCCGCGGGCGAGCAGGGGCAGGGCCTCACGCTCAGCGGGCTGCAGCGGGCGGACGCTTTCATAGCCGGCAATCAGGGCTGCGCCTTTGGAGAAATTGTAATCGATCGCCATGCGTCCATCGCCATCCTCGAACGCCCAGGCATTCAGGCATATGGCCAGATCATAGGCGAGCGCATCGGTGCAGGCGAAATAGAAATCGATGATGCCGGAGAAGTCGTCACCCAGGAAAAAGGCATTGTCCGGGAAGAGGTCGGCATGGATGGTGCCGCGGGGCAGGCTGAGGCTTTGCGGCTTGGCCTCGGCAATATCGGCCAGAGCCTCGTCGATCAGGCCGGAGAGGCCCGGATGCAGGGCATCGGCCTGTTCGGACTGGCCTTTCCAGAGGCGCGGCCAGGCAGCCGGCCCGAGGCTGTTCTCACGGGTCTTGTCATAATCGGAGAGGGCAACATGCATGCGCGCCAGCCCCTCGCCAATGCCCCGGCACTGGGCCGGATTGGGGCTTCTGGGCGACAGGCCGTCCAGGAAGGAGACGATCACGGCGGGGCGGCCTTCCAGGGTGCGCAGGGCCTTGCCGTCACGTGCCATGATCGGCTCAGGGCAGGGGAAGCCGCCCGCGGCAAGATGCTGTTTCAGGCCAATGAAATAGGGCAGGTCATCGGCATTCACCCGTTTCTCGAACAGGGTGAGAATGTAGCGACCTTTTGTGGTCTCCAGATAATAGTTGGAATTCTCCACACCCTCGGCAATGCCCTTGAAAGACAGGGCCTTGCCGAGATCATATTCGTCCAGATACGCCGCCAGCGCATCGTCGGAAACTTGAGTATAAACAGCCATACGCGACCGATTAAGCGGTCTTGGCCACCATGTCACGCTGTAGTGTCTTGCCTGCCAGCAGATAATGAATGGCTGCCCAACCATAGAGGGTTGCGAAGACAAGAATTGACCATTGCAGTCCGCGTGCGTCGGCGCTGGAACAGGCGGCAATCTGCTCGGCGCTGAGGAGTGCCGTGTCTTTGCAGACCTGAAGTGTCACCCCGACATCGGCGCCTGACAGCATCATGGACTTCAGCGTTGTCGACAGCAAACCGATCAGCGTGGGGCCGAGACCAAGGCCGATCAGGTTCACGGCAAACAGCGTGATCGACACGGCTGTTGCACGTGTCCGGGCATCCACAACACCGGCCGAGACGGCATACATCGGCCCAAGATAGAAGTAATGGAGTGTCGCGGCGGCCATCAACGGGGGCAACATCAGGGCAACCGATGGGCTGAGATAGCCGAGCCAGTAGAGTGGCACGGACAGGCCCATGCCCAGCGCGGGCATCCAGGACAGGGCCGTAGGGTGCCGGACAGACAGGCGGTCTGCCAGAAAGCCCGACAGGAACACGCCAATTGCGGCCATCAGGCCAAGCACAAGAGAGAAGATCAGGGCCGCTTGCGTCAGCGTCAGCTGGTGCACACGCAACAGGAAGGAGGTTGAGAAGGCCGCCACACCATAGCCGGCAAAGGAGGCAATCGAAGCGCCTGCCACAACGTGCACATAGGTGGGTTTGCGTGCGAGCTTTTTCAGCGCAACGAGGAAGCTTTCGGCCTCCGGCTTTGTTGCATTGGGGGGATCGGTGTAGCCGCGCGGCGGTTCCTTGACGGTCAGGCCGATAATGGTGGCAAACAGCAGGCCGGGCAGGCCGACTGCGATGAAGGCGATGCGCCAGCCTTCAAGACTTTTCCAGTCAATCATGCCGGTTAGCCAGTTCCAGCCCCAGCTCTCGAAGAGGTGGTGAACGTTTTCGCCGGTGACGTAATCATTGATCGGGCCAGCGGCGAGACCGGCAACCATGCCGCCCAGCGGGACGCCCAGGGCGTAAATGGAGGCAGCTGTGGCGCGGCTGCCGGGTTTGAAATAGTCGGCAATGACGGATTGGGCCGGGGGCGTGCAGCCCGCTTCGCCAACACCGACAAGAAGCCGGAAGAGGAACATGCTGGCAAAGCCGACAGCGAAACCGCACAGAACGGTCATCAAGCTCCAGATGGTGAGCGAGCCGACAATGATCATCATCCGGCTGCGTCTCTCAGAGACGCGCGCAATCGGAATGCCCAGCGTGGTATAGAACATTGCAAAGGCCAGCCCGCCAAGCAGGCCCATCTGCCAGTCTTCAAGCTTCAGGCTGTTGCGGATCGGGTCGGTCAGGATTCCGAAGATCGACCTGTCTATGAAATTGAAAATATAGACCACGAGCAGGGATGCGAGCACATAGGCTCGATACCCCTTGGTTCTGTAGCCGGTCTCGTATCCTGGGCGGGCCTCCGTGGCGGCGTCACTCATTGGGCGTCTCCTCTAAGTCCGGCTTTGTTTTTTTATATTTTATGTCCCCATACCGCTTGAAGGTACGTCCGGATTATACCTGTCGCGGGCAAATGAGCGGGAGGCCATGAAGTAACAGCCTGCTGCGACGACGAAGAACAGAACCGTTGCCGCCATGGAATAGCGAAGGCCATTCGCATAGGCGCGGCAAAGTTCCGGGCCGTCTGCGCCAAGTGCGGCGGGGTCTGTTCCGCACAGGCGTGGATTGAAGGTGTCCGCAAGGGCGGAGAGGCCAGCCTTGGAAATCTCCTGGCCCATGAAGAAGTCACTCATCGCGCCGACAAAGAGCGGCCCGATGCCGTTCCCGATGAGGCTGATGATCAGCAGCATCACGGCGATTGTGGTGGCGCGGGATTGCGGGCTGACAATGGCGGTGCCCACCATGTACTGGCCGCTGAGGTACAGATAGTGCGTGATGCCCGCGATGATCCAGAGACCGAAGGCGACTTCCAGGCTGGGGGAGAAGAAAGCCGCAATATAAGCAGGCACAGCAATCATCAGGCCTGCGCCCGGCAGCCAGGCGGCAATGGTCGGGAAGCGGCCTTCAAGCTTTTCGGAAATATAGCCACCCAGGAAGGTGCCCACGGCAGAGACAGCGGCCAACGGCGCGCCATACAGCACGGCTGCGTCGCGTACGCCGATGCCGTGCACCCGTTGAAGGAAGGGGGCTTGGAAACTGATCAGGCCATAGCCGACAAAGGCCACCAGCGCCGCGCCGAGGGACAGCCACCAGAAAGTCGGCTTGCCGGAGAACTCGCGGAAGGCATCAAAGAAGGGAGCCTTCTTGCCGCTATTGGCAGACGGCGGATCGGAATAGCCGCGTGGCGGTTCCTTGATGGTGAACATCAGGACCAGGGCGATGATGACGCCCGGTGCGCCGACGACAACAAACGCGATGCGCCAGCCTTCAACGGTCGACCAGTCGATGCCGGAGAAAAGTCCGCCAAGGCCAAGGGAGCCGATCCAGCCGCCGAAATCCTCACCCTTGATGCCGGCAATGGAGCCGCCAAACAGCTGGGCCAGAACGGCGCCCAGCGTGACACCCATGGAATAGATACCAAGCGCGCCAGCGCGGCTCTTGGGCGGGTAGTAATCGGTAATCAGGGAGTTGGCTGGCGGCGTACAGCCTGCCTCACCAATAGCGACGCCGACACGGAAGACCAGCAGCCAGATAAACGCCGTTGCCATACCGCACAGCGCGGTCATGACGGACCAGATGATGATGCAAAGTGCGATAATCATCACGCGATTGGCGCGGTCGGCCCACATCGCGATCGGAATGCCCATGGCGGCATAGAAAAGCGCAAACGGAGGGCCCGACAGCAGGCCCCACTGCGTATCATTCAACTGGAATGTGTTGATGATTGGCTGCGCGACGACCGAGATCAAAGTCCGGTCGATAAAGTTCAGCGTATAGACCAGCATCAGGGCGATCAGCACATAGGTGCGATACCCTTTTGATCCGAAACCTGTGATGTGTCCGCCCGTGTTTGTTTGGCCGGCTGTGGTGTCGGTCATACGCCGATGCTCCTCCCGTGTTTACGCGGGCGCATCTGGCGGCGCCTCTCTGTTGTAGTCCCTACGGTAAACTGGTTCCGCCGACACGCAAGCCCTTACTCTGAGTTAGGACAATTTGCGCATCGGCGTCAGTTGTCTATTCGCTGAGAGTCAGCATCACTTCAGAGTTGGCAACGCTAATGGTGGAGGTGTCACCCGTCATCGGATCCGGGCGCAGCGCGGTCGGATAAGCTTCTGACAGCGCCTTCAGCGCTTTGCGAATCGCTTCGGCGGCATCGGCATTGTCCGCCTCGATTGCAGCTTCGTTCTGGGCAAACTTTTTCTGGGCGGTCTTGTAGAAGCCGTAGCCGTCCAGATATGGCTCGTAACGGTCTGTCTCCAGTGCGGCGCGATGCATGGCGCTGGCGCGATTGATCAGGTCTGCGACGACGCGCGCGCTGACATAGCCTTCGCTATTATCGGTTGCCGGAGCCTTGGCAGCTGCAGCGTCCAGAGCTGCAAGGATTGCGTCGGTACGATCATTGATCTGGTCTTGCGATTCGCCGGAAAAAACGGCTGCGGAGGCGCCTGTGAAGAGATCTGTGAAGTCTGAGACGCCCTGTGCCTGGAATACGGGCTCCATGTCGAACAGGACTTCGGACACGGGGTGGGCATACATTTCACCGGCGGCGTCCTTCTCACCTTCTGCAAAGGCATCGCGGGCGGCCAGAACGTGGGCCATGGCCACACCAATAGCGGATTTGTAGACAACGGGATCGGTATAGGCCGCTTCAATGGAAACTCCGCCTTCGCCCTCGCCGCCTTCACCTTCACCGCCCATGCCGGATTCACCTTCGCCAGCGATTGCGGCGGGCTGGGCCGCTGAGGCGTCAGGCGTTTCAGCGGTGTCAGGCTGGGCAACTTCAGACGGGGTGTCATTGGATGACGTTGCGGGTTCGCTGCAGCCTGCAAGGGCGCCGGTCATCAGGACCGTCCCGAGGCCGAGCGTGGTCCATTGTTTCAGTTTGGTCTCGAATGTCACGGTGACTTTCCTCTTGGTAGCGGGGTAGTGTAGCCTCAATGACGCAAATGCAACTTATTCGCAAGTGGGGCGGGCATGCTTCTTACGCTTTCCGGCATTTTGAATGCCTCTGATCTGGAAGATACCAGAGACCTTATCGCTACGCTGGGCTGGCGCGACGGCGCGGAAACGGCAGGCGGCATGGCGCGCGCGGTCAAGCGCAACCAGCAGGCGGATCTGACCTCCCGGACTGGCAAGCAGCTGCGCGAACAGTTGAAGGACAAGATCGAGCGCCATCCTGTGCTGCGGGCCGCGACCCAACCCCGGCGCTTTTCAAAGCAGATGATCAGCAAAACGGAAAATGGCGGCGGCTATGGCTTCCATGTCGACAATGCCTTCATGGGGGCAGGGGACAGCCGCATTCGCACGGACATGTCCTACACATTGTTCCTGTCAGAGCCGGACACGTATGAAGGCGGCGAGTTGCAGGTGGAACTGGCGGGCATGACGCAATCGGTCAAGCTGCCGGCGGGCGACATGGTGCTCTATCCATCGACCAGCCTGCACAGAGTCGCGCCTGTTACATCCGGGACGCGTCTTGTCTGCATCGGCTGGATCGAGAGTTCCGTGCGGGATGAAGCGGTGCGGGAAGTGCTGTTCGATCTGGAAAACCTGCGGTCCGGCATGGCCAAGAAGATGGATCTGCAATCGCCGGAACTGCTTGTCCTGTCGAAAACGATTTCGAACCTGCTGCGGCAGTTCGGACAGAGCTAGATCAGGCCGGCAGACTTCAGGCTGGTCACGCCGCCCGTTCCAGCGATCAGGTGATCGTGTACGGTGATGTCAAACGGATCGAGCGCATCGATGATCTGCCGCGTGATATCTATGTCGGCGCGGGACGGTGTGGTGTCGCCTGACGGGTGGTTATGCACCAGGATCAGCGCTGAGGCTTGCAGCTCCAGCGCGCGGCGGGCCACTTCCCGGGTGTAGACCGGCGCATGGTCCACAGTGCCATGACCCATGATCTCGTCGGCGATCAGCTGGTTCTTGCGATCCAGGAACAGGATACGGAACTGCTCGCGTTTTTCATGCTGCAGCTCTGTGCGCACATAATCCATCAACTGAGACCAGGATGAGATGGCCGTCTTTTTCTGAATGGTTTCGCGGGAGGCGCGGGCATTCAATTCCGCGATCGCCTTCAGATAGGCAGCCACGGTTTCCCCGACGCCTTCCACTTTTACAAGGTCTGCAGACGGGGCAGCGAGGATGGCGGACAGGCTGCCGAAACGCGCTTGAAGCGCTTTTGCGATGGGTTTGACATCCCGCCGCGGAATGAAGGCCATCAGCAAGACTTCCAGCACTTCGTAATCGGCAAGGGCAGATGCGCCACGCGTCAGCAGCTTACCACGCAGGCGCTGGCGATGGCCTTGCCAATGGGGTTCTTCTGAAGTGTCCCCGCCCCCCGGCATCTGCCTACAGCTTCACCTTGTGCGGCTGGTGCCAGCCTTTGGGGGAGGTGGTGAAGATTTCCACGCCATCCTCTGTCACGCCGACAGAATGCTCATACTGGGCAGACAGTTGACGGTCGCGCGTTACGGCGGTCCAGCCATCGGGCAGGATGTTCGCATCCTTGCGGCCCAGGTTCAGCATGGGCTCCACCGTGAAGAACATGCCGGGCTTCAGTTCCGGGCCGGTATTGTAGGCAGCGGAGTGCACGACATTCGGCTCGTCATGGAACAGTTTGCCAAGGCCATGGCCGCAGAAGTCTTCGACGACGGACATGCGGTTTTTATGGGCAATCTCGGAAATGGCGCCGCCAATGTCTCCAAAGCGGCGACCGGGGCGGATCTGGGCGATCCCGGCCATCATGGCTTCATAGGTCACATCCACCAGACGCTCTGCCTTGCGCTTCAACTCACCCGCCCCGAACATGCGCGAATGGTCGCCATGCCAGCCATCAATGATGACCGTGATGTCGATATTGGCGATGTCGCCTTCTTTCAGCGGTTTCGGGCTGGGGATACCATGACAGATGACGTGGTTGACCGAAATGCAGGTCGCATGACGATAGCCGCGATAACCGATCGTCGCGGACTGCGCGCCATGGTCCAGCACATATTCGCGAACCAGATTGTCCAGATGCTCTGTCGTGACGCCCGGTTTCACTTCCGGCACCAGCATGTCCATGCATTCGGCAACAAGGCGTCCGGCCTTGCGCATGCCTTCGAAGCCTTCGGCATCGTGAATGCGGATTTCGCCCGTACGCATGGGCAGGAGGAGGGCTGTGTCGTTCATCATTCGGCTTTCCGGTATGTTCCCGGCCAATGTGGCAGCTATGGCCGGGAATTTCCAGTCTGCGTCAGTATTCCAGCTGCGCGTCGAGGCTGATGTCGATGGCGCCAAGGGCGACGGAAACCGGGCATCCGGTCTTCGCCTTGCCGGCAATAGACTCGAAAACCTCTTTCTCGATACCTGGGACATTGGCTTTCAGGGTCAGCGCGCTGCTCTTGATCTCAAAGCCGCCGCCATCCTTGGGCTCGACTGTGACTTCGGATTTCGTGACCAGGCTCTCAGCCGGCGTCCCGTTTTCGGCCAGCAGGTGGGACAGCTGCATGGTGAAGCAGCCCGCATGGGCCGCGGCCAGCAATTCTTCCGGATTTGTGCCGGATTTTCCGTTCTCGTCCTCAAAGCGGGCCTTGAAGGAATAGCCGTGATCCATCAACGCGCCGCTTTGCGTGTCGAGAGAGCCGGTTCCTTCTTTGAGATTGCCTTTCCACTGGGCGGTCGCATGGCGTTTCATGACATGTCCTTTTTGACAAACAGGTTTCACAAATCTGCGCTAGGCAGGGTTCCTTGAAATCAATGCGCGCCGTGCCGCAACGTTCCGGTCAGGGGCTATGTGTCCTGCAGGGGAAGGGGGCAACGAAATAGCGCTTGCCGAACGTGCGCGCGGAAATAAGGTCGCGCGTATCATTGTAAAAACCTATGAGGGAAGTGCTGATGTCGATAATCCAGTCCTGCCGGAAGAGCTTGTTGGCGTGCAGCGCGGCGATTGTTTTGTTGGGAGCGTGCACGAACGCCCCGGCAAACCAGGAAACGCTGCTGTCTGAGAGCTGGCCGGCCTTGGCCCCTGTCCAGCCAACGGATGATTTCGATGCCGCAGGTCTTGAGGCGCTGGCTGACCAGATGCAGGCCTTTGTCGATCAGGGCAGTGTGATCGGGATGCAGACCCTACTCGTGAAGGACGGGAAGGTCGCGCAATATGGCAGCTATGGTGTGCGCGATGTGGAAACCGGCGCGCCGGCGCAGCCCGATACGCTCTATCGCATCTATTCCATGTCGAAGCCGATCACCGGTGTCGCGCTGATGCAGCTGTATGAGCAGGGCAAGTTCTCTCTGGATGATCCGATCACGAAGTATATTCCCGAGTTTGAGAATCTGAAAGTTCTGGACGGCACGAATGAGGACGGGACGCCGAAGCTGAAAGATCTGCAGCGCCCTGCCACGATGCGCGAACTGATGAGCCACACGGCCGGCTTCGCCTATGGGCTGGGCGGAGACGATTATGCCAATGCGCAGTTCCGCGAGCAGGAGGTGCTGAGATCACCGGACATGCAGACCTTTATCGACAGGCTGGCCGGCATTCCGCTGCTCTACGAGCCCGGCACGCAATGGTATTACTCCGCTGCGGTGGATGTGCAGGGATATCTGGTCGAGAAATTCTCCGGCATGCCTTTCGGGGAGTATCTGAAGGCCAATATCTTCACGCCGCTGAACATGAACGATACCGGTTTTTACGTGCCGGAGGCCGAATATGACCGCCTGGCAGATGTGATGTTCTATTCGTCAGAGGCTGGCAAATTCATCCCGCTCTACAGCGAGAATATCCAGTTCCGGAAAAAGACGATTCCCTTCGAATCCGGTGGGGGTGGCCTGGTGTCCTCCCTGGATGATTATGCGCGCTTCTGTCAGATGATGCTGAATGGTGGCACGCTGAGCGGGCACCGCGTGCTGAAGCCGGAAACCGTTCTGCTGATGCGGTCTGACCAGCTGCCTGAGGGACTCGGCATTGGCATTGATGGCACGCTGAGCGGGCCGGAAAGCATGCAGCAGCATAAATTCGGGCTGGATTTCGGGATCATTACAGACCCCGTCGCGATGAAATCTCCGGCAGGCAAAGGGACATATTATTGGGGCGGGGCCGCCGGCACCTGGTTCTGGATCGATCCGGAGAATGACCTCTTCTTCATTGGCATGATCCAGCGCTTCGGGGCCTTACCCAACGAGACCGCCGATTTCCGCGCGGAATCCATGCGTCTGGTCTATGAGGCGCTTGAAGATTAGGCCAGTCTGGGCAAAGTGGCGGGATGACCAAATCAGCCCCCACTGCCGCCGTCCTTCTCATTGGCGATGAATTGTTGTCGGGCCGCACGCGCGACATCAATCTGCAACAGATTGCATCCTATCTGGCGCCGCTCGGCATTCCCGTGCGCGAGACGCGGATTGTACCGGATGTCGAGGATGAGATCGTCGATGCAGTGAATGCGCTGCGGGCGAAGTACACTTATGTCTTCACGACCGGCGGCATTGGCCCGACACATGATGACATCACGGCAGACGCCATCGCCAAGGCGTTCGGCGTTGGCATTTCAGAGCATCCTGAAGTCACGGCCATGCTGGCTGAGCGCTATCGTGAGATGGGCACAGAATACACGCCCGCCCGTCGCCGCATGGCTCGCGTGCCGCATGGGGCGAGCATTGTTGAAAATCCTGTTTCCGGCGCGCCCGGTTTCCAAACGGGGAATGTCTTCACGCTGGCCGGAGTGCCCTCTGTCGCCCGCGCCATGCTGGAGGATATCGGCCCGCGGCTTGAGACCGGCGCGGTGGTCCACAAGGTTACGATCCGGGGCAGGGGCCTGCGCGAAGGCGACATTGCCGAGCCGCTGGGCGCACTGGCAAAGGACATGCCGGAGGTCTCGCTCGGCTCTTATCCCTGGTTTGTCAGCATGACGGACAGCGGTGTCCATCTGGTGGCCCGCGCGACGGATGAAGCGCAGTTGAAAGTGGCCGCCGACAAGCTGGAAGAGATTGTCAAAGCCTGCGGTGTGCAGGCGGAGCGGCTGGAGGAGGCCGGCTGATGGCTTTCCTGAGCCGCACTCCGGTTCTGTGGGGCAGTTTCATTCTGTTTCTGCTGATTGGTGTCGGGTTTGGTCTCTTCAGTGGTGCCGTTGGGGGCACATATCTTGATACGCTGGATAGTGGGGAGGCCTCCCGCGCGCTGATCGCCAGCATGACGGACGCCCAGCGCAGCGCGCATTTCTGGGTGACGGTTCTGCTGGATACCGCTTACCCGCTGGCCTATGGCGCGCTGTTTGCGGGGTTGGCACTCCGGTTCTTCGGCCGCTTTGGTAGGCTGGCGGCCTTGCCAGCCATAGCCGTCGTGGTGGTCGATCTGACGGAGAACATGGTGCAGGCCCTGGCCCTTTCGGGCGCGGCAGATGCGCTGGATGCGAAGGACTGGCTGACGCCCTTGAAGTTTGGCCTGTTCTTTCTCGCCGCAGCGATCGCGCTGGTCGCCTTGCTGATTGCCATTGTGAGCAGGGTGCGCGGCAAGGCGGGATGATACGCCGCGACGTTAGGCATGGCGTCAGTCTGGGTGGACCGCTAATAGAAACAGATAGCAGGAGGAAATTGCATGTCAGAAGAAATCGTACTCGTTGAACGGGATGGCCCGGTGGCCCTGGTCACGCTGAACCGCCCCGATGCGCTGAACGCCCTGAGCCGCGCCCTGCGCGCCGAGATCGTCCGCGTGTTCACAGAGCTGAAGGATGATGAAGATGTGCGCGCGGTCGTGCTGACCGGCTCTGGCCGCGCCTTCACGGCGGGGATCGACCTGAAAGAAGCGGGCCAGACCGGCTTCGCCCTCGGCGCAGATGAGGATTCCAAATCCATCGATATTGCCCGCGCCCTGAAAGAGTATCCGTGGCCGATCATTGGCGCGATCAATGGCTTTGCCATTACGGGCGGGTTTGAGCTGGCCCTGATGTGCGATGTTTTGCTGGCCTCTGAACATGCAAAGTTTGCCGACACCCATGCCCGGGTTGGCATCGTGCCAGGCTGGGGTCTGTCGCAGAAACTGTCCCGCCTGATCGGCATCAGCCGCGCCAAGGAATTGTCGTTCAGCGGCAACTTCCTGGACGCCCACACGGCAGAGCGCTGGGGCCTGGTGAACCGCGTCTATCCGTCTGACGAACTGATCCCGCACGCCATGAAACTGGCGCAGGATATGTGCAGTACACAGCCGGATCTTCTGAAGCAGTACAAGGCCCTGATTGATGATGGTTTTGGCATGCCCTTCGCTGAAGCCATGAAGGAAGAGCTGCGCCGCTCCATTGCGCATTCAGAGTCCGTCACCGCCGATGCGGTTGAAGAGGCCCGCAAGCAAGTGACCGAACGCGGCCGCGGCCAGCAAGACTAAAAGGGGATACGTGCGATGAGAGACGTTGTAATCTGTGAGCCGGTCCGCACAGCGGTCGGCGGTTTTGGCGGCAGCTTCAAGACAGTCCACGCCCACGAACTGGCAGCCCATATCGTCAGCGAGCTGATGGCGAGAACGAAACTGCCGGCCGAATTGGTGGAAGACTGTATCTTTGCGCAATGCTATCCGACGATGGAGGCCCCGGCCTTCGGGCGCATGATCGCGCTGGATGCCGGACTGACGACATCAACGGGCGGCTACCAGATTGACAGGCGCTGCGGCTCCGGTCTGCAGGCGGTCATCAACGCCATCATGCAGGTTGCGACCGGCGCCAATGATGTTGTCATTGCTGGCGGGGCAGAGAGCATGTCCAATGCGCCTTTCTTCTCCATTGATATGCGGTGGGGCCTGAAGGGCGATGGTCTGATGCTGCATGATGGCCTGTCACGCGGACGCTATACCGCTGGCGGCAAGCACCATCCCGTGCCCGGCGGCATGATCGAGACGGCTGAAAACCTGCGCAAGGAATATCAGATCCCCCGGGAGGCGCAGGACGAATTCGCCTATCACTCCCATATGAAAGCCGCCGCGGCCCAGAAGGCCGGCAAGTTTGCTGAGGAGATCATCCCTTACACGGTAAAGGGCCGCAAGGCTGACACAGTGGTGGATGCTGACGAGCATATCCGCCCGGATTCTTCTCTTGAAAAACTTTCCACGCTGCGTGCCATTCGGGGCAGGGTGGACGATCAGGCGACCGTCACGGCGGGCAATGCGTCTGGCCAGAATGATGGCGCGGCCGCCTGCATCGTCTGTACGCGCGAAGTGGCCGACAAGTATGGCCTGAAGCCGCTGGGCCGGCTCGTCTCCTGGTCTGTGGCCGGTGTGGGGCCTGAAGTCATGGGCATCGGCCCGGTTCCATCTTCCCAGAAGGCGCTGAAAACGGCGGGCCTGGAAATGAAGGACATTGACCTGATCGAACTGAACGAGGCTTTCGCCGCGCAGGTGCTCGCCTGCACCACGGCGCTGGAGATGACCGACAGCGATATGGAGCGGCTGAACGTCAATGGCTCCGGCATCTCGCTGGGCCATCCGGTTGGCTGTACAGGCGTGCGTATCCTGACGACCCTGCTGCGTGAGATGGAGCGCCGCGAGGCACGCTATGGCCTTGAGACGATGTGCATCGGCGGCGGGCAGGGGCTCGCGGCGGTGTTTGAGCGGGTCAGCTAGAAGGTGTCTTCCACGGGTGGCTTGGTATTCAGCGCGATAATCATCGCGACAATGAAGAAGATCCACCCGAGGAAGGCCAGCAGGGATGCCCCGGAATAATAGACACTCATGATCTGGCCCCCATCGGGCATGGACATTGAGTCATATATCAGCTTCTGGCGGATCAAATTGGCCATGACGGCGGACACCTGGCTGAGCGACATGACGACCAGATGCAGGATGCCAAATACCAGCAGAGGCGTTGAGGGCCGTATTTTGAGGGTCAGCATATAGGCGAGGCCTATTCCCACGCACATCGTAAGGGTCAACACGGCGACCGGCATGTTCATGGCTAGCATGCTGGGGATGGTTTCCTGTGGAACACCCACGCCGGAAACGCCTATCGCGGCCACAAAGACCAGTGCCCCGAGGACAAACCAGATCGCGGGAAGTGCAATTTTCATCTCGAATATCCCTCTGCCTGCAAGTTTGTTCGATGACACATAGCATCCCCGGGCAAAACCCGTTATGTCCATTTTTTGCTGCGCGGGCGTGGCGAAATTGGTAAACGCAACGGACTTAAAATCCGTCGGCCGCAAGGCCTTGCCGGTTCAATCCCGGCCGCCCGCACCACCTCCCTGACTGTGCCAAAACCGCGCCTCATGGCGGGGCGGAGACAGGCTCGCCGCTCAAAACATATGCCCATTCCCCTGCATTCAATGCAGATTCGCGCTGTCTGGTGAGTGGTATGCTGCTTGCACTTCTCTCCTCAGAGGAGAAGTTTCATGTACCCAGCCATTCTGTCCTGCCGGGCCCCGGCCTATAAGGTTATCCGTCTTAACGGTGAGCTGTTGATCGGCCGCCAGATGCCGGTTTCATGCGTCCCGCGCATAAGCGCTATCCAGATTGGCGGGGAACAAAAGGGCAAGGTCGAACATAGATAGGGCACGATAAGAGATAATGCAGAAGGATTGTTCTCATGTTTCGTGCGCTTGTTGCATCAACTGCTTTGGCCTTGATGGCTCTGCCGGCAGCTGCCGGTCCAGAAGCTGAAGCCGTCATCGAGGGAGCCGCCAGCCAGATTGGCGATCCTGTAAAAAGCCGCGAGGCTATCCGTCAATCTGTCGATATTGACACGGTTGCGAATTTCACGCTGGGCAAGCATGCCCGCCGCGTTTCTGAAGAAGAGCGCGCCCGCTTTTCCGAGGCGTTCGAGAACTATCTGCTGGATAGTCTTGAAGAGCATGGCGAGCAATTCCGTGAGGCCAAAGTCACCATTCTGGGCTCGAAAGATCGCGGCGATGATGACTCCATCGTTGAAACCCGTGTTGACCGTCCCGGTGAAGACCCGGAAACCATACGCTGGAGAGTGATCAAGAAAGATAGCGACTGGCGCGTGGTGGATGTTGAGATTGCCGGCCTTTGGCTAGCCATTGAACAGCGCGCCCAGATTGCGGCCATCATGGACCGTCCGCGGGCGACCATTGATGACGCCATCAAGGCCCTGAAATCCTGATCCGCTTCAGGGGCGCCTGAAGGGCTAGAAAGGGCGGGTGGCATGATAGCCGCCCGCCCTTTCGATTCTTTATTCGGCGATTTTGCCGCCATGTATATCCAGCTCGGTGAGCGTTCCGCCCGCAAACGCCTTTACGGCGTCGAACTGGGTCGCCTTGTCGCCGACAATGACATACATCATGTCCGGTTCATTGAGGTATTCAGCAGCGAGTGATTTGAAACCGTCTGCATCCATGGACAGCAATTCCTGTTGCTCTGTTTCCAGATAATCATCCCCAAAGCCATATTTGCTGATCATGCGCAGCATGCCGAGCTTGGCATCGAGGCTTTCATAGGCGCGGGTATTGTCTTTAAGCACCTTGTTTTGCGTCAGCTCGACAGCGGCCTGATCAAAGTTCGGGCCATAGTCCCTGATCATTTCACGGATGATTTCAAGAGATGGCTGCGTCGCATTTGCCCTAACGCTGGTATAGGCACGCCAGGGCTGTTTCACATGCCCGTCAGAGATATAGGAATAAGCACCATAGGTGTAACCCTTCTCAATACGGAGCGTTTGGGCAAGGTCGCCGCTGATGCCTCCGCCAAGCTTTTCGTTGAGGAAACTGACACGCGGCGCATCGTCTTCGTCTGAGGCAACGGTCAGCTTGCCAGTGAAGATAACGCTTTGCTTGCTGTCAGGCACATCAATGAAGAACACCTTGCCGGCATTGTCCTGCGCGGGGATGGCGTAGTCCGGCAGATCGACATCCGGCGTATGCACGATGTCAGCAAGATCCGCGAATGCCGCTTCAGCGCGGGCAGGGGACACGTCCCCCACAACATGCACAGTCGCGTGACTGCTTAGCAGCGTGGAATAGGCGGCCTGCAAGTCTTCCAGGGTGATGCCTTCCACCGTTTCCAGTGTGCCGCTTCTGGAGGTGCCGAGCGGATGCTCATCGCCGTATATCAGACGATTGAAGGCCAGGGACGCAATGGCGGTAGGGTTCGCATCCCGGCCGCGGAGTTCTGTCAGTGTCGCGGTTTTTACCCGGTCGAAATCCTCAGGCTTGAAGCGCGGTGCGGAGAGGATTTCCTCGACAAGATCGACCGTGTCTTCAAAGTTACGGGCGAGGGAGGTTGCGCTGATCGTGATTTCATCCGTGTCCGCGCTGATTGTCAGGCCAGAGCCGATCAGGCCGATCGCCTGTTCCATCTCCGCCGGGGTGCGCGTGGCTGTGCCCTCGCTCATCAATTCGGCCAGCAGATTGGCTGTGCCTTTCTTGTCCGCCGGATCCAGCCAGGCACCGCCATCGAAACTTATCTCGAAAGTGACCAGCGGGATCTCGCTGCTTTCAATGCCCAGCAGGTCTATATCTTTCGGCAGGCTGGCATGCCAGATGTCCGGCATCTCGAACAGAGGCAGATCCCCAAAGGGCGGCTCTGACCGGTCATGCGTGGAGGTGGTGCGCTCATATTCGGCTTCTGCGCCCTGGCTGACCTCTTCTGCGGCCACATCATTGCGCACTTCCTCGATCCAGACGGTCGCCAGCTCTGCGTCTTCCAGAGCGAGGTCAGCTTCGCCTTCCGGCACGAAGCTGGTGATCACCGCAGGCTTGTCCTTGATATAGGTTTCGTAGGCCGTCATCACGTCTTCTGCCGTGACGTTTCGCAGCAAGTCGGCAGACTTGATGGAATATGCCGGGTCCCCCGCGAACTCATTGTCCTGCGACATCTGGATTGCCTTGCCCATTACGGTGGACAGGTTCGAGTACAGAATGGTTTCCTGTTCGGCCTTGATGCGGGCAAGGTCTGTCTTGTTGACGCCGTTTGCCTCGAATTCGGAAAGGCCCTTTTCGATGGCCGCATAGACATCATCCAGGTCCGTGCCAGCATTGGCCCGGACGCTCAGGACGAATTCGCCCGCCAGTTCCATGCTGTTATTGTAGCCCCTGACATTTGGTGCGAGTTTTTCTTCATCGACAATCGTCCGATAGATGGGGGCGTTCTTGCTGCCCGCCAGAAGGCTTGCCAGAACGTTCAGCGCCTGCTCATCCTTGCTGTAGGCCTCAACAGTAGGGAATGTGATCCGCAGTTCCGGAAGTGTCGCGAAATTGTCCTCGAAATAGAGAGACTTTGTTTCCTCCAGCGTCACCGGCATCGGGGGCAGGGCCTCGACATCACCACCAGAGCGGATCTCGCCGAACCAGCGATCCACCTTCTCTTTGGTCTCTTCAATGTCGATGTCACCGGAGATGACCAGCGTTGCGTTCGACGCGCCATAATAGTCATCATAGAAACCGCGCACATCCTCCAACGTGGCGGCCTGCAGATCCGGCAGCGCGCCAATCACGGTCCAGCTATAGGGGTGGCCTTCCGGGTACAGCGCTTTGCGGATCACTTCCTGCGTATAGCCATAGGGCGCATTGTCGACGCGTTCGCGCTTCTCGTTCTTGACGACCTGCTTCTCGCGTTCAAGCGCTTCCTGGGTGACCGTATTGATCATGTAGCCAAGGCGGTCGGAGTCGATCCAGAGGATCTTGTCGAAGGCATCCTTGGGCACGACTTCGTAATAGATCGTTCCGTCGCTCCAGGTGCCGCCATTGCGCTGGCCGCCCCATTCCGGAATGGCCTTGCGGTTCCAGCCACGTGGCACGTTTTCGGAATCATTGAAGGACATATGCTCAAAGAAGTGCGCAAAACCTGTACGGCCCGGCTTCTCGCGATTGGAGCCGACATGCACCACAGTCGAGAAAGCAACGATAGGGTCGGATCGGTCGACGTTCAGGATAACTTCCAGCCCGTTGTCCAGCGTGAACTTCTCATAGTCCAGCTGGAAGTCCCCAGTCTCTGTTTTCTCGGTTTCATCAGGCGCGATTTCCGGGGTATCGCGTTCCACAGTGACCGTCTCTGTGAGTTCGGTTTCCGGTGTGGCGCAGGCCGCCAGCAGGCCTGCAGCTGCGCCGGCCATCAACATGTATTTGAACGGTTTCATCCTATCCCTTCCCTATGTGGGGCGCCCCCGCACCTCACCACTGGTTTCATGGGAAACAGATGACACGAATTTCAATCCCCCGTCACCCCTTGGGGCAACAGGCCGGGGGTCAGGCTGCTTCCTCGACCGTGTCTTCGAGGTCTTCATCGTCATCTTCATCCGCGCGGCTGTGCCGGTCTGTGCCGTCACCGATGGTGAAGAGGTCAGCTTCGCGGCTCAGCCAGTCTTTCAGGCCTTCATCCGGCACGCCCAGGATACGCAGCATGTCAGCCACCATCTCGATGCCTTTGGGCTCCCCACCCAGCAGGTGCGCGCGGACATTCAGCTCCAGATAGCGGTCCAGATCATGATGATTATCGACGGCCACAAAGCGGATCAGGTCCGGATACTGGCGGCGGATTGTGGGGGTCACTTCCGCAGAGATCTCATAGCGCGCCTGGCCCAGCACAAGCGCCCGGGCATTGTTGCCTCCGATCGCCTCGATCAGTTTCATGTTCGTGGCATCGCCAAAGGAGACATTGTAGCCGTCTGCCACGGCAGCGAGGAAACGGTCCGGCTCATTGTCGATGGCGATATAGGGAATGTCGAAATCGATCAGGGCATCAATGGCCAGGCGTCCGGCAGACGTCATGCTGATCACTATGACCGGGCGGCCAACAGTGGGATTGGTTGCGCTTTCCATCGTTACCTGCTTGCGCCGGGCAAGTTCACGCGACAGCTTGCCGCCAAGAATGGCCCAGCTGGGCGCGAGCGCCAGGGACAGCGCGACCGCAGCGATCAGGCTGCCCATCAGGGCAGGGGGCATGCCCGCCATGATCGAGGACAGCGACAGAATAACCAACGTGAATTCAGAGCCCTGAGCCAGCAGTGTGCTGAGTTGCACCGCGCCAGGTACGGTCCATTTGTTGGCGCGGGCCGCGAGATAGCCAAGCCCGGTTTTGACGACGAGGATCGCCAGAGCGCCAAGGATGACCAGCGGCAAGTTACGGATCAGACTAGGCAAGTCGATCGCCAGCCCCACGCTGATGAAGAAGAAAGACAGCAGCAGCCCGCGGAATGGCCCCATCTCAGTCTGCACCTGATGGCGAAAGCGTGTGCCTGAGACGGCAAGGCCGGCCAGGAATGCCCCCAGCGTCAGCGACAAGCCGATCACGGCGGTCGCGCATGCTGCGGCGAGAACCAATAGCAGGGTAAATGCGGTGAAGGCCTCATCATTGCGGGTCGCGGCCAGCGTGCGGAAGACGGGATTCAGCAGGTAGCGCGAGAACATCATGGCAGCGCCAAAGGCGATCACGGCCTGAATCACTGCCAGTAACAGGGCCAGAACCAGCGGCACGGCGGCACCGCCCATAAGATGCTCCGAGACAAGGCCAGCCAGGCCTGTTGCGCCGGTTTCTTCCTCCCCCAGGGATGTGGCGAAGATCATCAGGAAGATCGCGACAATATCCTGAAAGATCAGGACATGTGTTGCCGTGCGGCCAATGGGGCAGGAATTCTGCTCCCGCTCTGTCAGGATACGCGCGACGACAGCCGTTGAAGAGAGGCCAAGGCTCAGGCCCACAGCAATCGCGATGGGCCAGGAGATGCCCAGCATGTAAAGCGCCCCGGCGCTCAACAGGCCGGTCAGCGCCAGGTGCATGGGCGCAAGGCCCAGCAAATCGCCCCGGCTTTCCTTCAGTTCCCGCAGCGAGACGTGCATCCCGATATCGAACAATAGGAACACCACGCCCAGCTCTGCCAGCAAATGGGTGCCGCCGCTCTCCTGGATCAGGCCCAGCATGTGCGGGCCGATCAGAATGCCTGCCAGAAGGTAGCCGACAATGGGGCTGAGGCTCAGCGCGCGCGAAACCAGAGCCGCAGCCGCGCCAAAGCCCAGCAGGGTGATTGCCGGCACAAGGGCGTCGACGGCTTCTGCGGGACTGAGTTCAGCTGCCATATGGGAAAGGGCTCCGGATTTGTATGATCCTGTATAAGGTAAGGGCTTATTGCGGAAAAACAAAGGCCGCTGGTTCCTGAGAGAACCAGCGGCCTTCACCTGGCTGCACACGAAGGAGGGCAAATGTCCGTGTGCAGTTTGGGAAGATGTCAGGCCTGATTAGAGGCTTTTGGAGAAGGTCAGCACGACCCGCTCGTCTGCGATGTCGGTGTTGTCGATGTCCGTATCCCAGTAGCGCAGGTCGATATCGATGCCGACTGGCGTGGAATAGGTGCCGCCGAGTGACCAGTTCGTGTAGTCACCGCCAGCGTCATAGTCGTAATTGCCGACGCTGCCGTCCATGGAGAAGCTATCCGTGAAGGAATAGCCTGCAGTGGCCTGATAATACATGTTTTCATTATCAGGATCCCAGTAGACTTCGCCGCCAATGCCCAGACCGCTTGCGAACTCATAGCCGAGAGCACCCTTGATCTCGACAAAATCATAGTCGGAATCGTCTGCATCCGGATAGGCGTAATAAATCACGCCAACATCCCAGGTCACGCCATTGCTGAACGAGCTGGCCAGGCCAGCATAGAAGTCCAGCTCGACATTGGCGTCATCTGCGCCGTCTTCGAAGTCGACATTCGATGCCCATGTCCCCGCATAGAAGATGTCGTTTGCGTAGTCGAATCCGCCGGAAACTGCCATGTCCCCATTGGACTGGGACACACCGCGCCAGACATAATCCGTGCCAAGCGCAACGTTGCCTGACCATTCTCCCTCAGCTGCTGCTGTACCAGCAACAGCCAGCATGGCTGCCAGTGCAACGCCCGCGCGATAAAGCTGCTTTTTCATTTTTTATACCCCGTTGTTGAAATGCGCTGTCGCCAGCGCCACGCACAGAATTGCGCGGCTTCATCCGGGATCGGAAACAAATTTATGACGTTTTAGCGGGGCGTTTCGGAACGCCGCAGAATTGTGCAGCAGGCCGCGTCAATGCCTTAGCTTTGTGCGCGGCCTTGCCGGTCAGCGTGCCTTGGCAGGGGCGTATCCCAGATGCATTCCGGCATCCACGATCAGAGTTTCGCCGGTGACGTGGCGTGAGGCATCAGTCAGGAAGAAAAGCGCCGAATCGGCAATGTCTTCGGGGCCGCTGGCGACATTCAGCGGCACGGACGCGGCGACGCTTGCCTCCATTTTGAGGTATTGTTCTTCGTCCATCTGGTCCTTGAACCAGCGTGTGCCGATAAAGCCTGGGCAGATGGCGTTCACCCGGATGGCCGGGGCCAGCGCGCGGGCGAGCGACAGCGTCATTGTGTTGAGCGCGCCTTTCGTTGCGGCATAGGCCACCGAAGACCCTATGCCTGTAACACCCGCTATAGAAGACGTGTTCAGCACGGTTGCCGCGCGTCCTGTTTGCTCATGGCTTGCAACCATAAGGGGCTTGCAAGCCTGCATCATCAGGTAGGGGCCGACAACGTTCACGGCATAGAGGTGCAGGAAATCTTCGCGGTTGAGGGCGTCCAGATCCGCGTGATCGCGGGCATGCTTCGTGGTGCCTGCATTGTTGACCAGAATATCGAGCCGTCCGAGCTGGGCAGCGGCGTCGGCCAGATTGCGACAGCCTTCCTCCGTGGAGACATCGGCCTGTATCAGCCGGGCCTGCGCGCCTTCTGCCTGACAGTCCGCGACGGTCGCTTCGCCATCTTCCACAGAGCGGCTGCAATTGATGATCACATCTGCGCCGCGCCGGGCGAGCCGCAGGGCAATTTCCCGTCCCAGGCCGGTGGCCGAGCCTGTGACGAGGGCTTTGCGTCCTGCAAGGTCTTTCTGGTCTGACATGATGAGGGCTCCCTTTGCATGATTATTTTCCGTCCGTACCTGCGGGGAACAGGCTAATGTCGTCAACAGGTTTCATGGTTTCATCAAGGAAGCGGAAAGACCTGATTGATAGGTCTCTAAAGTATCTTGGAGGCCCCTTGATGGACTTGAAGTCCAGCGATCTTGTGCAACGCATTCAATCTGCCGCGCGGCTATCCGAGGCAGATATGTGGCGTCTCGCGACCGAAATGTGCGCAGATGGTATCCGCACGGCGTCAGAAGCCGAGGCGGTTTTGCACTGCCATGCCCGGCTGGACCGCCTGGAAGGGGACTGGCCCAAGCGCTTCACCCGAGCGCTGAGAGACTATCTGCTGCTGCGTACCGAGCCCGAGGGCGAAGTGTCGGCGGACAATCTCGCCTGGCTGAGAGAGCATGTTGCCCCGCAAGGCCGCGTCCGCACGAAGAGCGAGCTGGACCTCCTGATCATGATGTACAAACAGGCCGAGGACGTGACCGATGGTTATGGCGTCTTTGTGCTGGACGCCCTGTGCGAATGGCTGATTGCCGCCGGAAAGGTGGATGGGGACATTGTGGAGCGTATAGGAGCGGTGCTGGCGATGGGAGACAAGGGCGGAACGCCCTGGGTCAGCCATGCTGAGGCGGCCGTGTTGCTGCGCACGAATGATCGGCTGGGTCATGCGGGTGATGATCCGGCCTGGAGCCGCGTTTTCGCACGTGGGGTCGGCAATTATCTGATGGCGCGCGCGCATCCCAATCCGGAAAGTGACCGGCAGGCCCTGGCGCGGCAGAACTGGGTGGGATCGGCCGACAGCCGACCCGGTCAGTATATTGGCTGTCTGGCGCTTGGTTTTAACAAAGGCCGCTGGTTTGACGGTGTCAGCTTGTCTCCGGAGCAGGCCAGCCTTGCGCGGCAAATGGCTAGCGAGGCCGCCAATGACCAGGCCGTGGCCCAAATCCGGAAACGCAGCTGGTTGCGCCGACGGCTCGGCTGGGAGAAGACAGGTGAGGCAGATCGGGCTCTGGTGGACTTCCTCAATCAGGAAGCCCCCGGCCTGACGACTGGTCTGGTCGTGGCAACGGGATAATCAGGGGAGAGACCAATGCTGTTTCTGAATCTCGCTATGGCCTCGATCCTGGTCTTTGTTACTTTCCTTATACACTTCATTGGTCTGGTGGGGTTATCCGCGCTGATCCGCAATCGGCATGTCCATCATGTGAATATCACGACTGTGGCGGGGCAGGGCGCGGCCATCCTGTTCATCGTGTTCAGCCTGTTCGCGCTGCACTCGGTTGAGATCTGGGTCTACACTTTTGTTTACAGACTGCTCGGCATTTTCCCGGATATCGGCACAGCGGTCTATTATTCCACATCTGCCTTTACGACGGTCGGGTTCGGGGATGTCGTGATCGGCAAGGATTGGCGAATGCTGGGCGCTGCGGAGAGCATGAATGGCTTTCTGTTGATTGGCTGGTCGACCGCCTTCCTCGTCTCCATCACGGCCAAGGTGCGTGTGCTGGAAGCGCGGATTGAAGAGCTGGAAGAAGAGCCCGAGGAGCGCCGCTAGGCGTTGCCAGCTTCGTCTTCGCCCGGGCGCAGCAGGAAGCGTGCTGCCGCCACGGCTAGCCCGACCAGAACCAGTCCGCCAATCACCAGGGTTTCCGGTTTGGCGCCCAGATACTCGAAATACTGGGTGTAGCCATGGATCGCCAGAAACACGATGGACGTGATCGACAGGAAGCTGTTGCGGCGAACCATAATGATGGTAGCGATCAGGGCACCAGCCCAGCCTATGGTGAAGACATAATCGGGAATGGTCAGGGCGGTGTCGCGCCACTCTGAACGCTCCGACCAGCGGTCAGGCGCAAACCAGTGCTCACCCATGCGATCACCCCACAGCGAGCCAACCCAGAAGCCGAAATTCATCATGAAGATGGCCGTACGGGCAGAGACGGTCAGCAGGGTCTGCCAGGTCTCGGCGAGCACGCAGCGCGCCTTGTACAGGCCGGCCGCCAGCAGGCCGAAGGCCACAATGGTGATCGTGGGTTCTTCAACAAACAGTGCATAGCTGGCGTGCCAGTATCCCGTGCCGGACCCCAGCACCGCGCCGAGCGACAGCACCGCGAAAGCGCCGAGGAGCGCCGACCGGAACCAGATGGCCGAGGCCGTCATGATCACGGCAATCATGACGGTGGGCAGCGTGCCGTCGTCAACGTCCTGAAACTCCCATCCGACCCAGCCGGCAACGCCCAGCGTGCCCATCAGGACGAGCGCCATTGAAAGAGTTTTCAGGGAATGCCCCTTGGCGCTGCGGCGCAGAATTTCTGCCCCGATGAGAGACATGATGGCCAGGACAAGCCCTGTGATGGCGTTCGGAACCAGCGCGATCGTGCCCCCGGCAACAGAGATGGCGCCGAAAATCAGGAGGAGATTGATGAGCAGTGTGTTGCGCTGATCCGGCAGCGCGAAGCCCGACAGGCGCTCAGCTTCCGCGTGGTCAAGGTGTCCGTCGGCAACCAGCTTGTCGAGGTCCAGGGTGATCCGGCTCATCTGCATAATCCTTAACTTAGTGAGCGCTTACTAACATAAGTGCGGCGTATTGGCAAGACGGTTTCCTCGATGGCAAATGTGGACATCCCGAAAAGAGCGGCTTACTGCAATGTCCGAAAGAGTTTGCAGTGGGCTAGAGACAGTATGTTTAAGAAAATTCTGATCGCCAACCGGGGAGAAATCGCAGTTCGGGTAATCAAGACCTGTCGGCGCCTTGGCGTCAAAACGGTCGTTGTTTATTCGGATGCGGATGCAGGTTCGATGGCCGTCGAGATGGCGGACGAGACCGTGCACATCGGCCCGGCGCCGGCTTCGGAATCCTATCTGGTCGCCGACAAGATCATCGCGGCGGTCAAGGAAACCGGCGCAGAAGCCATCCATCCGGGCTTTGGTTTCCTGTCCGAGAACCCTGCTTTTGCCAAGCGTCTTGAGGAAGAGGGCATTGGCTGGATTGGCCCAAATGCTCACGCCATTGAAGCGATGGGCGACAAGATCAGCTCCAAGAAACTCGCTGCCGAAGCTGGCGTGTCCACAGTGCCAGGTCATATGGGCCTGATCGAGGACACGAAGGAAGCGGTCAAGATTTCCCGTGAGATCGGCTATCCGGTCATGATCAAGGCGTCTGCCGGCGGCGGCGGCAAGGGCATCCGCATCGCCGAGAATGACAAGGAAGTCGAAGAAGGCTTCCCCGCCGTGAAAGCCGAGGCGAAGTCTTCCTTCGGGGATGACCGCGTCTTCATCGAGAAATTCATTCTTGAGCCGCGCCACATCGAGATCCAGGTGCTGGGCGACAAGCATGGCAACTGCATCTATCTGAACGAGCGCGAATGCTCCATTCAGCGCCGGAACCAGAAAGTGATCGAGGAAGCGCCGTCTCCGCTGCTCGATCCTGAAACCCGCAAAAAGATGGGCGAGCAGGCCGTGGCCCTCGCCAAGGCTGTGAACTATGACAGCGCCGGCACCGTGGAATTCGTCGCTTCCGGCAAGGACAAGGGCTTCTACTTCCTTGAAATGAATACCCGCCTGCAGGTGGAGCACCCGGTGACGGAGATGATCACCGGCGTAGATCTGGTCGAGCAGATGCTGCTTGTCGCCTATGGCGAGACGCTGAAACTGAAACAGTCCGACATCGGCATCAATGGCTGGGCCGTCGAGAGCCGTGTCTATGCCGAAGATCCGTATCGCAACTTCCTGCCGTCGATTGGCCGTCTTAAGCGCTTCAAGGCGCCGCCGGAAGGCAAGCTGGGCGAGGGCGAAGTGCGCATGGATTCCGGCGTGCGTGAAGGCGACGAGATTTCCATGTTCTATGACCCGATGATCGCCAAGCTGATCACCTGGGGCAAGGATCGTGATACGGCGCTGGATGTGCACGGGGAAGCGCTGGACCGTTTCCACATTGAAGGCATTCAGGACAACATGCCCTTCATTGCCGCTGTTATGGATGAGCCGCGCTTCCGCTCCGGCCAGATCACGACGGCGTATATCAAGGACGAGTTCCCGGACGGCTTCAACGGGGTTGAGCCCACCGATGATCAGGAAACCCAGCTTATCTGCGCCGCGGCCTATGTGCATGGCTTCCTGTCGCGCCGCGCGGCGGACGTAAGTGGCCGCATGGCGCCGCCGGAAGAGGCGCGCTCGGAATGGGTCGTCATTCTGGGAGACAAGCACTATCCGGTGACACTGGAACTGGGCGATGTTGGCGAAGCGGAGATCACCATCAATGGCGGCAAGACGCATACGCTGGTGACCGGCTGGTATCCAGGCGTGCATCTGGTCGAAGGCCTGCTGGATGGACAGTCCTTTGCCGTGAAGTTCGCAGACCGGACCGAAGGGTATCTCTTCCGCCACCGCGGTGTGGCCCTGCGCGCCTTGGTCTGCACGCCTCAAGTGGCTGACCTGCATTCCCGCCTTCCTGAAAAGGAAAAGCCGGACATGTCCAAACTGGTCATCTCTCCGATGCCTGGTCTTGTCGTCTCGATGGATGTCGAAGTCGGCCAGGACGTGCAGGAAGGGGAGGCCGTTTGTGTTGTCGAGGCGATGAAGATGCAGAACATCATTCGCGCCGAAACCACGGGAACGGTCAAAGCCATCAATGTCGCCGCCGGTGACAGCGTGGCGGCCGATGAGGTCATGGTCGAATTCGACTAAGGCCCGGCCTGGTCAGATTAACCCGCTGCTAACCGAATTATACCGGTATCCTCTCCTTAACGGTGGGGGACAAAGAGATTTTGTCCCCCATTCCCATGGCCGGGAACGAAACATGTGTTACAAAGACCGGCCTGCAACGGAGGGACGTCATGGCACTTTATTTTAGTCCGAACGGACGCATCGCACAGTCGACATACTGGCAGGGCGTGATCGTTCTGCTGGTCATCAGCGTGATTTTGACTGTTCTGTCGGCGTATTCTTCGCCGTTTATAGGCTTTCTATCGATACTCCTGTTCTGGCCCTGGATCGCCGTTCATGTGAAGCGCTTTCATGATGCGGGGAAAACAGGCTGGCTGACCGTCGCCATGGTTGTTCTGGCCATTATTGTTTCCTTTATCGCGGGCCTCATCCTGCCGCCGCTTTTTGGCGTCGATGTGGCTGGCATGCAGGCCGAGATGCAGCGAGATTTGGAAAACATGGCCGCCAGCAATGACCCTGCCGCCATGATGGCTGCCACGATGGAGCATTCCCGCCGCATCGCCCAAGCCAGCCTTGTTCCGAATATCATTGCCTCCGCCCTGTCGGTCGGTGTGGTCGGATTTGTCATGGGGCTGTTCAAGTCAGACCCGGTCGAAAACCAGTACGGTCCGCCGACAGCCTGAATTTCATCATTAGATTTGTAGTGGTCAGGGTATGGCGTTGCGCCATACCCATTTTTTAAAGGGGACCTTTAAGAATGGTCAGTTTTCCAGACGCAGTAAAAATGTTCTTTGCCCGTTATACCGATTTTCAGGGACGGTCTCGCCGGTCTGAATACTGGTGGGTACAATTGTTCAATTTCCTAGTGATGGTTGTGGGCATGGTGCTTGCTGGCGTCTTGGGCTCAATCGGGGCCTCCAGTGATGGACCCGGTCCTTTGGCCTATCTGGTCTTTATCGTTCTTGTTCTCTACGCCTTGGCAGTTCTCATCCCAGGTATCGCGCTGACAGTTCGCCGTCTGCATGATGTGAACATCACGGGCTGGATTTTGCTGGCTGCACTGATCCCGTTCATTGGCAGCCTGGTGGGGATTGCCGTTTTTGTGATTAGCCTGATCCCTGGTACGGTTGGCCCGAACAAATATGGTTCTGATCCGAAAAACCCCGGCATGGCGGCAGATACCTTCGTTTAAGATCTGCCCCACATAGGTAAGATTGCAGAGCCGGGCCCTGTGCCCGGCTCTTTTTTGTTGCATGCATTTATCGTTTATTGATAAGACGTGTACATAGAGAGGGGATGACCCTATCCGGGCGCGCACCTCAGGAGACCTGCACAATATGGACGTACAACATGTCCTTCTCAGTCCGAAAGGCCGTATTGGCCCGCGCACTTTCCTGCGCGGCTTCATCCTGCTGACGGGCGGCTACATGCTGATGCAACTGGGGGAAGTCTTCATCTCGCCGGTCTTCGGCCTGATATCCCTGGGCTTTATCTACATGTATGTTTGCGTCTTCTCGAAGCGCCTGCACGATGCCGGGCAATCCGGCTGGCTCTACCTCTTGTTCCTGCTCGGCTACATTGTTGTGAACACCATCGTCACCATGGTGCTGCTGCCCATGCTGACGCCGCACGCCTATGAAATGTACATGGAGTTCTTCGGCTATGTGATGAGCGGAGATTCCTCCAGTGCCGAGGCCTTCATGCAGGAAAACCAGTCTATCCTGGCGCGCGCCCTGTCGCCCACGCTGATCGCCAGCTTCCTGCTCAGCAGTGCTGTGCTTGGCTTTATCGGCAGCAGGCTGCCCTCTGACCCTGACAGCAATCGCTACGGTCCGCCTCCGGGCAGGGGCGGCGCGGCCAACACGTTTTCATGAGTTCCTGAAAGGACTGCAAGACCATGTCGTCTCATCATATGGCTGAACCCATCGATCACCACCGGCCCTGGATCCGGGATGAACGGGATGATCCTGCACGGATGGACTGGCTGCAGACCTTGTTCAATCCCTTCGGCATGACCAGCAAGCTGCATTTCAGCCGGGCCTGGACCTTCATGTTCATGGGGCGCATTCTGTTGTTTATCGTGCCGGTCTTTTCGGTGTCCATCGCTAGCATGGCCGGGGCCGATCTTGGCGCAGCCTGGAAACCGCTCGGTTTCTTCCCGCTGCCCATACCTGCACTGCTGGTGCCGTTTTTCGTCTTCACGATTGTCACGGCCCTCACTTCCTGGGTCGCACATATGCGCCGTCTGGCAGATGCCAACCGTTCGACCCTGAAAGCGATGATCGTGTTGATTCCGCTTATTCTAGGGCTTGTCGGTTTTGCTGGCGGTGTAATGATGGGGGTCACAGGGTACGAAGCCCAGAAGGCTCAATCCGCGCCTGCAGCTGTTGAGAAGAAAGAAGAGGGCAGTGCGGCCGCAGATGCTGCCCCTGTCACAGAGGCCAAGGCTGAGGCTAAGCCAAAGCCAGCGCAGGCCCGTGGTCGCCGTGGCCCGCAGCCGACCATGAAACAAATGGCGCTGGGCGGGGGCATGGGGCTGGCCACTCTGTTGTGGGCACTAGCTGGGCTGCCGGTCATGTTGTGGACCCTGTTGCATGTCGCGCGTCTGCCGAATGGCGGTGTCGGCCCGTTGCGCACCGGGAGTGATCTGACCCAGGAAGAGCAGCGCAAATTGTCCACCGCACCTAAACCCTATCAGACGACGGCCTGAACCGAGCCTTCCAGTGGCGCTGCAACCCGCACGAGACGACTTTCAAAGACCGTCTCGAACGCGTCCTTCAGCGCCATATCGACCTCCGCCAGCGTGGCGGGAATGCCAAGGTCCACCAGGCTGGTCACGCCATAGCGCGGGTCAGCGATGCCGCACGGGGTGATGCCGGAGAAATGCTCCAGCTCCGGTTCCACGTTCAGGGAAATTCCGTGGAAGCTGACCCATTTCTTCAGGCGCACGCCGATGGCGGCAATCTTGTCTTCGCGCAGCGGGCCGCCAGCCTGTGTCCGGTCTACCCAGACGCCCACGCGGCCATCTCTGGGGCCTGACTCGACATTGAAGGCGCCCAGCGCAGCAATGATCCAGGCTTCCAGATTCTGCACGAAAGCACGTACATCGCGCCCACGGCGGGCAACATCGACCATCACATAGGCCACACGCTGGCCGGGGCCGTGATAGGTATACTGGCCGCCACGACCGGCATCGAAAACCGGGAACCGATTGGCGTCTCGCAGGTCTTCAGGCTTGGCCGAGGTGCCGGACGTATAGAGCGGCGGATGCTCCAGGAACCACACCAGATCCGGCGCGCCATCCTCACGAATTGCGCGGGCGCGGGCCTCCATGAACTGGACGGCGGCTTCGTAAGGGACCTGGCTGTCAGAGACGGCCCATTCGGTGTCTGGAAATTTCTGCATCACGGGAGGCATATAGGCGACATTCGGGGCTTCACAAAGGGCTGGTGTCGCCTTATACGGCCCGTCTGCCTCGAATGAGAAATGTGCGGTCGTGGCGGAATTGGTAGACGCGCAGCGTTGAGGTCGCTGTGGGGCAACCCGTGGAGGTTCGAGTCCTCTCGACCGCACCATTCATTTCCTGAAAACATCAATCTGATGTCGCCGCGCTGCGGCTACGCAGTCCGTTTCAGGATCTCGCTCTTCCTCTCCAGCTTCGGCCATGGCGGAATAGGGAGTCACCGTAAAATGCGTCAGCAGCTCTTGCGCAGGGGCGTAGTCCGGCGCGAGGCGTGTGGCTTCCAGCAAATCAAGATAGGCGGCCTTTGTATTATCGCGCTGCAGCTGTGCCGTAGCGCGATTGTACAGGGCTGTGGGCATAAGGTCGGGCGAGACGCCATTCAGGTCTGACAGCAGGGTTGCGGCCTCTTCGGCGCGCTCCAGCCGGATCAGGGCGGCGCTGAGGCTTATGACGCTGTCTTTTGGCGCCCCAAGATCCTGCGCTTTGGAGAGGTGAATGACGGCCTCTTCCAGATTGCCCAAGCGCAGGCGCACCGTCCCCGCATTGGCCAGGGCAGCCGCGCGGCCTTTGGCGGTGAGGTCCGGCTGCGCTGCGCCTTCATCGCACAGATGCAGCAGACGCAGGGAAGCTCCATCCGTGCGTGCCAGTTCGTCGGCGCATTCACTGGCGGGGCTGGTGCCGGCCCGGTAAATGTCTGGCCCGGCGAGGGCGGGTATGGCTGCCAGTCCGAACAGGCCGGAGAGGAGGAAGGCGCGGACGGTGGATCGCATGAGAAACTCCATTAGTGTATATGCACGACAAAAATCGTGCTGCATTGGGAAGAAAAGTCCCGCCCGGTGTGGGGTTCCGGGCGGGGGTAGTGATGCCGCCGCGTTACGGGAAAACCGCCTGAGTGACGAAAGCGACGACAATTATGATGTATATGCACTATACTGCGTAATCAAGATAGAAGAGGGAATTCCTTTCATTAGAAATACTGAACATATTGAAGTTTCCGCGCGGGCATGTATCTACACGTTATGAGCACTTCTTCGATGCATGATGATGTCACCGGACGCTGCACAGCCGGGCGTCTGCTGCGGGCTGCACGCCGCATTACCCGGGAATATGATGACGCGCTGCGTCCTGTCGGCCTGACAGTGACGCAGTTCGGCCTGCTCAATGCAGTCGGTCGTTACGAGCCTGACTCCATCTCCGAACTGGCGGACCTGCTGGCGCTGGATCGCACAACGCTGTCGCGAAACCTGAAGCCTCTGGAGAAGGCTGGCCTCATCTTCCGAGGGGAAGAGAGCGAAGGCCGCCGTCGCCGCTTGCTGCTGACCACATTGGGGGTACGCCGTCTGGAAGAGGCCTATCCGCTTTGGCAGGAGGTGCAGGACCGCACCGAAGCCCGACTGGGGGAAGAAGGCCGGAACCATCTGAAGGCCGGTCTGAACGCGCTCCGCTAATGCGGTCAGGCCTGAGCGGGGAGGGGCGCCAATTTCCACCCCGGTCCGCCTGCCTTGTGGAAGCCCTGTGAGATTCGCGCGAATCCCTGCTAGGTCAACGTAATCGGGCCTTGCCGCATTGGCTGTAGCCCGGCAAGAGAGCGCCATGACTGAAACGCCCACCCAGCCGACGCAGGCCGCCGAGACGCCGAATGTCGATCCGGTCCTGCTGGACGATCTCATCGATGCGGTCGATGAGCGCGATACGCGCTGGCTGGCGCGCACACTTCAGCGCATGCACCCTGCGGATGCCGCAGACCTTCTGGAAGCGCTGTCCTTTGACACCTTCTCCGAGGCCGTTGAGCTGCTCGGCGGAGAATTGCCCGCCGACATCCTGATCGAGCTGCGCGATTCCTATCGGGAAGAGGCCGTTGAGGTTCTGCCGGACGCGGCCGTGGCCAGTGCGCTCGATGAACTCGATTCAGATGATGCGACGACCATTCTGGAAGACCTTGAGGATGAACGCCGCGAGCGCATCCTGGAAGACCTGGCGCCGATTGACCGGGCTCAGCTGGAGCGCGGCCTCTCCTATGAAGAGGAAACGGCCGGCCGTCTCATGCAGACGGAATTCGTCGCCGCGCCGGAATACTGGACCGTTGGCCATGCCATCGACCACGCCCGGGCTTTGGGCGAAGAACTGCCGGAAGTTTTCTACGAACTCTACGTGACCGATCCGGGCCACCGCCTGCTGGGGACGGTCTCGCTGGCCACCTTGCTGCGCACCCCTCGTGATGTGCAGCTGTCAGACATTATGGAAGATCCGCTCTCCACCCTGAAGCCGGAGATGGACCAGGAAGAGGTGGCCTTCCAGTTCCGAAAATACTCACTGGCCTCTGCGCCGGTGACCGATGATGGCGGCCGTCTTGTCGGTATGATCACCGTCGATGACATGGTCGATGTCATGCAGGAAGAAAACGCCGAAGACCTGCTCTCTCTTTTGAACGTGAACTCGGCCGATGGCGCGGACACGGTATGGGATACTGTGAAGGCCCGCGCCCCGTGGCTGGGCGTCAATCTGTTCACGGCCTTCATCTCGTCTGCCATCATTTCGCTGTTTGAGGCGACGATTGCCCAGATTGTGGCATTGGCTGTCCTGATGCCGGTTGTGGCGGCGCTGGGTGGCAATGCCGGCAGTCAGGGCCTGGCCGTTGCCGTGCGCGCGATTGCTGAGCGTCAGCTGGATGGTGACGCAGCCCGTCGCGCGGTCTGGCGCGAAGTGACCAGTGCGCTGGTTAATGGCCTGATTTTCGCGGTGGGGGTCGGGCTGATTTCGCTGGTCTGGTTCCGTGATATCGAACTGGCGCTTGTGATGGGGGCGGCGATGCTCGCGACATTCATCTGGGCGGGCTTCTCCGGCATTCTCGTGCCCCTGGGGCTGAAGCGTCTTGGGGCAGACCCTGCGGTCGCCTCGTCCGTCTTCGTGCTGACGCTGACAGATGTGATGGCCTTCTTCAGTTTTCTCGGGCTTGCCACGATCGTCCTGTTGTAAACAGGCGTTTTTTTCGCTGTTTCTCGCCCCTCGGGTGAATGGGCGCGAGTTTTGCAGCACTGGCAGGTAGTTAAAAGTCCAAGTGTTTCAAAATGGGATGCCGCTGCATGGCCCGGCAAATGCGCACATCAGATAAGGGGGTCGAGCTTATCAAGAGCTTCGAAGGCTTCCGTGCGCGCGCCAGCCGCCTGCCGGACGGACGCTGGCTGATCGGCTATGGCCATACCGAAACCGCACGCGCCGGCCTGACCGTCGGTGCCTTTGATGCCGAGCTGATCCTGCGTTTCCATGATCTCAAACAGGTCGAAGACGTGCTGTACACCTGCGTGTTCACACCGCTCAGCCAGAACGAATTCGATGCGCTGGCCTCCTTTGTCTTCAATATCGGGTCAGAGGCTTTCGAGTCGTCTGATGTGCTGGCTTTTCTCAATTCGGGCGACCGCATTCTGGCAAGCGAAGCGATGATGAGCTGGCGCCGGGGCAGCGTTGATGGCCAGGCCCGCATTATTGATGCGCTGGCGCGTCGCCGGGCCGCCGAAATTGCGCTCTTCCTGTCCCAGTCTGGCGGGCCGGTTGCCATTCCAGGCGCGCTGGTGCGTCCGGAGCGCGACCCGCATTCCGGCGTGGCCATGCCGCGGGAAAAGCCGATCATAGTTGAGGCCCGCACGGAAGCTGACCGTTTGCGCGCTGCGCGCCCGGCTGATCGGGAGACTGCGCCGCAAGCCGCTGCCCGCGCCGTGGCCGAGCGCCTGACGCGTATCCTGGGTGAGAATGCCTCGCGCGCCTCAGGCGAGCAGGCGGAACAGGAAAGCGGCGATCCGACCGTGGATGAGATCACCCGCGCCGTGTCTGCTCTGGCAGATCCGGAGGGGACGAATGAAGCGCCGCCGCCTGCTTCCATGTCAGAGCGCCACCGCCAGGCCCGCCAATCCGCGCCTGAGTTCGATGCCTCCCTCAGCCTGGAGCCTTTGCGCCTGCCGGAAACAGACCGCCGCCTGATTGATGATCTGGCCCCGATCTATGTTGACCCGGCCAAGGCAGAGCCACCCCTGGATGATCGCCCGCTTGGGTTCGACAAGGGGCAAGGCAATCTGCGCTGGGTGCCGTTTGCCTTGCTGGCCGGTCTTGGCATGGTTGGACTCTATGAGGGGATGCGCCGGTTCGTTGGCACAGCCGCAAACCATATGGGTCAGGCTGCGACGCAATCCTATGCTGGGCCATTGATTGCGCTCGGCAGCGGCTTTCTGCTTTTCGTGTCCGTCTACTACCTCTATCGTATGCTGGCAGAACAAGAATAGGCTGACAGGGCGGGAAAGCCTTGCTAGGGCAGGGCCATGATTCCGAACACATATCCCACTTTGAACTTCGATCTCGGCGAAACTGCCGACATGATCCGTGAAACTGTGGCAAGTTTTGCCCAAAACGAAATCGCGCCGCGCGCCGCTGAAATCGACCGGACGGATACCTTCCCGCGAGACCTGTTGCCCAAGATGGGTGAGCTGGGCCTGCTGGGCATCACGGTTGAAGAAGAATGGGGCGGAACGGGCCTCGGCTATCTTGAGCATGTCGTCGCGATGGAGGAAATCTCCCGCGCGTCTGCGTCCGTGGGCCTCTCCTATGGCGCGCATTCGAATCTCTGTGTGAACCAGATCCGCCGCTGGGGCAGTGACGACCAGAAGGCCCGTTACCTGCCAAAGCTGATGAGCGGGGAGCATCTCGGCTCGCTCGCGATGAGCGAAAGCGGGGCCGGCTCTGACGTCGTGTCCATGAAGCTGCGCGCCGAGAAAAAAGGTGACCGCTATGTGCTGAACGGCACCAAGATGTGGATCACCAATGCGCCGGATGCCGACACGCTGGTCGTCTATGCCAAGACAGAGCCGGATGCCGGATCAAAAGGCATCACCGCCTTCCTGATTGAGCGTGACATGAAAGGTTTCTCCGTCGCGCAGAAGCTCGACAAGCTGGGCATGCGCGGGTCGGAAACCGGCGAGCTTGTGTTCGAAGACTGCGAAGTGCCGGAAGAGAATATCATGGGGCCGCTGAATGGCGGGGCCCGTGTCCTGATGAGCGGCCTCGACTATGAGCGCGCCGTTCTGTCTGCTGGTCCGACCGGTATCATGCAGGCCTGTATGGACGTCGTGATCCCGTACATCCACGACCGCAAACAATTCGGCCAGTCGATCGGTGAGTTTCAGCTGATCCAGGGCAAGGTCGCCGACATGTATGTCCAGATGAACGCGGCCAAGGCCTATGTCTATGCCGTCGCCAAATCCTGCGACCGGGGCGAGACGACCCGCAAGGATGCTGCAGGGGCCATTCTGTACGCGGCTGAAACCGCGACGAAGCTGGCGCTGGATGCGATCCAGATCCTCGGCGGCAATGGCTATATCAACGAATACCCGACCGGGCGCCTTCTGCGCGACGCCAAGCTCTACGAGATTGGGGCAGGGACATCCGAAATCCGCCGCTGGCTGATCGGCCGCGAACTCTTCGGCGAGACGGCGTAGCGCTCAGGCTGCGCCGCTGATCGCCTTGATGTTCTTGTCCTTCAGGGCGTTGATCGTCGCCTCATAGCCAGCCTGGACGGTCTCTTCATAGATCTTCCAGTCACGCAACTGCACATCGGCCATGTCGGGCAGGATCAGCACATCCGTCATGTCGTGGCCGAATTGTGTATCTGCACGGATGGTTGCCGCGCGCATCAGCAGGCCGGCAATCGGCGGCGCGCTGGAGAACCCGTTCTTGAACACCCACTGGAAGAAGCCGGGCGGGTTGGCGAACTCTTCGACATCCATATTTTCCGGCTGGCGGGTCACGTCGGATCCGATGACGAGGCCGCGGTGCAGATCGCGCATCACATCGGCCGGGAAATTGTTCAGCACCGCGCCATCGACCAGCACATCCTTGCCGTCCACGACTGGCGGCAGGATACCGGGCAGGGAGATCGTCGCACGCAGGGCCTCGCGCAGCAGACCCGTGCGGTGAATGCGCGAGCTGCCGGAGGTCAGATTGGTGGAGGTACAGAAGAAGGGCACTTTCAGGTCGCAGATATCCACTTCGCCGAAATGCTCCTTCAGGCGATGGTTGACGCGCGCGCCCTTCACCATGCCGACAACGGGCAGGTGATAGTCCCCCAACGGATTGGAATCGACAAAGGCCTTGCGGATGCGCTGTTCGATTTCCTCATCGCTCCAGCCCATCGCCACGCAGGCCGCGACGACTGAGCCCATGGACGCCCCGCCGGCAAAGTCGATAGGGATGCCCAGTTCTCTCAATGCTTTTACGACGCCGATATGTGAATAGGCCCGCGCGCCGCCGCCGGACAGGATCACGCCGACGGACACGCCGCACATGATGCGCGCCAGGCGGTTGCAGTCTTCACCCTCCATGCCGCTCCAGTGGAAGATGCGGCTGGCGCCCGCAGCAGACAGCCAGCGGCTGGCCGGGGCACCGGGACGATCCTCTGCATGGTGCAGCAGTATGACATCGACCAGTTTCAGGGCGCGGGCCGGGGATTCATCATCCGGCATCAGCGGATGGGAGGGGTGCGCATCTGCCCGGCCGACCACCCAGATCCGGTCAGCCTGCCGCGTCGACAGGCGATACCAGGCACTGTCGCCAATCGTCGAGACGAGGATGACCACATCATGCGTCTTCTCCAACTCGTCAAAATAGGCGGCCGGTTTGCCATCCCCCTGGCGATTGGTGACGACAATGCATTTCTTGCCGAGCCGGTCGCAGGCCTGTTTCAGGGCGCGCGCCCGCAAGGAGAGATCAATCGTGGGGGAGGTGGCCACCAGCGCGAAGACTTTCGGCGCAGCGCCCGCCACTCGCTCCATTGGCTTGCCCAGCCGCGTGATGATGATGCGAATCATCGATTCCAGCAATTCCGGCTCCGCGCGCACCATCCGGTCCCAGCCCTTGCGGGAGACGCCGACGAGTTCGGTATCGCGGATGGCATAGACGGAACTGTTATGCGGGGCATCATTCGGCAGGCCGTCGCCGGTCAGGTCGATGCCGCCCTGGAAGAGAGACATTTCGCCTGCAGGCTCACCGGACCGGATATGTCCGATGAATTCCGTCTTGCCGTGCGGGCCTTGCCGGAAGATGCCCAGCGTGCCGGACATGACGAAATACAGCGTGTCAGCTGGTTCGCCTGCCAGGAAGAGCGGCTTGCCTGCGGGAATTGAAAACCAGGTGGTTTCCTTGCCGGCGGCCTTCATGGCGCGGCCCGGCACATCCTTCAGAAAGGAGATCGCCTGGAGACGGGGAGTGATATCGGTGCCCATGTCCCAGAACATGCCCATTCTGATATCCTTTTCATAGCCTTTGTCTTTCGCTTGTCTGTTTCAAATTCACGTGACGCCCGCGTGACACGTGCGGCCCATGCGGCTAAGCAGGCTTAAAATTCCAATGGGAGGCCTCATGCCGGTTCTGAAATCCAGCCTTGATGTATCCGGTAGCAAATTTGCCGCCAATCGCAGCGCGATGGAGGCATTGCTTGCCGAACTGCACACAAAGACGGAAGAGGCCGCGCTGGGTGGCCCCGAAGCGAGCCGTCAGCGCCATGTCGAGCGGGGCAAGCTGCTGCCGCGTGAGCGGGTCGAGCGCCTCCTGGACCCGGGCAGTGCCTTTCTGGAGATCGGCGCGCTGGCCGCCAATGGCATGTACGACAATGACGCCCCCGGCGCGGGCCTGATCACCGGCATCGGCCGTGTCGAGGGCCGCGAGTGCCTGATCGTCTGCAATGATGCGACAGTGAAGGGCGGCGCCTATTTCCCGATGACGGTGAAGAAGCACCTCCGCGCGCAGGAAATCGCGCTGGAGAACCATCTGCCCTGCATCTATCTGGTCGATAGCGGCGGCGCGAACCTGCCGCACCAGTCCGAAGTCTTCCCGGACCGCGAGCATTTCGGCCGCATCTTCTACAATCAGGCGCAGATGAGCGCGAAGGGCATCCCCCAGATCGCGTCTGTCATGGGCAGCTGCACGGCAGGCGGCGCCTATGTGCCGGCCATGAGCGACGAGACGGTCATCGTGCGCAAGCAGGGCACCATCTTTCTCGGTGGCCCTCCGCTGGTGAAAGCGGCGACAGGGGAGGTGATCTCCGCCGAAGACCTTGGCGGCGCGGACGTGCATGCCCGCCAGTCTGGTGTGGCAGACCATTATGCCGCCCATGACGCCCATGCGCTGGCCATCGTGCGCTCTATCGTCCGCACACTGGCAACCCCGAAGCCACAGCCCTTTGAGCTGACCGAGCCAGCCGAGCCGCTTTACGACCCGGCAGAACTGAACGGTCTTGTGCCGCAGGATGTGCGAGAGCCTTATGATGCCCGCGAAGTGATCGCGCGACTCGTCGACGGGTCTGAATTCCATGAGTTCAAAAAGCTCTATGGCGAAACCATTGTGTGCGGCTTTGCACGCCTTTACGGCATGCCGGTCGCGATCCTCGCCAATAATGGCATCCTGTTTTCCGAAAGCGCCCAGAAGGCGGCGCACTTCATTGAACTGGCAGACCAGCGCCGCATTCCGCTTGTCTTCCTGCAGAATATAACCGGCTTTATGGTCGGCTCGAAATATGAGGCCGGCGGCATCGCCAAGGACGGCGCCAAGATGGTGACCGCCGTCGCTACCGCCAGCGTGCCGAAATTCACGGTGGTAACCGGCGGCAGCTTCGGCGCAGGAAATTACGGCATGTGCGGCCGGGCCTATTCCCCCCGCTTCCTGTTCATGTGGCCGAATGCGCGTATTTCCGTCATGGGGGGAGAGCAGGCTGCCAGCGTGCTCGCCACCGTCAAGCGCGACGGTATTGAGCGCAAGGGCGGGGAGTGGTCCGCTGACGAGGAAGAGGGCTTCAAACAGCCGATCCGGGATCTCTATGAGGCCGAAGGTTCGCCTTACTTCTCGACTGCGCGGCTCTGGGATGATGGCATCATTGCCCCGTCAGACACGCGCCGCGTTCTGGGGCTAGCCCTTTCGGCCAGCCTCAACGCTCCGTTCCCAGACCGTGGGTTCGGCGTCTTCCGTATGTAGGGAGCGCTGGCTGGCGCAATTATTACAATTCGTTCGTGAACCCCTTTTCACGCATCATTACCGGACTTCCGGCGTACATTGAGCATGGCCGCTCTGGTCAGCGGCCGGAAACGTCAAAGGAGTTCGGAGATGATCATGCGCACCAGCTTTCTTGTCACCGCAGCCATGTCGACGGCCCTGATGGGCCATGCAGGCGAAATGCCTGACTTCTCATTGCTGGACCTGGATGATGATGGTCTGATCACTGAGGATGAGTTTGTGAGCTACAAAGCCAACGCGGGCATGGCCAGCGAGGCTGAAGCAAAAGCAAAGTTCACCAAGCTGGACCTCAATTCGAACGGGACTGTCTCCGAAGAGGAACTTGCCAAAGCTCTTGACGCATGGCGGGGACAGTCCGGGCCCAAGGAAGCGAGCAGGGTATCGACGCCTGATTGGTAGTCTGCCTGCTCTGTCTTCCGAATGGGGGGCTCGCCGGTCCTGCGAGCCCCCTTTTTCCTGACCGCTTCTTGATTGCTGCGCCGGATACCTCACCTTGAAAAGGATGGACGATAGAGAGATCACCCGCCTGCAGAAACGTATCGCGCGGCAAGACCCCGGCACGTTTCACTTTCCTGAAATTTACGGGCCCGAATGGGACCAGCTCTATATCGGAGACAAGGTCCGCAAGGGCCGCGATTTCCTTGAGGCCGTGCGGGCTGGCAAATTCCCCGGCGTCGAGGACACAGGCGAAAAGCGTAATGGCGGCCGCCTCTATCGCTGGCAGGGGGAATGAGGCGGCAGGCATTCGCCTCTTCTCGACTCGGCCACGCGACGGTATGCACCCTGCAACTCAAAAGGGCAGGGCATGGCACCCAACAGATTCGATTTCATACGCCTTGGTCTGGCCTCGACCGTTTTTGTCTACCACGCCATTGCGCTGAGCGCGTTGATGCCGTGGAGGGGTCTGGAAAGAAGCTTCGCTGAGGCAGCTGAAATTGCCATCCAGGGCTTTTTCATCGTTTCCGGCGCGCTGGTTGCCGGGTCTTTGTTCCGCTCTGCCAGCCTGGCTGACTATGCAGGCAAGCGCATCCGGCGGCTCTATCCGGCCTATGCTGTCGTGGTTCTTGTTCCGGCCCTGGTCAGCCTGGTTTTGACCGGCGATGTGATGGGGGTGGGTAAATACCTGGCCGCCAATCTCGTCTTCCTCAATTTCCTGTCTCCCACACTGCCGGGCCTGTTCGAGGGCAATCGCTTTACGGAAGTGAATGGGGCGCTGTGGACCCTCAAGATCGAGGTCATGTTCTATCTCGCTCTGCCGCTGATCGCAGTGTTTCTGAAAGCCATGGGGCGGTGGCGCTGGCTCGGCCTGCTTGCACTCTACATGGTAGGGGAGGCCTGGCGGATGTGCGTTCCGGTTTTTCTGGATCATCCGCTGGCGCCAGAGGTCGCCCGCCAGCTGCCCGGGCAGATGGCCTTTTTCGCCAGCGGAATTGCGCTGCGGTATTTGTGGGATAATGCGAAGGCCCGGCCGATCCTTTACGGGGGGATCGGGGCACTCCTGTTTGCGGCGAGCGAGCTCAGCCCCATGCTGCAGCCGTTGCGGGCTGTAGGGCTGACAGGGCTGATCGCGTCGGTCGCCTTCCTGCCGGGGCCATCTCTGAACGCAGCACGATATGGGGATATCAGCTATGGCGTCTACATCACGCATTTCCCCATCTTGCAGGGACTGGTGGCGGTTGGTGTGTTCGCGGGCGCGGGCCTGGTTGGCGGCTTCGCGCTGTCTGCGCTTCTTGTAGTGGGGGCCAGTTTTATGCTGTGGCATGTTGTAGAGAGACGCGCCTTGCGTCCCTCCAGCCACTACCGCAAGGTGGCAGCCAGTAATGTACAGGAATGAAATCCATGCGTGATGCCGAATATGATCTGATCCAGCTTGAGATGACGCAGGAAGGCCTCGCGGTCGTCACACTGAACCGGCCGGATGTACACAATGCCTTTAATGCGGAGCTGATTGCCGAGCTGACAGATGCTTTCAAATCCATCGCCGACCAGCGCACCATCCGCATGATGATCCTGCGCGGCAACGGCCAGAGCTTCTCGGCGGGCGCTGACCTCAACTGGATGAAGCTGGCCGCAGAAGTTCACACGCAGAGCGATAATGAGCGCGACGCCATGAATCTGGCAGAGATGCTGCGCGCCCTTTACGAGATGCCGCAGATGACGCTGGCGCTGGTACGCGGCGCTGCCATGGGCGGCGGGGCCGGTCTGGTGGCTGCGTGCGATGTGGCCGTTGCCATGAAGGACACCAAGTTCCGCTTCTCTGAAGTGCGGCTCGGCCTCACCCCGGCGACCATCAGCCCCTTTGTCATTGAGGCTATCGGGGCTCGCACGGCCCGGGCCCTGTTCGTGACGGCTGAGACCTTTGACGCTGACTATGCCGAGAAGATCGGCCTCGTCCAATATGTGGTCGAGGACGAGAAGGCCATGCTCGCCATGGAAGAGCATCTCGCCAATCTTGTCTTCTCCGCCGCGCCCGGCGCGATTGCGGATGCCAAGGAATTGGTGCGCGATGTCGCCGGCGTGTTCATTGACCGCGAGGTCAGCCACGAGACATCCCGGCGCATTGCTGCCCGCCGTGCTTCGGATGAGGGCAAAGAAGGCGTCACAGCCTTCCTCGAAAAGCGCAAGCCGGGCTGGAACCGCTAGGCGCTGAAAGTGGGGATGGGCGCTCCCTAAACGGGAATGCCCATATCCCTCAGAAAGTGCATGGTTGCGTCCACCGGATTGATGCCGGTGAGGGATTCTATCTGGTTCTGGAACACATAGGCGACCACGCCGAATAACAGGATATAGATCGCAAACTGTAACAGGGACTTCAGGATGAAGGCGCCTGCGCTGCCGGCAACCATGCCGATGGCACCCAGAATGATGGCGGCCGTGACGGGCTCAAGATTGCTGACATCCTGCGCCTGCGTATAGCCGATATATCCGCCGACAACGGCGCCCACGATGCCTGCGACACTGCTGAGCCGCACACCTGAAGCATAGGCCATGAGATCACTCCCCTTGGTTTCTCTGTATTAACCCTTACGACAGGTAATGGGTTGGGGCAAAGCCGGAAAATAGCCCCCTGGGCCCGGCGCACGCCCTTGGCTGGCCGTATTGGCGCCGTGATCGGAGGCGATAGAGGCTGCATGACACGAACAGGACCCACCTCTGCCCGAGCCCGGACCTATCTCCATGCGGCCCGCGCGGCCCTGCATGCGCGGTTCGTCAAAGGGCCGTGGAGCCAGGCTGCGTTCGAATTTGTCACCTTCGGCATCAAACAGGGATGGGCCTGTCTGTTCGGCGGGCTGATGCTGGGCCTCTTGCTGGGAACCTTCCTCTGGTATCCGGACGCGGCCCCCCTGGCGCGCTATGACGTCCTTGTCCTTGGCGCGGTTGGCATTCAGATCATGATGCTCTGGACCGGGCTGGAGACCTGGGAAGAGGCGAAGATCATCTTCGTTTTCCACATTGTCGGCACGGTGATGGAACTGTTCAAGACAGCCCATGGCAGCTGGATCTATCCGGAGGCGAGCCTGCTGCGCATCGGCGCGGTGCCGCTGTTTACCGGCTTCATGTATGCGGCCGTTGGCTCCTACATCGCGCGCGTATGGCGCATCTTCGATTTCCAGTTTGACCGCTTTCCACCCCTCTGGCTGCAGGGCGTGCTGGCTGCGGCGATCTATGTGAATTTCTTTGCCCATCACTGGCTGCCGGATGTCCGGATCGCGCTCTTCATCGCGACGGCGCTGATTTATGGCCCGTGCCTCATCTGGTTTCGCGCCGACGAGACGCAAAGGCCAATGCCGCTCGTGATCGGCTTCCTGTTGGTGGCGCTTTTTATCTGGTTTGCCGAAAATCTTGGAACATTCGCCCGCGCCTGGGCCTATCCCGGGCAAGAACATGGCTGGCACATGGTCTCTTTATCAAAACTCGGTTCGTGGTATCTGCTTATGATCATAAGTTTTGTCCTGGTCGCCGCCATTCACAAAGGCGCGCGCCGGGTGCCGGGAGGGCCCTCAGATGAAGATCCAGAAGCTGCTCGTCGCGAACCGGGGCGAGATCGCCTGCCGCATCTTTGAAACATGCCGGGAGCTGGGCATCGCGACCGTCGCGGTCTATTCCGATGCCGATGCGCGCGCCAAGCATGTGCGAGAGGCCGATGAGGCCGTGCATATCGGTCCTGCGCCAGCGCCGGAAAGTTATCTGAAGGGCGAGACCATCATTGCGGCGGCCAGTGCTGTCGGCGCGGATGCGATCCATCCGGGCTATGGCTTCCTGTCCGAGAATGCCGACTTTGCCGAGGATGTGCGCAATGCGGGGCTCATCTGGGTCGGTCCGTCGCCCAAGGCGATCCGATCCATGGGGCCCAAGGATGAGGCCAAGCGCATTGCCGAGGAGGCCGGTGTGCCCGTGCTGCCCGGCTATCGCGGCGAGGCGCAAGATGCCGAAACACTCACCAAGGCGGCCAAGGAGATCGGTTTCCCGCTGCTAATCAAGGCCGTGGCCGGGGGAGGGGGACGCGGCATTCGCCTTGTCTCCAAGGCGGCGGAGTTGAAGGCCGAACTGGAAAGCGCCGTGCGCGAGGCCGAAAGCGCCTTTGGCGATGGTCGCGTGATGCTGGAAAAACTGGTCCAGCAGCCGCGCCATATCGAGGTGCAGGTATTCGGTGACTCGCATGGCAATGTTGTCCATCTGTATGAACGCGACTGTTCGCTACAGCGCCGCCGTCAGAAAGTGATCGAGGAAGCGCCCGCCCCCGGCATGCCGGAAGAGGTGCGCGCCGCGATGACAGACGCCGCCGTCCGGCTGGCTCAGGCGGTCGGCTATGAGGGTGCTGGCACGGTGGAATTCATCGTGGACGGATCAATGCCTCTGGCCAAAGACACGTTCTGGTTCCTTGAAATGAACACCCGTCTTCAAGTGGAGCATCCGGTGACCGAGATGATCACCGGGCAGGATCTGGTCGCCTGGCAATTGCTGGTCGCGAGCGGCGGGGAGCTGCCGCTCAGCCAGGCAGACATCCCTCTGATAGGCCATGCCATTGAGGCGCGGATTTGCGCCGAAGACCCCGCCGACGGGTTCCGCCCCGGCGCGGGCCTGATCCTGGAGTTCGGCCTGCTGGAGCCGGTCGATGGCGAGATCATTCGTTGGGATGCGGGCTTTGAAACGGGCGATCGTGTCCCGTCCAATTATGATTCCATGATCGCCAAATTGATCGTGTCCGGCGAGACGCGGGATGAGGCGATTGATCAGTTGACGGAGGCCCTGTCGCACACACAGCTGGCTGGTGTGCCATCGAATACCGGCTTCCTGCGCCGCTGCGCGCTGTCTGATGCCTTTCGCACGGGGACGCATCATGTGAACTGGATTGCCGAGCAGGGCGAAGCCCTGACCCAGCCGCCCGGCGCGCATCAGCACGCCTGTGTTCTGGCCGTATGCGATATCGAACTGGATGATGCAGGCGCCGTCATGCCCTGGGATATTCGCGATGGCTTCCGGGCCAATGCCCATGCGGTGCGTAAGGCGGCCGTCGCTGTGGACACGGATGCCGACTGGTTCGATCCGGCCGAGCATGAGGTGGACCCGGAGGCTCCGCTGCCCTTCGTGACGGATCTGTCCCCGCGCCGCTATGCGGTGACGACGGGCGGTGACACAGTGCTGGTTGAGGTGCCGGATTATGACGCTGATGTCGAAGCGGTTCTGGGCGGCGACAGTGTCAGCGCGCCGATGCCGGGCAAACTGCTCGCCGTGAATGTGAAGCCGGGCGACACTGTGGCCAAGGGCGATGCGGTGGCCGTGATGGAAGCCATGAAGATGGAGCACAGCCTGGCCGCCCCGCGCGACGGCATCGTGGAGTCCGTCGAGGCCGCCACGGGCGATCAGGTCGCCGAAGGGGATGTTCTGGTTACGCTTGAGGCGGAGTAAATCTCTCGTCCCGCCCATGCCTGAACTTCGCTTAGCATGAATGTGGGCTCAACATGAGTCTGGTCAAAGAGGGGATAGAAACAACTTGTCCTGTGTGAGGGGACAAGGGGCCCCGGAGTAACCCCCACCTTCCAGATGCTGGTGTGATCCCGGATGTGCCGGTTTGGAGATCGGCATACCCTGTCTGCGGCCGATGGCTTGGGTGTGGTGACCGCAGAGGAGGAAACGTCTGGAAGGTGAGGGCCGCTGCGTAACCTAGGCTGCGACAGCGTAACCGTGATGGATCTGCACCGGCGCGCGATGGGCTTCGGCGCGATAACGGCGGTGCACGATTGGCGGCGCGCAGATTTCCCCGAAATGATTGGCGGCGCGGGCGCTCGCCTCGGTCTTGAGGATCAGCTCGCCATATTCATTCTTCTCGACACTGACCTTTGCGGCAGAGCCGTCTGCTTCCGCGGCCCAGAACTCAATGCCGCCCATGGCCAGCTCGATGGCCTGGTCCAGTTCCATGCGGAAACCGTCTCCGAAGACAACATCCTTCGCATGGGCCGGGTCAAACTCACATCCCTTGATGACCAATTGTACCATTGTGCAACTCCTCAAGATTTCGGGGCTGGGGCCCGGTGTTCCGCGTGTTCTTCAATATGAGAACATAAGCAGAATATTCATCTTTTGGAAAGGAAAAAGTTCCGACTTTGTTCTAAAAAATGAAAACGCAGAGGAAATCAGGGGCTTAACCGTCCAAATTCATTCCGGTGCGGTTTATGACCTAGCCCTGCAGACGCTCCAGCGCCCGCTCACGACCGATCAGGGGCAGAAGGGCGCCCATGTCGGGGCCGTGGTCCTGGCCGGTCAGCGCCTTGCGCAGAGTCATGAACAGGCCGCGGCCCTTGCGTCCGGTCTCTGCCTTCACGGCATTGGCCCATTGGCTCCAGGTCTCGCCCGTCAGCTCCCCCTCCGGCAGCAGACCGGCGGCTGTGGTGACGAACTCCTTGTCCTCATCATCAATCACCGGGGTGATCGTGCCGAACACGGTCTCCACCCATGCGGCGACGTCCGGCAGCAGGGAGCAGTTCGCGCGCACCACGGTCCAGAAGGCTTCATCGGCGGCGCGCGGGTCAACCGCTGCGAGGCGATCCTTCACCGCCTCAAAGGGCAGGGCGTGCAGCAGCGTGGCGTTGACGGCCAGCAGCTCGGCCTCGTCAAAACGCGCCGGGGCGCGGCCGATCTTGTCAAAGCTGAATTCCTCGACCAGCTGGTCCAGCGTCTCGCGCGCCTCGACATTGTCGGACGTGCCGATCTTTGCCAGCAGGCTGCAGACCGCCATCGGCTCATAGCCCTGCGCGCGCAGCTCGCCCATGGAGAGTGAGCCGAGCCGTTTCGACAGGCCCTGGCCATCCGCGCCGATCAGCAGCGGCGTGTGCGCCATGTCCGGCGCCGTGCCGCCAAGTGCCTTGAAGATCTCGATCTGCGCGCCGGAATTGGTGACGTGGTCTTCCCCGCGCACGACATGCGTAATGCCGGCTTCGATATCATCCACCACAGAGGGGAGGGTGTAGAGGTAAGAGCCATCCTCGCGGATCAGGATCGGGTCCGACAGGCTGGACGTGTCGATGCTTTGCGGGCCGCGCACAAGGTCGTTCCACTCGACGCGCTCGCCCGACAGCTTGAAGCGCCAGTGCGGCTTGCGGCCTTCGGCTTCCAGCTTGGCCTTCTCCTCATCGCTGAGGTCCAGCGCCGCGCGGTCATAAACCGGCGGGCGACCGCGGGAGAGGGCGATCTTGCGCTTGCGCTCTAGCTCGTCAGCGGACTCAAAGCAGGGATAGAGCAGGCCCATTCCGCGCAGCTTTTCGGCGGCTGCGTCATATTCGCCAAACCGGTCGGACTGGTTGAACGTATCGGCCCAGACCAGGCCCAGCCATTCGAGATCCACCTTCAGCGCATCTTCATACTCCTTTGTGGAGCGTTCTGTGTCGGTATCGTCGATGCGCAGGATGAACTTGCCCTGCTGACCCTTGGCATACAGCCAGTTGATCAGTGCGGTACGCACATTTCCGACGTGCAGACGGCCGGTGGGCGAAGGGGCAAAACGAACAATCGGTGCAGTCATGGGGTCAAACCTGTGTCTCTTAAGGCGCTTTCGACATCAAATTGCGGAAAAAGCCAAGGGAGGGATGCCACATTGTTGCTATTGTTTATGATAATGTGAGACGGGCAGGTGAGTCGCCATCTAGGAGATGTGGATGAAACGGGGCTGGATTTTGGCTGCAGCGGGGCTGCTTGCGGCCTGTGGGGAACGGGCTGAAGAGCCGATCGAAACAGATGTGACGGTGGTGGAAGCCCCCGAACCCATTGAAACACCTGCAGAAATTGCGAAATCGGATGTCGAGACGGACTATCAGGCCGTCTCCGGCTATGGCGAGGGATGGTATGTCAGCCCCGGCTGGCCGGGCGAATATCCGGCCGGGTTTGCCGTGCTGGACCCGGGCGTTGTCGTGAATGGCTGGTCACAGCCGAATTCCAGCGTGCCGGTAGATCTGGAATGCGCGCTGCCGCAATACGCCAACTACCAGTTGTGGAACCGCGACCGGGTGGAGCAGGACGATCTCGACTTCTTCGTCGCCACGAAGACCTTTCCGGTGACACTCTCTCAGGATGCGTCCATCGAATATGTCTCCGATACCGGCATCAAGACGCTGGATCTGAAGGCCGGCGACCAGCTGACCTATCTGCGCTATCTGGGGGAGGGGTTCACCATCGTCTCCTTCGGTGGCGAGGAGTATGACATCAACGAGGCCGAGCTGCGCGAGATCAGCGATATCGCCAGCCTGCCAGCGCCGACAGAAGACCAATGGGTCAATGTCGCTTGCGAGGATGGCAGCCGCGCCTGGCTGCTCTATGCCACCATGGTAGACTTGCCGGGTGTCGTGGCGTCTCCGATCATGGGCTATGGCGAGGCGTCAGACATCGCGCCCGATGATGTGGCAGAGGTGCGCGCCGGCGCAGCGGCCATGGCAGCGGCCTATGAGGGCATCGAGCCAGAGGCCGCACTGCCGGATCAGGAATAGCCCCGAAAAGGAGCAGGCCTGACCCGCAACAGCGCCTCGGCCCTCAATTGTCCCGGAAGCGGTTCGTGATCGGATAGCGCCGGTCGCGGCCAAAATTCTTGCCGCCGACTTTCACGCCCGGCGGGGCCTGGCGGCGCTTGTATTCCGCGATGTAGAGCAGATGCTCGATCCTTTTGACCAGCGCCCGGTCATGCCCGCGCGCCAGAATGGCCTCGATTGGCTCTTCCTGGTCCACCAGCCCGCGCAGAATGTCATCCAGCACGTCATAGGGCGGCAGGGAGTCTTCATCCTTCTGGTCCTCGCGCAGCTCTGCCGAGGGCGGCTTGGTGATGATCCGTTCCGGGATGACTTCGCCGCCGGGGCCCAGCGCGCCCTTTGGCACGGCTGTATTGCGCCACTTGGCCAGTTCGAACACTTCGGTCTTGTAGAAATCCTTCAGCGCATTGTAGCCGCCGCACATATCGCCATACAGCGTGGCATAGCCGACGGCCATCTCGCTCTTGTTGCCGGTCGTCACCACCATGTGGCCGAACTTGTTCGACAGCGCCATCAGGGTCATCCCGCGCAGGCGGGACTGGATGTTCTCTTCCGTCGTGTCCGGCTGGGTTTCGGCAAAGGCGCTCGCCAGCATCTCTCCCATCGCGTCCACGCCGGGGCGGATATTGATCGTGTCATAGCGCACGCCCAGCGCCTCGGCGCAGGCTTTCGCATCCTCCAGGCTTTCGCTGGACGTATATTTTGACGGCATCATCACGCACCAGACACGATCCGCGCCCAGAGCGTCCACGGCAATCGCCGCCGTCAGCGCCGAGTCGATCCCGCCGGACATGCCCAGCACGACGCCGGGGAATTTGTTCTTGTTGACATAGTCGCCCAGCGCCAGCGTGGCGGCGCGATATTCCGCCTCCCAGCCTTCGGTCAGGCTGGCCTGTACGTCGCTTTCAAAGCGGTGCGTTTCGCCATCATAGGTGACCATCGCCATGCCGGTAACGAAATCGCCCAGCAGCTGATGCTCTGTTCCGTCATGATCGACCGCATACGAACTGCCATCAAAGACGAGTTCGTCCTGCCCGCCCACCTGATTGACGAACAGATAGGGCACGCCCGTCTTGTGCCAGGCGGAAAAGCTGGTGTGGCGCTCCACCTGCACGGTGCGCCGCCACGGGCTGCCATTCGGCACGATCAGCATTTCCGCGCCCGCCTCGGCCAGCATGCCCGGCACGCGCGGATACCAGATGTCCTCACAGATCGCGATGCCCAGCGTCACGCCGTTCAGCTCGAACAGGGGCGGCGGGCCTTCGCCGGCGTCAAAGATGCGCTTCTCGTCAAACACGCCATAATTGGGCAGTTCGCGCTTGTCATAGCGCCCGGTGATCTTGCCGCCCGCCAGCCAGACAACGCTGTTATGGCGCTTGCCATGCTCTGCCCAGGGGCTGCCGATCAGAATGGCCGGGCCGTCTGCCGTGTCCTCGGCCAGCGCCTCAACGGCCTTCATGGAATCTTCCACGGCGGCAGATTTCAGCACCAGGTCTTCCGCCGGATAGCCCAGAATGAACAGCTCCGACAGCACGACCAGGTCTGCCCCGCGCGATTTGCCCTCAACCAGCGCCTGCCGCGCCAGCTCCAGATTGCCCGCAATATCCCCCACCACAGGGTTCAATTGCGCGACCAGAATGTTCAGCTTTTTGCTCATAGGGAGCATTTAGGCCGCTGCGGGGGGATTAGCAATTGGTGTGGTGGGTTATCACGTCGCAGCATGTTAGTAGGATTGGCAAAGTCGATTTTTCATCGAGCGTTTCTGATTTTCCAGAATGGGTTTGGTTATAAATGGATGGCTTGCTTTTCGAGGCTTTTGATCAATGCGAGGTGGTCGTCTGTCGGGATGGGAGCAGCAGAGTAAAAGATACTCTGCTCGAAATCAGAACCGAACTTTCGTTCCAGCCGAAACGGCGAGGGTTTGATACCAGCTATATGTGACTCATCGGCAGCAAACATAATTCCAGCCGGCACATACGTGATGGCGTCTCGACCTGTATGGCTTTTGAGCGAACGTGAAATTTCGGACGCGGCTGCGCTGTACACGGATAGAAATTTAAGTACTTGGTCGTCGCATCGAACAAGAACTTCACTTCCGTATGCGCGATTGAGGCGGTGGGTTTCAATTCGCTTCCAGCCAACTTTCGCTTCCATCCACTGCTCCAAATCGTTGAGAAAGGCTTCAAGAATCGAAGTGTTGCACTGAGCGCGAACGATCACGCCATCGTTGTAGATTTCCAGAGATCTAATGGACGCTTTGTTGAAGGTGCCGTGCTGAAATGCTTGCTTGTCCGATTGCAGTTCCTGCGGAGTCGGCCATCCCTTGAATTGATACTTCTCCACCAGCATTTCGGTAGCTTTGAACATATTGACCTTCTGCTCGGCGTTTCCCGCCCAGAATAGTGAGGTTACCGTACTCTGGTTGATCGATAGTAGCTCCATGGCTTGGGTCCTTGGTGTCAGCTGAAGTTGAGCTAGTTAGTTGAAGAGCGAGTTCAAAAAATGACGGATTTTTGTGGGCAGTTTGGTTCTCAGATCGCTCAATGTTGGCGATTGCGTCCTCATATTTTTCAATCTCAATCTTGAGCCTCGCATCCATCGCCTCGGCAAGTCGAAGAAGCGTTTCCATTTTCCATGTGGGGGCGGATGATTGTTCGAACCGCGAAATAGCGGACTGCTTCATATCAACTTTTTTGGCCAATTCGGCCTGCGTGAGCTGTCGGTCTTCTCGAAGGTTCCGATAGAATTCCGGAATGCTTTGTTCCAATTCCGCCCGAAACCATTCCCGTCGAAACTCTGGGTCAGATTTGATGCGTTCAGCAACTCGATTATCAATGGATCGTATCATTGGTCGTTTGCGTTCCCTTTGTGATCGCGGTCATCCGGGCTTTGGCGTTATCAAGTTCTCGCTTTGGAGTTTTTCTTGTCTTCTTCTCGAAGCAATTGACGAAAACTGCTGCCTCGTCGTGGAAGAAATAGAGAAGTCGGTACTCGCGCTTTTTGTGTTTAATCTTCAGCTCGAACAGGCCGTCACCTAACGGTTTTGAATCGGTCCGCATTGCGCCTCCTTTTTCCTCAAGAAGCTTCATCAGCCTCCTGGACCTAGCTTCTGCGCCTGCTTCCAGCTCGGCAAGGAACTCGTCCACGACGTTACCGAACTGTTTTAAAGCAACACTCATATAACACCAAGGTTATTTATTTCCAAGTGTAGGATTTTAAATATATAACACAAAAGTGATAATTTGCAAAACGCGTACCTATGTCGCCTTTGCGGTGATGAAATTCAATCAAAGCGTATGAATATTCAATGCCATTCCCCTCATTGGTTGATTCACGTGGAGGACTATTCAGAGGGGGGCATTCTCATCGGTTTGCAGCGCCGCCCGAACCGCGTATCCCAACGGCCTCAGTTTTCGCAGCGTATCCTAGGCCACCTGTTCCGGCGTATTGGCCTCCTGCCGCAACCGCCGTGCGCGGTAAATATCAGGATTGCGAGTCAAAGAGCATTCCTTCCACAAAAGCACGATACCACCCCTCTCCCTCGGGAGAGGGGCAGGGGTGAGGGCTAACCGAAGTTTCCGCGAAGACAGCACACGCTGCACCTCCGGATTATCTCAGCCCCGCACCTTCGCCCTCTGCCGAACCTCCGTGTCCCCTCATCCCCAACCCTTCTCCCCTGGGAGAAGGGGGCGCGAATGGCAACCCACCCCTCTCCCTCGGGAGAGGGGCAGGGGTGAGGGCTAACCGAAGTTTCCGCGAAGACAGCACACGCTGCACCTCCGGATTATCTCAGCCCCGCACCTTCGCCCTCTGCCGAACCTCCGTGTCCCCTCATCCCCAGCCCTTATCCCAGGGGAGAAGGGGCGTCCCCAATCCGTCGTAACCCAAGTTTCCACGAAGACAGCCCACGCTGCAACTCCGGATTATCTCAGCCCCGCACCTTCGCCCTCTGCCGAACCTCCGTGTCCCCTCATCCCCAGCCCTTATCCCAGGGGAGAAGGGGCGTCCCCAATCCGTCGCATAAGCCCCGCCCATAGACTTTGCCGTATGAGCAAGACGGCGGAATTTCTTTCCTGTGGGCTGGAGCGGGCGCGGGGCGCGGTTGTGTCTGTGGTGGGCATGGCCGATTTGCAGACCGGAGCACGAGACCTGACGCATGGCTTGCTGGCGCGGGCCAACGGCCGGCTGAGGCAGGTGGAGGCAATTGTCCGCCGCCTGATCTTCCTGATGGCCCTGTCGGTACAGCTGGCCCCCACCGCGCCGCGCAAGCGGGGTGAGGCGGGAGAGCCGGGCCTGCCCGCCGGCCTGCCGGAGGGCACAGAGCTCGCCATCTTTCCGCGCGCCTATCAGCACCGCCTGCAGCTTTTGCCGCCCCGCACGCCCTTTGCGGTAACGGGGCAGGGGTGGGACAGTTTTGGGGCTGTTTCGGTGCAGTCTGAAGACCGTTCCAGAGCCAAGCCTGATCCGCGCCGCCTGATTGCGCGCATCGTGGCGGTGCAGCGCGTTCTGGCCGCGCCAGAGGCCCATGCCAAGCGCCTGGCGCGCAGCCTGAAACGCCTGCAGGCGAAGGGAGAGCCAAAGCCCATGATCGGGCCGGTCGAGAGCGCTTTTCGTCTGTCGCCGGAACTTGGCGCCATTGCGAGCCTGCTGCCCGGCATGATCCGGGCGGGGCTGGAAAGCTGGGAAAGCTCCGGCTGAATTTTCTGAAAAATCAGATCTGTTTGCCGGGGCGCGGGGGGCGTTTCCGGCTGCACCTGCTGGCCCCGTTACAGCTGCGCGTCAGGAGACTTTCAATTCGTCCCGTTTCATGTCGCGGGCAAAACAGGTCTGGTTGCGGCCACTTCTCTTGGCGGCATAGAGCGCCTTGTCGGCCGTCTCGCAAAGCTCGACATGTTCGGTCGCATCATGCGGCGCGCACGCCACCCCGATGGAGGCGCTGACCCGAACGGTCTTGCCATTGGACAGGGAATAGGGTTCGCTCAGCCGCTCATTCAATCGGTCGGCCAGGCCCATAATGGCCAGATAGGATGGCATCGCATTGCAAATGATGAAGAACTCATCGCCGCCCGCGCGCACGGCCATATCGCCATCCCGGATGACGGACCTGATCCGTGAGGAGACGGCCTTCAGCACTTCATCCCCCGCGCCATGGCCATAAGTATCGTTCACCGCCTTGAAGCCATCCAGATCCAGCGCCAGCAGGTAAAGCGGTGTCCGCGGTGTGGCTTTTCTTACCAGGTTCGGGATCGTTTCCTGATATGCGCGCTTGTTGGACAGACCGGTCAGCGGGTCCGTATAGGCCAGTTTGCGCACCTCTTCATGCTCTTGCATATAGCTGCTCATGTCATCGACCGTGCCAAGATAACCCGCTATTTTACCCTGATCATCGAAACGCGGTTTGCCAGAGAGCAGCAGGTTGTATTTGGCACCGCTGGCGTCGGTAAAGACGCCCCGAACGCCCTGGTAGGCGCTCAGTGTGCTGATGGCATTGGCAATGATAGACAGATTCTTGTCGTCCATCTGGATGATATCCAGATAGTCACATCCGACAATTGTTTCGCGCCCGCCCTGAAAATAATCCAGCGCTGCACCCTCGGCATAAATCACCCGGCCTTGCAGATCCGTTTCCCAGAACAGATCCGAGGCCAGGGTGGCAAAATTCGCCAGTCTCTGAAGCGCTGCCTGGGTGACTTCATGTTCCTGCTCAAGCTGATGGAAATTGCGCCGGATGGTCTTGTCCGCGGGCCAGAAGATCAGCAGCATTTCGCCGATGATTGTCAGGATTGCGGCATAGAGAGAGTAATCCTGCACGGTCGTCAGCCTCAGGCTGCGACGGCTGGCCATCGCCTCGAACGCATCGGCAGCTTCCCTCAGTTGCGCGCTCAACTCGCCGTCGGCCATCCGCTCAATATCCCGAAGCGCAGACTCTGTGCCCCGTGTATCAACCAGGATCCAGTTCACATCACCAATCAGCCGCAGGACCAGAGCGTGGATTGAGTTTTCGCCGGTGGAGTAAAGGTCATGCAGGAAGGGGTCTTCCTGGCTCAGCTTCACCAACTCATAATGTGACTTTTCGAACAGAAGGGCACTTTCCTCCAGCCTCGCACGCATCTCTTTGGAGGGGGCTTCCGCATAATCATGGCTCAGATGTGCAATCTGCTCCAACAGCATGCGCTGGCGGCCACTCATATTGATCGCGGCTGCATCATGCACACCGTGGCGCAGTTCAGCGCGCGAAAACATGTGACTGGTAAACAGCAGGCCCAGGATCAGGCTGATCGCGACAGCGTACCGGGGCCAAAAGGATTTCAGACGCATCGGCCTGCCTGGCCGAGCCGCTTTCATCCTCTTGAGAAGTTTTGGCACAGTGAGTGACATAGCCTAGGTTTACCTTAACAGAGTTAGGGGCAACTTTGGCTGTGTGAAATAATTGACCGGCCCGTCGTCAGGCTTTGTTAACCTAGATATCCAGCTCTTCGACGAAAGCTGCGTTCTCCTGAATGAAGCGAAAGCGCAATTCGGCCTTCTTTCCCATCAGCGTATTGATCAATTCCTCGGCTGGAATCTCAACATCATCAATGGCTTCCAGAGTCACCCTGGCCAGCGTGCGCGTGGACGGATTCATCGTGGTTTCCTTCAGCTGCGCAGGGTTCATCTCACCAAGACCTTTGAAGCGGGTCATGTCGACTTTCTGGTTCGGCTTGAAGTTATCTTTCATCTTCTGCGCCCGGTCCGCATCATCCATGGCATAGACGATCGTGCCCTTGTTGGAGAGCTTGTAGAGCGGGGGCATGGCCAAGAACAGGCGGCCGCTTTCGATCAGGCCTGGCGTCATCCGGTAGAAGAATGTGATCAGCAGGCTGGCAATGTGCGCGCCGTCAACGTCAGCATCTGTCATGATGATGATGCGGTCATAGCGCAGATCATCCATGTTGAATTTCTTGCCAAGCGCCGTGCCCAGAGCAAGCGCGAGATCATTGATCTCCTGATTGTTCATCATCTTGTCGAGCGAGGCGCTTTCGACGTTCAGGATCTTGCCGCGCAGGGGCAGGATGGCCTGGGATTTCCGGTCGCGCGCCTGCTTGGCTGAGCCACCAGCGGAATCACCCTCGACCAGGAACAGCTCTGTGCCTTCCGGGCCCTTGTCGGAACAGTCGGCCAGCTTGCCGGGCAGGCGAAGTTTCTTGGTGGCGGATTTGCGCGAAATCTCTTTCTGCTTGCGGCGGCGCTGGCGTTCTTCGGCGCGTTCAACAGCCCAGCCGAGCAGCTTTTCAGCTTCTTTCGGAGAGCCGGCCAGCCAGTGGTCAAACCGGTCGCGTACGGAGTTTTCAACCAGGCGGAAGGCGGCCGTAGTGGACAGCTTGTCTTTCGTTTGTCCGACGAATTCAGGCCCCTTGATAAACACAGACAGCAGCAGGCCGGAATGGCCCATAATGTCTTCCGCCGTGATCTCTGCGGCTTTCTTGTTGCCGGTCAGGTCTCCGAAATTGCGCAGGCCCTTTGTGATGGCCGCGCGGAAGCCGGCTTCGTGGGTGCCGCCGTCCGGGGTCGGAATGGTGTTACAATATGAGCGGGCAAAGCCGTCCGCTTCGCCAAAGCCGGCGCGCGTCCAGGCAATGGCCCATTCGACCTTGCCTTCGCCGCCCTGATCGACCAGCCCGGTAAAGGCTGCATCGGTGATCGTCGCCTTGCCTTTGAAAACTTCGTCCAGCTGGTCAGCCAGACCATTGGGATAGGAAAGGGTGGCTTCGGCCGGAACCTTGGAGTCTTCCGGCAGCAGGGCCGGATCACAGCTCCAGCGCACTTCCACGCCGCGATAGAGATAAGCCTTGGAGCGCGCCATTTGGAACAGGCGGGCAGGGCGGAAGCGCAGCTTTTCGCCAAAGATCTGGAAATCCGGTTTGAAGCGGACAGAGGTGCCCCGGCGGTTCGGCGCGCTGCCGACCTTTTTCAGCTTGTCCTGCGGAATGCCGCGCGAAAAGGTCTGCCGGTAAAGCACCTTGTCGCGAGCCACTTCCACTTCGACCAGTTCCGACAGCGCGTTGACGACAGAAATCCCGACGCCGTGCAGGCCGCCAGCCGTCTCATATGCCTTGTCGGAGAATTTGCCGCCGGCATGAAGCGTCGTCATGATGACTTCGAGGGCGGATTTCTTGGGGAATTTCGGGTGCGGATCGACCGGAATGCCGCGACCATTATCTGTCACCGTGATGAAGCCTTCGGTATCGAGCTTGATCTCGATGCGGCTGGCATGGCCGGCAACGGCTTCGTCCATGGAATTGTCGAGCACCTCGGCAAAGAGGTGGTGATAGGCGCGCTCATCGGTGCCGCCGATATACATGCCTGGCCGCTTGCGGACAGGTTCAAGGCCTTCAAGGACTTCAATATCCTTTGCCGAATAGCCGGTACTTTCTGTACTCATTTGGTCAAACAGCTTTGCTTGCTTGGCGGCAGCCATATGATGTCTCCGTAAAGGGGGCACGACTCAGTGCCGATATGGGAGGACATAAGATGACTGCCTCGATTAATACCCCGTTAACCCTGGTGAGTGGTGTCACACTCCCGAACCGTCTTGTGAAGGCGGCCATGACAGAGGGACTCGCTGATCCCCGCAACCAGGTAACTGAAGCGCATCTGACATTGTATCGCCGCTGGGCGGAAGGTGGCATTGGCGGCATGATCACAGGAAATGTGCAAATTGACCGCAATCATCTCGAGCGTGCCGGGAATGTGGTCATCGATGGAACACCTTCCAGTGAAGAGATGAGTCGGCTGTCACGCTGGGCAGAGGCAGGCAAGTCCCGGGGCGGCGTGATGATCATGCAGGTCAGCCATGCCGGGCGGCAGACGCCGAAGCTGATCAATCCGCGCCCCGCCGCGCCAAGCCCTGTGGCTCTGGGCCTGCCAGGCGGGCAGTTTGGCGAGCCAAGGGCGATGACAGCGGAAGAAATAAGCGCCGTGATCGAGGGGTTTGGCCGGGCAGCGAGTGCGGCGCAAAAGGCCGGCTTTGACGGCGTTCAGGTGCACGGCGCACATGGCTATTTACTCTCTTCATTCCTGTCGCCATTGGCGAACCAGCGTGAGGATGAGTATGGCGGCCCGCTGGAAAACCGGGCGCGGCTGTTGGTGGACTGCGTGAAGGAAGCCAAACGCGCAGGCGGCGCGGGCTTTTCAGTGTCGGTGAAGCTGAATTCGGCCGATTTCCAGAAAGGCGGCTTCAGTTTCGAGGACTGCCTGGCGGTGATCGACATTCTCAACGGTCTGGAGATCGACTTTGTGGAGATATCCGGCGGCAATTACGAGCAGCCGCGCATGATGGACATTGAAGGCATGCAGCCGGTCTTTGAGGAAAATGTGCGTGAAGCCACCCGCAAGCGCGAGGCATATTTCCTGAATTATGCCAAGGGCGTACAGGCGCGCAGCCAGCTGCCCCTGATGGTGACGGGCGGCTTCCGGACAGCTGAGGCGATGGAGTCTGCGCTGGCGGAAGGGGAGGCGGACCTGATCGGCCTTGGCCGGCCGCTCTGCGTGGACACGGATACGCCGGCAAAGCTGCTGTCAGGAGAGCTGAAGGAAGCCAGAAGCTGGGAGAAGACCTTGCGGCTGGGACCCGGCATTTTCGGCCCGAATTCGCCGTTCAAGCTGATCAAGACCCTCAATGGCTTTGGCGCCATGGGCTGGTTTTACGAGCAATTGCGCCTTTTGGGGGCAGGGGAGGCGCCGGACACGGATATGGGGGTGCTGTCTGCCTTCCTGTCCAATCAGCGCAAGGAGGCCGCCGCAGAGAAGGCGCGCAAGGCGGCAATGCCATGATTGTAACCAGTTTCCACAATTAGATGCGCGCTCCAGCGCATCCTGTGGCTTGAAGAGCCCCCCCTCGCGCTCCACATCTGGTTAAACGCCCGACTCCCGTCATGATTGGCATTTAGGGAAGAGGGTAGCCGAGCCGCCGCCTAGCCGGGGCTCACCATAATGAAGGAGGCATAGGACATGCCAAGAATCAAAAACCTTCCGGTGTTGCCGCTTCGGGACATCGTTGTGTTTCCAGACATGGTTGCGCCCCTGTTCGTGGGACGCGACAAATCTGTGCGCGCCCTCGAAATGATCGAGGAAGCCGATAACGAAATCATGCTCGTCGCCCAGCGCGACGCGGCAATTGACGATCCGGATGCCGATGACGTGCATTCGGTCGGCACAATTGCCACCATCCTTCAATTGCTGAAGCTGCCGGACGGTACGGTCAAAGTGCTGGTCGAAGGCCAGACCCGTGCCCGCCTGAACCAGCTGCACGATCGCGGTGATTATTTCGAAGCCGAGGTTGAGCGTCTGGACGAAGCCGAAGGTGCCGACGGAGACGTGCAGGCCCTGATGCGCGCCGTGCAGGAGCAATTCGAGAATTATGTGAAGCTGAACCGCAAGATTCCGCCGGAATCCGTCACCACGATTGCCGCGCTGACAGAGCCTGGCCGTCTGGCCGATGCGGTGGCCTCGAACCTGTCTGTCAAACTGTCTGAAAAGCAGGAACTGCTCGAACTTCCGGATGTGAAGGACCGTCTTGAGAAGGTCTTCGCCCTGATGGAAGGCGAGATGGGCATGCTGCAGATGGAGCGGAAGATCAAAAACCGCGTCAAACGGCAGATGGAGAAAACCCAGCGCGAATATTATCTCAACGAACAGATGAAGGCGATCCAGCGCGAGCTGGGTGAGCAAGGCGGCGAGGGCGGTGAACGCGACGAGCTGGCCGAGCTGGAGCAGAAGATTGCTGACGCCCCGCTGTCCGAAGAGGCACGCACCAAGGCCGAGGCCGAGATCAAGAAGCTGCGCCAGATGTCTCCGATGTCTGCGGAGTCAACGGTTGTTCGCAACTATCTCGATTGGCTGCTCGCCCTGCCATGGGGTACGCGCAAGGACATCCAGACCAATCTGGAAAAGGCCGAGACACAGCTTGATGATGACCATTATGGTCTCGACAAGGTGAAAGAGCGGATCCTGGAGTATCTCGCCGTGCAGAAACGCACTGGCAAGATGAAAGGCCCGATCCTCTGCCTCGTTGGCCCTCCGGGCGTGGGTAAAACCTCGCTGGGCCGGTCCATCGCCGAAGCCACGGGACGCGACTTTGTACGCGTGTCACTGGGCGGCGTGCGCGACGAGAGCGAGATCCGCGGCCACCGCCGGACCTATATCGGCTCCATGCCGGGACGGATCATCCAGTCCCTGAAGAAGACGAAATCGGGCAATCCGCTCTTCCTGCTGGACGAGATCGACAAGATGGGCATGGACCATCGCGGCGATCCGGCGTCCGCTCTGCTGGAAGTGCTGGATCCTGAGCAGAACTCGACGTTCAACGATCACTATCTGGAAGTCGATTACGACTTGTCAGACGTGATGTTCGTGACGACGGCGAACTCGCTCAACATGCCCCAGCCGCTTCTGGACCGGATGGAGATCATCCGCATCGCCGGCTACACGGAAGACGAAAAGGTGGAGATCACCAAACGTCACCTCATCCCGCAGGTTCGTGAAGATCACGGCCTGAAGGAAGGGGAGTGGACGGTGTCTGATGAAGCGATCCGTGACCTTGTCCGCTACTACACCCGCGAAGCCGGTGTCCGCAGCCTGAAGCGCGAGATTGCGCGTCTGGCCCGCAAGGCCGTGCGCAAGCTGGCCGATGCCGATGAGGCTGATGCCACGCTGGCCATCACGTCCGACAATCTGGCTGACTTCGCAGGCGTGCGGAAATTCCGTTACGGCCTGGCCGACGAAACCGACCAGCTGGGCGCTGTCACAGGCCTCGCCTGGACGGAAACCGGCGGCGACCTCCTCACCATCGAGGCGGTGAAGATGCCGGGTCGCGGCAATATGAAGGTCACGGGCAATCTGCGCGACGTGATGAAGGAATCGATCCAGGCGGCCAGTTCGCTTGTGCGCTCCCGCTCCGTCATGCTGGGCATCAAGCCGACCGTGTTCAACACGACGGACATCCACGTGCACGTGCCGGATGGCGCGACGCCGAAGGATGGCCCGTCAGCGGGTGTCGCCATGACGACAGCCATTGTCTCCCTGCTGACCGGCAATCCGGTCGACCGGGAAGTGGCGATGACTGGCGAGATCAGCCTGCGCGGACGTGTTCTGCCGATTGGCGGCCTGAAGGAGAAACTCCTGGCGGCGCTGCGCGGCGGCATCAAGACGGTGCTCATCCCGGAAGAGAACGAGAAGGATCTCGAGGAAATTCCGGAGAATGTGAAAACCGGCCTGAGAATCGTGCCCGTCTCGGACATCAATGAAGTGCTGAAGATCGCGCTGACGCGTCCGCTGACACCGATTGAATGGTCTGAAGCCGACGAGGCGGCCCTGCAGGCCTCCCTCGCTGGGCAGCCTAGCTCCGGCGCGGCAGATCCGGCGCGCCCGCACTAGGGCCTGTCCACAGCACAAACTGCAGACGGCCATTCAAAGACTGAATGGCCGTCTTGCTTTTTTCCTCAAGCCCGTGCATTTGGGCGCGAAGGGGCGGTTAGCTCAGTTGGTAGAGCATCTCGTTTACACCGAGAGGGTCAGCGGTTCGAGCCCGTTACCGCCCACCATATTTTTCAAGGACTTAGCGCGGTTGAGATCATCCCGCGTTGGGTCACTTAACAGGTTCTGTCCTTGTTCTGTGTCAGGCCCATGCTCTCTCATACCTCAATGTTTGTTCCGACCATGCTGTCTACAGATAGCCTGAGGCATGCACGTATTGCAATTTTGAGTGTCATTACTATGTGTTTTGGTGGGAAAAATAGCGGGCGGATTCGCCTTGGTACAAATAAAAAACCCCGCCTGTCTTGCCGAAACAAGAGGAGCGGGGCTGTCGATGGAATACCACCGACGATGTAAAATTAAGGTACGGGTTCAACCGTAAAAGTCAAGTTAATGACGGCAGCAAAACAACCTCGTGCGATGATGTTTGTCGATGGTTTCAACCTTTATCATCCCCTAGCAGAGTACGCCGCTGCGAATAATATGAATCATATCAAGTGGCTCAATCTTCATGCTCTCGGTGAGGCCATCGCTATTCGTAGGAAAGAAATTTTTGTAGGTGCGACATATTGTACAGCTTATCAAACTAAGGATCAGGAAGCTAAGACGCGGCATAAGCTATACAATGATGCTCTTCGGGCATACGGCGTTAAAATTGAGCAGGGTCACTACATGAATGTGCCGACCAAACTGTGTGGTGATTGTGGGATGATGGGAGAAAAGCCAACCGAAAAGCAAACGGATATCAACGTCGCTCTATCGTTATTCAGGGCTGCTTGGCGCGATGAGTATGATGTCGCCTATTTATTAAGTGTGGACTCTGATCAAGCCGCGACAGCGCGACACTTTGCTGATGAGTTCAAGGGTAAGTCCCTTGTTTCAGTAGCCCCTCCTGGCAAACCTCACTCCAACAAAGTTTTGCAATACAATGGTGGGTTGAAAGTAACGCTCACAATTGCCGATATCTTGAAGGCTCGTTTGCCAAATGCCGTGCTTAAAAACGGAAAGCCGCCAATTGTTTGCCCGCGGGACTATCTGCCTGTAAACGGAACCTGACCGGCGAGAAAAGAATTCCCACCAATTATATGCTTAAAGTTATCGCCCGAATAACTGCCGCATCACTCACATAAATCCGTTTCATCTTGGCGAGCATCCCCAATGTCCAACCGAACAAGTCACACAAGACTTGATCGGGAATTTGGTCAGGAAAGTGTTGTTGTAGGATGACCATGTTGGTTGAAGCGGTATTGCGGAGGTCGTGGATCGTCGGGAGGTCGTTGCCCTTTAACGCCTTGTCGCGATGTCGGTAGAAACTGGTTGAAAGCCCGTTACCGCCCACCATTTTCCCCAAACATGCATCTCATCTGTTCCGATTCTGGCGATTCTGATCGGCTGAAGTGTGGCTATTTTGCCAGATCTCTCTGGAAATCGAAAAAAAGAAATATTGGAAGAATTTCTCTCGATAGGGGTTCCGGAAGGCTCGATGCGTTGATTTACCGGAATTTTACCTTGAAAAATTTACATTATTTATGAAACCGGTTTCACAGTTTCATGGCCCACTTTCTGGAAAGTGACTTTTTTATTTCCAAGCCCACTTGATAGCGCAAACATTTGGTGGTGGATTGTACTGCGGATAGGTTGGAGTGCAGGGGCATTCCATCTAACCGAGACAAGCATTGAAGACGGGCACCAGCATCGGAAGCCGCGTCTCAGGGAGGATTGTAATGACTGTTTCCACGGACAAGGTCCGTGCAGATTCTGCACGGAAGAAAAAATGGGGAACGCTGCTTTGCAGCGCGTCAGCCGTATCCCTGCTTGCGGCCCTGCCAATGGCAGCGCACGCACAGGAAGCTGACGAAGATACGCTGACCCAGGAGACTGTGGTGGTACAGGGGATCCGCGGATCTCTTGAGCGCGCCATGGACATCAAACGCGACGCAAGCGGGGTGGTGGACGCTATCTCGGCCGAAGACATCGGCAAATTCCCGGACACAAACCTGGCTGAATCGCTTCAGCGTATCACGGGTGTGTCCATCAACCGGGTCAACGGGGAAGGCTCGGAAATCACGGTTCGCGGCTTCGGCCCGGGCTTCAACCTGGTCACCCTGAACGGCCGTACCATGCCGACCGCAAAGGTCCGCGCCATCGGTACACGGGGTAACTATGGCGCCGGCGGCGACCGCGCCTTTGACTTCTCCAACCTCGCCTCTGAAGGCGTGAGCGGGCTGGAAGTCTACAAAACCGGTGAAGCGCTTCTGCCGTCAGGCGGCCTTGGCGCAACCATCAACATCAAGACACGCAGACCGCTGGATACTCCGGGCACGACGCTCAGCCTATCTGCAAAGGCGCAAAGCGACCAGAGCAATGAGAACGGCGACGACATCACGCCTGAGCTGTCCGGCCTCGCAAGCTGGACGGACAATTCCGACCGCTTCGGTGTCAGCGTATTCGGGTCCTACTCCAAGCGGGATTCCGGCGCGCCGACCATGCAGATCAATGACTGGCTGGTCTTTGATCCTGCCGTTGACGGCCCGGTGGAAGATTCCAGCTATGTGCGCGGTGATGGTTCTACGCAGATCACCAATGCACCCAAGGATGGCCAGCTTTACGCCATCGCGCAGGACAGCCGTTACGACTTCTCGGATATTTCCCGTGAGCGTCTGAACGGTCAGTTGGTCATGCAGTTCAAGCCGATGGATACCCTGACGCTGACCGGTGACTACACTTATGCGCGCACCGAAGCCGAAGAGATGCGTTACGAGCAGACCAACTGGTTTGCGACGCCTATGGACCAGTTGATCTTCGACAATGACGGCCCGGTTGCGACCGCAGTCTTCATGCAGGAGAACAATAACGGCTCCAAGGATATCGGTTTCGAGCAAACGAACCGTGCGACCAAGGACGAACTGAACTCCCTGGGCTTCAATGCCGATTGGGAAGTCGGGGAGCGTGGCCGCATCATCCTGGATGCTCACACGTCCAAGTCTGAATCCGGCGGCAACAACCCGCTGGGTCATACCGCGACCTTCGTTTCGATGGCTGCTCCGGTTATCCTTCAGCACTCTGTCGATTTCCGCGGTGGTACGCCGATCCAGTCCTACACGATCGACGATTCCGTTCGCGGTAACGGCAATGGTGTTCTGGATGTGGGGGATCTCGGTTCGCAGGTTCAGCGTAGCAGCTTCTCCCGCATGGAGAACCAGATTGACGAGATCGATCTGCGTTACATCTGGGAATTCGACAATTCCAGCCTGACCGTGGGTGGTAACTACCGCGATACGGAAATGGATCGCTTCACGCGCACCACGCAGCAGGATCTCGGTTCCTGGGGTATCAGTAACCCGGGCGACATCGAGCAGTTTGCACCAGGCATCATGGAATCCTATTGCCTGTCCTGTCTGTTTGACGATCTGGCTGTTGGCCAGGCCGATCCAGCCTTCAGGGGAGACCCGACGAAACTCTTCCCGCTGCTGCAAGCGGCGTATCCGGGCAGTGATATCAACGTGTCCGAAACGGCAGATACCGTTCAGGAAGAGATCAAGACGCTGTACGCCCAGTTCCAGATGGAAAGTGAATTCCTTGGCCGTCCGGCGCGTATGAATGCGGGTGTTCGCTACGAAGAGACGGAAGTTACGTCCGTTACGCAGCAGTCCGTCCCGTCAGCCATTCTCTGGGCTTCTGACAACGACTTCCTCGTTGTTCAGTCCGGTGCAAAGGAAGATGTGAGCGGGTCAGGTTCCTATGACCATTTGCTGCCGAACTTTGACTTCAGTGTTGATGTCACGGACAATCTTATTGCACGTGCATCCTTCTCGAAGACGATTGGCCGCGTGGCCTATAGCAGCCTGTTTGCCTCGACCACCGCTGATGCGCCAAACCGCCCGACAGCACTTGGTGGCCAGCTGACAGGAAGTTCACAGAACCCCTCCCTGTTGCCATTGGAATCCGACAACTTCGATGTCTCTGTCGAGTGGTACTATGGTGACACGAGTTATGTGTCGCTTGGCTACTTCGACAAGAAAGTGAAGAACTTCATCGGTACCGGTGTGGTTGAGCGTAACCTCTTCGGTCTGCGGGATCCGGCCTCTGGTGTTGCAGGCAGCCGCTCCGGCGATGCTCTGGACATCATCAGTGATCTGGGTGTTGACCAGTCTGAAGCCAACCTCTTCACGCTGGTCGCCCTGATCGATGCCAATGGTGGCGATACGGCGGCGGCACAGGCTGAGTTCCAGTCCAATCTGGTGAACGGCGCCCTGCCGCAATCCTATGTCGACCAGATCCTGTCTGACGCAGATGTCTCGCCGGATGCCAACGACCCGCTGGCTGTCTTTGGCGTTTCCCAGCCGATCAACAACAGCGAAGGCAATATCGACGGTCTCGAATTTGCCTGGCAGCACTTCTTCGGAGACTCTGGTTTTGGCTTCCAGGCCAACTACACCATGGTCAACGGCGATGTGGAGCTTGATCCGGCTGCCAGCCCGGCAGAAGACCAGTTTGCTCTGGTCGGTCTCTCCGACACGGCAAACCTGACGGCAATCTATGAGAAGTACGGCTTCTCCGCCCGTCTGGCCTATAACTGGCGCGATACCTTCCTGTCGGCGACCAATCAAGGCGGTGACCGGTCAGGTATCTATGTGGAAGACTATGGTCAGTTCGACTTGAACGTCAGCTATGACATCAATGAGCAGCTGGCTGTGTCTTTCGAAGGCATCAACGTGACAGGCGAAGACCAGCGGACCTATCACCGCGTGCCGGAACAGGTCTACTACGTCTACGAACTGTCACCGCGCTACCTTGTAGGCCTGCGCTACAAGTTCTAAGGCCTGGCCGACTTGTAGATATTGACCATGATTGCGAAAGGCCGCTGGAGACAGCGGCCTTTTTTGCCCCTGTTGAGTGCTGCGCGGCTTTATTCCATGATGTTCCAGGAAACGCTGCCGCAGGCTGGCTATGGCGCCGGCAGGCTCAGAGGTTTTTCCGCACTGAAAGGCACACCATGTCGAATATGGCACTTCTCAATAATATCGATCATTCGGATTTGAAGATTATCCGCAAATATGGCGCCGAGTTTGGCGACAGCGTGAACCAGTCCGTTGCCTTCCCGACTGAATTTGCAGAGCTGCAGCGCAGCTATCCAATCCTGTTCCGCAAGGATGAGGCAGGGGAGTTTCAATCCGTTGTCCTGCTCGGCCTGGACAAGGGGGAAAATTTGTTTCTGGACGGGGACAGCTGGCAGGCGCGCTATGTGCCGGCGCTGCATGAGCGCGGGCCCTTCATGATCGGTTTCCAGAACCAGGAGGTTGATGGTGAGGTGCGCCGCGAGCCGGTGATCCATGTCGACCTGGACAGTTCCCGCGTCAGCCGGGAAGAGGGGCTTCCGCTGTTCCTGCCGCAGGGCGGCAACGCGCCATACCTGCAGCATGTTACCCACATCCTGCGCGTCATCAATATCGGCATGGACATGATGAAGCCAATGTTCGAGGCCTTCCAGCAGGCAGATCTGATCGAGCCGGTTGCGCTGGAAGTGAAACTGGATGACGCGACGACCTATCAGGTGCCGGATGTCTATACGATCAGTGAGGAGAAGCTGGCCGCGTTGAGCGGTGAGGCGCTGGAGCGTCTGCACAAGGGCGGCTTCCTGCGTGCGGCCTATCTGGTGCTCGCCTCGCTCAGCAACATCAACACGCTGATCGAGATGAAGAACGCCAAGCGCATGGCGGCTGCCAGCTGAGTGAGTAATGGATAAGGCCTGGTCATGCTGAACATTGAACGCAAGACACGTATTCTGGAGGGCGTCGCGCCGGACGCCATTCCCTATGATGCGCTGATGCAGGATCAGCAGCCGGTCATTCTGAAAGGTGTGACCAGTGACTGGCCGCTGGTGCAGGCCGGGCGCGAAAGCCCGAAGGCGGCGATGCAATATCTGCTGCGCTTCTATCAGGGGCGCCCGGTTGTTGGCTATACCGCCGCGCCGGAGATTGGCGGCCGCTATTTCTACACGGATGACATGAGCGGCCTGAACTTCCAGCGCAGCCGTGTGGCGATGGATGAGTATCTGGAGACGATCCGCGCGCATCTGGGTGAGGCCGATGCGCCCTCTTACTATATCGGATCAACGGATCTCGACATCTACCTGCCGGGGCTGCGCGGCGAGAATGATCTCGTTCTGAACAATCCTATGTTCGAAGCAAACGCGCCGATTGTCAGTATCTGGATGGGCAACCACACGATTGCTTCTGCGCACTACGACATGTCCAACAATCTGGCGTGCTGCATGGTGGGCAGGCGGCGCTTCACGCTGTTTCCGCCGGATCAGATTGCAAACCTCTATCCTGGCCCTCTGGAGCCGACTCCGGGTGGGCAGGTGGTCAGCATGGTGGATTTCCGCGATCCTGATCATGAGCGTTACCCGCGTTTCCGTGAGGCGCTGGAGACGGCGCAGGTCGCAGAGCTGGAGCCCGGCGATGTGCTGTTCTATCCGGCGCTGTGGTGGCATCATGTCGAAGGGCTCGGTGAGTTCAACGCCATGATTAATTACTGGTGGAATACGAGCCCGGCTTTCATGGATACGCCGCAGAACACGCTGCTGCATGGTCTGCTCAGCTTGCGGGACCGTCCGGAGCCGGAGAAACAGGCCTGGAAGGCGCTGTTTGATTATTATGTCTTCGGCCCGGCCGAATTGCCGGCTGAGCACTTGCCGGAAATTGCGCAGGGCAATCTGGGTCCCATGGACGAAATGAAGGCCCGGCGGTTGCGCGCCATGCTGCTGCAAAAGCTGAACCGCTAAGAGACGAAAGACCGGGGAGGGTCATCAGGAGATGCAGAAAGTCAGGAAAGTCGTCATCGCGGGCGGGGGCACAGCAGGCTGGATCACAGCCGCGGCCCTCTCGCGTATGCTGGGCCCGTTGCTGGATATCACGCTGGTGGAGTCCGACGACATCGGAACCGTTGGCGTGGGGGAGGCGACCATCCCGACGCACCGCACCTTCCATCACTTGCTGGGCATTGATGAGCGCGAATTCATGCGCGCCACCAAGGCGACGTTCAAGCTGGGCATCGCGTTCGAGAATTGGGGCGGCATTGGCGACAACTACATCCACTCCTTCGGGCAGGTCGGCAAGCCGAGCTGGATGGGTGAGTTCTACAATATCTGGATGGCTGCGCGAGAGAAGGGCATTGGCGAGGAGCTGGACGCTTATTGCTTTGAGCTTCAGGCCGCCAAGCACAACAAATTCTATACGGACGAAAAATTCAAAATCAATTACGCCTACCATCTGGACGCCAGCCTCTATGCCAAATTCCTGCGTACCTTCTCTGAAGGGAAGGGGGTCAAGCGGGTTGAAGGCCTGATCGGCGAGGTGGAGCAGGATGGCGAGAGCGGGTTCATCACGGCGCTTAAGCTGAAATCCGGCGAACGCATTGAAGGTGACTTCTTTGTCGACTGTACAGGGTTCCGCGGCCTGCTGATCGAGCAGACCCTCAAAAGCGGGTTTGAGGATTGGGGCCATTGGCTGCCGACCGACAGCGCGCTGGCCGTGCAGACGCGCTCTGTCGGCCCGGCTTTGCCCTATACGCGTTCCATCGCGCATCAATCCGGCTGGCAGTGGCGCATTCCGCTGCAGCACCGCGTGGGCAATGGCCTCGTCTTCTGCAGTCAGTATATGCAACCGGATGAAGCTGAAGAGGTGTTGCGGGGCAATGTTGAAGGCGATCTGCTCGCGGAGCCGCGCCTCATCCGCTACAAGACGGGACGTCGGCAAAAGGTGTGGAGCAAGAACTGCGTGGCGCTCGGCCTTTCAAGCGGCTTTCTGGAGCCGCTGGAATCCACCAGCATCCATCTGATCCAGATCGGCGCGTCTCGCCTGGTGCAGCAATTCCCGTTCAGCGGCGTCTCTGAGGCAATTGCCAATCACTATAATGAGCAATCCGTGCGAGAGCTGGAGCGGATTCGCGACTTCATCATCCTGCACTATAAGGTGACTGAGCGTGATGACAGCGCGTTCTGGCGGGATCGCCGCGACATGGACATTCCGGATTCGCTGGCCCAGCGCCTGGAGGTGTTCCGCGAGAATGGCCTAGCCTACCAGGCGACGGACGATCTGTTCCGCGTCGACTCCTGGCTTCAGGTGATGATGGGCCAGCGCCTGAAGCCGAAGGGCTATCACCATATGGGCCACATGATGACCCAAGATCAGATGCAGCGCGCCCTTGGCGGCCTCAGCACCGGCATTGCCAATGCCGTGGCAAAGATGCCGACGCATCAGGAGTTCATTGACCGTTATTGCGCGATTGAGCCCGAACCGGCCTGATCAGGCCTTCGGCTGCGCGTCCAGTTCTGCCAGCATCTGGCCGACAATGTTCCGGGAATGCACCACCACGTTCGAGACCAGTTCGTGGGAGAAACTGGCGCCGCCAAACCAGGTCTTTTGCTGTCCCTGAACGCGGCGTAGCACGGCGAACAGGCCGTCCTGTACGGCGTCTGCCTTGTATTGCGGGAAGTATTGCCAGCATTTCTGCTGGATCACGCTTTCGATATGGAAGCCGTGAAAGTCTGCTTCGGCCAGCAGGATCTCGCGAAGTTCTGACGGTTCCAGATCCTTGGAGAATTGCCCGGTCACATAGAGCTTGCCGCCAAGGTCTTCGCTTTCGCCTTCGCGGCGTCCGCCCAGAATGGCGCCGCGCAGGGAGCTGTCGCGGCTGGCACGTGAGAAACCGATTACCTGATAGCCGTCAAACCAGTCCGGCGAAGAGAAGAGGGTGGTGGTGTAGGTCTGCCACTCGATGGCGTCCGTCAGAAAGGCCTCATCCTCGCTCGGCTGGCTGAAGGCGGAAAAGGCCTGCATCGGCACGGTGGAGAGCACGGCGTCGTATTCTTCGCGCGTGCCTCCCGCCAGGATGACTGGACGTGGCCCAGACCTGTCCAGCGACAGAACAGGGCTGGAGGTGCGCACATTCAGGTCTTCTGAGAAGCGTCGCCAGAATTCGCTCCACCCCTCATCCGGCATGTGCAGCTGGTTCAGAACGCCGGAGAGGATGAAATCCAGATCGCACCATTGAACAGTCTGGCCGATGGTTGCCTCATCAATATAGCCATAGCCTTGCGTCGTCTGGATGCGGTGCATGGCCAGCTCGATCTTGGGCAGGTTCAGATTGCGCACCCATTCCTGCGTGGTCATCGCGGCTTCGCGGCAGACGTCCGGGTCTGTCGGCCGCGTGGCAATCGCGCGGCGCAGGCGCCGGGAGGCCAGCACGAATTTGATCGCCTGCACACCGAGCGGGGCGCCGCTGCCGGACTTCACATACTCAACCACCGTGCGGCCATCAAAGCGCGCTTCGCCGAGCCGGGTCAGGTGAATGCCGTATTCCTTCATCCAATTCTTCACAATACGGTGGGCGCGCGTGGTGTAGCAGGTGCCCAATTCGTTGAGGGCATCGCCATGCAAAACGGAATAGGACTTGCCGCCAATCCGGTCTTCCGCTTCATATACGGTTACCTCATGACCGGCATCTTTGATGAATCGCGCAGCCGAAAGGCCTGCTGGCCCGGCGCCGATGACGGCAATCTTCCCTGGATTGTCCTGGCGGGGCACGTGTGCGGAATCCTTCCAAATCGGAATGCATGCTACAGAAGCTGCCTTGGGGCAGGCAACACCCTGTTTTCATCGATGTTTGGTTAATTGACGCGTTAACGACAAGTTTCCGCAGTCATGAAAACCACCAGAGCGTGTAGAGCGGAATTTTCACTTTAACGGCTTATAGCCGCAGTATGGCGAAACCGGAAAAAACTTTCTTTTCATATCTGACGCGCAGAAATCTGCCGCGCGATACGCCGGTTGATGCCTTGATCATGCTTCAACAGCATATCGATTTTTCAAAGCATGCTTTCACAATGGCCATCATCATGACGGTCAATGTTTTCGGCGCCAGCTTCCTGGTGAAGCGCTGGGTGCCGGAAAGCCATATTCAGATCTGGGGTGCCATAAATCTGGCGCTGGCCCTGTTGCTGATCATGGATACGTTGCTGAAGCGCGGACGCCCTTTGCCGAAAAAGGTAAGCGGCCGGTATCTGCGCCGCTCTGAATTCCTCTCCGTCCTGTTCGGCAGCACATGGGGCGCGCTGCCTTTCTTCGTCGGGCATGATGAAGACCTGGCGATGATCCTGACCGGCCTGATGATCCCGCCCATGGCATCCGGCATGTCCAGCCTTCTGACGCGTGTGCCGCGCATTGTGTTGCGCTACGCGTTCTCTGCCTCCATTTCCGCCTTTGTCTATTGCGCCTATACGCAATCTGTGGCCGGCATGACCGTCTGTGTCATGATGAGTTTCTTCCTTGTCGCGCTGTACCTGGGCGCGCGGAACAGTTTCGAAGCCTATACATCAGATGTGCATGCCACGCTGCAGGCAGAAGAGTCCCGTGACCTTCTGATCGGCGCGCTGGAAGCCAGCCACCAGGCCTTTGCCATCTTTGATGAAGAGGGCGATATCATCGTCGAGAACCAGCTGTACAAGCAGATCTTCGGCAAGGAAAAAGACATCCTCAAACCCTTCGACACGCCCATCAAGCGCGACGGCCTGTACTGGCAAAAATCTGTCCAGAATATTGAAGGTGTGGGTGACGTTGTTGTCTATACGGATGTTTCCCGCATTGAAGAGACGCGCTCCGAGATCGAGCATGCCCGTAATGAGGCCGAGGCCGCCAACGAAGCCAAGACACGTTTCCTTGGCTCCATGAGCGCCGAGCTGAAAGCGCCGCTCGATGTGATCTCTGCGTGTGCGGGCGTAATTGGCACCTCCTCCAATATTCCTTGCTCTGAGGAAGAGGTGCGTGACTATGCCGACAAGATTGCCGAGCAGGCGCTGATCCTGTCCTCCACGCTCGACGGTATCATCAGCTATACCCGCATGGATAATGAGGGCTATCTGTCTCATTCTTCCGAGGTGGCTGTGGCCGACACGATCGAATCCGTGGTCCGCAAGATCATGGAAGGGCCGAACACGCGTTTCTCCGGCAACGTGAAAGTCAGCGTTCCGAAAAACCTCTGCGCCACGATGGACCAGGCGAGTTTCGAGGTGATCATCCGCAACCTACTCAAGAATGCACTTGAGGCGGGCTCCGGTGTGCCAATCATCCTGAAAGCCGGTATGGTGTCCGGTGTTGGTCTGGTTGTCATGATCCGTGACCGGGGCAGGGGCATGACGCAGGATGTGCTGGAAAGCGCGTTCGAGCCATTCTTCCATTCCCGTCCGGCCCACCAGAAATATGACCAGAATTCCGGTATCGGCCTTGGCCTCAGCGTGGCAAAGCGTCTGGCAGAAGCTCAGGGCCTGCGCATTCGACTGCGCTCTGAGATGGGCAAGGGTACGACCGCTTTCCTGACCATTCCGGAAGGCCTCGTGCGCCGTACCCATACGAACGAGCCGGTGGATGACATGCTGAACCTGCCGGAAACAGAGCCGCGTACAGCCTGATCCGGGCGGCCTCTGGCCTCATTTCCCTTTAGGATTTCCTACATAAGCCCCCGCTAGGGTGCGTTGCTGGTGGCAGCGATCAGCAGGGGACAGACATGCGCCTGACCAGAGGGAGCGGAATGCAGGCGGGCCTGAAGGCGGCGCTGCTATGCCTTCTGGCCGTGTTCAGCCTGTTTGCCACCAGTTTCGCGCAAGGCCGTCTCGGCCTGGTTGGTACCGACAATGATGACGTCATGCGCCTCGTCCAGATCAAGGATCTGATGGCCGGGCAGGGCTGGTTTGATCTGACCCAGACGCGTCTCGGCCCGGATGGTGGCACGTTGATGCACTGGTCCCGCCTCGTGGACCTGCCGATTGTGCTGCTGGCCCATTTCTTTGATCTCTTTTTACCATCGGATACGGCGCTGGTCTGGGCGTACTCTGTCTGGCCGCCGCTATGCATGTTGGGCGTGCTGGCGGGCGTGTATACGGGAGCCGTGCGGATGGCGGGGCGACAGGCGGCGCTGTTCTGTCTGTTGCTGGCGGCCATCCTGATGCTGGGGCATTACCGTTTCCTGCCGGGCGCGATTGACCATCACAACATGCAATTGGCGCTGATGGCGCTGGCTATCGGGCTGCTCGCCGATCCCCGGCGCAAGGCTGGCCGGATGGCATGGGCTGGGCTGGCGACGGCGATGTCTGTTGCCATCGGGGGAGAGGTATATGTCTTTGCTGGCGTAATATGCGCGTTTGTCGCGCTCGATTGGGCGCTGACAGGACAGGCAGTACGCGGAGGCGCGGTCGGGTTTGGCGCAGGGCTGGTTGCCGGTCTGGAAGCGAGTTTCTTCGCCACGATCGCCCCGGCCGATTACACGGTGGTTGCGTGCGACGCGCTCTCCTCGGTCAGCCTGTTGGCAGGCATGGCGGGCGGGCTGGGCCTGGCCGCGGCGGCTCTTCTGGTCTCAGGACGAGGCATGCTGGCGCGGTTTGTTGCGCTGGCACTGGTTGGCTGCGCAGCAGGTACGGTTCTGCTGCTGACGGGTCCGCAATGCCTGTCCAATCCGCTCAGCGAGCTGTCGCCGCAGGTAAAGCATCTCTGGCTGGATCAGGTGGATGAGGCGCGGCCTGTGCTCGCGCCGTCTTCGGCCTTCTTTCAGGACGTCCCGTTCCGACTGGGCATTATGGTCGTGGCGCTGATCGTATGTGGCTGGCGCATCTGGCGCGGTGTTCATGTGCGTGCGCACCTGCTGTTTCTGGCGCTGATCGGCGCGGCGCTGGCGCTGACCTTTTACCAGTCTCGCTTCTATGCGTTCGGGCATGTTTTCGCGATCCTGCCGCTCGGGCTCTGGATCGCGGACCTATACCGCAATGGCAGGGCTGATGGGGAGGGGAGTGTCGCCTATCTCGGCGCGCTGGCCATCTCTCTACCCATCGTCTGGGGGGTGCCGGGCCTCTTGCTGACCCAGCAGAACAAGGGCGATATCAGCGGGGGCGCTCGGGCTGAAAACACGGCCTGCCTCGGAGACGAACTGTACACTCAACTGAATGCCTTGCCGCAGGGCCGTATCCTGGCCTCGGCGGATTTCGGGCCCATTCTGTTGCTGAACACGCGCGATAGCGTGCTGTATGGCAATTATCACCGCAATGCGGCGGGCATCCAGCAGGCTATCACGCTGATCCTGTCTCACCCGGGCGAGAGTGAGGCCCTGCTGAACGCTGCCGGGATTGATTACGTGATTGCCTGTCCGTCAGACCCGGAAACGCGCTTCATGACACAGCAGGATTCTGATGGTCTGATGGCCCGTCTGAACCGTGCAGAGGTGCCGCCCTACCTGCAAGCTGTGCCCCTGCCGGAGCCCCGTTCGGGCGCCGCGACGCTTTATACTGTCCATTCAAATTGGACTGATAATTCTGTGGATGACGACATTTCTTAACGGCGATCCCCCTATCGTTAACGATTGCTGTACGATCCGTTCCCCTGAGAATTCATGGATCTCAAAAATCACCAGAGAAAATATATATAAAACAGGGGTCAGGTGCGGTATGAACGCCCCGTACCGTTTATCTGCCGCCTATCCCTTGCATTAAAGCGGCGTTAACGGCACATGGTGTATGGGGCTGTGTATAGAATTGCACACGCGCGCCGGGTTTTGTCTCCTGGCCGCTCAAGAAAGAGCTTGGGTAAGACATGATTGGTAGCCTCCTCGGCATGCTGTCTACGGACATGGCCATTGACCTCGGGACAGCGAATACGCTCGTCTATGTGAAGGGGCAGGGCGTCAAGCTCGATGAGCCCTCTGTTGTCGCCTACATGACCCAGGGCGGTCGAAAGATCGTTTATGCTGTCGGCGAGCAGGCCAAGAACATGCTCGGCAAGACTCCCGTGAACATGGAAGCCATCCGCCCGATGCGTGATGGCGTGATCGCCGACTTCGAAGTCGCCGAGGAAATGATCAAGCACTTCATCCGGAAGGTTCACAACCGCCGGGCGTTCGTGTCTCCTCTCATCATCATCTGCGTGCCCAGCTCCGCGACCAGCGTTGAGCGCCGCGCCATTCACCAGTCGGCCCTGGCCGCTGGCGCGCGTGAAGTGCAGCTGATTGAAGAACCCATGGCCGCTGCCATCGGCGCAGGCCTGCCGATCGATGATCCGGCCGGGTCCATGGTGGTTGATATCGGTGGCGGTACATCCGAGGTGGCCGTGCTGTCGCTGGGCGGTATCGTGTACTCACGCTCGGTCCGTGTCGGCGGCGACAAGATGGACCAGGCCATCGTCAATTATCTGCGCCGCGAACAGAAGATCCTCATCGGGGAAATGTCTGCTGAGCGCATCAAGAAAGAAATCGGCACCGCGATGCCGCCGGAAAACGGCACCGGCATGGCGCTGACCGTTCGGGGCCGCGGAACGCTGGACGGCGTGCCGAAGGAAACCGAAATTACCGAAGCCATGATCGCAGAAGCCCTGCGTGAACCGGTGACGGATATCATCGATGCTGTTAAGATCGCCCTCGAAGCCATGCCGCCGGAACTGGCAGCAGACATCGTGGATCGCGGCATCGTGCTGACAGGTGGTGGTGCACTGCTTCGCAATCTCGACACGGTAATCCGGGAACAGGCACAATTGCCTGTGATGATTGCGGACGATCCTTTGAAATGCGTCGTGAATGGGTGTGGACACGTGCTGGAGAATTTCTCCAAGATGCGCACGGTTCTTTCGCCCGAAGTCTGACGCAGACTGACACTTGGGGTAACGGCAAGGAAACAGGCCAATGGCACGCCTCGGCCGATCAGGACAGAAGACCCGCAAGCGCTCTCCAAAGCGCCTCATCCTCGGCGTGTTCATTTTCGCCGCGGCGGCCCTCGTTCTTGCCCAGTCTGCCCCGCAAATCCGCAGCTTTTTTGATCCTGTCCGCACAACTGTCGGCGACCAGCTTGGCGGCAGTGACGGCTTTGATGTCTTGGCCTGGGTGACCGGCCAGACCGCCCGCGAGCGCCGTATCCGTGAGCTGGAAGCTGAAGTGCGGGATCTGTCGCGCTACAGGGCAGCTGCCATTTCCATGGCCGAGCGGATGGAAGCGTATGAGGAAATCCTGAACCTGATGGGAGAGCCGCCCGCGCGCGGTGTCACTGCCCGGGTCTCTGCTGAAAATGACGGTCCGTTCGCGCAGACCATTCTGGCCAATGCTGGCCGGGCCCAGGGCGTTGAGCCGGGCGCGGTGGCCCTGAATGAGGGCGGGCTGGTTGGCCGCGTCATTCAACTGGGCGAGCATTCAAGCCGCATCCTGCTGATCACGGACTTCAACAGCCGCGTACCGGTGATGGGAGAGGTAAGCGGTGTGCGCGCCATTCTCTTTGGTGGCCGCGACGGCCTTGGCAGCCTGACCGACATGCCAGAGCGTGATGAGTTCATTGAGGGCGAGCGCATTCTGACCTCTGCCGAGGGCGGCGCGTTTCCGCGCGGCCTGATCGTGGGGGAGGTGCGCAATGTCGGCGGGGACTGGCGGGTCGAATTCTCGATGGCTGACCGCGAGGGCGGCTATGTGCAAATGGTGCCGCCGCCTGTGATCGCCGAGCCGGAAACGGTTGAGGCGCAGCCGATCTCAGCCAGCCCGGCGCAGGGGGTGCGTCAGTAATGCCGGCTTCATCCCCCCGCAAGAAAAAAAGCCTCTGGTCGCAGACCGGACCTACGCCCCGCCTTTTGTTCGGGGCGTTTGTCATTGCAACCATCGGCTTGCTGGGACTGACTCCAAAGGAATTTTTCGGCCTGTCGATTGCCTGGCCCTATGCGGCGCTGTGGGGCGCGGTTGGCTGGGGACGGGTTGGCCTGTCCGTTCGTCCGATGCTGTTGCTGATCATGTTCGGCCTGATCCAGGACGTGACCTTTCATGCGCCGCTTGGCTGTTTTGTCATCGTGAACCTTGTTTGCTACGGCGCGAGTGCGATGATTGCCGACATGTTCGATGTCATGAACGAGCCGCTGATCGCGATCTTGTCACCAGTTCTGCTGTTCTCCGGGGCTTTTCTGGTTCTGTGGTTGATAGCATCTACTCTTGAGGACCATCCTGTGCGGGCTGTACCGCTGATGGCTTCACTTCTGACGACCGGGATCATCTATGCCGTGGGCCAGAAGATTTTCGATCTCGGGCGCGCGCCCGGCGAAGGTGTAGGGCAGGCGACATGAGCAACAAGAAAACAGCCGATCTCGATTTTGCCTTTTCCCGCCGTACGGCGATTGCCGGCGCGGCTGGCGGTCTGGTCTGGGCTGGCCTTGTGGCGCGCCTGTTCCAGCTGCAGATTCTTGAGCAGGAACAATACCGTCAGCAGGCCGAAGCCAACCACATCAAGCTGCAGCTGGCCCCGCCCCAGCGCGGGCGTATCCTTGACCGTTTCGGACGGCCGTTGGCCTCGCACCGCCGGGCAGGGCGGGTCTCCGTCATTCCGGAGCAGACCGATGATCCCGAGCGTACCCTGGCGCAGATTGCCGAGCTGATCGAAATTCCGGATGACAAGCTGGAACGCCTGGCCAATGACATCCGCTACAATCGCCGCCGCAATGCGGCCTTCGTACCGGTCACGATTGCGAACGAGCTGACCTATGAAGACTTTGCACGGATGAATGTGCATGAGGCCGAAATTCCCGGCCTCAATGTCGAGATGGCGCTGACGCGGTCCTATCCGCGCGGACGGGATTTCGCGCACGTGCTGGGCTATGTCGCGCGTGCCAGCCAGGATGATCTGACCCGCCTGTCAGATGGCATGACCGGCAAGGAAGCCGAGACGCTGAAGACCATGTTCCGACATCCGGACATGCGTACCGGTCGTCAGGGCATGGAGCGCTTTGCCGAGGAATGGCTGCGTGGCAAGCCGGGCTATCGCAAACTGGTCACCAATGCGCATGGCCGGATCATCGAGGAAATTCCGGACGAGCGCCTGGCGCCGATGCCGGGCCGCGACCTGTTCGTGACCATCGATTCCGATCTGCAGCGCGTTGCGATCGAGCGCTTTGCGGGCGAAAGCGGCGCGGCAGTCGTGCTGGATATCGAGACCGGCGATGTACTGGCCATGGTGTCGACCCCGGCATTTGATCCGAATGACTTCGTGAACGGAATATCTTCGGCGGCCTATGCAGAGCTGCGCGATGACAGCCGCTCTCCGCTTTATCCGCGCGCACATGGCGGGGTTTACCCTCCAGGCTCTACCTTCAAGATGGTGGTGGCGACCGCCGCGCTTGAGGCAGGGGTGATCAAGCCGGAAGAGCGTGTGCACTGCAACCGCTACTATCATTTTGGGAACCGTACCTGGCACTGCTGGAAACATGGCGGCCATGGCTCGGTCAACATGCATCAGGCCATCAAGGGCTCGTGCGACGTCTATTTCTACGAAATCGCGAGGCGGACTGGCGTCGACAAGATTGCCGAGACCGCGCACAAATTCGGCTTCGGCGAAAGCTGGGTGCTGGGCATGACCGGCGGGCGCAGCGGCCTGGTGCCGGACCGCGAATGGAAACAGCGCGTCCGCAAGGAAAACTGGTATGAAGGCGAGACGCTGAATTTCGGCATCGGGCAGGGACAGCTGGGCGTGACGCCGTTGCAGCTGGCGCTGATGACCGCGCGCATCGCGAGAGAAGGCAAACCTTTCAAGCCGCGCATGATCGGCATTGGTCCGCAGTCGGATGTGGACCAGGTGCTGGATGCGCCGCTGGAGCAAGACATCATGGCGCGCATGAAAGCCGGTATGTATGGCGTGACATCCGAAGGCGGCGGCACAGCCTATCGCTCAGGTGATCTGGGGCTCGGCGGCCCGCGTCTGGCTGGCAAGACCGGTACTGCGCAGGTGCGCCGTATCACGCGCGAGGAGCGGGCGAGCGGCATTCGGAAGGGCGAAAACATTGCCCGCGAGCTGCGCGACCATGCCCTGTTCGTGGCCTATGCGCCAGCGGATGATCCGAAATACGCCATCTCTGTTATCGTTGAACACGGGGAAGGGGGCTCCAGTACAGCCGGCCCTGTGGCGCGGGACATCCTGCACTATGCGCTGAAGACGGACAGCCGCCGCAAGCCGTCCTATTCGCAAAGTGCCTCGCTATCTCCCAATCTTTCGGATGAAGGGGAGCCGACATGAGCCGTGACGGCTTTACCGGTTTCTCCCGCGGTGAGGCGCGTACCCGCACCGCCACATCCCTCAGCTTTGAGACAAAAGGGCCGCTCGACAAGCTCATGCGGCTGCCCTGGGGCTTCATCCTGCTGATCGTCGCCATGGCGTTGACCGGCATTGCGATGCTGTATTCATCCGCCCACACCAATCCGGCAGAGTCGCATTTGTGGCGGCTGCAGCTGATCCGCTTTGGCGTCTGCTTTGTCATGATGATTGCCCTCGGCCTGTTGCCCCTGTCCTGGTGGATGCGGCTGGCCTTTCCTGCCTATGTCGGCACGATAGTGCTGCTGGTGCTGGTGGAGGTGATGGGCTTTTCCGGTGGCGGCGCGCAGCGCTGGCTGCGTGTCGGGCCCATTGGTGTTCAGCCGTCTGAGTTTGCGAAACTTGCCGTGACGCTGGCCCTGGCGCGTTATTACCAGATGGTGCTGCAACCGCAGACCGGGCGTATTCTGGTGCATCTGGGCGCTTTGGCCATCATGGTCATTCCTGCGGCATTGATCTTCATCCAGCCGGATTTCGGCACCACGCTGGCGCTGCTGGCGTCTGGCGCCGTGGTGATCTTCCTGGCAGGCCTGTCGGGGCGTGTCATCCTGACCGGCATTGTCGGCGGTGTGGCTTCTGTCTGGCCGATCTATCAATTCGTGCTGGCACCGTATCAGCGAGAGCGGGTCGATACCTTCCTGGCGCAGCTGTTTGGCGGGGCCACGAATGCGCTGGGCGAAAGCTATCAGATTGAGCAGGGCAAGATCGCGATTGGCGCAGGCGGCCTGAACGGGCGCGGCTATTTGCAGGGCATCCAGTCCCAGCAGGATTATGTGCCCGAGCAGCATACAGACTTCATCCTGACCGTGATCGCAGAAGAGTTCGGCTTTATCGGCACGACAGCCCTGCTGATCGGGTTTGCCGTTTTGCTGGGCTGGTCTCTATACAGCGCCGGGCGGTCGGCCAGCTGGTTCGGACGGCTTGCCTCAGCCGGCGCAACGGCCACGATTGCCTTCTACATCGTGTTCAATGTCGGCATGGTGCTGGGCCTGCTGCCAGTGGTAGGTATGCCATTGCCGCTGATTTCCTATGGCGGTACAGCGATGCTGACAACGATGGCCTGTTTCGGCCTGATTCTGGCGGCGCACATGCACCGGGATGAAAAACTGACAGCCCGGGGGCTGTTCTGACCACAATATAACAAGAGATGTTGATTTTTGTTTCGCGCTCTATAGTTTCCCGCGAAACATTATACCCGGGGAGAGGGATATGGCAGGAGAAATTGGCCGCAAGACGGAGCACTGGGGCTCGCGCTTTGGTTTTATCATGGCGTCAGTCGGTTCAGCCGTCGGGCTCGGTAATTTCTGGAGATTTCCATACACGGCAGGGGAGAATGGCGGCGGCGCCTTCATCCTGTTCTACATTATCTGCGTTCTGCTGATCGGCATGCCGCTGCTGATGGCGGAATATGCCATGGGCCGCAAATCCGGCATGTCGGCCATTGAGGGCATTCAGTCCCTGGCGCGTGCGGAAAGCCGGTCCCAGAATTGGGGGATTGCCGGTTGGGTCGGGTCACTCACCTCATTCTTCATCCTGTCTTTCTACATGGTGATTTCCACCTGGCTGATGGCCTTCCTGATCCAGTCCTTTGGCGGGTTTGAAGGCATGGACGCTTCCAGCTCAGGCCAGAACTTCGTCGACACGATTGGTCAGGGCGAACATCCGATGCGGTCCAGATGGTACATGCTGGGCCTGCTGGCACTCTTCCTGATCGCGAACATCATTGTTGTCGGTCGCGGCGTGAAGGGCGGGATCGAAAAGGTGGCAACAGTTCTGATGCCGGCCTTCTTCATCATGTTGCTGGTTGTGGTCGGCTTCTCGATTGCCAATGGCGACACGGCCAAGGCTGTATCCTTCATCTTCGAACCGAAATGGGAAGATGTTGGCTTCAAGACCTTCCTGGCGGCGCTGGGGCAGGCCTTCTTCTCGCTCAGCATCGGTGTTGGCCTGATGATCACCTATGGTGCCTATCTGGAGCCGGATACCAATATTCCGCGCTCTTCCGGCCTGATCGTGGCATCCGATACGCTGGTAGCGCTGATCGCTGGCTTTGCCATTTTCCCGATCGTGTTCTCAGCCGGCCTTGACCCAAGCAGCGGCCCAAGCCTGTTCTTCATCTCGATGCCGGTGGCGTTCGGCAGCATTCCGGGCGGCGCGATCATGGCGCCTGTCTTCTTCGGTCTGGCGCTGTTTGCGGCGTTCACCTCTTCCATCTCTCTGATGGAGGTGGCGGTGTCCTGGCTGGAAGAGCGCCAGGGCGTCACGCGTCTTGGCGCGTCCATTGGCGTTGGCTATGTGCTGTTCATGATCGGTGCGGCCTATGTCTTCTCGCTGGACTATCTGGACTTCATGGACTTCATGACGGAAGGCCTTCTGCTGCCACTGGGCGGTCTGTTGGCGTCCTATTTTGCGGGCTGGGTGCTCAGCCGCGAGATGCTGACCTCGGAACTGGGCGAGGGCACAATCATGAATGCCTGGCGCTTCCTGATCCGCTGGTTTGTGCCGCCCTTCATCTTCCTGATCCTGGTGTTCGGCTTCATGGATAAGATTCAGGACCAGTATCATGTGCCGCTGCCCGGCTTCCTGACCATGCTGCTGGGCCCGAACTGGGTGCCGCCAGCAGGCTGAGATACAGATATCTTATCAATGAAATCGGGGGCGGTTATCCGCCCCCTTTTTTTCTGTCCGGACAGCAGGCAGGCAAGTGCGAATCCGGCGGGCAGAAGGCTATGGCAAAGTGCACGCTGTCATCCGGTCCCCATGGGAGCGGATGGGGCAGGCAGAGCTCCAGATCTGCAGGTCCGGCGGGCGGAAGGCTCAGGGTCGCAACCTGAAACCCTCCGTAGTGTATCCCTATCTGCGGCGTCTGAGTTTTCTGCCCGCTACATTTCCTGACATATCCGGAAGGCAAGGGGCCTGTCCGGCCCTTTGCGCTATCCGCCGATCAGGCTGGCATACTTCACCGCGAAATCATCCGTTGCCTGGATCAGGCGGTCGACAATGCCCGGCTCCATGGAAGAGTGGCCGGCATCCGGGATGATGTTCAGCTCAGCCTTCGGCCAAGCCTTTGACAGGGCCCAGGCGGTCGACAGCGGTGTCACCACATCATAGCGCCCATGGACGATGACGCCCGGCACATCCTTCAGCTGGGTTTTTGCCTCTTCGAGCAGCCAATTGTCCTGTGCGAAGAAACCGCGATTGACGAAATAGTGGCACTCGATGCGCGCGAAGGCATCAACGAAATCATCTTCATTGAAGCGGGCAGGGGTCGTGGTCGGCCCCTTGATGGACAGGGTTTCGCCCTCCCAGCGGGCCCAGGCGCGGGCGGCTTCCACACGTGTCTGACGGTCATCCCCGGTCAGGCGGCGATGGAAGGCCATCAGCAGATCATCGCGCTCATCTTCGGGAATAGGGGCCAGGTAGCGGTCAAAGGCATCCGGGAACAGGCGGCTCGCGCCGGACTGGTAGAACCACTGGATCTCCGCTTTCGACACCAGGAAGATGCCGCGCAGGACAAGACCCAGCGTATTATCCGGATGGCTGACGCCATAGGCGAGTGACAGCGTGGACCCCCAGGAGCCGCCAAAGACAAGCCACTGCTTCACGCCGAGCATTTCGCGCAGCGCTTCCATGTCGTCGATCAGATCCCAGGTCGTGTTTTCACGCAGTTCGGAATGCGGCGTGGAGCGCCCGCACCCTCTCTGGTCGAAAAGAATGATGCGATATTTCCCGGGATCGAAGAAACGCCTCATTTCTGGGCTTGAGCCGCCTCCGGGGCCTCCATGTACGGCAATCACCGGGATTCCCGCCGGATTGCCTGATTCTTCCCAATATATCTCGTGAATTTCGCTCACTCGGAGCCTTCCGGAGCGCCGGGACTCCAATCGAGGATACAAAATGCGGCGTGCAGGGCGTCTGTTCATGCAGTCTTCACTTATTCTCAGCCAATATTAGCCTTGTTACTGGACTTAGTTCCTTACCGTTCGTAAACTTTACTGCAGGTGTGGTCCAATTCAGGTGTGTAGGTGGCTGTTAGATGCGTAGTATAGTTCTGGGTGTATCCCTATGCCTTCTGACGGGATGCGCAACCGTCTCTATGATTCCGGGTGAGGCATCCTTCGAGACCAGCCTTACTCAACACCAGTCTGCCCTTCGTAAAATTTCAGCTGATTATTGTGATGCCACGGTCGAGAATGGCTGGGTCGAGGCATCAGGCGGACTGATGGGCTTTGCCAATACATTGATCAATGGCCGCTCTGAAGCTGCGGAAGATTATGCGTCGCGCATTGGGGCGACGAGTTCTGCGCCATCTCTGGTGCTGGCCCGCATCGTTTCCGACACGCAAGCCGCCCGTAACGGATTGTCCAATGTCAGCCGCGAAGCCCGCGATTTGCTTCAGTCCAGCGAAACTGATGCAGCAAGCCGCACGGACGTGATGAGCTATGAGCGCGCCCTTGTTCGCGCGCAGATGGCCTATCGCAATTTCCAGGGCGCGCTGGGCGAAGTGACAGCCCGCGAAGACATGGACATGGATGTCGCCCCGGTCGACCGGGAGCTGAAATCCTTTGCGGATACAATTGATAGCGCCCGCGACACGGCCGACGGCCTGGCCGACAAATACGCCTCGCTGAACAGCTCTTCCAGCTAGCTTTCGCTGCGTGTGGCGCCCCAACCGCACAGCGCCCACCCTGCCAGAAATGACAAGCCGCCAATTGGCGTGATCGCACCTGTCCAGCTTGGTGCGCCAAGCGCCAGCGCATACAGCGTTCCGGCAAAGATAACTGCACCCACCACCATTGCCCAGCCACCTGCGCGCACCAGCCCGCCGCGTCCGCTGAGCGCAATGGCAAGCGCCGCTGCCGCGTGGGGCAGGGCATATATGGTTGCTGTGTTCCACCATTCATGACCCTGAACGGTCAGTGTGCTGTCGAGTGCATGGGCCCCGAACGCGCCAAGGGCGACAGCAAGAAATCCGACAAGGGCGGCGGCACGTGCAAGCATGGATCAGCGTCTCTCCGACTGGTTAATCTATATTATGTCATACCACTGGGGGTGCGGGGAATGGCATAAGTGACAACCGCATGGCTGGAAGCTTTCTCAGCGCCCTCAATCCGCACATCCACATCCATGACTGCCAGCGCCTGGCCGATCTTCATCACGCGGGCATCCACAATCACGACATCGCCAATGCAGGGCCGCAGGAAATTGATGTTCAGATTGCTGGTCACCGTCATCGGCTCCAACCCTGTATAGGTCATCACGGCGAAGTAGGCCGCCGTGTCCACCAGAGACATCTGTGTCGGCCCGGAGATGTAGCCGCCCGGGCGCAGATGGGTCGAATCCGCTTTCAGGCGCACCACAGCACGGCCTTCTTCCATAAGGATGATTTCACTAGGGGGATGGGCTGTGTCCTTGTCGAAGGATCTCTTCAGGTATGCGTTTGCCTCTTCGGCTGTCATCTTTGTCATGGGCTTTGCCCTCCCTCTGCGTCACGTCTTGAACCGCGCGTTTGCCTCGTCCACCCTAGCCGGGAGATGTCGCCCGCCAAGTGGTGACCCAGAGGAAGGAAACGCCCATGCTGACCGCCGGAGACGAATATCCGATCCACCAGACTCCTGAACCCGTGGCCTATGCCGGGTCTGACCGGAATTTCTATGACCGCTATTTTTTCAATGGGTATTCGGCTGATGGCAAAACCTTCTTTGCCGCGGCGATGGGGATCTATCCGCATCTGAATATTATCGACGCCGCAGTCTCTGTGCTGCGCGGCGGCAAGCAGCATTCGATCTTCTTTTCCCGCCCTTTGAACATGGAGCGGATGGATACATTTGTTGGCGGCTTTTCCGTTGAGGTGATTGAGCCGTTGAAGCGGGTCAGGCTGAAAGTGGAAGAGACTGAAGGCATCGCGCTGGACGTGGAGTTCGAGGGCAGGGCCTTCCCGATCGAGGAGCCGCGCTTCACCCGCCGGCAGGGGCCGCGCATGCTGATGGACGTAACCCGCATGACGCAGAATGGCCGTTGGTCCGGTACGCTGCGCCTTGACGGGCAGGAGTTCAAGGTAACGCCGGATACCTGGATGGGCACGCGCGACCGAAGCTGGGGCGTGCGCCCCATTGGCGCGCAGGATACCCAGCCGCTGATCCCGGCGCTGCCGCCGCAATTCTACTGGATCTGGACCCCGACAAACTTTCCAAACCTCTCAATGTTCTATCATGTGAACCATGATGAAGCGGGAGAGGCCTGGAACACGCGCGCCGTGCTGGCCATGGACGGCGCAGGGCAGGGGGAGCTGATCCATCTGGAAAAGCCGCATATGGACATCACCTATGCCAGCGGCACACGGCGCATGAAATCTGCCATGCTGCATCTGGAAGACGGGCAGGGAAATCCGCACACGGTCAGCTTTGAACCAATGGGCAGCTTCCTGATGAAGGGCATAGGCTATGGCCATCCGCAGCGGCGGCATGGTTCCTATCATGGAGACGAATTGTCCGTACTGAGAGAGGATTATGAGCCTGGAAAACTGCCGTGGCAGGATCCGGAAAATCTCCACATTCAGGAGATTGCCATTGCGCGGCATGAAGGGCCGGGCGGGCTGTCCTCTGAAGGAATCGGCGCGTATGAGCAGCTATTCCTGGGGCCTCATGCGCCCAGCGGGTTCAAGGATATTCTGGACGGTGCGTCCTAGAGGGGGCGCGTTGCGACGCCATTCAGGAAAATATCCACTGCACGGCTGACAGTCGCCTCAACCTCTTCCTGTGTTGGGCGGAAATCTGAATCCAGTAGAGCGCGCGATTGCAGGCCCATGCGCACCATGTCCAGGAACAGGCTGGCAAGCTGGGTCGGGTTTTCCGCGCTGATCTCTCCGGCCTCTTCCCTGTCCATCAGGTAGCTGGCCAGAGCCGCACGTACCTTGTCGGGGCCTTTTTCCGAGAAGGATTTCGCCACATCCGGAAACTGGCGCGCGAGGCCCACGATAAGGCGATAGGTTTCCAGAGAGTCCGGGCGCGTCAATTGCGAAACAAACTGGATGCCGATCCGGGTAAGCCCGTCGCGTGCAGGCGCGTGGCTTTGCGATTCAACTTCCATCGCATGGGTGATCTCTGACAGGCTTTCATCCAGCGTTGCCAGAAAGATGCCCTTCTTGTCGCCAAACTGATTGTAGAGAGTCGTCAGAGACCCGCCAGCCCGGCGGACGATTTCCGACATGTTGGCGGCTTCGTACCCTTGTTCCAGGAACACCTCTCTCGCAGCCTGAAGAAAGGCCTTGCGACGCAGTTCGGCGCGATTTGTAGGGCTGGGGGGAGAGTCAGTTAAGGGCATACGTGTAAGGGTGACTTGATTCTTGGGTAATGATCATTACGTTCGGGTCGGTGTAATCATTATTACACATTTTCGGGGTTTATACATCCTGTAGCTGAGAAGACGATGCCATGAACGTGCGCTTTTTAAAAAAATCTCCGCAATCAGACACTGAGATGGCAAAAGGGGAAGGCCCCTTGGAACCGATCAATGATGATATGCCGTTAGCGCAAACAGACAAGCAGGAAGATGGTGGCTACAGCCCGCGCCGCATCATCATGATGCTGGTTGCTGCAGTGGCCATTATAGGTATCGGTTACAAGGCCGTTGACTGGTTTGTTGCAGGCCGGTTCGAGGTTTCCACCGATAACGCCTATATCCGTGCCGACATCGCCACGATCGCCCCAAAAGTGCAGGGCTATGTCACCGAGGTGCACGTTCTGGACAATCAGCAAGTGAAGGCAGGGGACCTGCTCGTAACGCTGGAGAGCGCCGATTATGCGGCCCAGCTTGCCGAAGCACAGGCTGCCTTGTCGCAATCTGAAGCAAATGTCGTGCAATTGCAGGCAAGAGTTGCCTCCGCCGAAGCCGCGCTTGAGACGGCGCAGTCACAGATCTCCGCCCAGCGTGACCGTCTGGCAGAGGCCTCCGCGCAGGCAGATGCCGCCGCTGCCAATGCTGACCTCTCGGCCTCTGACTATACCCGCTATGAAGAATTGGCAGACAAGGGGCATTATCCGAAAGCGGCACTGGAAGCGGTTGCCTCAAAGGACAAGGCCTCTCAGGCAAGCCTGCAGCAGAGCCGCGCCGCGATCACCACAGCGCGTAGCGAATTGAACGTGTCCCAGGCCTCTTACCACCGCGCGCAGGAAGAACTGAGTGCAGCGAAAGCGGCTGTCACAGGCGCGGATGCCAATGTGCAAGCCGCGCGGGCCCGCGTGGAAGCGGCACAACTGAATGCTGCCCGGACCGAATTGCGCGCGCCGATTGATGGCGTTGTTGCCAATCGTGCGGTCACGCAAGGCCAATTGATGAATCCCGGTCAGCAGGCCATGTCCATCGTGCCGGTCCAGTCATCTTACATCATTGCGAACTACAAGGAGACGCAGGTTGAGAACATGCGTGCCGGACAGCCCGTGCATGTGCGTGTGGATGCCTATCCCGGCCTGAAAGTGGAGGGGTATATCGCCTCCATCGCCCCGGCGACCGGGTCGCAGTTCAGCCTGATCCCTCAGGATACGGCAACGGGCAATTTCACGAAGATCGTCCAGCGTGTGCCTGTGCGGATCGACCTGTCAGAGGAGGCGCTGGCCACGGGCCTGATGCGTCCCGGTCTGTCAGTTGAGACGACTGTCGTGACACGGAATGATGGCTGAGTGTCATGCCAGAGAAGACACTCTCCCGGGGTGAGTACATCCGGCTGAATCTTGGCTTTCTGGCCATGGTCATCGGTATGTTCATGGCCATTCTGGATATCCAGATCGTTGCCAGCTCAATCAATGAAATTCAGGCCGCTATGTCGGCCAGTTCAGAAGAAGTCGCCTGGGTTCAGACCGGGTATCTGATTGCCGAAGTTGTCGGCATCCCGCTATCGGGCTTCCTCAACCGCGTGTTCGGCATCCGTAAGCTGTTCGTCATGTCAGCAGGCGGATTTGTGTTGTCCAGTATGTTGTGCGCGACAGCGTGGGATCTGCACTCCCTGATCGCGTTCCGGGCAATCCAGGGCTTCGCAGGGGCCGCGATGGTGCCGACCACAATGGCCGCTGCCTTCACACTGTTCCCGGGCGGACGGTCCATGACCCAGCAGGTGATGATCGGCATGGTGGCGACACTGGCGCCCTCTATCGGGCCGACGCTGGGCGGCTGGATCACACAGCATATGAGCTGGCACTGGCTGTTCCTGGTCAATGTGGTGCCGGGCATTATTGCCATCGCAGCCGTCTGGTTGCTGATCCCGCGACAGAAAATGAACATGAACCTTCTGAAGCGTCTGGATGTGATCGCGCTGATCGCCATGGCCCTGTTTCTGGGTCTGTTGGAATGGGTGGTGGATGAAGGCCCGGGAGACAACTGGCTGCAAAGCCGCGCGATCGTGGAGGCGGGCATTGTCTGTCTTGCCGCGGCTGCGGTGTTTTTCTGGCGGGTCACAAAGAATGATACGCCGCTTGTCGACATTACCGTGTTCAAGGACCGGAACTTTGCCTCCGGTGCCTTTATTGGCTCCATCATGGGCTTTGGCCTGTATGGTGCGACCTTTATTCTGCCGCTCTTCCTGGCGCAGGTGAGGGGGTATTCCTCCTTCCAGATTGGCCAGATCATGAGCGTGGCGGGTATTGCCATGTTCCTGACCGGGCCCATGGCCGGCGCGCTGACGCGGCGGCTGGATGCCCGGATTGTTGTGGCGCTCGGGCTTTGCCTCGCCGCCACCGGGACATGGCTGAATGGCCACCTGACCAGCCAGAGTGGATTTAATGAATTGCTGTGGGCGCAGGCCCTGCGTGGCTGCGGCCTGATCCTGACCATGGTGCCCGTGACCAATCTGGCGCTGGGCACATTGCCGCCGGAGCGGGTGGCGAATGCGTCCGGCCTCTTCACGGTCTGCCGGAATCTGGGTGGAGCGATTGGCATCTCTGTGCTGACGACCATGCTGCAGCATTATAATCGTTTGCATCAGCAGGAGATTTTTGCCGGGCTTTCCCCCGCACGCCCTGAAGTTCAGGCGTTCCTGTCCGGGGCGCAGGCGCGGCTGCAGGCAGCAGGGGTAGCAGACCCTGAGGGGGCCGCCATGGCGCAGCTGGTCATGCGGGCCAAGCTGGAGGCGACCGTCATGACCTACAACAACCTGTTCATGACCATGGCCATGTCATTCGCCATGGTGGTTCTGATCGTCCTGATGCTGGATAAACCAAAGGCTGCGGCTGCCGCGCAACCGGCCCACTAGGCTCTTATCCCCATAGCTCAGGAGTGGGCGGGCTGACCATGCCGTCTGAATAGACCAGGCCATTTGCAATGTCGTCCGCCAGCCAGATCGGGCCGTCCAGGTCCACTGCGTCTGCAAGGCCTGCCAGCAGCATTGCCGGGGCCATGGAAAGGGAACTGGCCACCATGCAGCCAATCATGACGCCCATGCCGCTTTCCCGCGCAGCCTTCACCATACGGATGGCCTCTGTCAGGCCGCCCGTCTTGTCCAGCTTCACATTGACCGCATCATAGCGGCGGGAGAGGTGCTGGATCTCTGCGCTGGTGTGCGCGCTTTCATCTGCGCAGACCGCGATCGGGCCAGGGCGGCGTAGCAAGCCGTCATCCTGCTCTGCCGGGAAGGGCTGTTCGATCAGAACAACACCCAGGCTGGCGGCGCGCTTGACGATCTGGGGAAATTGATCCGGCAGCAGACCTTCATTGGCATCCACGATAAGGCGCGCATCAGGCCGCGCTTTGTGGACGGCTTCGATGCGGGCAAGGTCTTCCGGGTCGCCAAGCTTCAGTTTCAGCAGCGCGCCGGGCGTGGACTTTGCCGCATCCCCCATCGCATCTGGCTTATCCATGCTGACCGTAACCGCCGTCTCGACCGGTTTAGGCTCTGGCAGGCCAGCCAGCTGCCAGACCGGCGTGCCGGTCAGCTTGGCTTCAAGATCCCATAGAGCGCAATCAAGCGCGCATCGGGCGGCGCCTGCGGGCATGGCGGCGTTCAGGTCCTCCCGCGTCATACCGGCTTCGAGGCGGTCTTTCATCTCTTCCAGCGCGGCCTGCACACCGGGCAGGGTTTCGCCATAACGCGGATAAGGGACGCACTCCCCCCGACCTGTCGCACCGCCTTCACGTATGCTCACACGCAGGGTCTCAGCAGAGGTTTTCGCCCCGCGCGAGATAGTAAACGCACGATTTAGATTTGAAGAAACATGTGTGATTTCAAGGGTTCTCTGGGCCATGGAGGGTTCTGATCTGTGAAATTTCATCGACTTCGCTGCGCGGGCGTTAAGTATGTTTGGTTACAGTGATCGGGTGATTACCATTGAATGACTGAGACTAGCACCCCCGAATTCGCGTTGGAAACCAGCGACGAAGAAACAATCCTCCATGTCTCGGGGGATTGGACCGTGCGCACTGTGCAGGCGGTCGATGCCGATCTGCGCGCGCTGTCGCACACTGGCAGGGTCGTGCTCGATGTCTCGGAACTGGGACAGCTGGATACAGCCGGCGCGTTTGTGCTCGACCGAACAGCGCGCCAATTGTCAGATGACGAACCTGAAATTCGCGGCCAGCATTCCGTTGCAGATAATCTGATCAGTCAGGTTCATGCCGTGACAGATGTTGAGGAGCCCAAGCGCAAGCGCAGTGGCGGCCTGATCGACATGCTGGAGCGGACCGGGCGCGGCGTTCACCATGTGCTGCAGGAAGGCGTGGCGACGCTGGCCTTCCTCGGCGAAACCATGGTGACGACGACACGCCTGCTGCTGACTCCATGGAAGCTGCGCTGGACATCTATTGTCGCCGTGATGGAAGAGGCGGGCCTTGATGCGATGCCGATCGTCGCGTTCCTGTCATTCTTTGTCGGCCTGGTTGTGGCCTTTATCGGTGCAACAACGCTGCGTGATCTGGGGTCTCAGGTCTTCACGGTTGAACTGGTCGGCTATGCCATGTTCCGCGAATTGGGTGTTCTGCTGACAGGCATTGTTCTGGCGGGCAGGACAAATTCTTCCTTCACCGCGCAGATTGGCACCATGAAGATGCGGCAGGAACTCGACGCCATGCAGACATTGGGCCTCAAGCCCATGGAGGTGCTTGTCACGCCACGTATCATCGCAATGGTGGTTGTCACGCCTGTGCTGGCCTTTGTCGGAACGCTGTCCGGTGTGCTGGGTGGCATCATTGTCAGCTGGCTGACGCTGGACATCAACCCGACCCTGTTCCTGGACCGTTTGCAGAACACTGTGCCGATTGAGCAATTCTGGATTGGTATGTCGAAAGCGCCGGTCTTTGGGTTTGTAGTGGCACTGATCGCCTGCCGTCAGGGTTTGAATGTGGGCGGCAGTGTGCAGTCGCTGGGCAGCAAGACGACGACATCCGTGGTGCAGGCCATCTTCTCTATCATTGTCATTGATGCGCTGTTTGCCATCTTCTACATGGAGATGGGCCTGTGAGCGACGACATCATTATCCGCATTCGTGACCTCAAGACGGCTTATGGCGATCATGTGGTTCATGAGCATCTGGACCTTGATATCCGCAAGGGTGAGATCATCGGGGTCATCGCTCCGTCCGGGGGCGGCAAGTCTGTCCTTCTGCGGGCGATTATTGGCCTGAAACAGCCAGCGGCGGGCAGTATCGAAGTCTTCGGCAAACAGCTGGAGACGCTGTCGGAAGATCAGCGATCCGAGGTCGAGCGACGCTGGGGCGTGATGTTCCAGGATGGTGCGCTATTCTCGAACCTGACCGTGCGTGAGAACGTCATGGTTCCGATGAGGGAGCATACCAATCTGTCAGAGCAGCTCAGCCGCGAACTGGCAGACATGAAAATCCTGATGGCGGGATTGCAGCCCGATGCCGGGCCGAAATATCCGTCAGACTTGTCCGGCGGCATGCGCAAGCGCGCAGCCCTTGCCCGCGCTCTGGCTCTGGACCCGGAACTTCTGTTCCTGGACGAGCCAACCGCAGGGCTGGACCCGATTACGGCTGCAGCATTCGATCAATTGATCCGCAGCCTGCAAAAGGCGATGGGTCTGACCGTTTTTCTGGTGACGCATGATGTCGACACACTGAACGCAACCTGTGACCGGATTGCCGTACTGGGCGATAAACATGTGCTGGCGGTTGGAACTATAGATGAACTGAGAGCCTTCGATCATCCGTGGGTTCAGGAATATTTCGGAGGTCCGCGTGGGCGGGCCGCGACGGGACACTAGAAAAGGAGCCCGGAGACAATGGAAACGCGTGCGAACTATGCTCTGATCGGAGCCTTTGTGATCGCTGCTGTACTTGCAGTGGCAGCCTTTGTGCTGTGGCTGGGGCAATCTCAATTCCGGCAGGATTTCGAGAATTACGACATTGTGTTTGAAGGCCCGGTCAATCTGGAAGAGGGGGCCTCGGTCCGCTATATCGGCATCAAAGTGGGCGAAGTTTCCTGGGTGCGGATCGACCGGGAAGACGCCTCAAAGGTGCGTGCCCGCATTCGTGTGGATGCCGAGACACCGGTGAAAACGGACTCCACGGCGTCTATCCAGCTTGCCGGCATTACAGGCGTTACCTTTATTCAGATCTCTGCAGGTTCTGCCAATGCGTCAGCGCTGAGGGCGCGGCCGGGGCAGCCCGTACCGGTCATCAAGGCTGAGCGCACGCAGCTGGACGAAATCGTGGCGAGCGGGGCTGAAGTGCTGGGCAAGGCATCCCTGGCGATTGAGAGGGTCAATAAAGTTCTGTCAGACGAGAACATCACCGCAGTGGAAAACTCGATCCAGAATGTGGAGACGATCACACAGAAACTGGCCAGCAATGATGGTGTGATTGAGCAGGCCTCTACGACACTGAAGGATATTTCCGAAGCTGCAGACCGGTTTGATGCGGCCGCAAGCTCCGTCCAGAAACTGGGCGATGATACCAATCGGCAAGTTGCCGAGATCGGCTCGCAGCTGGAAGACCTGATTGATGAAGTCAGCGACGTGGCGTCTAATGCCAACAAGACAGTCGAGGAGAGCGGGCGCGCGGTTACGGCAGCAGCAAATGCTATCGAGGGTCCGGCGGTGCAGGCGCTGGATGATGCCCGGATTGCTACGCGAGATTTGCGTGTCCTGATCAGCCGTCTGGACAAGGTTGCGCGTGAAATTGAACAGAACCCGCAGGGCTTCGTGGTCGGCGACCCGGCCCCATATGAGGAGAAACGCTAATGCTGCGCATACTTACTGCCGGGCTTTGTGCCTTCAGCCTGACGGCTTGCATCTCTGTTTTGCCCGAGCCGAAAGTGCCTCATGGCCTTTATCGCTTCGGCCCGATGGAGGCGGAATATGATCTTCAGGCATCGGTGATTGTGCGGCAACCGGATGCGTCTCGCCTGGTGGCTGGACGCGCCATAGCGGCGGTTGATGAGAGCGGCGCTGTGCGGCTGGTGCCCGGCGTCGAATGGACCGATTCCTCAATGCATCTGATGCAAATGGCCATGCTGGATCTGCTGGAAGGTCCTGGTGGCAAGACAGCCGTTTCACCGGATGCCGGCGGACTGGCCGACTACGAACTTTTCTGGACCGTGACCGATTTTAGCCTTGCCGGAACGACAGGTCATTGCCGCATCCGCGCCAGCCTGCTGGATGGCCGTAGCCGCGACGTTCTGGAGCAGACGGTCGTTTCTGCCTCTGCTGATGCGATAGGAAAGGGCAACCCCGCCCGTGCCAAGGCGCTGGCCGAGGCGGGCCGGAAATGTGTGAGAGATGTTGCTGCTTTCGTTACGGAAAAAGCCGTTCCGCGCAAGGAGAACACGTCGGAGTTCTAAGTCCCGGCGCTTGAAAGAGGCCCATGTGAAAAGCCCCGACTGTTTTGCGCAGCCGGGGCTTTTCTGTCTCAGGGGAGTGAGACGTGATCAGCCGCTCTTCATCTGGTCGAACGGGACATTCTTGTCGACGCGGACATCCTGGGGCAGACCCAGAACGCGCTCGGCGATGATGTTTTTCAGGATTTCATCCGTGCCGCCCGCAATGCGCAGGCCGGGGGCCCACATGAAGCTTTGCTGGAAGATGGCATCTGCCGGCATCCGGTCTGAATCGGTCATGATGCCGTAATGGTCCTGCATCTCGATGGCCGAGTTACAGATATCCTGCAAATGGTTGGCCGTGATGATCTTGCCGATGGAGTTTTCCGGACCGGGTGTCTGGCCACGGGAAAGTGCCGTCTGGGTACGGAACTTGGTCAGCTTGTAGCCCTGGGCAGCGACATACCAGTCAGCCAGTTTCTCACGGAAGGCCTGATCGGACATGGTGCCCGCCTGTTGGGCGTAAGCCATGATCTCTCCCCAGTCGGGGCCAGGCGAGCCGCCAACGGCGAGGCGTTCGTTCATCAGCGTGACGATGGCCACTTTCCAGCCTGCGCCGACGTCACCGAGGCGGTCTGAATCCGGAATGCGGACATCTGTGAAATAGACCTCGTTGAACTCCCGGCCGCCAGATGCCTGGTGGATCGGGCGCACTTCAACGCCGGCCTGTTTCATGTCCACGATGAACATGGTGAGGCCCTTGTGTTTTGCTACGCTCGGATCGGTCCGGGTCAGGAGGATACCGTAATCGGAATAGTGCGCCCCGGAGGTCCACACTTTCTGGCCATTGATGACCCATTCATCGCCATCCTTGACGGCACGGGTCTTGAGGCCGGCCACATCGGACCCGGCAGACGGTTCTGAGAAGAGCTGGCACCAGATCTCCTCGCCTTTCAGAGCCTTGCCGACATAGCGCTTTTTATGCTCGTCGGAGCCGAAAGCGATGACGGTGGGAATGCACATGCCGAGGCCGATGGTGAACGGGCCGGTCGGTGCATCGAACTTGCCTTCTTCCTGGTTCCAGATGACCTGCTGCATCGGGGTGCCGCCCCGGCCGCCGATTTCCTTCGGCCAGGTGATCTGGGCATAGCCGTTTTCGGCCTTGGTTTTTTGCCACTCTTTCGCGCGGCGCATGAATTCGTTGCCATCCACGCGCTGGCGCAAAGGCTTGTCGCCTTTCGCGTCGAGGTGTTCTTTCAGGAAAGTGCGCGCTTCTTCGCGGAACTTTGCTTCTTCAGGGGTGTCATTGAAATCCATAGCGTCATTTCCTCCCTATGCGGCATTCTTTTGTTCAAGAGCGCGGACGAGTTTTTCTTTCCACACTTTGGGGGCACCGGCCTGAACGGCCAGCAGCTTTGCGCGGCGGTAGAAGAGGTGACAGTCTACCTCCCAGGTGAAGCCCATGCCGCCATGGGTCTGGATGTTTTCCTTTGATGCGAACCAGAAGGCGTCGCAGGCCGCGATACGGGCCGCAGCGGCCGCTTCCGGCAGTTCCGCTGAGTTCGTGGAAACTGCCCAGGCACCATAGAAACAGTTGGAGCGGGCCACTTCATTCTTCACATACATTTCGGCCAGCTTGTGCTTGATGGCCTGGTTGCCGCCGATCGGACGACCGAAGGCGTAACGCTCCAGCGCATAATCCTTCGCCATTTCCAGCGCGCGGGAGGCCCCGCCAAGCTGTTCAAAGGCGAACAGGACAGCTGCGCGGTCCAGCAATTCTGTGTTGAGAGCGTCACCATCACCTGCCTTGCCGAGGCGCGTGGCCGGGGCCTTGTCAAACGTGATTTCGGCATGGCTGCGGGTCGGGTCCAGCGTCTGGACGGTTTTGCGGGTCACGCCATCGCCTGTCAGGTCCACCAGAACAAGGCTCGCGCCGGAGCCTTCCTTGGCGAGCACAACTGCGTGTGTCGCGACATCACCATCCGTAACCGGAATTTTTGTGCCGGAGAGCGTGGAGCCGTCAAAGCTGGTTTTCACATTTGAAGCGTCGGCATTACCCGGGCCTTCGCTGGCCGCGTAGCAACCGATCACATCGCCGCTGACAATCTTCGGCAGGATGTCTGCCTGTTGCTGGTCAGAGCCGGCCAGTTTCAGCGCTTCAGTAAAGAAGTAGACCGTCGAAGCCCACGGCACCGGCGCCAGGACGCGGCCCATTTCCTCTGCAAGCACGCAGACTTCCAGCATGCCAAGGCCAAGCCCGCCATGTTCTTCCGGAATGGCTGTGCCCAGCCAGCCCATTTCTACAATCTTTTTCCATACGTCCTGATTGTGGCTGACATCGTCATCATTCAGCACCAGCCTGACGGCGGTCATCGGACATTGGGCTTCAAGAAATTTCCGCGCCTCATTGGCAAGGAATTTCTGGTCTTCGGAAAAGTCGAAGTTCATCTTGTCTTGCGCTCCCCTTGGTGGCCGTGAAGAGGCCACTCGTCTTGTTGCTATAGATCGAAAATAGCGCGGTTTACGTGCGCGGAAAGCCGTCACCCAACGGAAAGGACGGAGTGATTAGCCGACAACCTTACGGAAACTCTGTCAAATTTGACCGTTTCACTTCACGCGAGTGAAAGCCGGGGCAGGCATTTTGGGGAGTTGATACCCGGGAGGTGTTGATGGCCAAGGCGCAATTTCACAAATCCCAGCGCGTTTTCGTCAAACCCGTCGGAACATGGGCGCTGATTGAGCAAGTTATTCCGCATTGGGTTAAGGATGTGGATGAGCCGCTGCGCATTTCTTATGAATGCGGGCTGGGCAGGCAATTCCAGGCGCATGAACTGGCGGCTGAGCAAAACCTGACAGATAAACCTGCCCGCTTGTCCCAGGATGAAGACGATCTTCTGCTGGAGCAGTGGCAGATCGTCCGCCGCAAGGCGAAATGGCGCGTGCGGCTTGGCGAGGTGTCCCTTTCGGAAGCGGGCTCCTATCCGGTGGTGGTGACGGATGAGGATGATATTGGCGGCTGGCGTGTGTCCGGAAGCGAATATGACCGCGATCCGACGCGCATTGAGCACCAGGCGCGGATGATTACCTGCACACCAGACTTACTGCGCGTTGTACGAAAGCTGTCGGAATATGCCTCGGAAAATCCTGATGAATGCCCGGCCGAGCTGAAGCCGGTGGTTCAGCGCTGCGCCGCCATTCTGCGCTTTGTCTATCAAGTGACAGATGAGGACACCGCGACTCCGTCTGTGGTCGCGGCAGAATAGGCCTTTGATGTCCTAGATTCTGCGCAGCAGCTTTGTGGCCAGAATGCCGCAGGCTGCTCCCGCCGTGTTGGCCAAGGCATCAGCCACAGAGCCTTCGCGGCCGGCATCTCCCATGTCCTGGGCAACTTCCATGACCAAGCCATAAAAGATGGCAAGGATCAGGGCATATAGCCCTCGCTTGGGCCCGAAGGCTGTAGCAAGCGTACCCGCCAGCACGAAATATGCTGCGAAATGCTTCACCTTGTCCGAAACTTGCGGGGCAGGGACATCTGACGCCGCAGACAGGGAAAGATACGCGATCACGATGACGAGAATGATTGTGGCAATTACGGCCAGCGCTCTGATCAATTTGTGAGATAGCAGGGCGCTCATGGGGATTCTTTCGTCTTCACTGCATGCACATAGCCGGTAGGCCTCGACGTGGCCAGTTGGAGACCCTAACTCAGAAGGGAAATCATTCCATCTGGAGATATCATGCGCACCGAAGCCCCCGTCGCGGTCAAGCTATCAGACTACACGCCTTATCCGTTCGAAGTTGAGCAGGTTGACCTGCGCTTCGACCTCGATCCTGAAGACACGAGGGTACGAGCGGATCTCAAGATCAGGCGGACCGGGGACAAGAGTGCCGCGTTGGAACTGGATGGTGAGGCGCTGGAGCTTAAATCCATTGCTATTGATGGTACTGCGCTGGACAAGGGTGCCTATGAAGTCACGGAGTCTGGCCTCACGATCGCTTCTGTGCCGGATGAGTTCACACTGACGACGGACGTGAAAATCGCGCCGGCAAGCAATACGGCGCTGTCCGGGCTTTATATGTCCGGTGGCCGTTTCTGCTCGCAGTGTGAGTCCGTCGGTTTCCGCCGCATCACCTATTACCCGGACCGCCCGGATGTGATGAGCAGCTTCAAGGTCCGCATGACGGCTGACAAGGAAACCTGTCCGGTGCTGCTCTCCAACGGGACGCCTGGAGAGTCAGGGGATGCAGGCGATGGCCGCCATTTCGCCGTCTGGGACGATCCCCACAAGAAGCCATCCTATTTGTTCGCGCTCTGCGCAGGCGATTACGACATCTACCGCGACCAGTTCACGACGATGAGTGGCAAGGTCATCGACCTGGCGATCCATGTCGACAAGGGCGATGCCGAACGCGCCGCCTGGGCCATGGACAGTCTGAAGCGCTCCATGAAGTGGGATGAGGAAACCTATGGCCGGGAATATGATCTCGGCGTGTTCAACATCGTTGCTGTCCGGGATTTCAATTTCGGCGCCATGGAGAACAAGGGGCTGAACATTTTCAACTCTGCCTATGTGCTGGCAGATGAGGCCTCTGCCACGGATGCGGACTTTGAAGCCATTGAGAGCATTGTGGCGCATGAATATTTCCACAACTGGACCGGCAACCGGATTACCTGCCGTGACTGGTTCCAGCTATGCCTGAAGGAAGGCCTGACGGTCTTCCGTGATCAGAATTTCTCCGCAGACATGCGGTCCCGTCCGGTGCAGCGCATCAAGGATGTTATCCGCCTGCGTGCGCGTCAGTTTGCCGAAGATGCCGGGCCGCTGGCACACTCGGTTCGTCCGGACACTTATGGCGCGATCGACAATCTCTACACGGCCACCGTCTATGAGAAGGGCGCTGAAATTATCGGTATGCTGCGCCGTATGATCGGCGAAGAGACCTATCGCAAGGGGATGGACCTCTATTTTGAACGGCATGACGGGCAGGCCGTGACGATTGAAGATTTCTATGCCTGCTTTGAAAAGGTGAGCGGGCAGGACTTTACCCAGTTCCGCCGCTGGTACGCGCAGGCCGGAACCCCCGAAGTGACGGTTGAGGAAAACTGGAAAGCCGACAGCAACGAGATCGAGATCACGTTGCGCCAGAAAACGCCTGCAACGCCGGGGCAGCCGGTCAAACAGCCTGTGCCCATTCCATTGAACATGGCGCTGCTGGATGAAGAGGGCAATCTTGCAGAATGGATGACCGTTCTGGAAGACGAAGAGGTGACGCTGACCTTTGATCTGCCGGATGGTACTGAGCGCCCGCTGGTGTCGGTAAACCGCGACTTTACTGCGCCGGTGCGTCTGGCGCGCTCGCTCAGCCGTGAAGACCGCCTGCAGCTCGTCCGTCTGGAAACAGACCCGTTCAATCAATGGGATGGGGTGCAGACCCTGGCCAAGGAAGAAATCCTCGCGCTGGCTGAAGGCAGCCAGGCCGAGCCGGACGCCGATCTGGTGGATGCTATCGCCACCGCCATTGAGGGCGCGCTGGGCGATCCGGCCTATGCCGCGCTGCTGACGCGCCTGCCGGATGTTGGCGAGATGTTTCTTGAGCGCCAGCCGGCCGATCCGGTCGCGCTGAACAAGGCGAGAAAGAAACTGCAAAAGGCCGTGGCCGGTAAACTCGAAGACCTGATTATAAGTGTGCTGGGGCAACCGTCTCCGCAGCCCTTTGATCCGGGTGCCGAGCAGGCCGGAACACGTGCGCTGCGCACCGCTTTCATAACCCTGTTGGCAGGCTCTGGCCGTGAAGATGCCGATACGCATCTGCTGAAGCTGTATGAGGCAGCCCCGAACATGACAGAGAAGCTGGCGGCCTTGCGCGGTCTGGCAGGTCTGGAAGGGGAGGCGCGCGACAAGGCGCTGGCTGACTTTGAAGAAGCCTGGAAAACCAACCCTCTGGTCATGGACAAATGGTTCAGCGTGCAGGCCGTTACGGCGGATGCAGAAACAGTGGCCAAACTTGCGGCGCACAAGGATTTCGATTTGCGCAATCCGAACCGCGTACGTTCTGTCGTTGCCGTATTTGCGATGCAGAATTTGTCGGCCTTCCATGCGCCGGATGGCTCCGGCTACAAGGTGGTTGAAGAGATTGTGCGGAAGGCGGACAAGGCCAATCCGTCGCTGGGCGCGCGCCTGCTGACCGCTTTCGAGCAATGGCGGGTTCTGGAGCCGCAGGCGCGGAGCGAAGCCGAGGCCTGTCTGCGCCGTCTGCAAGGCTCTGATTTGTCTAAGAATTCTGCCGACATCGTGGCCCGCGCGCTGGGCTGACCTCAATAAGGTTAACGAAATCGTCAGATTTCTTAACTTTTGTGCAAGGATTACGTCAGACAAGGAAAGCTGAGCCCTTGTTTTTGTACGAAATGGGCAAGTGAGAAGTGCCTTGTCGCAGACAGACGCCACAGCCCAGAGTGAACCGGGTTCGGAGCCGTCTTCCGAGCGCGATTCCTCGCGTCTGAAATGGACCATTGCCGGTATCATTCTGCTGATGGCGGGGGCGCTGGGCCTGAAAGCCTGGGACGAGCGCCAGACAGCTGACCAGGCCTCGCTCAGCGGTCTGCAGGCTGAAGCCCGCGCGATTGCCGCCAGTCTGACCGGACATGCCGATACGGCAGAAATGGCGATCCGCCTGATTGCGGATACGGGCGCGTCGCGCTCTGCCGTGGCGCGCGCCACGCCGGGCGTCGATGCGGTCGTGTCCCTGACGGATGCAGACGCCGCGCCGGATGGAAGCCGCCTCAAGGAAGCTGCCCGGACGGGCAAGGCATTGCTGAAAGAGGGCCGCCGTATCGGTCTGAGCGAGCAGGGCGATATTGTTGTCATCAGCGAGACCGGCAAAGGCGCGTCTGTTCTGGCGCTTGCGCCTGCAGGAACATGGTTGCCGCCCGTCTCATCGGCAGGCCGTCTCACCCTGATCGACGGTCCACAACGGACTGGCAATGGCGTGGAAGCATTGGCCCCACCAGGCGCGGAGACCGGCTTTACATCCCTTGGCCATTTTGATCGGCTGGCGACAGGCTGCGCGCCCGTGGATGGCGGGGGGCTGATGCTGTGTACCAGCCGTCAGGCGCCTCTTTTCACCCTGGACGATTTGATCCGGATTCTGATTTTTGGGCTTTTACTGGCCGCGCCGGTTCTGGCCATCACCGGCCTGATGACGCGTCTCACCCGAAAGGAAGAGGAAGTGATCATTGATGAGGTTCGCGATGATGAAGTGAACCGTATCATGAACATTGTGATGCATGGCGCACGGGCCGGCTATTGGGAATGGTCGCATGAAAGCAATGCGGTCTATCTCAGTGATGGCGCATCGGAATTGATGGGCATGCGTGGCCATGGCGAACTGAGCATTGAGGACCTGCTGCAACAGGTGCACCCTGAGCATCGTGATCGTATCCGCGAAGCCTTTCGGAAAGGGCAGGAGATTGGCTGGGTGCAGGCCCATTTCATGACCAGTTTCCAACCTACCCGCTGGATGGAGCTGCGCGGCAGTGTCACCGAAATCAGCGATGATCATAGGCGCGTCTTTGGCGGGATCATTCTGGACATTACCGAAAGGCGGCAGTCGGAAGATCGCGTGAAGGCGGCTGAGCGCCGTCTACGCGGCGCCATTGAGGGCTTCAACGGACCATTTGCGCTGTGGGATCACCGCCGCAGACTGCTTTACTGGAACCGCGCATTCGCGCTGGATTTCGGCCTGGAGAGTACGCTGCGCGCTGGCATGGGGCACGATACGGTGATGATCGCACGGGCAGGGGCGCTCAGGTCTGAACAGCCCTCTGAGACAGATCCGCAGACGACGCTGGTTGCCTTGAATGATGGCCGCTGGCTGAAGATGGTTGAGCGTCCGACAGCCGATGCGGGCCTGATCTCTGTCGGTGTGGATGTGACGGAAAATGTCCGTAATGAAGAAGAGCTGAAGCGCCAGAAAGCGCAGATGCGCAAGACCGCTTTGGAGCTTGAGCGCTCTGAAGGGCGCGCGAGTGAACTGTCGCGCAAATACTCCGAAGAGAAAGCCAAGGCAGAACATGCCGCGCATACGAAGTCTGCCTTCCTTGCGAATATGAGCCATGAGCTGCGCACGCCGCTGAACGCCATCAACGGCTTCTCGGAGATCATCTCGAATGAGCTGTATGGTCCGTTGGGGGATGAGCGCTACAAGGGTTATGCGCAGGATATCCTGACATCCGGACAACACCTGCTCGACATGATCAACGACATTCTCGACATGGCGAAGATCGAGGCGGGCAAGATGACCATTGATCCGCAGCCGATTGATCCGATCGATCCGGTGGACGCGGCGGTGCGGATGATCCGGCGCAAGGCAGAAGACAAGGAAATCGAGTTGGTGCTGGATACCCAGCCGCATCTGCCGGAGATTGACGCAGACCATCGCGCGATCCGTCAGATGGTGCTGAACCTTGTTTCAAATGCCATCAAGTTTACTGATGCGGGTGGCAAGATTACCGTCTGTGTCGAACAGCGTGGCCCGGACATCTATGTCGGCGTGACGGATACGGGTATCGGCATTCCAGCGGAAGACCTTCCGCGCCTCGCGACGCCATTTGAGCAGGTCACCGGCAGCAAGGACCGCAATTATGATGGCACAGGGCTCGGCCTGGCACTGACGAAGTCCTTCGCTGAAATGCATGGTGGGCGGATGATCCTGTCCTCCATTGAAGGTGAGGGCACGACGGTCGCCTTCACTCTGCCGATCAGCGGTCTACCGGATGATATGGAAGAAGGCGCGCGCGACGTCGCCTAGGGGCGGATGTTCCAGCCAGTGATGCGGGCGTCGCCTGCGGTGATCTCCACTTCGCCCCACGCTCCTGTTTTCAGTTTGCGATCAAGGTCTTCCGGCTTGTTCTGGATGACATCCGGCAGGAAGCGGGCGATGCCGTTTGATGTGACAACCAGAATATTGGCATCATTATCCAGCGTTGATGCGCGGTGCAGGAAATCTGCCCAAGCGGCTTTCAGCGCCTTCGGGTCCACCAGCCATCCATCCGGAGGGGTCGCATCCTCGTCCCAGGCGGTCAGCGCCGCTTCGCCGAGGCGCGCGATGACCTTGTCTTCCGGCTGGTTTTCATCCGGGCCATAGTCGATTTCTGTCAGGAAGGGTAGGATCAGCAGGGCCGGTGATCCTGTCCGCATACCAATGATGGCGCGCGCAGTTGCCCGAGTGCGCTGCAGGGGAGAGCAGAAGGCCGCATGGACGATCAGCTCGGAGAAATGTTCCGCCAGGGCGCGGGCCTGATCCTGCCCCGAAGAGGATAGCGGAAGGTCCGTTCGTCCACCGACGCGCGTAACGGTATCGCCCTTGTCGAATGTGTTGCCGTGGCGGATGACATAGATGCGGGCCATGCCTATGCCTCCAGCGGGTCGCCATGTGCGGCGATCAGACGTTCGGCCAGGGCGACATCTTCGGGTGCATCGATGCCCGGTATGGCGATACGGTCCGGCTCCACCTCCACACACTGGATGCTCATCCCGTTCTCCAGGAAGCGTAGCTGTTCAAGGCCTTCGAGCTGTTCATAATTGCCTTCCGGCAAGCTGACATATTTGCGCAAGGCAGGCAGGCGGTAGGCATACAGACCAATATGACGGCAGACCGGGGAGAGGGGGCCTTTCTCCCGCAACGCGGCTTCCTTGCGGATGGCTGGGATCAGGTTTTTAGAGAACCACAGGGCCCGGCCCTTGCTGTCATGTGCCAGGGTTGTGCCTGAGAAGGGGGTCGTCTTCTTGTGTTCGCGGAAGTCATCCAATGCCTGCCAGGAGAGACGGACATACGGTGTTGCAGCATCTGCCCCGGAGTCAGCCGCGGCTTTCGCAACGGCTACAACATGGCTTGGCGGGGTGAACGGAGAATCCCCCTGCAAATTCACGATGACATCTGGTGTCATGCCCAGCGCATCAACGGCCGCCAGTGCGCGGTCTGTGCCTGATGGGACATCCGGATGGGTCATGACCGTCTGAATGCCCAGCTCCCGGCAATGGCTGGCGATGCGCTCATCATCGGTGGCGACAATGCTGGTTGCGTCTTCCAGCGCGTCGGCAGCCCGGGCAGCCATGGCGGCAACGCGGCTGACCATTGTGCGGCCAGCGATTTCAACAAGCGGCTTGCCCGGAAAGCGGGTTGAGCCATAGCGGGCGGGAACGACAATCAGGGTCTTCATGAGCGCCGTGTTACATGCTTTGCGAGCGATTGCCTACGTCATCCCGCATGTCCTGCATCAGGCCAATGATGGGGGCGACCCATTCCAGGGCATCCTCGCTGACGCCTTCTTCGCGCAGGAAGCCTGTCAGGGCCGGCACGAATTCCTCGCTGCGGCCGCATTCGTCCACAGCCTGCTGCAGTTCCGGCAGGACGATGGTCTGGAAGCTGTCGGCGAAGCGCTGAAGGTCATCTGCGCGTGACATCAATTGTATGGTCGCAAATGTGTTGAGATCGCCCTCTGCATTGGTCAAGCGGCGCAGATCATTGATGATGAAGCGATTTTCGGAGGCAAATTTCCGCAGAATGCGGTCTGTCTTGTAGTCCACCCATTCCTGTGTGCACGGCTTGGGGGTGGTGGCGCAGCCAGCAAGCGGCACGACGGATATGGCCAGAATGAGAAACAGGCGTTTCATGCAGTGCCTCCAGAGTGAAAATGTGTGGTTTTCATCCTAGCGGGGAGCGCTGTTGGCGCAAAGCATTCCTCTGCACAGGCAAGAAAAAGGCCCCAGCGCATTTCTGCGCCGGGGCCGACATCCAACGGGTGTTCCGTGCAACACCCGAAGGGGGATCAGTCTTCCGTGTGGCTGGTGCGCGACTCGGTCTTCATTTTCCAGGTGCTCTTGCTTTTGCCTTCGGCCTTCTTGCGGAAGGTTTCTTTCTCTTTTTCATCCAGCTTGGGGTTGGACATCACTGCATTCATGGTGCTGCTGGTTGTCAGTGTCTCGGGGCCGCCTTTGACGCAGGCGATCTTCACTTTGAGTGGTTTACCGTCATGCGCCTTGCCGCCCACTTTCTCCATGATGCGGGTTTCGCCGTCTGACAGCTTGGCATCCTTGCATTCTTCCACGAGGTCCGTGAGCGCGAGGTGCGTGCCCTCGATACTGGCGTGGAAGTCATCGCCATACTCTCTTTCAATGCGCTCTTCCAGCTCATCGGCATGGGCCTCTATACGGTCCTGGATCTCTTCTATCCGGGGTTCCATGCGGTCCACCCAGGCTTCAGTTCTGGCTTCGACGCGATCAGAAATGGCTTCGGCCCGTGCTGACATGACTTCAGCGTGAACTTCCCATTGCTTGGCCTGTTCCTCGATCTTTTTGGACCAAGCTTCCCACTCTTCATCCGTCTTCGGCATATTTTCTTCATCGAACTCAAAGGCAAATTCGATCTTGCTTTTAAGGTCTTCATCAAGGCCTGCAAAGTCGAGCTCAAGTGCGGGCATTTCAGCGAGAACCTTCTCCAACTCAGCGGTTTCGGCTTCGATTTTTACCGTCAGAGTCTTGATCTCATCATCGAGGCCCGGGGGCAGGCCGTGGCCTTCCATCGGATCGCGAAGGAGAACGATTTGGCGGTCTTCGACCTTCTTGCCGTTGATATAGACCGTTCCGGATTCCAGCATCAGGCTTTCAGAGGTGCTGTCTCCTGCCAATTCTGTTGTCTGTTCTTCAGCGGTTGCCGTTGTGCATGCCGTGACCACAAGCGCGGCACTTCCAAGGATGCCGGCGAGGCCTGCGCCCATCAGGCGGCGCGAGCGGGAAGGAGTTGGATTGGTCATTCTGATCATTCTTTCTTTCAAGGCATGGGTCAGGGGCAGACTGGCTGCAGCCGTCAGGCGTTCAGGCAAAGTGATCTGAACGGCCTTGAGCAGGGTCTGTCCGTAGGCGTGGGGTGTCGCAGCGCCCGAGTTCAGCACGTCGCTATCGCAAGCGGCTTCCTGGTCTGTGCGAAAAGCACGGCGGGCGTAATAGGCAAGTGGATTGAACCACAGGCAGGCCACAACAATTTCCGACACCTGAAGAGCCCACAAATCCGCGCGTTTGACGTGGGTCAGCTCATGCGCCAGAGCAGCGCGTTGCTGGGTGTGGCTATAGTCCTGTTCGAACCAGGCGGGCAGCAGCACGGTCGGGCGCAGCAGGCCGGAGACCAGAGGACCAGAGGAAATGAAGCTGGTCGCAATTTGCGGCATACGCTTCAGGCCCACCTGACGGGCAACATCTTCTGCCAGGGCCTGCAGGGCAGGGGAGGCTGGCTGTTCCTCGCGGCGCAATGTCTGCATGAAGGTGTGATGGGCAAGCCAGCTGCGGGTCATCATGTAAATCGCCCCACCAGCCCACAGAGTAAGGACAAAGGTCCAGAAGACACCATCTGTCAGGAAGCTCATCAAGTCGGCCAGGCCGGTTGATCCGCTCTCTGTTGAATGAGTCACCACGTGTGTTGACGTGATCTCTGGGGCTGGTGGGGCCGGGATCGCCTGGAAGGTAGAGCCATTGACTTCAGGTGAATGTACAATGGCGGGGGCGTCACCAGGCGTCCCGGTCATTGCCAGGCTGGACGCAGGAGAGATCCCCTGAAGACCCGGCAAAGACACTGGGGATGAGATGGGCGGCAGGATCAGGCGGATGACAGGTATCGCCCACAAGGCGTAGGCGACGCCCGCGCCGAACTGACGTGCGATGAACTGCCGGCTGGCGAGAACCAGCGCGAAGAGCACAGATACGGCGATGACTGTCTGGACGGCATAGGCCGTGTCGAAGGTGTTCAGTGCGGTGATCATTTCTTCAACTCCCCCAGAAGCTTTTCAAGTTCGGCAATGTCATCGGCCGTCAGGCCATTCGTATCTGCAAGATGCGCAACAAGCGGTGCGGCCCGGCCGGAAAAAACCCGGTCAACAAACTGACGTGCGGCGCTGGCCTTGTAAGACCCCTCTTCAATAAGCGGGTAGTACAGGTAGCGTCGGCCATCCTCTTCGGTACGCAAGGCACCTTTCTCAACAAGACGTGCCAGCAGGGTTTTAACCGTCCGGCTGGTCCAGTCTTTCTCGTCTCCGAGGGCGTCGTGGACATCCGTGGCCGCAAGACCAGGCTTGTCCCACAGCACACTCATTACATCGAGTTCAGCAGCAGATATTTTCATCGTGTAGATCCCCTCTCTGGACTACATGTGTAGTCGATACACATGACTACAGGCGTGGTCAATGGGATTCTTGTGACAAGCTCGTAAGGTTTTGCACTCTGCACATTGCTTGCCAACACGGCTTCAAAAGGAAAGCACCGTCGAGTACGGTCATATGACTCGCCGTATTCACGGCGATTCCGGGAGGTTGGTCATGAAGCGTGTCATTCTCGCCGCGGCCTGTCTGGCTGTGATGCCAGCAGGGTGCGCGACCACGGGCAGTACGGGGGATTTCGGACGTGTGTTGGGTGATGTGCTGGGCCAGCCCTCCAGTCAGGGGCCGCTCACCCAGGCGGAAATCGATGCCGGCCTACGTGAGGCGCTGACGATCGGGACCAATCAGGTTGCCCGACAATTGGGCCGGACAAATGGCTATTTTGGTGACCCGAAAATCCGCATACCTTTGCCCGGAACATATCGAGACATTCAGTCTTCCCTGTCAAAGATAGGCGCAAGTGGGCCGCTCGATGATCTGGAATTGCGCATGAACCGGGCTGCCGAGGCGGCTGTACCGGAAGGTAGGGCGCTAATCCTTGGCGCCATTCGCCAGATGACCATCCAGGATGCTGTGCAGATATTGAAAGGCGGACACACCGCCGCGACAGATTATCTGCGCGCCCGGACAGAACCGCAATTGCGTGCGTCGTTTACACCTTATGTGAGAACGTCCCTTGCAGAAGCAGGCGCTTTCACGTCACTTGAACAAGTAGCCTCAAATTATGGTGTGGGAGGTGTCACGTCATCCCTTCAGGGGGAACTGACCAATCATGCTGTAACTCTGGGGCTGGACGGCATGTTTTATTATGTGGCGCAGGAGGAGAAGAAGATTCGCGAGAATCCGCTTGCCAGAACGACTGACCTGCTGCGCCGTGTTTTCGGGGCTTATAGCTGATGCGGCGTTTTCGGCACGAATCCACCACGGGCGGCGAAATGGCCGGCATTGAATTTGGTGACCCCATCAAACCCTTCAGTGCGGTCTGGCTTCACGCCACAGGCTTTAATGCCATGACCTATCAGTCTCTGCTCGCTCCGCTTGGCCTGCGCCAGCGTGTGGCGGCACTGGACATGAGGGGGCATGGCCGCTCGACAATGCCCGCCAAGCCGAGCCGGATGAAATCCTGGAAACGTCACCGTGACGATGTGATCGAATGGCTGGAAAAGGAAGCGCCGCATGGCGTGATCCTTGGCGGACATTCCATGGGGGGCTGTGTCGCCTTGTTGGTGGCTGGCAAACGGCCTGACCTTGTGAAGGGGCTGGTTCTGGCCGATCCGGTCATCATGTCGAAGGAGGTCTATTTCTGGCAGCACATCTTGGCGCCAGTCTCCTTCCTGCTCTCCACGCGTGGCACTTCCCTGTCGCGGCAGGCGAAGAAACGGCGGGCGGAATTCGGCTCATTTCGCGAGGCGCTGGAATCCTATACCGGGCGGGGTGCCTTCGAGACCTGGCGGGAACCCTTCCTGGCAGACTATTTGTTGGATGGTCTGGAGCGGACGGACGAAAAGCCTGCTGACAGTGATGAGCAGACATGGCGCCTCTTGTGCGATCCGAAATGGGAATCGGCCACCTATACCGCTCAGCGCAACCGACCGTGGAGCGCGCTGCGCCGCGTGAAGAAACACAAGATCCCGATGACCATTCTGCGCCCGACGCGCAATTCGGCCATCAGCGACAAGGTGCGGGCGCGTCTGATCATGGCCTATCCGGCAATGATGATGAAGGCCGTGAGGGGCACGACGCACTTCCTGCCTATGGAAGCGCCCTATGAAGTGCGCGACCAGCTGTCGGCTTTCCTGGCACGGCTGATCGAACGGTTCACGCTGGAAGAAGACGCCTTTGTCGAACGCTCTCTCAAGGTACGTCGGCGCAGGACGGGCTGAGGGCGGGCTTTGGCGCGCTTGCCGCTCAACTGATCGCTACCAGAGAGGCCGGTCCGGCGAGGCGCTGGCGGCGAGTTTCTGCATCAGCCGATTAAGCTGGTCCTGTTCGTCGCTGCTGAGTGTTTCCATCAGCTTGCGTTCGGCGTCCAGCGCAATCGGGACGATCATTTCATAGATGTCCTGTCCTGCCTTTGTGAGGAAAAGTTCCGAGCGGCGGCCATCGGATTCTGACGTCTTGCGCTCGATATGGCCCACTTCGATCAGGCCTGCGATCGCCCGGCTGACGGCCACCTTGTCCATGGCTGTGCGCTGGCCGATTTCTGTTGCGCTGATGCCCGGCGCATCGCCTGTGACAGCCATGACGCGCCATTGCCAGATCGTCAGGCCAAACTCCCGATCATACAGGTTTGCGATGCCACGCGAGACCGTGTTGGACAGAACAGACAGTCTATAGGGCAGGAATTCGCGAAGGCGGAGCCGGGTCTTTTTCTCTTCATCTGACATGCCCCGCTTGTTTCAGGCTTGAAGTCTGCTTGTCAATTAGTTACATATGAAACTAATAAAGCATCCCAACACCAAATTTCATCAGGAGGGCGCCATGGCAGACCTTTTCGAGAACCCAGCCGGCTTGGACGGCTTCGAATTCATTGAATTTTCCGCCCCTGAAAAAGGGCATCTGGAAAAAGTGTTTGAAACCATCGGCTTCACTCGGGTGGCCCGCCACCGCACAAAGGATGTTGAGCTGTGGCGCCAGGGCGGCATCAACTTCATCACCAATTACGAGCCGAAATCCGCAGCCTGGTATTTCGCGCGCGAGCATGGCCCGTCCGCTTGCGGCATGGGCTTCCGTGTTCGAGATGCTCGCCAGGCCTATGACCATCTGCTGGAGCAGGGGGGAGAGCCTGTGCAAGTGGATACGGGCCCCAGCGAACTGCACATTCCAGGCATTCGCGGCATCGGCAATTCGATCATCTATCTGGTTGATCGTTATGGCGACGATCTGGATATCTACGACATCGACTTTGAATACCTGCCGGGCGTTGATCGCAATCCGGAAGGGGCCGGGTTCCATCTGGTCGACCACCTGACCCACAACGTCTATGGCGGCCGTATGAAGTATTGGGCGGACTTCTACGAGAAGCTCTTCAATTTCCGCGAAATCCGCTATTTCGACATCAAGGGCGAATATACCGGCCTGACCTCCAAGGCGCTGACTGCGCCGGATGGCAAGATCCGCATTCCGCTGAATGAAGAAGGCGAGGGCGGCAAAGGCCAGATCGAGGAATTCCTGCGCGAATTCAATGGCGAAGGCATTCAGCATATCGCGCTGATCTGTGATGACCTCGTCGAGGCCTGGGACAAGCTGAAAGAGATTGGCGTGCCCTTCATGACGCCGCCCCCAGACACCTATTACGAGATGCTGGAAGAGCGCCTTCCGGGCCATGGCCGCGATGTGGCCGCCCTGAAAAAGCGTGGCATTCTGCTGGACGGCACGACCGAAGAGGGCGACGCTCGCCTTCTGTTGCAAATCTTTGCCGAAACGCAAATTGGCCCGGTCTTCTTCGAATTCATCCAGCGTGTGGGTGACTACAAGCAGGGCTTTGGCGAAGGCAATTTCAAGGCCTTGTTCGAAAGCATGGAACGTGACCAAATCAATCGCGGAGCACTCAAGGTATCGGAGGACGCGTAATGACAGCGCCTGCACCTCTCAAGGGCATCCATCACGTTGCCTATCGCTGCAAGGATGCGAAGGAGACGGTTCAGTTCTACCGCGATGCGCTGGGCATGGATTTCCAGCTGGCCATCGCGGAGGACAATGTGCCCTCCACGGGCGAGCATGATCCGTACATGCACATTTTCCTGGATGCAGGGAACGGCAATGTGCTGGCCTTCTTCGAGCTGCCGACCCAGCCGGATATGGACCGTGACCGGAACACACCGCAATGGGTGCAGCATATTGCATTCCGCGTCGGCTCGCTGGATGAGTTGCTGGCGACGAAGGCTCATCTCGAAGGCATGGGGCTGGACGTGCTCGGGCCCACGCATCACGGCATCTTCAAGTCGATTTACTTCTTTGATCCCAATGGCCACCGCATCGAACTGGCCGCAGACATCGGCACGCCGGAACAGATGGCACAGTTGAAAGATGTTGCTGACCCGATGATCGAAGAGTGGAGCGCGACGAAGAAAGCGCCACGGCACGCTGCGTGGCTGCATGAGAAGATCGCGGAAGAGAGCTGATGCTTTCCCCCTCTCCATCGGGAGAGGGGGCGCTAGACAAGTTATTTTGGAGGAGCATCCCCATGAAACTCGCAACCCTTAAGAATGGCGCCCGAGATGGCCGCCTCGTTGTCGTCTCGAAAGACCTGACTCGCTACACAGATGCGGCTGGCATTGCGCCGACCCTGCAGGCGGCGCTGGACAAATGGGACGTCTACGCCCCGAAACTGCAACAGCTGGCAGAGCAGGTAGAACTCGGCTCTGTTCCGACAGCGCGCTTTCACGAGCATGATTGCGAAAGCCCGCTGCCGCGTGCCTATCAGTGGGCGGACGGGTCGGCTTACATCAACCACGTCGAACTGGTCCGCAAAGCGCGCGGCGCGGAAGTGCCTGAAAGCTTCTATGATGATCCGCTGATGTATCAGGGCGGCTCTGATGCCTTCCTTGGCCCCCGTGATGCCATCCCGCTCGGCGATGTCGCCTGGGGCTGTGACATGGAAGGGGAGATCGCCGTCATCACCGATGATGTGCCCATGGGCGTTAGCGAGGCGGATGCCGCCAGCCACATCAAGCTGGTGATGCTGTGCAATGATGTGTCGCTGCGCGGGTTGATCCCAGGCGAACTGGCCAAGGGATTCGGTTTCTTCCAGTCCAAGCCGCCGAGCGCGTTTACACCGGTCGCTGTGACGCCGGATGAATTGGCCGATGCCTGGAAGGACAGCCTGGTGCACCTGCCGCTGCATGTGGACTATAATGGCGAACCTTTCGGGCGCGCAGAAGCGGCGCAGGACGCGACCTTCAGCCTGGCGCGCCTGGTGGCACATGCCGCAAAGACGCGCCCGCTCAGCGCCGGCACGGTGATCGGGTCCGGCACGGTTTCCAACAAGGATGCCGATGGCGGCGCAGGCAAACCCGTATCCGAAGGCGGTCGGGGCTATTCCTGCATCGCAGAGATCCGCATGATCGAGAAGATCGCCACGGGCGAGTTCAAGACACCTTTCATGTCGCCCGGCGACACGGTGCGCATCGAAATGCTCGACTCAGCAGGACATTCGATCTTCGGTGCCATTGAACAAACTGTCGAGCAGGTCTAGAAATCTCGCTGCACCGCAGCATTACCTAAGGGGAGGCCTGCACTTAATGGCGAGCAAAATCTACAAAACAGCCGCAGAGGCTTTGGATGGCCTGTTGTTTGACGGCATGACGATTGCCGCAGGCGGCTTTGGCCTGTGCGGCATTCCGGAATTGGCCATCGCGGCCATCCGCGATGCGGGCACGAAAGACCTGACAGTCTATTCCAACAATGCCGGAGTCGATGATTTCGGTCTGGGCGTGCTGCTGCAGACACGGCAAGTGAAAAAGATGTGCTCGTCCTATGTGGGCGAGAATGCCGAATTCATGCGCCAGTATCTCTCCGGAGAGCTGGAACTGGAATTCAATCCGCAAGGCACGCTGGCAGAGCGAATGCGCGCTGGTGGTGCGGGCATTCCGGGCTTCTATACCAAGACCGGCGTCGGCACGATGATCGCCGAGGGCAAAGAGCACAAGGATTTCAACGGCGAGACCTATATCTTGGAAGAGGGCATCTTCGCTGACCTGGCCATTGTGAAGGCTTGGAAGGCGGACACGACCGGCAATGCGATCTTCCGCAAGACGGCGCGCAACTTCAATCTGCCCGCCGCGACCTGTGGCAAGGTCTGCGTCATGGAAGTGGAAGAGATTGTCGAGCCTGGTGAACTGGACCCGGATGCCATCCACCTGCCGGGTATCTATGTGCACCGCCTGGTACAGGGCGAATTCGAAAAACGCATCGAACAGCGGACCGTCCGCAAGAAGGAGAGCGCCTGATGCCCTGGGATCGTGACCAAATGGCTGCGCGGGCGGCGCAGGAACTTGAAGACGGCATGTATGTGAATCTCGGCATCGGGATTCCGACGCTGGTGGCAAACCATATTCCGGACGGCGTGAACGTCACGCTGCAATCGGAAAACGGCATGCTGGGCATGGGGCCATTCCCCTATGAAGGCGAAGAAGACCCGGACCTGATCAATGCGGGCAAGCAGACGATTACCGAACTTCCGCAGTCTGTATATTTTGACAGCGCGACCAGCTTCGGCATGATCCGCGGCGGCAAGATCGCCATGGCCATCCTCGGCGCGATGGAAGTGGCCGAGAATGGAGATCTCGCTAACTGGATGATCCCGGGTAAGCTGGTGAAGGGCATGGGCGGCGCAATGGACCTTGTGGCCGGTGTTGGCCGCGTCGTCGTCGTGACCGATCATGCCAACAAGAAGGGCGAGTCCAAGGTTCTGAAGGCATGTACCCTGCCGCTGACCGGCACGGGCGTGATTGACCGGATCATTACCGATCTCTGCGTTATGGATGTGGTCGAAGGCGGTCTCAAAGTGATCGAACTGGCCCCCGGCGTGACGATGGATGAAGTGAAATCCAAGACAGAGGCGACCCTGGTCGAGTAGGCATCAGTCTATGGGCGATGCGAGCGTTTTGAGCGTGTCGCCTGCCAGTTTCGGCACCATGCGGTAGCGGGCCATCACAAAGCAGTACACGGCAAATCCGCACAGGCCTGCGCCCGCAAGGCCGAGCAACGTGCGCCCAAAGGGCTGTGTTTCCAGTATCTGAAGGGCTTCACCGAGCCCGGCCGCCTTGTCTGCATTCGCGGAAACACCGGCCCACAGGATAAGGCCGCCGACGATCAGCAGAACGAAACCATGTGCTGCGAGGCCGAACCGGACCGCAGGCTCCAGCATTTCGGCCATATCTGTGCGGATAATATCTTTCCGGTGTGCGGCAGCCCAGGATTTGTAGAAAAGATAGATTGCGACAGACAGCGTCGTGATGCCTGCAGCGATGACCACGAGGCGACCGATTGGGTGCTGCATCAGCGTCGCGCTCCAATTTTCTGCGCCGCTGCCCCCGCCACCTGTGTCTTCCGCCCCCTTGATCAGAATAAGGATGGCTGAAACGCCGAGCGCCGCATGGGTAAGTCCTGACATGATCTGACCAAGACGATTGGCGTAGCCTTTGGCATCATCGCCTTCATCTTCGAGGTCCATCACACCGTCGACAAAGCGCCAGAGCGTGTAGGCAAACAGGCCCAGGGCTGTGATACCCAGCAGAACGGCTCCAAAGGGCTGGCGGATCAGAAACTCAAGCGCACCGGATGTTCCCTCCGCTTCACCGCCATTGATTGCTGCAAACAGGGCAATGCCGCCGACGATCAAGTAGACGACCCCGCGCGCGCCATACCCAGCGCGCATGAGCCATTCGAGGGCGGTATTTGCCGTTTGCTTCATGTCCTGCCTTTCAAGGGTGTGACAAAACAATCCGCAGTGCGGATATAGGTTCCCAAACATGCCCCTGAATGGTTGCGAGAGGGGGGGCAAATGCCTAATGTCCGCCGCGTTCCTCCACTCCAGAAACGGATCGCAACATGTCCCAATTCTCGACCCTGACCGCCCTGCCACCAGACGCTCTTTTAGGCCTGATGGCTGCATATCGTGAAGATCCGCGCGATGATAAGTTTGACCTCGGCGTAGGGGTCTACCGGAACGAGGCCGGGGAAACGCCTGTCATGTCTGCGGTCGCAAAGGCGGAAGAGAGAATCCTGAAAACCCAGACGACCAAAGTGTATGAAGGTCCGCGCGGGAATACGGACTATTGCGCCGCCATCGAGAATTTCGTCTTTGGCGAAGGTGCTGCCGCCGTCAAGGAAGGCCGTACCCTGTCATTCACGGCGCCGGGCGGATGCGGCGCGCTGTTCCTGGGAACGGGCCTGATGAAGCGTATGGGTGTAAAGAAGGTTTGGGTTTCCAATCCGACCTGGCCCAACCATCCGAACGTCGTGAAGTTCACAGGCCTGGATGTGGCCGAGTATGCGTATGCCGATCCGGAAACCGGAGAGCTGGATCTTGACGCCATGCTGACAGACATCGCCAAGGCAGAGCGAGGCGACGGCCTGATCATTCAGGGGCCTTGCCACAACCCGACCGGCATCGACCTGACTGTTGAGGATTGGCGCAAGGTGGGCGCGCTGGTGAAGGAACGTGGCCTGATTGCCATGCTGGATGTCGCCTATCACGGCTTTGCCAATGGTCTGGATGAGGATGTTGCCGGCGTGCGCGCCTTCATCGAGACGGCAGGGGAGGCACTGATCTCTTATTCCTGTTCAAAGAATTTCGGCCTGTACCGCGAACGCGCGGGGTGTTTCATGGCCGTCGGGGAATCTGCCGAAGGGATCGCCGCCGCCGCGACGCATGTCGCCTCTTTGGCGCGCGCCAGCTATTCCATGCCACCAGCGCATGGCGCGGCCATCGTTGCGACCATTCTCGGGGATGCAGAGCTGCGTGCAGAGTGGGAAGCCGAACTCACCCAGATGCGTGAACGGATGATCTCGCTACGCAAATCCCTGGCTGAGCAACTGGTCAGCAAGACAGGCTCCAATCGTCTTGGCGCCGTAGCGCACCAGAACGGCATGTTCAGCCAGCTGCCGCTGTCAAAGGATGCGATTGCGGCCATGCGTGAAAAGAGCGGCCTCTACATGCCGAATTCGGGCCGCATCAATATTGCGGGCCTGAACACGAAAGATATCCCTGCCATCGCAGAGATTATCGCCAAGGACGCCTAAACCGCCAATCCCGGAGGAGCGATGTCTGTCAGCTCCTCCACCATTTCCGGTGGGGCAGGGATCGCCTTGCGGGCATCCAGGTCCAGCGTGATCGCTGTTGCCTGCATCGTGGCCCAGGGGGTTCCTGTGGCCGGGTTCATCATCCAGTGGATCAGGGCATGGGTTTTCCCACTTGCTCCGCCAAAGGAGGAATAGATCTCATAGAGGTCTCCCGCCATCGGCATGGCGTGATAGCGAATGCGGTATTCCAGAACAGCTGCGCCCATGCGGCGGTCTCCGGCTGATTCCGCCACGCGCTTGCGCCAGTTGAACAGAAGGTTCGGCACGGAGTCAGATGTGCGCCCGATCATCCAGTAGGGATACATCCGCCCATGGACGTCCAGATGCTGGGTTGGCACAGCGCCTCTGCCAATCATGGGCGCTCCGCAGGATTTGACCCGCTCCAGTGTGATCTCTTCCACAGGCAAGCCGGGGTGTGACAGGTCCACAGAGCGCGGGGCAGATTCTTCGGGCGCCGTATCCATATACTCGCTGAAGGCTTCGCGGGTGCGGCTGCTCCAGGCAAAGGGTTCGCGGGCGGTGGCATCCACATGCGCAACGCGGGTACGCATGGCGGCAGCAAGCGCCCCGTCGGAATGGCGCAGCTCCTGATACACCAGAGCGTCCGTTTCCCCGGTTTCCAGCAGGCAACCTTTCATGCTGAGGGGGCGCCCCGGCAACACTTCGCGAATGAAACGGATATGCTGGTCAACCGGAATGATTGTGGAGGGCGAATCCTTGCGGAAGGCGTGCGCCATGTTGAGATTCACGGCAAATGCCGCCAGGCCTTCCATCTGTTTTTCCAGATAGACCCGCACATTCATGTGCCCCATCTCGTCGCAATCCCATTGATTGCAACTCCCCATCCATAAAGTGATCACGCGGCGCAGTCCCGGCAAATGCCGCGCACTTCGACGACGGCACGGTTCATGTGAAAGCCCGCCGCATTGGTTTCGGCGCGCAGGGCTTCGCTTGTGGCAGTGGCGTGCAGCTCTTCAGCGGCATTGCACGTGTCGCAGATCAGGAACACGGCCGAGTGACTGTGGCTGGCATGGCCACAGGCAACATAGGCGTTGAGGCTCTCGATCTTGTGGGCAAGGCCCGTATCCTGCAGGAAATCCAGGGCACGATAGATGGTCGGTGGCTTTGCCGAGCCTTCTCCATCGAGATTGGCCAGCAAATCATACGCCTTGGCCGGTTCTTCGCTTTCCAGCAGCAGACGCAACACCTTGCGGCGAATGCGGGTCATGCGCTGGCCCTGGCGGGCCACAAGGGCCTCGGCCTCCAGCAGGAATGCGTCCACATCCTGCGGGCTGCAAGGCATATTGGGATGAATATCTTCGTGCGCGTGGGTCATGTCCCTAATGTCGTGCGTTTTGCGCCGAATGTGAAGACCTGTCCCCAGCTTTACAGCTTAGGCCTCTAGACGGCCTCTGCAAATCAGCTGAGATTCTCCAACAAAGCGAAGAAACAAGGGTAGAGCCATGGGAATGTCTGAGCGTGAGGGTCTTGAATTGTGGCGTCGCGCTGTAACGGCTTCCGTGCGCTCTGACGCACCCGACCTGACAGCCCGCCAGCAGGCCATCCTGATGACCATTGCGCTGACCCCCGGCCCGCATACGGTGCGGGGGCTGGCAGAGCATCTGAATATTGCCAAGCCGGCTGTGACGCGCGCCCTGGATGCGCTGTCGCGTCTCGATTTCATTCGCCGCATCAAGGATGACAGCGATCTGCGCAATATCTTCATTGAGCGCACACCTGCCGGAATGAGCTATCTGCGCACATTTTCCGGCCTTGTTCTTGCCGCAGCTTCCGGCAAGGATGACTCTGAACTGGCGCCGAAAAAGGCAGGTGGAAACTCGACCGCCGCTGCCTAAAGGTGCCGCAAGGCGAGGCTCGGCATGCCGGAATTTGATGACAAGAGACTAAAGCGCCCAGATGGCGAGCCTGACGCATGTCAGGTGATTGCGGCTGCGCTGGGCCTGTATGAAGACCCTCATTCAGGCGCCCGCCTGGCGACGCAAGTCCTGCATGGGGAGATTGTAGACGTCTACGAGCGGCAGGGCGGCTTTGCTCGCGTTCAGTGCCGTCGGGACCGCTACGTGGGATGGGCGCCGCTTGAAGGTCTCTCCGAAACCGTTTTTGAGCCCTCGCACAAGATTTCCACGCGACTGGCCCATGCCTATTCCGAGCCGGATCTGAAGTCTGCGCCGAATAGCCTGCTTAGTCTCGGCGCGCGCCTGACCGTCAGCGGACGGGAAGGGGACTGGTTACATGCCGATCGCGCCGGATGGGTGCACAAGCGGCATGTGGCTGAACTGAATGCGCTGGAGAGCGATCCGGCCGCGATTGCAGAGCGCTTCCTGGGCGCGCCTTATCTCTGGGGCGCGCGGCAGAGTGTCGGGATCGACTGCACCGGCCTGATGCAACAGGCTTTTGAGGCTGTGGGTGTCCTGCTGCCGCGCGACAGTGACATGCAATACGCCTGGGCAGGAAGGGACATTCCTGACTGGCGGTCGTCGGGTGCCTTGCGACGCGGCGACCTTGTTTTCTGGAAAGGTCATGTCGGCATCATGATGGACGCCGAGCACATGATGCATGCCAATGCCTGGCACATGGCGGTCGCAGTGGAGCCGCTGGAAGGCGCAATTACCCGTATCGCAAACTATTACGCCGAGCCCATAGGGGCCCGGCGTATAGATGTTTCATCTGAAAGAGGGGCGAAGCCAGCCTGGATGGCCTGACCCCGCGCCGTCAGGCTTACTCGCCTTCTTCTTCCGTCGGTGTCGGAGCTTCTTCTTCAAAAGCTTCTTCAGCTGTGGAGTCCGCCGCATCAGCGTCTTCTTCTACGGCTTCCGTCACGGTTTCATCAGCTGGAGCAGCCTCTTCGGTCGTTGCGTCTTGACCGTCCGTTGCTTCCGCAGGTGCGGCACCTTCTTCCGTGGTGGCTTCTTCGCCCTCTACAGCTTCGTCACCACCTTCTTCAGCGGCCGGAAGCGGCTCAGGGAAGGGCGGCGGGTTTTCCGTGTTGGAGGCCAGGTAGGCAATCACGTTGATACGGTCAGCATCGCGGCGCAGGCCGGCAAAGGACATTGACGTGCCACGGGCATAGGAGCTCGGATTGGTCAGCCACTGGTTGAGATTCTCATAGGTCCATGAGCCACCCATGCCGGAAAGTGCGGCGGAATAGTTGAAGCCTGCATGGTGGGCTTTTTCGGCACCAACCACATTGTGCAGGTTCGGCCCGGTACCGTTCGAGCCACCGGCTTCGATCGTGTGGCACGTGGTACATTGGCCTTTGAAGGTCCGCTCCCCGCGGGAAACGTCTGCATTGGCAAGCAGAAGGCCGAGATCGAAGACCTCTTCCTCTTCGCCGCCACTGCCGCCTGCATCAGCAACATCGACGCAGTAGGCGAACTTGGCGCACATCTGCTCCGACATGGAGGTGGTTTCAGCGTGTTCTTCACCATGGCCGCCTTCGCTTCCATGGCTGAATACGACATTCGACAGTTCGTGCAGAGCGAACAGGCCGAGGGCGGTGGCCAGCAGCGCACCGAAAATCTTATTGAGACCGAGTTCTCCCATGGGGGTTCTTCCTTCGAATCTGTCTGGTCATAACGTCTTGGCGCGCGCCTTTTGGCACGCTAACGGGTTGCGCACAATATAAACGCTGCGAGATTGAGGCGCTTCCCCCTATCGTCGCGGCGATCCGACGCAGACAAACCCACCGAAAGGAGCGCGTCAAATGACGGGCAAGATCGCATATCAAGGCGAACCTGGCGCAAATTCGCACATTGCGTGCAATGAGGCCTATCCGAATATGGAGCCGCTGCCGTGCCGGACTTTCGAGGATTGTTTTGCCGCGGTTGAGCGTGGTGAGGCCGATCTGGCCATGATTCCGGTCGAAAACACGATTGCCGGCCGGGTAGGGGACATTCACTACCTATTACCTGGCACACAATTGCAGATTGTCGCGGAATATTACCTGCCGATTCGGTTTCAGCTGATGGCGTTGTCAGGCACGAAGCTGGCCGATGTCAAAAAAGCGCGGTCGCATATCATGGGACTGGGCCAGTGTCGTAATTTCCTGCGCCAGCATGATATTGAAGGCGTAACCTCCGCTGATACGGCCGGTGCAGCGCGTGAAGTCGCTGAATTGGGAGATTCCACGCTCGCGGCCATCGCGCCGCGCCTGGCTGCAGAGGTCTATGGTCTGGAAATACTGGCCGAGAACATTGAAGACGCGACGCATAACACAACACGATTCATCATCATGTCGCGCGAACAGGCCGAGATTGAAGCGGGCGATGGCCCGGCCAAGACGGCATTCCTGTTCGAAGTGCGCAACATTCCGGCCGCCCTTTACAAGGTGCTGGGCGGGTTCGCGACGAATGGCATCAACATGACCAAGCTGGAGAGCTATCTGATCGGCGGGTCCTTCGTTTCGACGCAGTTCTATGCCGAGATTGCCGGCCATCCGGACGAGCGCAACGTTCAGCTCGCCCTGGAGGAATTGGGATTCTTCTCGCAATCCCTGAAAATCCTGGGCGTGTTCCCGACATCGGAATACGTGTCGGTCTAGCAGCGATTCATGGAGGCCTTCAGGGCGTCTGCGATGTGATCGGCGAAGAGTTTCGTCTTTCCGCGCAGGCGCCCTGAGGTCCAGACGCAATTCACGGGGAGGTTCTCGGTCGTCCAGTCTGGCAGTACGGCCTTCAGGCGGCCTTCCGAGACGCAATTGGCAACCAGCCATTTTGGTCCCAGCACGATGCCGAGGCCTGCCTCTGCGGCCTGCACCAGATTATCTCCGCCTGAAGCAATGAAGCGTCCCTGCAATTGGGCGGCGACGGTTTTCCCGTCCTTCGTCAAATGCCATTCCGGATGACGCGCCTTGCGAAAATGCACGGCGCTATGATTCGACAGGTCTGCTGGCGTTTCAGGTGTCCCCATGCGCTCCAGATAGTCCGGAGACGCCCACAGCGCCTGAGGGGAGTCTGCCAGCTTGCGCATCATAAGGCGGGAATCGTCCAGATGCCCAAACCTGAAGGCCAGGTCGACGCCTTCCTCGACCAGATCCGTGAAGGAATCGTCCGAGATCACATCGAAGCGAATGCGGGGGTAGCGGTCTGCGAAGTCAGGAATGGCGGGAATGATGATGCGGCGCGCAAAGGAATTCGAGCATGAAATGCGCAACAGGCCGACCGGTTCATGTTCCAGTCCGCGCACCTCGGCCTCAGCCTCTTCATAATCGGCGATAAGGTCCACGGCACGCTTGTAAAAGCGCTCGCCGGCTTCGGTCAGGCTGAGCGCGCGTGTGGTGCGCTGGAAAAGGGCGGCGTCCAGTTGCGCTTCGAGATCCTGTATCCGGCGTGAGACGGTTGGCTGCCCCACGCCCAGCGCAACGGCTGCTTTTGAAAAGCTGCCGGATTCCGCCACGCGGACAAACAGGCGCATTGCATCGATCCGGTCCATCTCAGCTCCCGCTTCCAGTTGGTAGCAGCTTAGACGCAGAAAGATGATTGCGCGAGGGGTGGCGCTGAAATCATGGATCGGGAAGGGGCTCACGCAAAAGTGGGCCGGGGTCACATGGGTTTGCTTGGCGTGAGAGCCGGGCATGTGAGACAAGATTTCCAAGTTCGAGGCTGGGCCAGACGATCAGGCCAGCCCTTGCCGGATGTCAGAGAGGGACCTGGAATGAAAATACGTACCATGCTGATGGCTGCCATGATGGCATCTGCGCCTGCGCTGACGGTCGTGCCTGCTGCCATGGCCGAGCCGCCCATCTATACGGGCCTGTTTTCTGACACCGCGCTTCAGGGCCACGACGCTGTGGCCTATTTCACGCAAGGCAAGCCCGTGAAGGGATCAGATGATTTTACCGCGGACTATATGGGTGCAAAGTTCAAATTCAGCAGCGCAGAAAATCGTGATGCCTTTCTGGCCGATCCGGAAAAATACGCGCCGCAATATGGCGGCTACTGCGCATGGGCCATGGCGGATGGCAATCATGCCAAGGGCAACGCCCGCTTCTGGAAGATTGGCGATGGCAAGCTGTACCTGAACTATAATTCCTCCATCCAGAAGAAGTGGGAAGCGGACGAGCCGGGCTTCATTGAGCGTGCCGACCAGGCATGGCGCGAGATTAACAAGTAAGGCGAGGCGCCACATTGATTAATTTCTGAACGGACGGGCAAGCACCAGGATTGCGTGCGTTTCAGCGGTGTTCCATCATGATTCCAAACGCTTTTCAGGCGAAGAGGGACCGGCCTGTTCAGCAATTCTGATTCATATGCAGGTAAATGACATTTCAGAAATCCTGCCACATTTACATGATAATCTGTGTGCTGGTTATCTCCAGTACCAAGACCTTCCGGCTTGCGGGCACTCGATGCCGTTTGTCCCTTGCTGGCAAGATGCCCCTGCGCCCCCGCGGTGCAGGGGTTTTTCGTCAGCTGGGAGATGATTTTCCGTGAAAGCTGAGCGCAGACTTAAAAGGATGTCATGACGCGCATTTAACTACCGTTTGGCAGAGACGCTGTCCTAGGAGGAGGGCTCCTTCAACTGCCTGAAAGGTGATTTCATGAAGTATGTTTGTCTCGTTGCAGCCGGGGCGCTCGTTGCGCCAGTCTCTTTGGCTCAGTCAACGGATGGTAAAGGCTGGTATGGCGGCGTGGGGTATGAATACCTTGTCGTGGACAATGACGCCATCGATGACCGGGAACTGGATGCCCTGTCCATTACGGGTGGCCTGAATTTGAATGAACGCTTTGGAGCAGAAATAACGGCGGCGGCAGGCGTTGGCGATGACAGCGTCGATTATGGAAACTACGCTGCCAAGACGAGCCTCAATCAGCGTATTGATGTGATGGGCGTCGCCCATGTGCCAATCGCCGAGCGCCTGAACCTGACGGGCAAGCTCGGCCTGTCCAATTACGAGTTCAAGACCAGGGGCTCGGTGCAACTCGCGCCCGATATGCCGGCACAGGGATTCCGGAACATCGATAATGGCTATGCATTGGCTGGCGAGGTTGGTGCCGAATATTCTCTGACCGAGGACCTGACGATTGATGCAGGTTACACATATTATGATGGCATCGATACAGATACGCAGTTCGACACGTTGAAGGTCGGTATCAAGAAAAAGTTCTGACAATAAAAAACGGGCGGGATATCCCGCCCGTTCCCATTATTTCTGTCCGCAAGCTTACTTCTTCTTGGCGGCAGGCTTCTTCGCAGCGGGCTTTTTTGCGGCGGGTTTTGCCGTTTTGGCTGCGGGCTTTTTTACTGCGGCAGCGGCAGCTTTCGGCGCTGCTTTCTTGGCGGCAGGTTTCGCAACAGTTTTCTTCGCTACGGTTTTCGTGGCTGCAGGTTTTTTAGCTGCTGGCTTTTTCGCGGCAGGTTTCTTTGCCACAGGCTTCTTGGCAGCGGGTTTCGCGGCGGCTTTAGGGGCAGCTTTGGCAGCTGGCTTCTTAGCGGCCGGTTTTTTTGTTGCGGTCTTCTTGGCTGCCGGTTTTGCGGCCGGCTTTTTCTTCGTTGCAGTTGCCATGTCGGGTCTCCTGTAAATGGCAAGTGCCAGAATAGAATGATTCTGGGAAAATCAACTCTTATTTTCGCGTCTGAGGGGAGGAAAGAGGCTTGGCTCCGTATACGGTTAATCCGTACGCTCAGCCCATTCCTTCAACAAATGGTGCGCAATGGCCGTTTTCGGCGGACAGAAGAAACGCTCATGTGTTCCGGCCAGCATTTTGCGCAAATCTTCGCGTGAAATCCATTCTGCAGATTCCAGTTCCTTGTCATCGACCGTAATCTCTTCTGTTTCTGCCTCCAGAATAAGACCCACCATGAGCGAAGAGGGGAAGGGCCAAGGCTGGCAGGCTATATATTCCGCAAGTGCAGGATCGCACCGGATGCCGGCCTCTTCGAGAATCTCCCGCGCGGCGGCCTGTTCGATGGTTTCACCCGGTTCGCAGAAGCCGGCCAGGCAAGACACAAACCCTGCTGGCCAGTTGGCCTGGCGACCAACAAGGCATTTGTCGCCCTTCACGGCCAACATGATCGCGACAGGGTCTGTGCGCGGAAAATGTTCCGTTCCGCAGGCCGGGCATTCGCGCTTCCATCCGGCTTCCACAAGAGCGGTCTGCGATCCGCACTTTGCGCAAAATCCGTGCGAGGCATGCCAGAGAAAAAGGCTGCGTGCGGTAGACGCACAATTGGCATCCAGATCACTCATGCGGGCAGCGGCTGCGCGGAATTCGATGAAGTCTCCAACTCCCGCGACAAGCGAATTTTCAACATCGAATTTTGAGGGCAGATTGACCGCAAACACCGGCGCGCCGCTCGTATCTTCACCCAGGAACAGACGGGGAGATCCGGGAGAGATCTTTTCGACTTCCGGGCCCATCCACACGAGCCCCCCTTCGGAACTGACAAACGGGTCTCCATTGCGCATCATCACAATCAAAACATCATCGCGCTGGAAGGCTGTCTCCAGCCAGCCGCCATCACAGCGCCTGTGGGCTGCACGGTCGATTGGTCTTGCGGCCAGCGGTATATCGTTCGAATTGGTCATGTGGCGATCCTCACTGATGTCATGGTGACTTGCCGTGACTGGACCAGTTTGTAAACGTGCGCCGCGCAAAGAAGGAAAGCTTCATGATCCGCCTTACCCTTTTCCTGATACTCGCCTTTGCAGCAGCCTGTTCCAAGCCTCAGCCCGTCGCGCCTGAGGGCGTCGAGCAGATGACTGTTACGCTGTCTCCGCAGGAGGAGAACATCCTCGCAACCTGGCAATTGCCGGAAGCGGTCACCGAATTCTCGTTCAATGAAGGCGACATGCCGGTCAGCGAGAGAGAGGCTGACTGGACGCCACAAGGCGAGGGCTGGGTATTTGATGGCCAGACGCTTTCGCGCGAAGACGGATCGGATTTCCAGGAATTCTCCTTCACGCTTCCGGCGGCGTCCATGTTCTATGACCGCTATTATGTGCCGGCCTCCAAAGTGGGGAAGGGTGGCTGGGTGATCTTCGCCAACGCGCTGGCCCCGGCAGAGGGAGATTTCGAGGTCCGTTTCGAGGGCCTGCCTGAAAGCAATGTGATTTATGGGGCAGGTGAAATTACGTCTCCAGACGAGACTCGCGACGGCAATACGCTCGGCATCTTCTATGTCGGTCCGGCTGAAAACCTGTCCATGGAAGGCGGCATCCTGATTGCCGGTCCTGAAATTCCGGATGCGATCAGAACGGACATTTCAGATAATCTCGAAAATGCCGTCACCAAGCTGACGGATGCCTGGGAGTATGCGCCTGAGATTCCGCCTGCCGTGATCATAACCTATGACCGGAACTGGCATGGCCAGTCATGGAAAGGCGGTGTCCGCGAAGAAGTCATCACCTTCCACCTGCGGGGTTTTGACCTCAGTGATAATGGATCGAATTTTGCCGCCCAACTGCGCAACACATCCCTGCACGAAGCGGTTCATGTGTGGAATGGCACCCTGTTTGAGTCCTCGGAAAATTCCGAACAATCCTGGGTGCATGAAGGCGCAGCGGAATATATCGCCAATCGCCTCTGGATGGATGAAGACATTTTCAATGCTGCCGTTCAGAAGGCGCTGAATGGCTGTATCCTGCGGCTTGGCGACCATTCCATTCGCGACACCGAAATCGCGAGCTGGGGGCAGACGCCCTATCGGTGCGGTCATGTCGTGCATCTGGCGGCGGAGCTGTCTGCGCTGCAGCATACAGGCAAGAATGTGCTGGGTATCTGGAAAGATGTGTATGACGCCACTGGAGACGAGCGTGTCTATGACAGCGCAACCTTCGTGACGGCCGCTGAGGCGGATGGCGGCGAGCCCTTTTCAGACATTATGACAGTGTTCAATGAGGGCCTCACGGCGGAAAACCGCGCTGCCTTGGTGGCGCATCTGAATGCACTTGGCGCCGATATCGTGCCGCTGACACCGGAAGATGAGACGTCTGACGAGACGACGCTGTCCGTCACGGTGCTGCGAGAGTTGCTCATCGACTATTGCGACGGCGGCTATGGCTTCACACAGATGCCGGAAGGCTTTGCCCTGGAAACGGCGCAGCGTTGTGGCGATGCCCTGGCCGGGGACCCGCTTGTATCCAGCCTGAACGGACAGGATCTGCTGAAAGCCCCCGTGGCCGTTTATTTTGCGGTGCGCGAGGCTTGTAAGGCGAGAGAGCCGCTGGTGCTAACGCGCGCGGACGGGACCGAGCTGGAGCCGCTGGCCTGTCCTGAAGGCGTGGCATCCCTGCCTGAACTGTACAATGTACGGTCTGCCGGGACATTGCCGCCTCTCTAGGCGCTAGGGAGGGGCAGGGAAAAGTCTGTCAACAAGGCATAGCCAAGCCTTGCGGGCGCGTGTATGTGCGCGACAAAACAGCCCTCCCTCCCGAAAGCACTACTTCTATGTCCACGCCTATCGAGAAAATGCGCAACATCGCGATCATTGCCCACGTTGACCACGGCAAGACCACGCTTGTTGACGAATTGCTGAAACAGTCCGGCACTTTCCGTGAAAACGAAAAGACCGCCGAACGGATGATGGATTCCAACGATCTCGAAAAAGAACGTGGCATCACTATTCTGGCCAAAACCACGTCTGTTGAGTGGAATGGCCACCGCATCAATATCGTCGATACGCCCGGCCACGCCGATTTCGGCGGCGAGGTGGAGCGTATTCTGCACATGGTGGACGGTGCCATCGTGCTGGTTGACGCGGCCGAAGGCCCGATGCCGCAGACCAAATTCGTGGTCTCCAAGGCCCTGAAAGTGGGTCTGAAGCCGATTGTCGCCGTCAACAAGATCGATAAGCCAGAGCGCCGTCCGGATGAAGTGATCAATGAGGTGTTCGACCTCTTTGCGAACCTCGACGCGACCGATGAGCAGCTCGACTTCCCGATCCTGTACGGTTCAGCCAAGCAGGGCTGGATGGGCTCTGACTATGAAAGCCCGACCGAGAACATGGATTCCTTGTTCCAGCTGGTCGTGGACCATGTACCGGTCCCGAAAGTGGAAGAGGGGCCGTTCCGCTTCCTCGCCACGACGATTTCCTCCGATCCATTCCTTGGCCGCATCCTGACGGGGCGTGTCGCGTCCGGCACGATCAAGCCGAACCAGACCATCAAGGTGCTGAACCGTGAGGGTGAACTGGTCGAGCAGTGCCGCATTTCCAAAGTGCTCGCCTTCCGCGGCCTGGACCGCGTTCCGGTCGAGGAAGCCCAGGCAGGCGATATCGTTTCGCTGGCTGGTACGACCAAGGCCAACGTGGCCGACACGTTCTGCGACCCGTCTGTCAGCGAGCCTATTGAGGCCCAGCCGATCGACCCGCCGACCATCTCCATGACGTTCCGCGTGAACGACTCCCCGCTGGCCGGCACGGAAGGCTCGAAAGTTACCAGCCGTCTGATCTGGGATCGCCTGCTGAAAGAAGCCGAAGGCAATGTTGCGCTGAAGGTCGAGCGCGCCAGCGACGCTGAGGCCTTCACCGTCTCCGGCCGGGGCGAATTGCAACTCGCGGTTCTGATCGAAACCATGCGCCGCGAAGGCTTCGAACTCGGCGTTTCGCGTCCGCAGGTCGTGATGCAGGAAGATGAGAGCGGCAACAAGCTGGAGCCGATCGAAGAAGTCATCATCGACGTCGACGATGAGCATACCGGTATCATCGTACAGAAACTGTCTGAGCGTAAAGCCGACATGCTCGACATGCGCCCGTCCGGTGTTGGCCGTACGCGCATGGTGTTCCACGCCCCGACGCGCGGCCTGATCGGGTATCAGGGCGAACTGATGTCGGACACGCGCGGCACGGCTATCATGAACCGCATCTTCCACGAATACGCTCCGCACAAGGGCCGCATTCAGGGCCGTCACACCGGCGTGCTGATCGCCATGGAGCAGGGGGAGGCCGTTGCCTTCGCACTCTGGAATCTGGAAGACCGTGGTCCGATGATGATCCATCCGGGCGACAAGGTGTATGGCGGCATGATCATTGGCGAGCACACGCGCGACAATGATCTGGAAGTCAACGTCCTGAAGGGCAAGAAGCTGACCAATATGCGCGCGTCCGGCTCTGATGAAGCGGTCCGCCTGACACCGCCGCTTCAGATGACGCTGGAAAAGTCCTTGGCCTATATTTCTGATGACGAACTGGTCGAAGTGACGCCGGAAAACATCCGCCTGCGTAAGGTCTATCTCGATCCGCATGAGCGTAAGCGCGCGGCGAAGAAATCTGACGCTTGACGCCTGTGAGGATTGCCTCAAGCTGGTCTGAGCCAGAGGGGGTGATCCATGCCAAAGAAACTCAGCGACTTTCCCGTCCATCTCGGCAGGGGAGGGCTGGCAGCAACCCTGCCGGCCTTCACCGGCGAGATGCAGTGGTATGAGGAGTATGAGAGACTCTATCCCGATGATGGCGCAGAGGGGCGGCTCGTTTCACTCCACACATTCTCGTCTCCATGGACGATGTGGGAAATGCACCCCAAGGGGCACGAACTGGTCTTTTGCATCAGTGGAGACCTGGTCCTGATCCGGGAGCTGCCCGATGGCACAGAGCAGCGTGTTGCTCTTACTGCCGGAGACTATGCCATCAACCCGCCAGGCGTCTGGCACACGGCCGATGTCGAAGGTGAAGCAAGCGTCGTGTTCATAACCGCCGGTGAGGGAACCTGTCATCGTCAAAGGATACCTTCAGACGTTTAGGCGGAACCCCAGAAGACAAGGGACGTTTGATACAGGTTAAATTTGACCTGGAGAAAAAAGATGTCCTCGTTTGGCCTGTATATTATTGGTTTTATCATCCTGATTGGTGGGCTGGCCTATGCCGCCTTCCTGCTGGGGGCTCCGCCCGTGTGGATTGGCGTCGGGGCGATTGTCCTGATCGGGATCGGTATCATTACTGGCGTCAGCAAGACGCGCCAAAAGGATGAAACCGAGGCAAGCGAATAGGATCATCCCACCCTAGACGACAGTTGGCCCCATTTCCGCTTTCACCTCTCTCGCTGCCTTTGGAGGAAGCTTGGACAGGCGCAAGGATTTACGAAGCCATGTATTCGTCGGCGTCTCGAAATAGCGAAAGCTGAGATAGGCCAGCACGGAGCTTAGCGGAAGCACTGTTGCGAACATAAGAATGGTCGCCACCCAGTCATTGCCGGTGATTGCAAACAGCGTGACGCCGAACGCCGTCATCAGCAAAGGGTGTATCAGGAAGATGCCGTAGCTGATCTTTCCGCCCATGGCTAGAAACTCGTTTTGCAGAGGCTTACGGAAAAGATCCTGTCCGGCGCATGCGAACACGACCAGTGAACTGGAAACAGCGTAGACAGCTATCCGGCCCCAGGAGGGCAGGGTGACGTTCATGGCTATTGCAAAGCCAACGATCCCGACAAGGCCAATAGGCCACATGGGGGTGGCTTTGACGAAATCCTGTACGGCCTTCTGGCGTAGGGAGAGCCCCATGATGCAGCCCATGGCAAATTCCAGAAGGATCGGGTCACCGTAAAATTCACGATAGGCGCCTGCTGGTAAAAAGCGCGCGCCAGCAATGACGCAGATTGTCATGAGGATGGCTGCCGGCACCTGCACGCGTTCAGGAACGAACAGCGACAGCGAAAACAACAGATAGAACAGCATGATGTATCCAAGCGTCCAGCCTACGAACAGTATGGGCTGGATGTCACCACCGAGATCATAGTGGGGCAGAAACAGGTAGCTGCTTATGATCGAGGGCAGGGATGTATCAGCCTCGTGGAACAACCATGGCCGCGCCAGTGCGAGCAGCAGAGCGAGTGTGGTTGCCGTCCAATAGATGGGGACGATCCGTACAGTACGCTTCATCATGAAATTCAGGGGCGTATCATCCGGGCGCGTAATATAGACGAGGATGAAGCCGCTGATTGCGAGAAACAGGTGAAATCCGGGTGAGGCAGAGAAGGTCAGACGGACTGTGTCCGAATGTGAGTGCACAAACGCCCGTATATGGAAGATCGCGATGGCATAGCAGGACAGAGTCCTGAGCAAATTGATACTGTGCAGCATGTTCCGGCCCCCTGACCGCCTGATGCCCCAATGGTGACAGCAGACAAAGCAAAAGGGATGCCATTGTCCATTCAGAACAATCAGCAGGCGAAAAAAATCGCGTTTTTATCGAGTTTTAATGCGTTTTTACCAGTTAAGCCGTCCACGATTTAACGTGAACGGCTTTTCTGTGCAGGGCTATTCTTCGCCTGTTTCGACATCCGCCTTGGCCGGATCATACTTCGCGAACCAGCCCATGATGTTGTCTGTCTTCGCGATCAGCAGGCTGGGGCGAGAGGCGATATAATGCGGTGAGCCCGGCACGCGAATATAGGCTGTATCTACACCATTCATTTTAAGGCCGGTATAGAATTGCTCTGCTTTTCAGGTGGCAAGGGAGAAGGCAGACAAGCTGTCAGTCTTTGCCAATGTGTTTTTCCAGGCCGTGTCCATGTCAGGCGTCCATGCCGGGCCGAGCGTATCGCGTGTGACATCGCGGATGATATCGAAAAAGACTTCGAACATGCCGATCGGCACATCATATGTATCGTGATTGATCCGTTCTGACCGGATCACCGTTTCGGCCATCGTGCCGGGGCCGTCGGCAAGGTTCATCAGGCACTCAAGCGCCTGAGACAGCATAGACCCCCGCACCCCGCCATCGGTATCCATCAGGAACAAATCTTCCAGCTCCGGATGCGCCGCGAAGAGGCGCGTATAAACAAGCCCCGTCACATCCCCGGCCCGCTCAGAGAGCAGCGTGAGGCTCTCCGTAAGGGGATCACGCTCCGCCATTCTTCCGCTCCTTCAACAGCGCCTCCGCCTCAGCGAGGTTTCGTGAGACGCCCCCATGCTGATAGGGCGTGCGCTCCACGGTGAATTCCTCCAGCGCCTGCCTGTAAGCCTCAACCGCCCGTTCCAGCACTTCATCATCGCCGCGCTCACCGAGTGTCGCGAGCGCATTGCCGAGATTGTTCTGTGTCATGGCCCATTCCAGCGGGACGCGTTCGCGTGTGCGCTCCTTGAGGGCATCGCGATAGGCGGCGATGGCGTCATGGAGGGAGTCATCATCGCCGCGCTCGCCGAGGGTCAGGAGCGCATTGCCGAGATTGTTCTGTGTCATGGCCCATTCCAGCGGGACGCGTTCGCGTGTGCGCTCCTTGAGGGCATCGCGATAGGCGGCGATGGCGTCATGGAGGGAGTCATCATCGCCGCGCTCGCCGAGGGTCAGGAGCGCATTGCCGAGATTGTTCTGAGTAGTTGCCCATTTTAGCGGGACGCGTTCACGTGTGCGCTCCTTGAGGGCTTCGCGATAGGCGGCGATGGCGTCACGGAGGGCGTCGTCATTGCCGCGCACACCAAGGGTTTGGAGCGCTGTGCCGAGATTGTTCTGTGTCATGGCCCATTTCAGCGGGACGCGCTCGCGTGTGTATTGCTTGAGGGCTTCGCGATAGGCGGCAACCGATTCCTGGAGAAGCTGCGGTTCCGGATCGAACTGGCCACGTTCATAAAGCGCCAAGCCTTGCTTGTATTTCAGGCGCGCCCAGTCCAGCGGATCGAGACTTTGAACCCTGCTGGCGGCTTCCGCATAATGTTCCGCTGCTTCGACATATTTACCGGATGAGCGGGCAAGATCCCCGCGCTGTTCCCGGCTACGCGCGGCGCGGGTGAGCCGCATTTCGCCCGCTTCCACATCGCGTTGCTCTGCCTCTGCCAGCAAGGCATCCGCTGTCTCGAAATCCGCGGCGTCAATGGCGTCGCCCGCGCGCTGCAGGAGATTGGCGATCTCGGGTTCGTCATTGGTCAGCGTCTTAAGGCGCGCTTCCAGTTCATCGAGCCTTGCCGCACTTTCCTTAAGCTTTGCCTCCCACATCTCCTCCGGCACATTTTCGTGTCCAAAACTGGCGAGGATCGTTTCGACCTGTGGCCTCGAAAGCCCGCCAACGATTCCGGCCTGGACGAGATGTTCCACGAGTGCTGCAGGTAAATCAGATACATTTTCATTTATCTCGGCGACGCCTGCCTTCACCTCCTCGATTTCGTGAAGCACGTCGTCCAGCAGGCTGATCGTCAGGCCCTGCGTCCGTGCGATTTCGAACAGGAGGTGGGGTTCCAGCTGCTCGTAATACGCGCGGTTCTCAATGGCGGCGGCGAAGGCGCTGCGGATGATGGCGGTCGCGAAGTCGCGGGCGATGGGCGTGCCGCCCTCGCCATAAACCTCCGGCGCCAGCCGGGTGAGTTCTGCGAGAACATGATCGGTCGCCGCATCGGGGAAGGGGCGGCCCGGCGCTTCGGCCGCGTGCTTGATCAGCCGGTCCCGGCTCATGTCGCATTTGGGAAGGTATTCGATCAGCGCGTCGGAGGCATCCGACAGGTCGCGTCCGGGGTCGTGTTTCTGGAATTCGGGCTGCTCGCGCCATTCATCCGTCGTGCGGCAGATCAGGCGCTCCAGCTCGCGCTTGTTCTCTACAGAATGCTTCTTTTTGCCTTCATAAACCGCGGCCACACAGGTGCCAACGAGCGCCGCTCCGCCGATGCCGGCGGTCAGTCCGGCCCCGCCGATCCCCAGTGCGACGCCCGTGCATCCGAATACGAAGGCACAGGCATGCTGTGTGCAGTCTTTAATTAGAGCCACCCAAAGCTTCCTCCTCAGGTTGCAAGGTGGCGCAGCGTGGCCGCCTGTACAAGAGGCTGCCCCAACGTTTGAGGCCTACCCCTGCGTCGTATCGCACTTCATGAGCCAGCTCATATTGATCATGAGTGTCTCCTCGCGAGGCCAGGTTTGCAGAGGAAAGATGCAACAGCTGTTTATGGGCGACGACAGGCCCTTGCACCCGGCGGCCATGACGCGCATATAGCGCGCAGGAGGCAGGTGGCGGACGGGCCGCTCGCCAACCGGGTCAGGCCGGGAACGGAGCAGCCCTAACGAGTTTTCCGCCCGGGTCGCTCGCCTGTCTCCGCTTTTATTCTGAAATTGCTATTTGAAGGACGCCGCGTCGGCGCCAAGCTCCACGTGCAGCTTCAGGCGAGCCAGATTGCGGAAGACGCGAAAGTTCAGCTGCGCGCGTGCCAGCACATATTCGTCCCGGTGCACATTCTCTTCCAGCGTGCTGGTTTCCTTCAGGTGCAGGAAGTGACCGCCCTGAGGGGCTGGCTCGATCGTATATTCCCGCTCGGCTTCGCTGACCGGGGACTCATTGCCCTCAACATAGCGCAATACGCGGTAGGCATAGCGTTTGCCGGGCTGGGCTTCGATCACTTCGAAGATGAGGCGGCTTTCCGGAATATCCGGGTCCGTCAGCTCATAGATTCGGTAGGCCGGGTTGCCCGGGCCAAACTTGAAGCCCCGTTCGCGTAAGGCGTTGCCAGGGGAGGAAAAGTCCAGCTTTTCGTAGATCTCCTGGGCGGAGGCATGGATCAGGGTTTCGCCATCCTGCGAGGCAGGCACGTCTGCCCATTTCGTGTGAGCCTGATTCTTTAGCCAGTTCAGCATGGGGCCCTCCCGTTCAGCCAAAGGGGTCTGATCGGCAGGATGCACCGTCCTGGTTAGGGATCATCTCAGATGAGCGATCGAATCTTCCAGACTGTGGTTATCTTGCGTTAACTGAATCCCTTCCTACTCGCCTCAGGCGTGTGCGCGACGGACTGTATTTTGATGCAGTTTTGCACAGCTTCTCAAAGGCCAATACTGGCGGGCAATCAGGGTGTGTGTTAGACATTTGTTTACCGGAATTCCACGCCATTTTTGACGTTTTTGAGACTTGGGCCGTTGACCGGTTATTAACCTTCAGACACTATATCTAGTGTCAGGAACGGGGTTGAAGGCCATATCTGGCTTTCTGGGGCTTCCGGGCCTATATTTTCAAGGAATTTGGAGGGCTGCTCTCATGTCTGCAACCGAGGCTAAATCTGTGTCTAAAGCCGCGCCGCGCAAAGGGAAACCCAAGGCGGGGAGTGAGACGGTGCTTCGCGTTGTCGAAGGCACTCCGATTCAACTGGATCCGTCTCGCGATTCCCTTTTGACGGAGTTCGGCAAGAAAACGCTCCAGGACCGCTATCTTCTGCCCGGCGAGTCCTATCAGGACATGTTTGCCCGCGTTTCGCTGGCCTTCTCTGATGACAGCGAGCACGCCCAGCGCCTGTACGACTATATGTCGAAGCTCTGGTTCATGCCGGCGACGCCTGTTCTGTCGAATGGCGGCGCGGCACGCGGCCTGCCGATCTCTTGCTTCCTCAACCAGGTTGGCGACTCGCTGGACGATATTGTTGAGACCTGGACCGAGAATGTCTGGCTCGCCTCCAATGGCGGCGGCATCGGCACCTATTGGGGCAATGTCCGCTCGATTGGTGAGAAGGTCGGTCAGAACGGCCAGACGTCCGGCATCATTCCGTTCATCCGCGTGATGGACTCCCTGACGCTTGCCATTTCGCAAGGCTCCCTGCGCCGCGGTTCGGCTGCGTGCTACATTGATGTGCACCACCCGGAAATCGAGGAGTTCCTCGAAATCCGTAAGGCATCCGGTGACTTCAACCGGAAATCCCTGAACCTGCACCACGGCATCAACATCACCGACGACTTCATGGAAGCGGTGAAGAATGATGAGGATTACGGCCTCATCAGCCCGAAGAGCGGCGAAGTCATCCGCACGATCAATGCCCGCAAGCTGTGGCAGAAGATCCTGGAGCTGCGCATGCAGACCGGCGAACCCTATCTGCTGTTCACAGACACCGTGAACAACGCCATGCCGGCCCACCAGCGCAAGCTGGGCCTGAAGGTCACGCAGTCCAATCTCTGCTCCGAAATCACGCTGCCGACCGGTGTCGACCATGTCGGCCAGGACCGCACGGCTGTGTGCTGCTTGTCTTCGGTAAATGCCGAGAAGTATCTGGAATGGTCCAAGGACGAGACCTTCCTGGAAGACATCTTCCGCTTCCTCGACAATGTTCTGGAAGACTTCATCGAGCGCGCTCCACCGGAAATGGCTCGCGCCGTCTATTCCGCCAAGCGCGAGCGCTCGGTTGGTCTCGGCCTGATGGGCTTCCACTCCTTCCTGCAGACCATGAACGTGCCGATGGAAAGCGCGATGTCCAAGGTGTGGAACGAGAAGATGTTCAAGCACATCCGCCAGGGCGCCGATGCCGCTTCGGTCAAGCTCGCCAAGGAGCGTGGCCCCTGTGAAGACGCCCGCGATGTCGGCATGATGGCGCGCTTCAGCCACAAGATGGCTGTGGCCCCGACGGCCTCCATTTCCATCATCTGTGGCGGCACGTCTGCGGGCATCGAGCCGATCCCGGCGAACGTCTACACGCACAAAACCCTGTCCGGCTCCTTCACCGTGAAGAACCCGCAGCTCGAAAAGCTTCTGGAGACCAAGGGCAAGAATACCGACGCTGTCTGGGTTTCCATCCTGGAGCATGAGGGCTCTGTCCAGCATCTGGATTGCCTGGACGAGCATGAGAAGTCTGTCTTCAAGACGGCCTTCGAGATCGACCAGCGCTGGATCATCGAACTGGCGGCAGACCGTACGCCTTATATCTGCCAGTCCCAGTCCCTGAACCTGTTCCTGCCGGGCGATATTGCCAAGTGGGACCTGCACATGCTGCACTGGACGGCATGGGAGAAAGGCCTGAAGTCGCTCTACTACTGCCGCTCCAAATCGGTTCAGCGCGCGGCCTTTGCCGGCTCCGAGAAGGCTGAAGTCAGCCAGATGGAAACGCCAAACACCGATTATGATGAGTGCCTTGCCTGCCAATAGGCGTCTGGCTCTCTGACGCAGAAAAAAGCCCCCGTCATTCAGGTGACGGGGGCTTTCTTCTGGGAGGAATAGGGGAGAGGGGGCTTAGCCTTCCATTTCGGCGATGATCTTGTTGGTCAGTGCCGGGTCCGCTTGCGCCATCTGAATGATTTGTGTGTAGCGATTGGTCGTCAGGCCTTCCTCTTTGATCGCGCTTTGTATCTTTTGCTGATAGCTGGTCTGAATCTCGCTCGCTTTTGAGGCATCCGTGGCGGATTCGAGCTCTGAACTCATTTTCTTGATGATCGTGTTCACCTGCTCATTGGCCGCGGCGAATTTCGTGATCTCTGCATCCGTGACCGGTTGGGCCTGTGCCTGCGCAGCCGGGGCCTGGGGTGTCGTAGGTTTGGCCTGCGCAAAGGCTGCGCCACTTGTCATCAGGGCCATGGCTGCGACAGCAGCGCCGGTTCGGGTGAGGGTGGTTTTGAGGGCCATTCAGGTCTCCTTTTGGGGTTGCCTGAAACAAGGCAAGCATGACCCAGTCGGCAGGGCAACCGCTCGCGCCTGTCAATTAATGCCTTGTAATTTAACAATAATTCGTGAAATGACTGTAATGTTCTGCACGAGGAGCAGACATCGTTGCAATCACTGAAAAAATCCTGTCTGGCGGTTTTGGTCTGAGACTTGCCTGAGGTGAGATCTGAGAATCGAAAAAGCAGACAATCTGAGTGCGAGAAAGGGTTTCCATTTCATGTTGCCATGCCCTAACCTGCAAATAGAGGAAAATTTTTTGAATAATAATTTTGTCGCGCGAAGAAGATTAAACAATTCTGCCCGACTGTTAGTCTGATTTATCCCAGAATTTTCAATAGGTTAAATTGAAGGGTGCGGGGTGTTCTCTCGGAATTGAGGCGAAAAAGCGTCCAAATTCCGGGTTCTGGAACAAAATCTACACAGGCGAGTTATAAGGGTCGGAATTAATCTTTACAGGCGAATTGGCGTTTTGGGGGTAGGCCCTCTTTATGCTACGTTAAAGAAGCTAGGGCCTAATCTCGGGATGGACATATTCCGGGTCATGGCATGAGAGGTGTTAGAGCAATGGTGTTCGCAATCACAACCGCTGTCATTACGATGGGCTGTCAGGGCTGCGCTACTGTTTCTCCGCACGAGCAAGTTCGCGAAGAGCCTGCTGCCCCTCCATCGCTGGGTGTCCAGATGGCCGCTCCGTCAGCTTTTGGCTCGGGTGTGCTTCAGGCCCCGGCTCCAGAACCGTCCGTCCATGTCTTTAACAGCACCGCGACGCGCTTCAGCGGTGTGCCGATTGATACGAGCAGCGTTGCAGTCGGCAGCCTGCTTGTGGGCCAACCTGCCGATTACAATGTTCCTGGGCCGCAGTTTTCTGTTCCGGACAATACGCGTCTCGACTGGACCGGCGGCTCCCCGCTTGTGGCCGTTGCAGCAGAGCGCGGACGCGCAGGCCTGTTGCGCCCGCGCACAGTTGAAAAGAACATCGCCGCAGAGATTGCCATTTCTGCACCTAAGGAAGTCACTGGCCTGACCTTTGATGTCGGCGTTGCCCCGCGCATCGCCGTTCGGGAAGAGGGCGAAATCCTCACCCGCCGCGTCGGGGGTGAAGTCCGGATCGGTCAGAACTTTGACCTTATGGCCAAGGGCAGCGGACAACCCAAGGGCTGGTACATCTTCGCTGGCGCCGATGGCGAAGCGCTGGTCTGGGACGCTGATGAAAGCGGTTTCCGCCCCAGCCTGGGCGATATGGCCCTTACGGATCAAGTCACCGTTGGCGACATGCAGGCCGGCTTTGCCGTCCAGCGCGCAGGCGGGGAGCTTTCGCTCAGCTATATTCGCCGCGAAATGAAATATTCTGACCGCAATGTCAGCATCAGCGAAACTGAAGATTTCGCAGGTGTTAGTTTCACCATGCGTCGCTGAGTGGTATTTACCTGCTGATGCAGGCTCGATTCTTTCTTCTGGCCGCGGCAACCGCGGCCTTTTTTAATGCGCCCTGGGCTTTTGCCCAGGAGCCAGGCGATGAACCTGTGGTTCCGCGCGAGCCAGGTGTCTGGTCGGTGACCTCCGAAAACGACATGTTCGGATCCGGAACAGATCGTAACTATTCCAATGGCGTAAGACTGGAGCATGTCTCCGCAGCAGACAGGGTGCACCCGGGTTTGAAATGGGTGGCAGAGCGCCTTCCATGGGTGGATGTCGAGCGCACCAAATTGCGCCAGGGCTTTGGCCTGTCGCATGCCATCTTCACCCCTGAAGACATCACGCTCAGCACGCCGAACCCGCAGGACCGTCCCTATGCGGGCTGGTTGTCCTTCTCATCCACCGTTGTGGCAACGGATACAGAAAAGGCCCTGCAGGATACGCTGCAGGTAAATCTCGGTATTGTCGGCCCGTCTGCAGGCGGAGAATTTGTCCAGAACAATTGGCACGGCATGCTCGGTATTCCTGGCGCGCAGGGCTGGGATCATCAGCTGAAGGATGAGCCTGGAATCGAGATCATTGCCCAGCGTCTGCAGAGACTGGAAAAGGTGCAGCTATTATTCGGGCTGGAAGCAGACTTTGCCGGTCATGCCGGCTTCGCGCTTGGCAATGTGCGCACCTATGCAAATACGGGCATGACGGCGCGCATCGGATGGGATCTCGATTCTGGGTTTGGTCCGCCGCGTATCCGCCCGGCGCTGGCCGGGGCAGGGGAGTTCATTCCAGGCACAAAGGAAGACCCCTGGGGCAGCTATTTCTTTATCGGTGTTGATGGCCGGGCCGTTGCGCGTGACATGTTCCTGGATGGCAATCTGTGGCGGGACTCTGCCCGCGTGGAAGATCGCCGCGCCCTGGTGGGAGACCTTCAGGCCGGGATGGCGGTGCATTATCGCGATGTGCAGCTGGCCTTCACCTGGGTGAACCGGACCGAGCAATTTGCCTATCAGGACGGCCCGCAACAATTTGGGGCCTTTTCCATCAGCGTCGCTCACTGAATTCTAAATTTCAGCAGCCTGAGCCAGCAGCCATTCCCGCGTGGCGGTGTCTCGGCTGAGGCTTGCGGCGTGTCGTAAACTCTCGCCTGCTTCTTCCGTATTCCCTGTCATTTTCATGGCATGCCCGCGCACGGCCCAGTACGGAGCATACTGTGAGATCCGGTTCTGAGGCAGTTCATCAAGTAGGTGGACCGCCTCATCGGTCTGGCCCCTCTGCAGCAGTGCTGCTGCATGTCCTATCCGGGCCCCAATAGAGGGCGTGAAGGTTTGCAGCCTCTCATACAGCTTACAGATCATGGCCCAGTCTGTGCGGCCTGTCTGTCTACGTGCGGTATGGACTGCCTGTATGGCGGCCTCCAATTGGAAGCGACCGGGCGCCTGCATCTTTCCGGCTTCCGTCAGCAGGGCTGTCGCTTCGGTGATGCGGGGCTCGCCCCACAAGGCCGTCTGCTGCTCAGTTAGGGGAATGTATCGGCCCTCTGTGTCGCGCCGGGCGGCTCTGCGACTTTCGCAATACAGGATCAGCGCCAGCAGACCCTTGGCCTCGGCATTTTCCGGTGCCAGCCGTACCAGACAGCGTGCCAACCATTCTGCCTCTCTGGCTAGGCCCGTGACCGGGTGTTCGCCGCCAGGCACATCCTCCCAGCCGCCGGTATAGGCTGCATAAATGGCGCGCTGCACAGCTGCGGTCCGCTCATTCAGGATGTGCGGCGGAGGCAGCGCAAAGGGCAGTCCGTTGTCAGACAGCTTACGTTTTGCCCGGGTCAGCCGTTGTGACACGGTTGAGGGCGTTTCCAGCGTGGCGGCGGCAATCTCTTCGGCGGTAAAGCCCAGCATGGCCTGCAGCATCAGGGCCGTATGCGCGCTTTCCGGAATGGCCGGGTGGGCGCACAGAAACATCAGTTCCAGCCGACGGTCGCCGCCCGGCACGTCTCCGCCATCGACAAGGGATGCCTCCTGCGTAAAGGAAAGTTCCGCTTCGGCATGGCGGCTGGCCGTCTGAATGCGCCGGACGGCATCGATGATCTTGCGATTGGCGGCCTTCATAAGCCACGCTTCGGGCGCATCCGGCACGCCTTGTCGCGGCCAGTTGGCCAGCGCGATGGCAAAGGCATCCGCAAGGGCGTCTTCTGCAAGCGAAAGACTGCCGCAGCGTGCGGTCAGTTGCGCAATCAGTTTGCCATAGGAGTTGCGCGCGGCCCATTCCGCAGCCGCGCGCGCATCGGCTCCGGACGTGTCAGGCGTTGCCATAATCAGGGACGGGGCGAATCTCGATCGTACCACCGCTTTTATGCACCGGACATTTCCGGGCCCAGGCCTCCGCTTCGGCCATGGACCCGGCATTGATGACATAGACGCCGCCCATCTGTTCCTTGGTGTCGGCAAAGGGGCCATCCTGGATGTCGCCTTTGGCCTTCAGGCAGCGCGCTGTTTCGGCGGGTTCCAGCGCCACGCCGGTGACATAGGCGCCGGCCGCCTGCAACTCCTCGGAAAAGGCCATGTGCTCCTGCACCACCGCCATCTGCTGGTCTTCAGACAGGGACAGGAAGGTGGCTTCGTCTTCATAAAGGAAAAGGGCATATTGCATTGGGGCAGTCTCCATATGGGTGAAGTCTGGCACGGGTTTATCCCGCGCCATAGTCTAAAGACGTGCGGCCTCGCCTGATTTCGACATTCGGCACTGCATCAAGTCGCCGCCCTTGCATCCTGTAGTCGCTGCGCGCAAACTGTCCCTGAAATTGGCAGGCAACGTGCCATATGGGAGGATACTATGAGATTCACTTACGCCCTGGCGGGTGTGATGACGCTAGCCGTCTGTTCCGCCGAAGCTCAAGTCATGACCACACAGGCCAAGGCGCAGCATGACGCGCCGCCGGTCGGCGTGGCGACTGAAGCGACCCAGAAGGCCAACCAGGCCGTCGCGGACCGTCTGCCGCTGGAAGATACGAGTGACTTTGTTGATGCAACGCGCGGCCTGCTGGAGCAGCTGAGTGAAGACACGATCACGGATGCAGATGGCAATGTGGTCTGGCAGATCAACGGTCAGGATTTCATTGAGGGCGACAGCCCCGACACGGTGAACCCGTCTCTCTGGCGTCAGGAACGGCTGAATTCCGAACATGGGCTGTTTGAGGTTCAGGACGGCATCTATCAGGTGCGCGGCTATGATTTGTCGGTCATGTCCATCATTCGCGGTGACACAGGCTGGATCATTGTGGACCCGCTGCTCAGCCAGGAAACGGCGGCGGCGGCGCTGGGCCTTGTGAATGAGACGCTGGGCGAGCGGCCTGTGACGGGCGTCATCTACACCCATTCCCATGCAGACCATTTCGGCGGCGTGCGCGGCGTGATCGATGAGGCCGATGCCAAGGCTCGCGGTGTCCCGATCCTTGCGCCCATCGGCTTTACCGAGTCGGCAGTCGCCGAGAATTTGCTGGCCGGGAATTACATGAACCGCCGCGCCATGCTGATGTTCGGCAATGCCTTGCCCAGCGGTCCGACAGGGCAGGTGGGGGTTGGCCTGGGGCCTGCGCTCTCTCAAGGCCGGACGGGCCTGATTGAACCGACAGAGGAAATCGCCGGGCGCGGAACCGTGCGTGTGATTGATGGGGTGACCTTCGAATTCATTGATGCCGCGGGCACCGAAGCGCCTGCCGAATTCATGTTCTACCTGCCTCAATTCCGTGCGCTGTGTACGGCAGAAGTCGCCACGGCGACTTTCCACAACGCGCTCACCCTGCGCGGGGCCAAGGTGCGCGACCTGCTCGAATGGAGCCGGGTGATCGATTATGCGCTGACCAATTACGGTGACAAGTCCGACGTCGTCTTCGCCTCTCACCACTGGCCGACCTTCGGTAATGACAATGTGCAATCCTATCTGGCAGGCCAGCGCGACATCTATCGCTACACACACGACCAGACCGTACGCCGCGCCAATCGCGGGCTAACCCAGTTCGAGATCGTCGAGGATCTGGAAGAGCCACCGGTCCAGGAAACGCATTTCGATACACGCGGCTATTACGGCACGCTGAATCACAATGCGAAGGCCGTCTTCCAGTATTATTTCGGCTGGTGGGATGGCGTGCCGGCCACGTTCAATGCCCATCCACTGGAAGAAAAGGCCCCGCGTTTCGTTGAAGCCGTTGGCGGCGAAGACGCAGCCCTGGCCGTTGGCGAGAAGGCCTTCGAGGACGGGGACTATCGCTGGTCCGCCGAAGTGTTCAACTATATCGTTTTCGCCAATCCGGAAAATCAGGCAGCGCGGGACTGGCTGGCGGCCAGCTATGAACAGCTTGGCTTTCAGGCAGAAAGCGGCGCGTGGCGCGACTATTATCTGACGGGGGCAAACGAGCTGCGCAATGGCCTGCCGGAAACTGGCCAGGTGCGGGCCGGAAGCCGTGAGTTCATTCAGGGCGTGCCGACTGTGGATCTGTTCAACGCGCTGGCCGTGCGTTACGCGCCGGAAAAACTGGAACGTGATCCGTTTACGCTGAACTTCCGCTTCACCGATACGGATGAAACCCTGCTCGTGGATGTCGGCAATGCCACGGCCTTCCCGCGGGAGAATGCGCAATCTGATGAGGCGGCCGCCACGCTGATTCTGACGCGCTCAGCGTTCAATGATCTGATCCTGCAAAGCCGCAGCTTTCAGGAGATTGCCCAGGCTGGCGAGGCCAGCGTTGAGGGAGACCCGACCGCGTTGATGGCCTGGTTTACAGCGCTGGAAACGCCGGACTTCTGGTTCAATGTGGTTGAGCCCTAGGGCCGGGCAACAATCAGGGCAGGGCGATAGCTGGCCTTAATCGGCCAGCTGTTCCCGGAAGAACTCTACAATCATCGGGGCCGCCTTGTCGCCTTTGGCGCCGAGGCGGTCATTCAGGCTCTTGTGGCTGCGCTTCTTGACCAGCCGGGCTTCGGCCTTGTGGCCTTTCCCTTTCAGCGTCTCGGCCAGTTCCTTGGCGCGGGCCGGGGCAACGGCCCGGTCGACATAGAGCAGCAGGAAAGGGGGAATCGGCGTTTCCTCTTCCACCAGCAGGGTAGGGCTGGCCGCGGCCCACACATCCCGGTCATCGCCAGTAAAGGCCGGGTGATAGAAATCCGGAATGTCGCCGTCGCGTCCCGTGCGGGAAAGATTGTAGGCCGCGCTGTCCAGCGCCGCGACGCCCTTGATGACATCCGTCTTCAGGCCGAAGGCGTCCAGATAGTCCGGATCGATGGCGACCAGCGCCGCCATGTGCGCGCCGGCGGAATGGCCCATCAGGAACAGCTTGTCCGGGTCTGCGCCAAATTCCTTCGCGTGCTCATGGAAATAGGCGATCGCGGCGGCGGCGTCCTCTTCCTGCGCAGGGAAGCGGTGGCTGGGCGCCAGCCGGTAATTCATCGCGATGAAGACAAAACCCTGATCGGTGAAATATTTGGCCTGGTACATTCCGAGGGCATTCTGCTTGTTGCCAAACGTCCAGGCGCCGCCATGCATCATGATCACCATGGGGGCATCCTTGGCCCCCTCCGGTATATAGACATCCGCGCGCACATCGCCCGGGTCCAGGCCTGGTGCCTCATGATAGATGACATCCCGGATGACCTTCACCTCTGCCGCAGCGGGCAGGGCAAACACGGTGACGAAGGCAAGGAAGACAAGGCTCAAAATACGCATGGCAACTCGAATCTCGTTATGGCAAAGCAGGTAGGCCGCTGGGCCTGTTGACGTGCCTGTCATGCGGCACATTTCAAGGCGGGGCTAGCCTTACGGGCCAAATATGCCAAAACTGTGAGCAGGCCTGTGGACAAGTGCTGTTTGTCGCACAAGAACATCTTGCGGCACATAGGCGAATAAGACACTATATGTGGTGTAGATTATCCTTACCAACACAAGACGATGATGTAGGAGGCCGTAATGGCTGACGGAAATTCCAATGTGCCCGGGCTGCTGACGCCGAGTCTCGCCTATAAGCCGTTCCGTTACCCGTGGGCGTATGATTTCTGGAAGATACAGCAGCAGGTCCACTGGATGCCGGAAGAGGTGCCGCTGGGCGAGGACTGCAAAGACTGGGCGGTCAAACTCTCCGATGAGGAGCGCAACCTGCTGACGCAGATTTTCCGATTCTTCACGCAATCGGATGTTGAGGTTGGCGCCAACTACATGACCAACTACATGCCGCGCTTCAAGCCGGTGGAAGTGTCCATGATGCTGTCGGCCTTCTCCAACATGGAGACGATCCACATCGCGGCCTATGCCCTGCTGCTGGAAACCATCGGCATGCCGGACTCCGAATTCTCCGCCTTCATGGAATATCAGGAGATGGCGGCCAAGCACGACTATCTCGGCCAGTTTGGCTGTGAGACGAATGAAGACCTGGCTGTCTCCATGGCCGTGTTCGGCGCCTTCACAGAAGGGCTGCAGCTGTTTGCCTCCTTTGCCATGCTGATGAACTTCCCGCGCTTCAACAAGATGAAGGGCATGGGGCAGATCGTGTCATGGTCGGTGCGCGATGAGTCGCTGCACTGCGAAGGCATGATCAAGCTGTTCCACACCTTCTGTGCAGAAACGGGCGTCATGAATGATGCCCTGCGCGAGCGTATTCGTGAATGCTGCCGCACGGTTGTGGCCCTTGAGGACAAGTTCATCGAACTGGCCTTCGAGATGGGCCCTGTCGAAGGCATGACGCCGGACGACATCAAGAACTATATCCGCTACATCGCCGACTGGCGTCTCGGCCAGCTGAAGCTGGAGCCGATCTATGGCATCACCGAGCACCCGATCCCGTGGCTGACAGAAATCCTCAACGGTGTTGAGCACGCGAACTTCTTCGAACAGCGCGCCACGGAATATTCCAAAGGCGCCACGAAGGGCGACTGGCACGGCGATGATGGGGTGTGGTCGAAATTCGACAGCCGCAAGCCGTCAGAGGTTCCTGCTGAATAAGGTCTTTAGTGGTCAACGACACTTTCAGAGAGCTTCCGGTTCATACGTGCCGGGAGTTCTTTCTCTTTTTCAGGGCGTGTGGCAGCGCGTCACTTAATACCAGTAGGGCGCGGTGCCATAATAGGCGTAGACGCTCTTGCCATAGGTATGGTTTTGCAGGCGGTCATACTCGTTACGCTTCAGCCTGGGGGCGGCATGAAGTTGTTCCTTGCTCAGACGAACGACATAGGCGTCCTGTTCATTGTCATAGGTCAGCGCCTTCCAGGGCAGGGGGTGGTATTCTTCTCCAATGCCCAGGAAACCGCCAAAGGACATGACAACATAAGCGACACCGCCTTCGCGCTTGTCCAGCATGATGCTGTCTATATGGCCGAGCTTTTCGCCGTCTGTATTATAAACTTCCGTGCCCTCAATCATGTGGCAACTGATGAGGGGATTTTGAGCGGTGGGGGTCGTCGTGTCTGACATGCCTGATCTTCCCTGTATTGATCTATCCATTCCGCCGCATTAACGCGGCGCCTGCGGATATGATCCATGCAGGAAACAGATCAGGTCAGGCGATCAGGGAAGGTTTGAAGCCGTTGGCTTTGTCCATGCCGATCTTCGGCCGGCCGAGGAAATATCCCTGGCCCTTCTGGACACCGAGCGAACGCAGCGTTTCCAGCTCGACTTGGGTTTCGATGCCTTCTGCCACAACATGGCCCTGCATCTCATTCGAGAAGTGCACCATTGCCCGCACCAGCGCACAATGGGAGGGATGCTTGTCCAGATCCCGCGTGATGCTCATGTCCAGCTTGATGATGTCCGGACGCAGCTTCAGGATGTGCCGCATTGAGGAATAGCCCGCACCCGCATCATCCACCGCCAGGCGCATGCCCCGCCGGCGTAGTGGCTTCAGGGCCAGCATGAGATCTTCATAACTGGCGACCTGGGCGTGCTCCGTAATCTCCAGCACGATCCGGTCCAGCGGCTGCTTCATCAGATGCTTGCGGAACTCGTCCGAAATCGCGGTTTCGGGGGAGGCGTTGATCGAGATGAATTTCAGCGGATAAAGACCGGACAGAGGGTTGAGCGCCTTGCGGATGACGGCCATTTCCAGCTCCTGCAGGCGGCCAACATCATCTGCTTCGGCAAACCACACATCAGGAGCGCGGCCTGTGCCGGTAAAACGGCACAGCGCTTCATAGCCGACAGGGCGCATCTCATGAATGTTCAGGATGGGCTGATAGGCGATCTCGAAGTCATTCTGGTCGACCAGTGCATCGATCCGGTCGCGCATGCGGCCTGATTGCTGATGCGCCACCATCTGGCTGTCCAGATGCTCAGTCACCATATTGGCGAACATCTGCATGACGCGCAGGTCGCGTTCATTCATGCCGGGCTTCGGCGTGTGGCTGATGCCACAGAACATACCGAATTTCGTGCCATCCTTCAGCACGATCGGGATGCCGACATGGGCCGCAATCCTGAGGTCCTGCGTCACCTGAAGATTACGTGAAATTTCCACCTCGCTCGTATCCGTGATCAGCGCGGGCAGCAGGCCCTCCATGATGTGATGGCAATAGGTCTCCATCTTGGGCAGGCTCTTGCCCACCTGCAGGCCATCGCCCAGATTGCCATCGGCGATCATGTCGGTCATTTTCGGGGCGACCACTTCCCGGAAGACCGTATCGTCGTCCACGAATTCAGACATGTAGGCGATATCGAGTTCGAGATGCTCACGAACAGCCGACAAGGCGGATCTCAGCATATCGGCCAGCGTGTCTAGCTGCGGGTCATCAGCAATCGCGGCAATGTGGGAGGGGATATATGGTTTCTTCATTGAAACCGTAATTCGCACGGAGAGGGTATAAATCTCGCCAAGCCGTTAGATGAAATTTCTCAGAAATTGCCGTTTTAGTGCAAAAAAGTGAGGGGCTGCCCGTGGCCGTGGGCAGCCCCTCTCAACGCTATTCCGGGAGGAAATGGTCTAGCGTTGTCCCGCGTCAGCGACGAGGGTTACAGCTTCACGTGCGAAGACCGGAGAGGTGTCGAGGCCGGAAACTTCCTGTTTTTCAAGAATTTTCTTCATGGCGCTTTTGGCGACATTCTTGGCGCACTCACGGTCGACATAAGCCTGGTTGGTGACAGGCGAACGTGCGCTGCAAGCAGCTCTTGCCTGTTTTTCAACGGACTCCATCACAATGTTGGCGCCCATGTCAGAGGCCAGCAGGACCTTGTCATAGGAAACCTTAACCGTGATCGGCTTGCCTTCAGCAGCTGCTGTGGCCGGGGCGAGGGTTGCTGCGGCCAGCAGGGCCGGGATGATAAACTTTTTCATGTTCCAAATACCTTCAGAGTTAGCGGCGGCCTTTTGGCCGTCAGGAAACTCCTCCCGCCACACGAAATTGCCGTTTATTATTCCCGGCGGTGACACCTGAGTGTCATGGCCGCCCGCCCGGGTTGGTCATCTCATGTTGCACTGCAACAATTCATGAGGTTTGTGCATGGCTCAACCGTATTTTGCTGTTCAGAAAGTCATAGCTGCCTTGCAGGGCCATTCTGCCTGTCCGGTAGGCGAACGCTGCACATTTGTTTGTCATCCGGCCCCGCTATGTCCCTGACAGATTGACAGAACGTCGCAATTTCGCCATTTGGTGCCATGTCAAAACTCACTACACCTGAACATGTCATAGACGCGCTTGAAGCGCTCTATACCGAGGCCGTAACGGCCCTTTCCGCCGCCCTGAACACTTTTCTGCGCGAAGGCACGCCGCCTGATCCTGCGCTGCGCAAGTCCGGGGCCTTCTGCTATCCGCAGATCCGTCTCATCTATAATCCGGATGGTCCACCGCCGCCTATTTCGCGCGCCTTCGGCAAGATGTCTGAAGCTGGCACCTATATCTCCACCATCACCCGTCCGGATTTCTTCCGGGATTATCTTAGCGAGCAGCTGACCCTGCTGATGCGGGATTATGAGGTCGAGATTCATGTCGAGAAGTCCGACTCCGAAATCCCTTACGCCTATGTCTGGGAGCAGGGGCTCGCCACCGGCCTGGAGGAAATCTCTCCGGCAGAGCTGGCCCGGCACTTCCCAAGCCCGAACCTGGCTGACATTGGCGACGAAGTGGCCGATGGCGAATTGTATGAGCCGTATGAGACGCATCCGCTGGCGCTGTTCGATGCCCAGCGCGTGGATCTTTCCCTGAAGCGTCTGCAGCATTATTGCGGCACGCCGGTTGAGCATTTCCAGCATTATGTGTTGTTTACGAACTATCACCGCTATGTCGATGCGTTCTGTGACTGGGCGCTGGACCAGCTGGTGCAGGATAATCACTACACGTCTCTTTCCGTGCCGGGCGGGCTTGAAGTTTCCGAACCAACCGAAACGACACGCGCCGAAATCGATGCCACTCCCTGGCGCCGGTTCCAGATGCCGGCCTACCATCTGCGCGCCCCGAATGGCGCGGGCATCACGCTGGTCAATATCGGTGTTGGCCCATCCAATGCGAAGACGATTACAGACCATCTGGCCGTTATTCGGCCTCAGGTCTGGCTGATGGTCGGCCATTGTGGCGGCTTGCGTCACAGCCAGGCTATCGGGGACTATGTGCTGGCTCACGCCTATCTACGGGAAGACCATGTGCTGGACTCTGTCCTGCCGCCGGAAATTCCCGTTCCGCCGATTGCTGAAGTGCAGGTCGCCTTGCAGGAGGCGGCGGCCTCAGTGACGGGCGAGACGGAGAAGCAGTTGAAACGCCGCCTGCGGACGGGCACGGTTGTCACCACAGATGACCGGAACTGGGAGCTGCGCTTCTCGGCCACGTCCCGACGGTTCAACAAGTCGCGTGCCATCGCCATCGACATGGAAAGCGCCACGATTGCCGCCAATGGCTTCCGCCTCCGGGTGCCGTATGGTGTGCTGCTCTGCGTGTCGGACAAGCCGCTGCATGGTGAAATCAAGCTGCCGGGCGCAGCGAACCGCTTCTATGAGCGGGCGATCAGCGAGCACATCCGTATCGGGATCGAAACGCTGGAACGCCTTGCGGCCGACAAGGGCGCCAAGCTTCACAGCCGCAAACTGCGCGCCTTTGACGAGCCACCCTTCCGGTAGGCCGCAATGGCGAAGACAATCTGGATGCAGGCGGGGGCAGGGCATCTGCCTGACATCTCCCGTATCGCAGAAGAGGTACATCCGGACTATCCGGAATCCCGCGCCGTGTTTGCCAACCGGCTGGCCCTGTTCGCACCGGGCTGTTTCGTCTGCCAGACGGATGACGCGATTTATGGCTATCTGATCAGTCATCCCTGGCGACGCGGGCAACCTGTTCCTCTCGATACGGAACTCGCGGCTTTGCCTGATGAAGCCGACTGTCTTTACCTGCATGATATTGCGCTGCTTCCGGCTGCGCGCGGCAAGGGGGCAAGCGCGCTCGCCCTTCAGGCCGTTGAACAGGTGGCGCGTCAGGCTGGCGTCACCGTCCTGTCTCTTGTCGCTCTACCGGGAACGGAGGCTTACTGGTCTCGTCAGGGCTTTGACGCCCGCGCCTGCGCAGGCCTTGAAAGCTATGGCCCGGGCGTGAGCTATCGCGAGCGGGTCATCCCGGCACAGCAATCCTGATTACGGCCATGAAAAAGGCGCAGGGCTCGATGACCGAGAGCCCTACGCCTTCACCTTAGCTCACCTGAGCCTTCGGGTTACTGAAGCTTGGTAATCTTCGTACCTTCAATGCTGAGACCAGCCATCAGGCCTTTCTGATTGAAGACGAAGGCATAGGCGTCTTCCTGCAGCGTTGAGGTGGAGAGGTTCTCCGCAACGCCGGCATTCACCAGCACGACCGTCGGGCCAACACCGATTTCCCAACCATCAGACTCCGACAGGTATTCCACGGCGTCGTCATTCATCAGGAAGACGGCATAGCCATATTGCTGTGCGCCTGCCTGCAGGCCCCACGACCCGGTCATGGAGTTGTAATAGTCAACCGTCGCGCCATTCTGGATCAGTTCACCCTCTCCATAGGCGCCGCCAATGCCGAGGCCAGCTTTCACCATGGACGGGAAGACCAGAACCGCTTCGGACTGGTTATAGATCGCGCGGGCGGCGTCATTCTCGCTGACCAGCTTGTTCAGCGCAGCGCGGCTGCTCGCATCGATCTCGCTGCGGTCAACTTCATCCGGCAGGGTTGTACATGCCGTGGTGAGGGCAGGGGCGCCAACAGCCAGAACGGCGGCGAGAAGGGCAGAACGAAATTTCATCATCTGTTGAATCTCCATTTTTGTACCCGTCTTGGCCGAATGGCGGGCGGGTCTCCCCGTTTGCAGGGAAGTGTGTGGGACAACTCCCTGCGCCCTGGAAGGTTCCCCTGTTTGCGCAGACCGAAGTCACAAAACCTTCCCTCACGGCCATCTGGACGGCGGGCCCGGCTCACGCTAGGTCGCGACGTATGACAGATCGTATTTATGTGCTTGAGGGTGTCCGGAATTTCCGGGATTTTGGCGGGTATGCCTCCAGATATGGCGGCCAGGTGAAGCGCGGGCGCCTGTTCCGTTCCGGCCACTATGCCGAGGCGACCGAACAGGATCTTGAAGCGCTTCAGGCGCTTGGCATTGCCTTGCAGGCAGATTTGCGCCGCCCGGACGAGCGCGAGCGCAATGTCGCACGCTGGTCGGCCCCAAAGACGCTGACTCATGATGGCGGGCGCGAACATGAAGCGCCCCATGCGCAATTCCTGAAGCGGGTTGAGGCAGATGCCCAACAGGCCGATGACTGGATGAATGACTATTACGCCGCCGCGCCATTCAAGCCGCACCATGCCGAGCTGTTCACCAGCTGGTTCCACAGCCTCGCTGAGCTGGACGGGCAGGCCGCCGGTCTCGTCAATTGCGCGGCCGGGAAGGACCGGACAGGCATTCTCTGCGCGCTGACCCATCATGTGCTGGGCGTTGAGGAATCAGACCTACGCGCCGATTATGAGCTGACCAACACGGCCGTGAACATTGACGAGTTCCTGCCTCTGGCCGCTGCGCACTTCAATGAGCAGGTCGGCAAGGTCTATGAGCCGGAAGTCTTCCGGCCCTTCCTGGGCGTGCGCCTGCGTTATCTCGATACGGCCTTCAACAAGATCCAGGACCGTCATGGCAGCATTAATGCCTATCTGACGGACGTGCTGGGCGTGGATGAGGCCTTGCAGGAAAAACTGCGCACGCGCCTGATCGGCTAACCGGCTGGCAGGGCGGGAGAGATCCCCCCAGATTCGACACCCGCCCCATTGCCGCCGAGCCCCATGAGTCGCTAAAGTCCCGCCCAATGAGCGATTCCGAACTCCCCGAAGAACGCGACGACCAGACCTTCTCGATGTTCGGGGAGGATGAGGCTCCGAAATCGGATGCCTATCAGGTGCTTGCGCGCAAATATCGTCCGCGCCGCTTTGAGGATCTGATTGGTCAGGAGGCCATGGTCCGCACGCTTTCCAATGCGTTCGAGACAGGCCGTGTGGCGCATGCCTTCATGCTGACCGGCGTACGCGGTGTGGGCAAGACGACCACGGCCCGCCTGCTGGCCCGCGCGCTGAACTATCAGTCAGACGATCATGATGGCCCATCCATCCGCCTCGACCCGAAGGGGGAGCATTGCGACGCCATCATGTCTAGCCGCCACCCGGATGTGCTGGAGCTGGACGCCGCCAGCCGCACAGGCGTTGCCGATATGCGAGACCTGCTGGACGGGGCCCGCTATGCGCCGGTCTCGGCCCGCCACAAGGTCTACATCATTGACGAGGTTCACATGCTCTCCACGGCGGCGTTCAACGCGCTGCTGAAGACGCTGGAAGAGCCGCCCCCGCATGTGAAGTTCATCTTCGCGACAACCGAAATCCGCAAGGTGCCGATCACGGTGCTGTCGCGCTGTCAGCGCTTTGACCTGAAGCGTCTGGATGCCGTCGAACTGGCGAAACATCTGGGCCGGGTGGCGAAGAATGAAGGCGCGATGGTATCCGAAGAGGGCCTCGCGCTGATCGCTCGCGCCGCCGAAGGTTCTGTCCGCGACGGGCTGTCGATCCTCGATCAGGCGATCGTGCAGACCATGGATGGCGAGGAAGTCACCGGCGCAGCCGTGCGGGACATGCTGGGCCTGGGAGACCGGGCGCGCCTGCTGGATGCGTTCGAGCAGGCGATCTCCGGCAAGGCCGCTGAGGCGCTGGCCGAGGTGAAGGACCAGGTTCATGCGGGGGCCGACCCCGCCGTGATCCTGAAGGATCTGATGGATGTCTGCGCCGATGTATCCGTTGCGCAGGCGACAGGCGGGGACTTCCAGTCTGCCGGCCCGGCCGAATGGACTGAGCGCACGCTGGCCATGGCGCAGAAGCTGACCGCCGCGCAGGCCGCGCGGTACTGGCAGATCCTGCTGTCTGGCTTCAATGACCTTCAGACCGCGCCGGACACGGCGACAGCCCTGAACATGATCATCCTGCGCCTGTCGGCTGCGGCGAACCTTCCGTCACCGGAAGAAGCCGCGCGGATGATTGCCGAAAAAGGCGCTTCGCCGGGAAAGTCTGAACAACACGGAATGGCCCCGTCTCCCGCCGGCGGGCTGGAAAGCTTTGCCGAAATTGTCGCCTATCTGGGCGAATTGCGCGAAGTGAATTTGCAGGTGGAGCTGGAGCGGTATGTGCGGCCGGGGCCCGTGCGCTATGGCTATTTCTCCTGCCAGCTTGAAGATTCCGCGCCGGGGGATGTGCTGGCCCGCCTCAAGGGCTTTCTGGAACGCGAGTCCGGCGAAGACTGGGTGGTCGAGCAGATCCGGACCGGCGCAGAGACAATGCGGCAGACAGAAATCCGAACCCGCGAAGAGAAATTTGCCTCTGCAGCGGAGCATCCCGCTGTCGCGGATGCCTTGAAGAGTATTCCCGGCATTACCATTGTCGATGTGACAGAGCCCGCGGACGCGCCTGAACAGGATGGCGCGGATGGCGATAATGTCATAGATTTGAACTCCAGACGTACGGCCTGAAGGAGGCCCGCTTCCCATGAAAGACCTCGGCAAGATCATGCAACAGGCCCAGCAGATGCAGGCCAAGATGCAGGAAGCGCAGGAAAAGATCGAAGCCACAGAGGCCGAAGGTGTGGCCGGGGCAGGGCTGGTCAGCGTGACGCTGAAGGGCAAGGGCGATCTTGTGTCTGTGCGGATTGACCCCACCCTGATGAATGATGACGCCGAAATTCTGGAAGACCTGATCAAGGCGGCCCATTCCGACGCGCGCAAGCGTCTGGACGAGGCCATGGAAAAGGCCATGAAGGATGCCACTCAAGGCCTTGGCGGCGGCATGCTGCCCGGCTTCAAGATGCCGTTCTAGGGCGCGCTAATAAAGCTCAGGCTCTGCCTTGCTGGACGTGGATGCCAGCACGCCGCGATGGAACATTCCACGCATGAGCCAGAAATTGCGCTTTTCCTCTGACCAGATGAACAGGCCGGCCATGATGTAGCACAGGCCGATCTTGGCCATGGCGCCCATGGCCGCCAGCGTGAGTGTCACCGCATTGCGTGTGGTCAGCGAGTGATAGCCATAGCTCATCCCGGAACGGAATTTCCGGTTGCTGATCCATTTCAAATTCATCCGGTTCGGGTCTACCTTCTCGTAGACGACCGCCGCTTCGGTGACGTCCAGCTTGGCGCCATTGAACCACAGGCGAAAGAAGAATTCGGTGTCCTCTCCGCCGGTCTTGCCCTTTTCCAGCAGGAAGCGCTGGCCCCGGACAAGGGATGAGCTGGCCCGCAGAAGGGCGTTGCAGGTATGGCCGGTCTGCACCACGCCGCCGCGACGCTGGGGGATGTTGGAATGGTAATCCTGATTGCGCATCCAGACAGGCGCGTCTTCCGGATAGACGGCCATGGCCGGACCAAACACGGCGTCCAGCTTTTTCAGACGGGCGGCCTGAAGCAGGGAGGCGAGCCAGTCCGGTTCGGCCTCTTCATCATCGTCGATGAAGGCGATCCATTCTGCCTTGGCCTCTTCCAGCCCGGCATTGCGGGCGATGGAGATATTGTTGGCTGGCGCGTGAATATAGGTGACCGGCATGGACAGGGTATTCGCCACGCGCTCGACGAGGTCTCTGGCAGAGGGTGTCTCGTCATTATCGATCACAATGGCGCGGGCCGTGACCCCGGTGGGCAGCTTTTGCGCGTCCAGAGAGCGCAGCGTCGCCTCAATTGAGGGGCGGCGATAGGTGCATACGCAGATATCGATCGTCACTTCGGCAACCTCGCATGGGGGAGTCTGGACAGCTGGCATCATGCCAGACGGGTGAGCAAATCCCATGCCATGCATGCGTGATTCCGCACGGCAAAAACAGTGTCAGCTTTCTGTATCCAGCTTCAACGGGCCTAGAAGCTCAAGAATTAAGCGTTTCGCGGCCTTGGCGTCGCGCGGGTCCACGCCTGTGACCTCATATGTCCAGACGGCTTCCCCGGTGGTGCGGTCATACAGGGTGAGGCGGGCGGTCTGTTCCACGCCGTCCGGGCCGGGGACGCCGCCAAAGATGACGCCCAGGCTGCCTTGAACCAGCCGGCTGGCAGAGCTTTCGACATCGGCTTTTGCCACGATCAGCGCCACCAGATCGCTGGGGCTGGTCTGGTCTCTCGTGATGTCCGGCGCAATCGGCCCTGATGTTTCGGCGGCGGAGGCGAGCCTTTCGGCCTCTGCCTCGCCTGCGTCTGAATACGCCGTCCGGGCCTCTCCAACCGCGTCTTGCAAGGCATCGGCAAGGTTAATGGCGGCGGTTTCGGACCAGTCCGCACGGGGCTCGCGCAGGCCGGATGCGGTAACCAAAGTGATCTCCGCCAAGGGGGGCAGGTAGAGCACGCTGCCCTCTGGGGGCGGGGCCAGATCGGCCTTGCCCCTGCCGCTGGGGGAAGAGGCGCAGCCCGCCATCAGCAGGCACAGTGTCAGAGCCGTCAGAACACGTTTACCAAAGCGCGCCATGGATCATTCCCCCTCAGAAGCCCGATTGCGACAGGGCGCGATCGCCGCCGTGAAGTCAAGCGACCGGTCGATGCTGCATGGACAGGCCTGCTTGTTCCTTATATGTTCTGAGAAGAATCGTGCAAGGATGCATCCATGGATCCGATCATCATTATTGGCGGTGCGGGCTTTGATGTCGTGCACCTTGTTTTGTTTGTGCTTGTGCTGGCCCTTGCCGGCACGGCCTGGTGGCTGTCCAGCCAGAGCAGCGCGAAGGCAGAGCGCTACCGGCTGGACTATGAACGCACCAGCGATGATCTGGACGAAGCAAAGCAGCGCATCCGCACGCTGGAAGACGTCGCCCGCAAAGCCGAGCTGGAACTGGCCGAAGCCAGGGCCCGCAGCGCCGAGGATGAGCGCAAATTCGGGGAGATGGCGCAGGGCGTGTTACAGCGTGCGAATGCGCAATTCCTGCAGCTGGCGAATGAGACCTTCGAGAAGCACAAGGAAGGCGCGCAGGGCCATCTGAAGGAGCTGATCAAGCCAATTGGCGAGAATTTCGAGGCCTTCAAGAAGCGCGTCGACGAGATCGAGAAAGTCCGCACCGAAGACAAATCTGCCATTCAGGAGCAGGTGAAGGCGATCCATGAGAGCCTGAAGCTGAACACATCCGAAACCGGCAAGCTGGTTAGCGCGCTGACGGCGCCGAAGGGCGGCGGCCGCTGGGGCGAGATGACCCTGCGCAATGTGATGGAGCAGGCCGGCCTGTCCGCGCATTGCGACTTTTCCGAACAGGTGCACGATGCGACAGAGCAGGGGCGCCAGCGCCCCGACGCCGTGATCCACCTGCCGGGCGGACGGCAGATCGTCGTCGATTCCAAGGTCTCGCTCGCCTCCTACATGGCAGCGGTGAATGCCGAAGACCCCGCCGAGCGCGCAACCCACCTGAAGGCCCATGCCGCCAGTGTGCAGCGCCATGTGAACGCGTTGGCCTCAAAGGACTATCAGTCCAATCTGGGCGGGCGGTTTGACTATATCGCCATGTTCATTCCGGGGGAGAATTTCTTTGCTGCCGCGCTGGAGCATTCACCGGATTTGATCGAGAAGGCGATGAGCCGTCAGGTGATCGTGACGACGCCAACCACGCTGATCGCCCTGGCGCGCACCGTGGCGCATCTGTGGCGCCAGCATGAGATGAACGAAAACGCCATGGCGGCGGCAGAATTGGGCGCAGACCTCTACAGCCGTATGGGCGTCATGCTCGGGCATATCGAGAAGCTGGGCAAATCGCTGAATGGATCGGTGGACCACTACAACTCCATGATGGGGTCTTTCGACAAGCGCGTCCTGCCGACGCTGCGCAAGTTCGAGGACATGAAGATCGCCCCGCCAAACAAGGCCCCGGCTGAGCCGAAACAGATTGAGGCGCGCGCAAATGTGCCTGAAAACACTGGTGAGTTGGACTTTGGCACGACCGGCAAGACCCTTCCGGTTGAGTGAGCGCAAGAGTTGACCAAAGCCCCTGCGATGCATATCTGAGACTTATGGCTATCAGAGAAATCCTCACCGTTCCGGACCCGCGTCTCAAGGAAGTGTCGAAGCCCGTCGAGGGCGGCGTTACTGATGAGATCCGCGCGCTCATGGATGACATGCTGGAAACCATGTACGACGCGCCGGGCATTGGCCTGGCCGCGATCCAGATTGGCGTGCCGCTGCGCGTCATCGTCATGGACCTCGCCAAGGAAGGCGAGGAGCCCCAGCCGCGCTATTTCGTGAACCCGGAAATCGTTGAAACGGTTGAAGAAACCCAGCCCTATGAAGAGGGCTGCCTGTCTGTACCGGACATTTTCGACGAGGTGGAGCGCCCCGAAAAATGCCTGATCCGCTATCTCGACTATGATGGTTTCAAGGTTGAGGAATGGGCGGAAGACCTCTACGCGGTCTGCATCCAGCATGAGATGGACCATCTCGAAGGCACGCTGTTCATCGACTATCTGTCCCGCCTCAAGCGCCAACGCGCGGTCGACAAGGTGAAGAAAGCCAAGCTGCGCGCGATGCGTGAAAACGCCGCCTGAGCCTGATGGTTCGTCGTTGGTCCTCTGTCCGCGCGGCACTGATCTTATGCCTGATTACCGGCAGTGTCTGGGGGGTGGGCCAGGTGCGCCTCCACCAGAAGGCCGGTGTATGTCTTGACCGTGGCGGCGCATGGGATCATGACGCCCACAAATGTCTGACCAAGTAACAACACCTCTCCGCATCGCCTTTATGGGAAGCCCCGACATTGCCGTCGGCGTGCTGAAGGCCCTGATCGAGGCCGGGCACGAGATTGCCTGCGTCTATTCCCAGCCGCCGCGCCCGGCCGGCCGGGGCAAGAAGCTGACCCCGACGCCTGTCCATGCCTATGCCGAAACGCAGGGCATAGAGGTGCGCACCCCGAAAAGCCTGAAGAAAGCGCCGGAGCAGGAGGCCTTTGCGGCGCTTGATCTGGATGCCGCCGTGGTCGTCGCCTATGGCCTGATCCTGCCGCAGGCGGTGCTGGATGCGCCGCGCCTTGGTTGTCTCAACATGCATGCCTCCATCCTGCCGCGCTGGCGGGGCGCGGCGCCGATCCAGCGGGCGATCATGGCGGGCGATGATGAGACCGGCGTCGATGCGATGATGATGGAAGCCGGGCTTGATACCGGGCCGGTCATTGCCTCTTCACGCACGCCGATCACCGAAGACGACACAGCGGGCAGCCTGCATGACCGGCTGGCAGAGCTGGCGGCGGAGTTGGCGCCGCGCGCGCTGGCAGGGCTCGCCGATGGCAGCCTGACCCCCGCCGCGCAGGCGGAAGAGGGGATGACCTATGCCGCAAAGCTTGGCCCGGATGACCAGCGCGTTGATTGGACGAAACCGGCGCGGCAGGTCGATTGCCATATCCGCGGCCTGTCTCCCTTTCCGGGGGCCTGGTGCCAATGGACGCCGCCCGGCGAAGAGATGCCGGTGCGCCTGAAACTGCTGATGAGCCGTCGGTCAGGCCGCGAAACCTCCGCGCCTGCAGGCATGGTGCTGGACGACAATCTTCTGGTTGCTTGCGGAGATGGCGGCGCTGTGCGTATCCTGCGCCTGCAAAAGCCCGGGGGCAAACCTATGGACGCAGACCAGTTCCTGAGAGGGCAGGCCATTGCTCCGGATACGGTGCTTGACTGATGAGCTTCTGGATCCGCCCCGCGCATGAAGAAGACCTGGAAGAGATTGTCGCCCTGAACGATCTGGCCTTTGGCGGCAAGGCGGAAGGCCGCATCGTGCGCAAGCTGGCGAAAAGCGGGGAGAGCGTGCTGTCTCTGGTGGCGAGTGATGATGCCGGCATTGTCGGCCATATCCAGTTTTTCCGCATAGATGTTGAGGGCGCGCCTGCCGTGGGCCTTGGCCCGATGTCTGTGCATCCGGACTTTCAGAATACAGGCATTGGCAGCGGCCTGATCCAGATGGGCCTGATGGCGCTGGAGGGTGCGGGCGAAAGCCTGGTCTTCGTGCTGGGCCATCCGGAATACTATCCCCGCTTCGGATTTTCCGCCGAGGAGGCCGCGCCTTATCAGGCCGATTGGTCCGGCGAAGCCTTCATGGCGCTGCAGCTCAGCGATGAGGCACCCGCATCCGGGCGGTTGACCTATCCGGCTGCCTTTGGCTAGGGCACGCGCGATGCCTCGCTACAGACTCCTCATTGAATATCATGGCGGCCCGTTCCAGGGCTGGCAGAAGCTGCCGGATGTGCCGACGGTGCAAGGCGCGCTGGAAGAGGCGGCTGCGAAGCTGGATGGCGCGCCGGTCGATATCTATGGCGCGGGCCGTACCGATAGCGGCGTCCATGCGACCGGTCAGGTGGCGCATATGGATTTGCGCATCGATCGCCGCGACAAGGTGGCCGATGCCATGAACTTCCATTTGCGCCCGCACCCGATTGCCGTGCTGAAGGCAGAGCGCGTGGCGGACGATTTCCATGCGCGCTTCAATGCCACACAGCGGCATTACCGCTATATCGTCATCAATCGCCGGGCGGATCTCAGCCTTGACCGGGGGCTGGCCTGGCGGGTGCCGTCGAAGCTGGATGCAGACGCCATGCATGCGGCGGCACAGGCCTTTGTCGGCACGCATGATTTCTCCACCTTTCGCGATACCGATTGCCAGGCGTTGACGCCGGTGAAGACTCTGAAAGAGTTCACCGTCTCGCGCTATGGAGAGCGGGTGGAATTCACCTGCCGGGCGCAGAGCTTCATCCACCGTCAGGTGCGCTCCATGGTGGGCAGTCTGGTCGATGTAGGCCGGGGCCGCCAGCCGGTCGGCTGGATTGCCGATATTCTGGCGCAGGCTGACCGGTCTGCGTGCGGACCGGTCGCGCCCGCTGAAGGGTTGTACCTGGAAAAGGTCGATTACGCCGCTGACAGCTGACGCGAAGTCAGTCTGTGCAGCGCCGGGCTTCCGGATTAGCCTTCCTGACAAAACAACAGGGAGCGAAACATGGCGATTGATTTCACGATACCGGAAGAGGCGAAAGACGTTCGCGAGCGCGTGCGTAAATGGGTGCAGGAGGAATGCATCCCCGCCGAAAAGGAAATGGATGCCGGGCGGCCCTACAAGGAGGTGCTGGCTGAGCTGCGCAAGAAGGCACGGGCGCAGGGCCTTTGGTGCCCGTTCATTCCCGAAGAGCATGGCGGCATGGGCCTCGGCCCGCTGGCCAATGCGCTGGTGCAGATGGAATTGGGGCAGAGCCATCTCGGCGCGCTCTCGATGAACTCTCAAGGGCCGGATGATGCCACCATGCTGACCCTGCTGGCGCATGGAACGGATTTCCAGAAAGAGAAATATCTGAAGCCGCTGCTGAATGGCGAAAAGCGCATCTGCTATTCCATGACGGAGAAAGCCGCAGGGGCCGATGCCACCGGCATGCAGGCGCGCGCACAGAAGGATGGCAAGGGCAATTATGTGCTGAATGGAGAGAAATGGTTCTCCAGCGCGGCGACGGCGGCAGACATTGCCGTGGTCATGGCGAAGACCAATCCGGATGCGCCCCGCCACCAGCAATTCTCCACCTTCATCGTGGAACTGCCCAATCCCGGCTACAACATCATCCGTGACATCCCGACCATGGCCGTACACGGACCGCACTATGAAGAGATGGGCGGCGGCCATGCCGAGGTGAAGATCGAGAATCTGGTCGTGCCGGAAGAGAATCTGCTGGGCGGGGAAGGGGGCGGCTTCTCCATGGGACAGCACCGGCTGGCCTATGGCCGGCTGCGCCATGGCATGCACAATGTGGCGATGGCCCAGCGCGCACTTGATCTGGCAACGGAGCATGTTACCAGCCGTGAGACCTTTGGCCAGCCCCTGGAAGACCGTCAGGGCGTTCAGTTCATGCTGGCCGAATGTGCGAGCCAGCTTTACATCGCGCGGCTAATGCTGATGCACATTGCCTACAAGGCCGAGAACGGCATGGATTTGCGCCAGGAGAATGGCATCGCCAAAGTGTTCCTGGCGAACATGGTGCACAAGGTGGTGGATACGGCGATCCAGCTGCACGGGGCGCTGGGCTATTCGCTCGATACGCCGCTGGCGGCCTGGTACACGCATATCCGGTCTCAGCGCCTGGTCGACGGGCCGGACGAGGTGCACAAATGGATCACCGGCAAGAATGTGATCCGCGCCTACAAGAAGGATGGCACGACGGCCGCCGCCGCCGGTGGAGACTTGTTATGATCAAGCTGACCTTCTGTCTGCGGCGTTTGCCGCATATGAGCCGGGAGGACTTCCAGACCTATTGGCGAGAGCAGCATGCCCCGCTGGTGGCGAAGCATGCAAAGACGCTGGGCATCCTGCGCTATGTGCAGAACCATACCCGCCATGACGGCCTGAACGCGGCCATGCAAGGCAGTCGCGGCGGGCCGGAGGCCTATGATGGCGTGGCGGAACTCTGGTTCGAAAGCGAGGCGGCCATGGCAGCCAATAGCAGCGAGGCGGCGGCGAAAGCCGGCGCCGAACTGCTGGAGGATGAGAAGAAATTCATCGACCTCGCCAACTCTCCGCTCTGGTTCGGGGAGGAGGTCGAGGTGGTTGGAAGCGGAGGCTGACCTTCACGCCAGCACGTACGCCCGGCATGGCGGGGCCATCCGGTAAGGGGATCTGGATTCGGGTTTGAAGTTCCGTGTCAGGACGTGTCGGGAGCCGGCTCGCGATAGGCTGCGCGTAGGTCGGCGATTGCAGATTCCATGACATTGCACAGCGCGCTCAGAATGAGTGGCTGGGCATTCTGTACAAACTCGGCTGGCATATCGCTGCCCAGCGCCGGGCGTTCCCAGGCGGGCACAGCGGGCGCTTCGTATTTATAGAGATTTTTCGGCTTTGGCTTCGGGCGGTCGGACGCAT
>NZ_AWFF01000044.1 GCF_000682755.1 Hyphomonas beringensis
TTCCTGAAGAGACTTTGCGAAAGGCCGCCCCAAAAGGGCGGCCTTTTTGCTGCGCGGAATGTCAGGAACGTTCGCCGGAGTGATCTATCTGTCCACACATAAAGCACCGGGGCAGGGGTGTGAGTGAAAGACGGGTCTTTTATCCGTATGCGATAAAAATCTGAGCGCATAAGAAACGCCCACCTGCCATGAAGACAGGTGGGCGCCGGGGGAGTCTGCCATAAGCCGTGCCTGACTTACTGGCAGCCAGGAGTGTCCGGATTGCCATTCATGGTGCAATGCGCATAGCGGTATTTGTCCCGGGTCTGGGCCGCCGCCTCGGCCGAGCTGAGCACCGGTTCTGAGTCCAGCGCAGGTCCGCGCTCAATGGGCCGATAGCTGGACGTTTTGGCACGGGCGGCATTGAAGCGCTGATTGGCGGATTTGATGGTCTGCATGTCTGCGGCCCAGGAATCATATTCGCCGGAGACGGCGACGCCGCGCCGGCGCATCTCTGCCTTCACGACCCCGCCGGGGCCTTTGTTGGCAAACCAGAGTTCGAGAACTTTGAGATCATAGTCATCGACATCCCCCATGCGGCCAGCGGCCGAGGCGGCGTTGACGGCTTTCGCGGCCCAGTCACTGGATGCGTAGACCGAGACGGCCGTTGCGACGGCGCCATTATAGTCTCCGGCATTCAGCATGGCGGACATTTCCGCCTCGCGCGCGGCCTGTTTGGCGTTCCATTCCGCCCATTCATCCAGCCAGGCTTTCAGGTCTTTGGCGACGCCGCAGCCGGTGTCATGGCCCAGCTGGCACGCCCGGTCATATTGGGTGTAGGCGAGCTGGTAGTCGCCAATATTGTGGTAGATGCCGCCAAGGTTCGCGCAGGATTCCTTGACGCCAGCGCCGCAATTGATCTGCGTCATCTTAAGCGCTTTTTCGGCATTGAAGCCGGGCGAATCCGGCTTGGCGTACATGATTTCCCCGATGACGCAGAAATAGGAGATCCCGGTCTCATCGCAGGCCCGCTCTGCCAGCGGGGCGCCGCGGACAAGATCGATATGGCCGGGATCCCGGCCTTCGCGGCCATCATAGAAAATCTCTGCGCCCCATTTGCAGGCCTTCATGGACTGGTTGGCGCAGCCCTCTTCAAACGCGCTGAGCAGGCGGGGCATGTCCTGTTCGCCCTTGTCCGGGGTGCGCAGGATGGCGAACGCGGCGCTGCAGGCCTCTTCATGGCCCATACGGCAGGCGGTTTCGTACAAATCTATGCCCCTGGCCGGGTCTTGCGCGATGCCGTCAGCGCCTCTGCGGTACATGCCGGCCGTGTAGAAGCAGCCATCCGGAACGCCCAGCGTGCAGGCCTTCGTGAACAGCTCCGCCGCTTTCGGCATGTTCATGGGCAGGCCGTTGCTGCCCTGGGCATAGTCTGCCGCAGCATAGAAGCAGGCCTCGGCCCCGCCTTTCGAGCAGGCGATTTCCTGTGTGGAGACGGCCTGCGCCGAGGCGCCGGGCAGGGCCAGCAGAGCAAATGCGGCAAGGCCCATTGAAGCGAGAATGGGAGGAAACTTCATGCAAGATGTCTTTCTGTTGTCTGGCTGGCTCTTTCGCCTCTGGTCCATGGCCGGATCCCCACCCAGCCTGCGATAGAGGCAGACTAGGCAGTCGGTGCGCGCCAGACATGCCCCGCAGGGGTTATGCGCAAAGATTTTCAGGAATTTACGGAAAGTCTTGCTGTCCACAATCAGGGTTCTAGAGTGATCCCCCATTCCACCGCAGCGTGTCTCCGAATCTGTATGTCCCACACCAATCGCTATTTCGATATGCTGGGCGCCGCGTATGAGGTGCCGTCCGAAACGGATCGCTTCGATGTGTTCCTGAACGCGGCCATGGCCTATTTCTTCGAAGAGCGGGACAATGGCGCGCTGGCAGAAGATGTGCCGCGTCATCATGGCGATGATGACATGCTGGATACCCATGGCGCGCGTATCAGCAAGCTGATCGAGGAAGCATCACGCCGGGAGGCGTCTCATGACGAGCGCTTCCACGCGATTCTGGAAGTCTCCGCCCGGACCGGACAGGTGACGGGCAATGCCGCCGCGGTGCATCTGACCGGACAGGACTTTCCCTGCGCGCTGGACGAGTTGCCGCTGGACCCGTCGGCGCTGGGCGAAATCCGCAAGACGCTGAGGGCGACGGCGCATCAGGCGCAGGACAGAATCATTCTGGCGAATGTGGAAACGACGCAGATCCGCGCCTGTCTGGCGCTGATCCAGAGGCCGAAGGATGTTGCCGACCAGGTGCATGTCTCGCTGTCTTATATTGACTGGTCACCGGCGCTGATGACGCGCCTCAGCGAGGCCTTTGGCCTGACGGCCAGTGAAACCGAAGTTCTGGAAGGCTTCCTTGGCAATCTCAGCCAGAAGGACATTGCCGACCAGCGCGGCCGGGCGCTGGAGACGATCAAGGGCCAGGCCAAGAGCATTTTGCGCAAGACGGGCTGCGCGCGGATGTCGGATGTGGTGCAGCTGTGCGGTAGTATCGCCTTCCTGATGCGGCAATTGCCGGAGCAGCTGAACCCGCCCAGCGCGGAAGTGTGGATGACGCCGAAAGCCGGCCTCTCGCAATTGCCGCGCCCCGGCGGGCGGACGCTGGGATGGTACCGGATAGGCCGCGGGCAGAAGACGGTGCTGTTCATTCATGGCTACATTCAGGGGCCGTTCTTCACGCCGGAATTCCTGAGGCGGCTCGCGGCAGAGGACATTACGCTGATTGCGCCGTCGCGGCCGGGCTATGGCTATACAAGCCCCAGCCGGACCCGGGCGGAGTTCAACGCCGTGACGGTGGAGGACGCCGTCGCGCTGGTGGAGAATCTTGGGCTGGAGCGGGTGAGTCTCTGTGTACATCAGGGCGGCTCCTCCCATGGCTTCCGAATCGCGAAGGCGCTGGGCGAGCGGATGGGCGACATGCTGGTGATCGGCGGGGGCATCCCGATCGATGAGACCAAGCACCTCTCGCACATGGACCCGCAGACCCGCTTTGCCGCCATGGCAACGCGCCATGCGCCCTCCATCATGAAAATGGTGATGTCGGTCGGCCTGCCGGTCTATCGCCGCCGGGGCACGAAGGCCTTCCTGAAGGCGCAGTTCGTGCGGTCTCCGATGGATCTGGAATCACTGTCGGACCCGATTCTGATGAAGGTTCAGGCCGAGGGGCTGTATCATGCGGTGGAGCAGGGGGCCGAGGCCTGGATTCGCGATGGCTCTGCGGCGATGGCCGACTGGTCAGAGGATCTGGAGGCGGTGACGGCCCGGCAGGTCTGGCTGCAGGCCGGCGACGATACGATCATCAATGCCGAACATGTCGCCGCGCACATGGCGCACCGGCCGAATGTGGAGTTTCATATCCTGAGTGGCCATGCGGTAAACGTGCTGCACACGGCGATGGACGAGGTGTGCACCGCGCTGGCGGGGCTGGCCTAGCGAAAATGCTGTTATTTTAGGATCACACGGTTAGTCTCAACGGGATTTCAACAGGCCCGGAAGGCGGGCCGGAACAGGGGATGTGGGGATATGAGAATCGCATTTGCAGGACTGGCTGCGGCGCTGGCGCTGGGGGCGGCACCGGCGCAGGCCGATCCGATGGAGGACGCCCTTTATATTGTCGACCATACGATCAGCCGTACGGAATATGAGGCGGCCTTTGCCGGCATGGCAGACCTGATGGTCGGCAATCTGCAGAACGAATTCGCCAAGGGGGGAGATTCCATATCGAATGCCGCCAGCGAGACGGCTGTCATCATGATGTCTGCCCAAATGGCAGATGCCCTGCTGGACGGGATGCGACGGCCTCTGGCGGAAGCCTATGTCTATAATGTCTCCCCGGAAGCGCTGGCAGGCTATCGCGCCTTTCTGGAAACGCCTGCGGGGCAGGAGATCAGCGCCTCTAATGGGGTGATTGCGCTTGAAAGCGTGAAGATTGGAAATGAGCTGGCCGAGAGCATTGCCATACCGGCTGTAAATGCGATGATTGAGGATATGCGCGACGGAAATTACCCTGCGGGCACGCTGAAATCGACGCAGCGCGAACTCGAACGGCTCTTCCTGGAGCAAGACCCCGCAGACACGCCGCCGGAGCTGTAGGGGTGCGCAGTTCAAACCTGTGAATCTTTTGTGCAGATTCCTCAGGCGAGTCAGTTGACGTGAGCGTGTTCATCCCATAAACCCCCGAATTCGCCGGGATGGCAGCGCTTTAGATAGCGAACGCTCCCTCGAAACAGACAATTTAATCCCACGTAACGCCCTGGGGCCTGGCTGGCTCTGTTGGGGCTAACGTGTTTTGTGCGGACGGACCGAGAACGATGGAACGACAGAATATCCGGATCAGGCTAAAGGCCTTCGATCACCGCGCCCTCGACATGTCGGCGAAAGAGATTGTGAACACGGCAAAGCGCACCGGCGCTGAAGTCAAAGGTCCGATCCCACTCCCGACCCGTATCGAGCGCTTCACCGTGAACCGCTCTCCCCATATCGACAAGAAGTCGCGCGAGCAGTTTGAAATCCGTACTCATAAGCGGATCCTCGACATTGTAGACCCAACCCCGCAGACGGTTGATGCTCTCATGAAGCTCGACCTGTCTTCTGGCGTTGGTATCGAGATCAAACTTGAGGGAGGCCGCTAATGGCTCTGCCAGCACCCCGTTCTGGCGTGCTTGCCCGTAAGGTTGGCATGACACGCGTATTTGATGAGAATGGTCGCCATATCCCGGTGACGGTTCTTTCCCTTGACGGCTGTCAGGTTGTCGGCGTGCGCACGGAAGACGAGCGCACCGTCACCACGAAGAAGGGCGGGGAAGTTACCCGCACGGACGGCTACAAGGCTGTGATCCTCGGCATTGGCGAGAAGAAGGCAAAGCGCACCTCCAAGGCTCTGCGCGGCCAGTTCGCGAAAGCCGGTGTTGCACCGAAGCGCAAGCTGGCAGAATTCCGCGTCTCTGGCGATCTGCCGGAAGTTGGCGCTGAAGTTCAGGCTGATCACTTCGTTGCAGGCCAGAAGGTCGACATTGCCGGCATCACGATCGGTAAGGGTTTTGCCGGTGCGATGAAGCGCTGGAACTTCGGGGGTCTGCGCGCCACGCACGGTGTGTCCATCTCCCACCGTTCCCACGGTTCGACCGGTATGAACCAGGACCCGGGCCGTGTTTTCAAGAACAAGAAAATGGCTGGCCATTACGGCGTTGAGCGCGTCACGACCCAGAATCTGGAAGTCGTCCGCACCGACGTTGAGCGTGGCCTGATCCTGGTCAAGGGCGCTGTGCCTGGCCATGACGGCAGCTATGTCGAAGTTCGCGACGCTGTGAAGAAAGCTCTTCCGGCCGACGCTCCGGCAGCAGGCTCCTTCAAGGCAGCAGGCGCGGCAGACGCTCCGGCCGCTGAAGCAACTCAAGAGGGTGCTGAATAATGGAACTCGCAGTCAAAACCCTTGCCGGGAAAGCGGCTGGAAACATCACGGTTGATGATGCCATTTTCGGCATCGAAGACATTCGTGGTGATATCCTCCAGCGCACGATCCGCTGGCAGCTGGCCAAGCGCCAGGCTGGTACGCACAAGACGCAAACCCGCGGCGAAGTCAGCCGTACAACGAAGAAGTACATCCGCCAGAAAGGTTCCGGCGGCGCACGTCACGGTTCCCGTAACGCGCCGATCTTCGTTGGTGGTTCCGTCGCGCACGGGCCGAAAGTCCGCAGCCACGCACACGATCTTCCCAAGAAGGTCCGCAAGATGGCTCTGGCGCACGCCCTGTCGTCCAAGATGAAGGAAGACGCGATCATCGTTCTTGATGAAGCCGTCCTGTCCGCTCCGAAGACGAAAGAGCTGGTCAGCCAGTTCGCCGGTCTCGGCATCGAGAACGCGCTGATCATCTCCGGCATCTCCGTGGATGAGAATTTCGCCAAGGCTGCCCGCAACATCCCGAACGTGGACGTGCTGCCGGTCGCAGGTCTGAATGTCTATGACATCCTGCGCCGCAAGAAGCTCGTCATCACCAAGGAAGCGGCTGAAGGCATCAAGGCCCGTTTCGACGGCGTGAAGGAGGCTAAATAATCATGGCCGACGTTAAACCGCATCATTACGACATTATCCGCCGTCCGCTGATCACCGAGAAAGCGACGCTGGTTGCTGAAGAAAACAAGATTGTTTTCGAAGTGGCTCCCGACGCGGACAAGAAAGCGATCAAAGAAGCTGTCGAGGCTCTCTTCAAGGTCGAAGTAACCAAGGTCAACACCCTGGTCCAGAAGGGCAAGACGAAGCGTTTCCGTGGTTTCGAAGGTCGCCGTAACGACCTGAAGAAAGCCATCGTCACGCTCGCTGAAGGCCAGTCTGTCGACATCACGACGGGCCTGTAGGGGAAGGACGAGAATTATGGCACTTAAGACTTTCAACCCGACCTCTCCCGGACGCCGCCAGCTGGTGCTGGTGGACAAGTCCGACCTTCACAAAGGCAAGCCCGTCAAGGCGCTGACCGAAGGTCTGACGAAATCCGGCGGACGCAACAACAAGGGCCGCATCACGTCCCGTCACATTGGTGGTGGCGCCAAGAAGCTGTACCGCAAGGTCGACTTCAAGCGTAACCGCTGGGATGTGCCGGCGACTGTCGAGCGTCTGGAATACGATCCGAACCGCACGGCCTTCATCGCACTGATCAAGTACGAAGATGGCCAGATGTCCTACATCATCGCGCCGCAGCGCCTTGAAGCAGGGGACACGGTGATCACGTCCAAGACCGCTGACATCAAGCCGGGCAACACCCTGCCGCTGAAAAACATCCCGGTCGGTACGATCATTCACAACATCGAGCTGAAGCCTCAAAAAGGCGCTCAGATGGTCCGCTCTGCCGGTACCTATGCTCAGCTCGTTGGCCGCGACGGTGGCTACGCCCAGATCAAGCTGACCTCCGGTGAGCTGCGCATGGTTCTGGACAGCTGCCTGGCAACCATCGGTGCTGTGTCCAACCCGGACAACATGAACCAGGTTCTCTCCAAGGCTGGCCGCAAGCGTCACATGGGCAAGCGCCCGTCTGTCCGCGGTGTTGTCATGAACCCGGTCGATCACCCGCACGGTGGTGGTGAAGGCAAGTCTTCCGGTGGCCGTCACCCGGTTACGCCGTGGGGTAAGAAAACCCGCGGTCCGAAGACCCGTAAAAACAAGGCTACGGATCGTCTGATCATCCGTCGCCGCAACGCGAAACGCTAAGAGGAGCCGCAAGACATGTCACGTTCTGTCTGGAAAGGCCCGTTCGTAGACGGCTATCTGCTCAAGAAAGCAGAAGATGCACGCGCCTCCGAAAAGCGCGTCGTGATCAAGACCTGGTCGCGCCGTTCAACGATCCTGCCTAACTTTGTCGGCCTGAACTTCCAGGTCCACAATGGCAACAAATTCATCCCGGTTACCGTTTCCGAGGAAATGGTGGGTCACAAGTTCGGTGAATTCGCACCGACCCGTACCTACTATGGCCACGGCGCGGACAAGAAAGCGAAGAGGAAGTAAGCCATGAGTAAGGCCAAGAATCCTCCGAAGCAGGCGTCGAACGAATCCCGTGCTGTGCTGCGCATGTACCGCTCCAGCCCGCAGAAGCTGAACCTTCTGGCTCAGCAGATCCGCGGTCTGCCGGTTGAGCGCGCCCTTGCCGAGCTGCAGTTCTCTCCGAAGCGTCCTGCCAAGGACGTTCGCAAGCTGCTGCAAAGCGCCATCGCAAACGCCGAGAACAATCACGGTCTCGACATCGACAGCCTGGTTGTTGCGGAAGCACACGTCGGCAAGAACCTTGTCATGAAGCGTATTCGTGCCCGCGCCCGCGGCCGTGCAGCGCGCATCGTGAAGCCATTCTCGCAGTTGACCATCGTCCTGCGTGACACCTCAGTTGAAGCGGAGGCCGCATAATGGGTCAGAAAGTAAATCCGATCGGCCTGCGTCTCGGTATCAACCGGACGTCTGACAGCCGCTGGTATGCCGACACGGCCGACTTTGGCCGTCTGCTGCACGAGGACATTGCGATCCGCAAGGAAATCCGCAAGCGCCTCAAGCAAGCCGGTATCTCCAAGATCATCATCGAGCGCCCGCACAAGAAATGCCTCATCACGATCCACACGGCTCGCCCGGGTCTCGTGATCGGCAAGAAGGGCGGGGACATCGAAGCCCTGCGCAAAGATCTGTCCAAGATGACCGAGGACGAAGTCCGCGTGAACCTGGTCGAGATCCGCAAGCCGGAAATCGATGCCACGCTGATCGCTGACGACATTGCCCGCCAGCTTGAGCGCCGCGCCTCGTTCCGCCGTACCATGAAGCGCGCCATCCAGTCCGCAATGCGTCTGGGTGCTGACGGTGTGAAGATCATGGTGTCCGGCCGTCTTGGCGGTGCAGAGATCGCACGTACCGAGAAGTATGCAGAGGGCTCCGTTCCGCTGCACACGCTGCGCGCCGACATCGATTACGGCACCGCAGAAGCCGAAACCACTTACGGCATCATCGGGATCAAGGTCTGGGTCTACAAAGGCGAGATCATGGAGCACGATCCGATGGCTCAGGACAAGCGTCTGGAATCTTCCGGCCAGTCCCGTGCCCGTGCCAATGCCAACCAGCGCGGACCGGCTACCGGTTCGCAAGCCGCCGGAGCGTAAGTCATGCGTCAACCGAAGCGAACAAAATTCCGTAAGGCCTTCAAGGGCCAGATCCGTGGCAACGCCAAGGGCGGTTTCTCGCTGGCTTTCGGCGAGTTCGGCCTGAAGGCTCTGGAGCCCGAGCGTGTTACCGCACGCCAGATCGAGGCAACCCGCCGTGCCGTTACGCGTCACATGAAGCGTCAGGGCAAGGTGTGGATCCGCGTATTCCCGGATCTGCCTGTGTCTGCCAAGCCGATTGAAGTCCGGATGGGTAAAGGTAAAGGCTCTGTCGACCGTTGGGTCGCCCGCGTCGCACCTGGCCGCATCCTGTTCGAAATCGACGGCGTGCCTGAGGATGTCGCCCGTGAAGCCCTGCGCCTCGGCGCAGCCAAGCTTCCGATCAAGACGAAAGTCGTCAAGCGGATTGAGGGTATCTGATCATGAAAGCCCAGGATGTAAGAACGAAAAGCGTCGATCAGCTCAAGGATGAGTTGATCAAGCTGAAGAAAGAGCAGTTCAACCTGCGCTTCCAGACAGCCACCGGCCAGCTGGAAAAAACGGCCCGGGTGAAGGAAGTTCGCCGCGACATCGCGCGCGTCAAGACGATCCTTCGCGAAAAAGCCGAAGCAGGTCAGGCGTAGGAGAGAGATCATGCCAAAACGTGTAATGGAAGGCGTCGTGGTCTCTGCCAAGCAGAACAAGACAGCCATCGTCCGCGTCGAACGTACCTTCACCCACCCGGTGATGAAAAAGATCGTTCGTCGCTCCAAGAAGTATCATGCCCACGACGAAGCGAATGCTGCTGTCGAGGGACAAATTGTAACGATCCAGGAGTGCCTTCCGCACTCCAAGCTGAAACGCTGGGAGCTTGTCTCCGGCGGGGAAGGTGACGCATGATCCAGATGCAATCAAACCTTCGCGTCGCCGACAATTCCGGCGCACGCCGCGTCCAGTGCATCAAGGTGCTGGGTGGCGCGGGACGCCGTTATGCGTCTGTCGGTGATGTGATCGTCGTGTCCGTGAAGGAAGCAATTCCGACGGGCCGCGTGAAGAAAGGTGACGTCCGCAAGGCTGTCGTCGTTCGCGTGGCAAAGGACATCAACCGCCCGGATGGCACGACCATCCGTTTCGACACCAATGCTGCTGTTCTCATCAATAATAATGGTGAGCCGATCGGCACCCGCGTCTTTGGCCCGGTCCCGCGTGAACTGCGCGGCAAGAACCAGGTCAAAATCGCGAACATGGCCCCGGAGGTCCTGTAAGATGGCTGCGAAGATCAAAAAAGGCGACACGGTTGTCGTGATCGCCGGCCGTGACAAGGGCACCAAAGGTGAGGTCCTGAAGGTTCTCGTCGACGAAAACCGCGTCGTTGTACGCGGCGTGAACGTCGTCAAGCGCCACCAGAAGCCGAACCAGATGGACCCGGGCGGCATCAAGACGTTCGAAGCACCGATCCACGTGTCCAACGTGGCGCACGCCGATCCGCGTGACGGCAAAGCGGTGCGTGTTGGTTTTAAAGTTGACGAGCATGGCCGCAAGACGCGCTTTGCCAAACGTTCAGGGGAGTCCATCGATGTCTGATGCATACGAACCCCGTCTCAAGAAGAAGTACCGCGAAGAGATCCGCGCGAAACTTCAGGAGCAGTTCAAGTATTCGAACCCGATGAAGGTTCCGAAGCTGGACAAGGTCGTGATCAATATGGGTGTGGGCGAAGCTGTCGCCGACTCCAAGAAGATCAAGGCTGCGCTGGCTGAACTCGAAATGATTGCTGGCCAGAAGCCGGTCGCCACCAAGGCCCGCAAGTCAATTGCCGGCTTCAAGGTTCGCGAAGGCATGCTGATCGGTTGTAAGGTCACCCTGCGCCGTGAGCGCATGTACGAGTTCCTGGACCGTCTGACCAATATCGCCCTGCCGCGCGTGAAAGACTTTCGGGGTCTGAACGGCAAGAGCTTTGACGGTCGTGGCAACTACGCCATGGGTCTGAAAGAACACATCGTTTTCCCGGAGATCAATTACGATCAGGTGGAAGATATTCGCGGTATGGACATCATTGTCTGCACCACGGCTGAAACCAACGAAGAAGCCAAGGCACTCCTCGCCGAGTGTGGCTTCCCGTTCCGGAACTAGCGCCAGGAGATCTGCTGATATGGCAAAGAAGAGCGCAATCGAGAAGAACAAGAAGCGCAAGCAGCTTGTCGAGAAGTACGCCGCGAAGCGTGCCGAGCTGAAGGCGATCGCCATGAACGAGGATCTTCCGCTGGAAGACCGGTTCAAGGCCCGTCTGAAACTCGCTGAACTTCCGCGCAACTCGGCTCCGAACCGCGTGCGTAATCGCTGTGAGGTAACCGGGCGTCCGCGCGGTTATTATCGCAAACTCAAAATGTCGCGGATCGCGCTGCGCGAGCTTGGCTCGAACGGTCAAATCCCCGGCCTTGTCAAGTCAAGCTGGTAGAGAGGGAGGATATCAAAGATGAACATTTCTGATCCCCTCGGTGATATGCTGACCCGCATCCGGAACGCCCAGATGCGCGGCATGTCTAAGGTTGTCACCCCGTCCTCCAAGCTTCGCGTTCGCGTGCTGGACGTCCTCATCGAAGAGGGCTTCATCCGCGGCTACACCGAAGTTGAGAAAGACGGTCACAAGAATATTGAAATCGAGCTGAAGTACTATGAAGGCCAGCCGGTCATCTCGGAGATCAAACGTGTCTCCAAGCCGGGCCGCCGGGTGTACTCTTCCGTCTCTGACATTCCGCTTGTGCGCAATGGTCTGGGCATCTCCATCCTTTCGACTTCGAAAGGCGTGATGTCTGACAATGCCGCTCGCAGCCAGAATGTTGGTGGCGAAGTGCTCTGCCGCGTATTCTAGGAGAGCTATCATGTCACGTATTGGTAAACTCCCGATCACTGTTCCGAATGGCACGACCGTCTCGGTCGATGGCCAGACGATCAAGGTGAAAGGCTCCAAGGGCGAAATGTCCATGGTGCTGTCCGAGCTGATCACGCCGAAGTTCGAAGATAACGAACTGACCGTGATGCCGCGCGAAGATCTCGTGAAGGCTGCAAATGAGCGTATCGAGGCTGAAAAAGCCCGCGGTCGCCGTCTGCCGACTTTCGCTGAAGCCCTGGACTCCCGTGCCCGTACGCAGTGGGGCACCGCACGTGCCAATGCTGCGAACATGGTTGAAGGTGTCTCCAACGGCTACTCGAAAACGCTTGAACTTGTCGGCGTGGGGTATCGTGCCCAAATGCAGGGTAACGATCTGAAACTCGCACTCGGCTTCTCGCACGATGTGATCTTCAAGGCACCTGACGGCATCAAGCTGGAAGCTCCGAAGCCGACTGAAGTGATCGTCTCTGGCGCGGACAAGCAGGCCGTTGGCCAGACTGCCGCCAAGATCCGCGAATTCCGTCCGCCTGAGCCTTACAAAGGCAAGGGTATCCGTTATCAGGGCGAATATGTCCGCCGTAAGGAAGGCAAGAAGAAGTAAGCCCATGAAAAGCTCACGCGAAAAGATGCTGCGCCGCGCCCAGCGCGTTCGTACCAAGCTCCGGAAGGTCGCCGAAGGCCGTCCGCGCCTGTCCGTTGCGCGCAGCCACAAGAATATCTCTGCCCAGATCATCGACGACGAAAAAGGCATCACGCTCGCTTCAGCGTCTACGCTGGAGAAGGACGTGCTCGGCTCTGCAAAGACCGGTGCCGATTCGGAAGCGGCAGCCCTGGTTGGTAAAGCGCTCGCAGAGCGTGCCAAAAAGGCTGGTGTTGAAGACGTAGTCTTTGATCGCGGCGGTTACATGTTCCACGGCCGGGTGAAAGCCCTGGCAGACGCCGCCCGTGAGGGCGGTCTCAAATTCTAAGGAGAGGCCCGATGGCTGAAGAAAGAGGAAGAGGCCGCCGTAATCGCGATCGCGACGAGGAGCAGTCCGACATCGTCGACAAGCTGGTTGGTATCAACCGCGTCGCAAAGACGGTTAAAGGTGGTAAGAATTTCGGTTTCGCTGCTCTGGTTGTCGTTGGCGACCAGAAAGGCCGCGCCGGTTTCGGCAAGGGCAAGGCCCGCGAAGTGCCGGAAGCGATCCGCAAGGCAACCGAAGAAGCCAAGCGCAACATGGTTCGCGTACCGCTGCGCGAAGGCCGCACCCTGCACCATGACGGCAAAGGCCGTTGGGGCGCTGGCAAGGTGGTCCTGCGTGCAGCCCCTCCGGGTACCGGCGTGATCGCTGGTGGTCCGATGCGTGCTGTGATGGAAGTTCTGGGTGTCCAGGATGTCGTCGGCAAGTCCATCGGCTCCTCCAACCCCTACAACATGGTCCGTGCCACGTTCGACGCTCTGAAAGAGCAGGCAAGCCCCCGTACGGTGGCTTCCAAGCGTGGTCTCAAGGTTCAGGATGTCGTCGGTCGCCGTAATGACGGTGCATCCGAAGCCGGCATGGCTGACGCGACGAACTAGGGAAGGGCACACAGATGGCTAAGAGCACGCTTACTGTCCGCCAGGTTGGCAGCCCGATCGGCCGCAAGCCTGAGCAGCGCCAGACCCTGATGGGCCTCGGCCTGAACAAGGTCGGCCGGACCAAGGAACTCGAAGATACGCCAGCCGTGCGGGGCATGATCCGCAAGGTGGCTCACCTGGTTGAGGTTGTCGGCGAGTAATCGCCGCAATCCGCAGCCACACGATATCGAAAGATAGACCGATGAAACTGAACGAACTGTCTCCTGCTGAAGGCTCCACCAAGAACCGCATCCGCGTTGGCCGCGGCGTCGGCTCGGGCAAGGGCAAGACGGGTGGCCGCGGTGTTAAAGGCCAAAAGGCCCGTTCCGGTGTTGCCGTAAACGGCTTCGAGGGCGGCCAGATGCCGATCTACATGCGTCTGCCGAAGCGTGGCTTTACGGCCCGCAACTCCAAGACGCACGCCTGGGTCAACCTCGGCCGTCTCGGCAAAGCCATTGAAGCTGGCAAGCTGGACGCCAAAGATGTGACTGAAGAGTCTCTGGTTGCTGCCGGCCTGGTCCGCAACGTGCGCGATGGCGTGCGTCTGCTGGCAAAAGGTGACGCACCGAAGAATCTGAATATTACAGTGACAGGCGCCTCCAAAGCAGCCATTGAGGCTGTTGAGAAGGCTGGCGGTAAAGTGACCGTCACGGGCCCCGCGAAAGACGCAGCTGAAGAATAATCGGCGGTTTTTACCGGGTACCCCTTCACAAACTTTGTTTCGCCGCCGATTTAGGCGGCGAACGCTTTTTCAGGGAGGTCTAGCGGCCAATGGCAAATGCTGCTGAACAAATGGCTCGGAATATGAATTTTTCGAGCTTTGCGAAGGCCAAGGACCTGCAGGCGCGGATCCTCTTCACCCTCGGCATCCTGCTCCTGTATCGACTCGGTACCTTCATTCCGATTCCGGGCCTCGACCCCTCCCAATATGCCAGCCTGTTCGAAAGCCAGTCCGGCGGCATGCTGGGCTCCATGAACATGTTTGCCGGTGGCGCCGTTCAGCGGATGGCGATCTTCGCGCTCAACGTGATGCCCTACATCACGGCGTCCATCATCATCCAGATGCTGACGGCCACCTCTCCGACGCTGGAAAAGCTGAAGAAGGAAGGGGAGTCCGGACGCAAACAGATCAACCAGTACACACGCTATCTGACGCTGGGCTTTGCCTTGGCGCAGTCCTTTTTCATTGCTGGCGGCCTGGTTGGGGTGCGTATTGACGGCATTTCCGCGCCTTTCTTCATCTTGACCGGCGTTGTGACGCTGACCGGCGGCACCATGCTGCTGATGTGGATGGGGGAGCAGATCACTGCACGCGGTATTGGTAATGGCGTTTCGCTGATCATTTTCGCCGGGATCATCGCGGAGATGCCGAAAGCCATCTTCAACCTGGTCTCGCAGGCCCGCACGACGTCTGTGAACGTGGTCTTTGTCATCGCAATTGCCGCCATGGTGATCGCGCTGGTCGTGTTCATCGTGTTCATGGAACGCTCTCAGCGCCGCCTGCTGATCCAGTATCCCAAGCGCCAGCAGGCCCATGGCTTTGCTCAAGGCCAGAAGAGCTTCCTGCCGCTGAAGATCAACACATCCGGCGTTATCCCGCCCATCTTTGCCTCTGCGCTGCTGATGCTGCCGCTGACGGCTGTCGGCTTCATGGGGGGCAATCCGGCCGATGCCGAGGCCTCCGGCGCCGTGAGCGGCGTTCTGGGCTGGCTGGCGACGCATTTTGCGCCGGGCTCGTGGTCCTATATCGCTTCGCAAGTCGTGCTGATCATGTTCTTCGCCTTCTTCTATACCTCCATCATGTTCAATCCGGAGGAAACGGCGGACAATCTGCGCAAATATGGCGGCTTCATTCCGGGCATCCGCCCAGGCTCCAACACGGCTGCCTATATTGACTATGTGCTGACCCGCCTGACGACGATTGGCGCCCTGTACCTGACTTTTGTCTGTATTCTCCCTGAACTCCTGCGGCGATATTTCCCAGAGATACCGTTTTATATCGGCGGTACTTCACTTCTGATCGTTGTGTCTGTTACGATGGACACAGTAACACAGATACAATCGCACATGATCGCCCACCAGTATGAGGGGATGATCAAGAAGTCGAAACTTGGGGGTCGTAAAAGATGAATCTCATTCTGTTCGGGCCGCCTGCGGCCGGGAAAGGCACGCAGGCAAAGCGCCTGGTAGAGGAGCGGGGCTATATCCAGCTCTCCACAGGCGACATGCTGCGCGCCGCTCGCGCATCAGGATCTGAGCTTGGGCAGAAAGTTGCCAAGATCATGGATGAGGGCGGTCTGGTCTCCGACGAGGTCGTGATTGCCCTGATCGACGAACAGCTGACCGAAAAGGCCGGCGCACCGGGATTCATCTTTGATGGCTTCCCGCGCACGGTTGGCCAGGCGGAAGCCCTGGACCGGCTGCTGGAAACCCGCGGCGAAGCCGTGGATCGCGTGATCCGCATGCTTGTTGATGATGACAAGCTGCTGTCACGTGTCACCAAGCGTTTTGAGGAGCAGGGGCGTAAGGACGACAACCCTGAAACCTTCTCCAAGCGCCTGGAAAAATACTATGAGGATACTGCGCCATTGGTGCCTATTTACGCCGAACGTGGTATACTTGTTGAAGTCGATGGAATGGGAACGATCGATGCTGTTGGTGCAGACATCGACGCGGCCCTGAAAGAGACGGCATAAAGCTGGGATTCCGCGGTTGACGCGTTAATTTCCATAGCTATAAGCCTCGTTTCTTAGCTTTTGGCTTAATCGCCGGCGCGCAAGGCGGAGCTTTCCGGCTTGGCGCGCTCTTTATGTATGAACACAGTCCGCTTGAGGAGACCCGGCCTTGGCCCGTATTGCAGGCGTTAACATCCCGACCAACAAGCGCGTTGAAATCGCGCTGCGGTACATTCATGGCATCGGCCCGTCCATGGCGCGTGAGATCATCGAGAAGGTCGGTGTTGAGCCGGCACGTCGTGTGAACGAGCTGACGGATGCCGAAGTCATCAAGATCCGCGAAACCATCGACGCTGATTACATGGTAGAAGGTGACCTTCGCCGTGACACGTCGATGAACATCAAGCGCCTGATGGACCTCGGTTGCTACCGTGGCCTCCGTCACCGCCGCAAACTTCCGGTTCGCGGTCAGCGTACCCACACAAATGCTCGTACCCGTAAGGGTCCGGCGAAGCCGATTGCCGGCAAGAAGAAATAGGATTGATCTTCAATGGCTCGTGAAACGACCCGCGTCCGCCGGAGAGAGCGCAAGAACATCACATCCGGTGTTGTTCATGTGAACTCCAGCTTCAACAACACCATGGTCACCATTACGGATGCCCAGGGGAACACCATTTCGTGGTCTTCCTCCGGCACGATGGGCTTCAAAGGCTCCCGTAAGTCGACTCCTTATGCTGCCCAGATGGCTGCTGAGGATGCCGCCAAAAAGGCCATGGATCACGGTCTGCAGACCGTCGAAGTGAACGTGCGCGGTCCGGGTTCGGGCCGTGAGAGCGCCCTGCGCGCCCTGCAGGCTGTCGGCCTGACCGTTACGGCGATCCAGGACACGACCCCGATCCCACACAACGGATGCCGCCCGCCGAAACGCCGCCGCGTCTAGTTCGTTATATATCGGCGGCGCAATCAAGCGCCGCCAAATGCATTCTGAGGACCCGTCGCCCATGGCTGACATCGAATCCACCGCCGTCAATGACCGCAACTGGAAAGTGCTGATCCGCCCGAACCGCCCTGTGGTTCAGGCAGGATATGATGCCAAGCGGAAGGCCAAGCTCGTCATCGAGCCGCTTGAGCGTGGCTACGGCACGACGCTGGGCAACGCGCTGCGCCGCGTGCTGCTGTCGTCGCTCCAGGGTGCTGCCATCATCGGCGTCCAGATTGATAATGTCGTGCACGAATTCTCCGCCATCCAGGGTGTGCGGGAAGATGTGACGACCATCGTGCTGAACCTGAAGCAGGTCGCGATCTTCATGGAGAGCGACACGCCGAAGCGCATGGTGCTGAAGGCAAAAGGCCCGGGCGAAGTGAAGGCCGGCCAGATCGAGACCTCCGGCGACACGAAGATCCTGAACCCGGATCACGTGATCTGCACGCTCGACGATGGCGCCGAAGTCCGCATGGAATTCACGATCGCAACCGGCAAAGGCTATCAGCCTGCTGAAGCGCACCGTCCGGAAGACGCCCCGATCGGCTATATTCCGATTGATGCGATCTACAGCCCGGTGCGCCGCGTTGGCTACCTGGTCGAGGACACCCGCGAAGGGACCGTTCTGGACTATGACAAGCTGACGCTCGACATCGAGACAGATGGCTCCGTTACGCCGGAAGACGCTGTGGCCTATGCTGCACGTATCCTGCAGGACCAACTGCAGCTGTTCATCAACTTCGAAGAGCCGACCCTCGAAACGAGCCAGCAAACGGAAGAAACCGATCTCGGCTTCAACCCGGTTCTGCTCAAGAAGGTCGACGAACTCGAACTGTCTGTTCGCTCGGCAAACTGCCTGAAGAACGACAACATTGTTTATATTGGCGACCTGATCCAGAAATCCGAAGCAGAGATGCTGCGCACGCCGAACTTCGGCCGCAAGTCTCTGAACGAGATCAAGGAAGTTCTCGCCGGTCTTGGCCTGCACCTCGGCATGGAAGTGCCGGATTGGCCACCGGAAGACATCGAAGGTCTTGCCAAGAAGTACGACGACCACCTATAGGACCCGCTTTAACGGGGGCCTGACCACCTCCTGAAGGATAACGACAATGCGCCATCGCCATGGATACCGCAAACTGAACAAGACGACGTCGCACCGCAAGGCGATGTTCGCGAACATGGCTGCCAGCCTGATCGAGCACGAGCAGATCGTGACCACCCTTCCGAAAGCGAAGGAAATGGCTCCGATCATGGACAAGCTCGTGACGCTCGCCAAAAAAGGCGACCTGCCTGCTCGCCGCCAGGCGATCTCTCAGGTTCGCGATGAGGACGCTGTCCGCAAGCTGTTCGACGTGATGGGCGAGCGCTACAAGGACCGCAATGGCGGCTACACACGCGTGCTGAAAGCCGGCTTCCGCCATGGCGACAACGCACCGGTTGCCGTTCTGGAACTGGTCGACCGTGACGAAAGCGCCAAAGGTGCTGCTGACCGTGCGCGTCACGAAGCAGAACTCGACGCGATGGAAGACTAAGTCTTTACGGGTTTTCGGACCTAACGGACATCAAAAGCCCCGGAGCTCTGCTCCGGGGCTTTTTGTTTGTGCTGTCGCCGCGTCAGCGGGGGAGGGCGTAAGAAACTGTCATGCTGGTGCGCTAGGCGGGCCTCACATCCTGTGTTTGTGAGTCGTTTGCGGAGACCTGCCCCATGACATTCCTGTTGCCCCGTTCCTCGGCCACCCCGGCCACGGCCCTGGTGGGTCTGTTTGCCCTGCTGGCGGCGTGTGCGACTCAGCCTGCGGCAGAGCCTGCTGACATTGTCGTGCTGGAAAGCGAGTCGGTCACGCAAACCGATCCCGCGCCTGTGGCCGACACCTATTTCACCATCGCCGTGCTGCCTGATACGCAGAACTATCTCGATTATACGCACCAGAGAGCCGAAGGCTTTCCGTTCGATGCGAGCGAGATGTTCCTGGAGCAGATGCACTATGTCGCCGACAATCTGGAAAGCACCGGCGGCGAAATCGCCTTTGTTTCATCGCTCGGCGATGTGTGGCAGCACCAGACCAAGGCCATGGACCCGGAGCACGCCACGCGCGGCTTCAAGGCTGTGCCGAACCCGATCATGGATTCGCATTTCGCACCGACCGAAAAGGTGAAAACGGTAGAGATACCGAAGGCGCATGAAGGCTTCAGCCTGATCGCCGGCAAGACGCCGTTCTCGGTCGTGCCGGGCAATCATGACTATGACGCGATGTGGACCGATTCGAAATTCCCGCCCGCGGCCAAGGGACCTGTGGAGATTGACCCCACTGACCTCAAGACCTCTCTGGGGGTATTGCATCCCGGCGGACTGGAGAATTTCCGGTCTGTGTTTGGCGCGGATACCGAATTCTTCAAGGGAAAGCCCTGGTATGTCGCCAGCCATGATGGCGGCGCCGACAGCGCGCAGATCTTCGAGGCGGGCGGCTATCGCTTCCTGCATATCGGCCTGCAATTCGATCCGCCTAATGCCTCTCTGGAATGGGCGGCCGAGGTGATCGCACAGCACAAGGGCCTGCCGACCATCATTTCCACGCATGACTATATGACGAAGGAAGGCGAGCGCCTGCCAAACCCGATTGTGGACGGCCATGCTGTGGACCCGCTGCACAACAGCCCGGAAATGGTCTGGGAGAAGCTGATCAGCCAGCAGGACCAGATCTTCCTGGTTTTGTGCGGGCATGAGCACGGCCAGGCCTGGCGGGTGGACGACAATGCCCATGGCCACAAGGTGTGGCAGGTGCTGGCCGACTATCAGGACCGGGGCCAGACGGCCCTCGATGCTGGCGTGGAGTCTGCCTGGCCGGTGGGCATCGGCGATGGCTGGATGCGCCTGATGAGTTTTGACTTCGGCCCTGAAACGCCTGTCATGACAGTGGACACCTATTCGACCTTTTATCGCCAGGACAGCCGCGACACAGAAGAATACGCCGCCTGGTACAAGGCCACAGAAAAGCCGGACCTAAGCGATGAAGCCTTTCATGACGAGGATGACTACACGCTGACCCTGGACGATTTCCGGGAGCGATTTGACGAGACAGGCCGCTCCACAAACTAGGCGCAGAGCCTTGTGATATAAGGAAAACACCCTTTCATATATCAGTCCCCGGATCATATGCGTCCGGGGATTTTTTTTATCTTCGGGGTTGACGCGGCCTGCGCCCTCCGTCATATGGCGGCCTCAATCCACTCAGAGGACGGACCGATGAAACGGCCAGAATCAAATTTCCAGAGGACAGAACGCGCCCTGTATCAGGGCTGCGATTTCTGCTGCATGGAGGTGAGTGGATAGGGCTGAGTTTCAGCCCGGGGCCGGGAAACCGGTTCTTATGCCGCCCTCCGCGCGTTTACGCCCGGAGGGTTTTTTATGTCTTTCAAACCCGATGGAGACGCGTGGAGGGCTTGTCAGGAGGAGTCTGAAAAAGAGCAGACTAAGGAACAATGAGTGATTTTGAAGTGATCGAAACCAGCGCCGGCGGGCGCATCAAGGCCTGGGTCAAGGGCGTGCCTCTGGAGCCGCAAGCGCGCACCCAGCTGGAGAATGTGGCGGGTTTGCCGTTCATTCACAGCCATTTGGCCGTGATGCCTGATGTGCATTATGGCCGTGGCGCGACGGTTGGATCAGTCATCCCCACGCGGGGCGCGATCATTCCTGCCGCTGTCGGGGTCGACATTGGCTGCGGGATGATGGCGATCCGTACCAGCCTCACGGCGAGTGATCTGCCGGACAGCCTGTCGGCCATCCGGAGCGAGATCGAGCGGAAGGTGCCGGTTGGCAATGGGCGCGGAGGCGGCCACAAGGAAACGCCGGCGCGCGTGGCAACCGCCCTCAGGGCCTCTGGCCTAGCGGATCGGTTGGACGTGATCCTGAAGAAACATCGGCGTATTCAGCGTACGGCATTTGCCAAACAGCTGGGCACGCTGGGCGGCGGCAACCACTTTATCGAGCTTTGTCTTGATGAAGCGGACCGTGTCTGGGTGATGCTTCACTCCGGCTCTCGCGGGACGGGGAACATCCTCGGCACCTACTTCATTCAGGAAGCCCGTGAGGCCCTGGAGACGCGCGTGCTGAACTATCATGTGCCGGACAAGGATCTGGCCTTCTTTGTGGAAGGGGAGGCCTTGTTCGACGATTACACCGAAGCGGTTAGCTGGGCACAGGATTATGCCCGTCTAAACCGTGAGGTGATGATGGACCGTGTACTGTTCGCCCTGCGTGAGCATTTCCCGGCTTTCGCGCTGGAGAAGGAAGCGGTGAACTGCCACCACAATTATGTGGAGCGGGAACACCATTTCGGGGCCGATGTCTGGGTCACCCGCAAAGGCGCCGTGCGCGCCGGGAAGGATGAGCTGGGCATTATCCCGGGGTCGATGGGGGCGAAATCCTTCATTGTGCGCGGGAAGGGCCATGCGGAGTCTTTCTGCTCCTGCTCTCACGGGGCAGGGCGGGCCATGAGCCGGGGTGAAGCCAAACGGCGGTTCTCTGTCGAGGATCACCTGGCGGCGACCCAGGGCGTCGAATGCCGGAAGGACAACGGCGTGATTGATGAAACGCCCATGGCCTACAAGGATATCGACAGCGTCATGGCCGCGCAGACAGACCTTGTAGAAGTGGTTCACACCCTGAAACAGGTCGTTTGCGTGAAAGGCTGATCGAATTAATTTCGATGTGTCCTTGACAGGCAATGGTGGCTCACCCTATACGCCACCCTCCTCTTGACCAGCCGTCCGAATACAGACGGCTGGCCAAACCAACAAACGGACCAAAAAGATGAAGCACGGTTGTAGAACAACAAACCTGCTCCTCAGTCGATGGGGAGCGCTGTCAGCGTCCCCCGCGCGTTTGCCGGTGGACGTCTGACCTCACAATTTTTCTGACTTCAATCGGTCCGCATCCGGCCTTCCGGCATGCGGACGATATGGAAGGAGGTGGATCATGGGCAATCCCATGACCCGGCGCCACGTGCGGCCGCATGGCCGTGCCGGTGCCCTGACGCCATTGTTGCGGTTCCTCGCTGGGCCCTATGCCGAAACACTGGCCATTGCCTGGCCGGCGCCGCATGTGAAGTTTCTGGCCCTGCCATCGGCGCGCCGTCATGCGGCGGCCATCCTGCTGGATCGTGATCTCGACCTTGAAGAGATCGCCCATATCGCCGCGTACGGGCGGGATGGGGATGTTGCAAAACACCTCATGCACGGCCAGGCTACCGGTGGTCTGATGAAGACGCTTTCCCGGTTGGGCGAGACCCTGTGGGACACGGCGGATTATGACGTGTTCCTGTCGCTGTTTTCGGATGAGAATACGGCGCAGGTATTACGGCATACGGATGAAATCCGTCCGGCGCAGCTGCGCCTGATCCGCGCCTTGCCTGTCCTGCTCCGGCGGCCGAAAATCCTTCGGCACATTCCGGACAGCAAAGGCGCCGTGGAGGATCTTGCCGCAACCTTCGGTCTGGCGGTGCGTATGCGCGGACAGACACAGGCCGCATCCGTCGCCCACCGGTGGGAGCGGGCCGCATCGTCTGAACGTCTGTTCGAGATGGCTGCGGACGATCTGCAGCCGGCCCGCTTCGGCAACATACTGTCCCCGCCGGACCTGCCGCCAGCCTTCTTCCGGGTGACGGACAGGAAAATGCTGGGGCAGGTTGCGCGGGAGTTCCGCAATTGCCTGCGGGACTTCACCGGTGACATCGCTGCCGGACGCATGGCGGTTTACGTTCTGCACGATGGCGTTGAGCGCGCGGTTCTTGCCCTGCGCCAGGATCCGGCGGGCTGGCGGCTCGCGGAGGCGAAAGGCAAAGGCAATATGGACCTGCGCGAAGAAACGCTCCGGTTCATTGTCGATGCTGTGGAACGGGCAGGCGGGCGGACAGGCGAGTCCAGCTGGACGCTTGCGCGCCGTCTGCACGAGCATTTCTGCAGCCGCTGTGGACCGGCCCATGTTCCGAACCGGAACACCTGGGAGAACCAGCTGATGCTGGGCGCTCTGTGGGACTGATCGGGAGACATCCGGGCGCCCCCGGTGGGAGACGCCTCTCCGGAAACGGAGGGGCGTCGTCTCACAGACCTCTCTTTTGCCGCCGAAAGGATGGAAAGGGATTGGAACTGGCCCGCCGCAGGGTTATCCTGCGGGCAGATATAAAGAAACCGGAGGAAACCACATGGCGGACGGACAGGGCGCGGCCCAAAGCGCAAAATTCACGCAAATGCTGGATGGCACCCAGGAAGACTGGGATATCATCGCGAAGAACGCGCGGGTGTTCAACAAAGGCCTTGCGAAACGGGTACTGGACCATCTGCGCCTGCTGGACGGGGATTTCGGCGGCTATCCCATCGACCGGCTGGAGCACTCCCTGCAGACGGCGACGCGGGCCCACCGGGATGGGCGTGACGAGGAATATGTCGTCTGCGCGCTGCTGCACGATATTGGTGACACGCTGGGCAGTATGAACCACCCGGACGTGGCCGCCGCGATCCTGAAACCGTTCGTGTCGGAAGAAAACCTCTGGATGGTTGCCAATCATGGCGCCTTCCAGGGCTATTACTTCTTTGAGTATCTCGGCCTCGACAAGAACATGCGCGATCAGTTCAAGGACAGTCCGCACTACCAGCGCTGCGCTGAGTTCTGCCACAAATACGATCAGGCCGCCTTCGACCCGGACTATGAAAGCGAGCCGCTGGAGTTTTTCGTGCCCATGGTGGAGCGAATTTTCTCAAAGCCGAAAAAATCCATGTATCTCAAGGCTATGGAAGAGTAATCCGAGGCGGGATATTTCGCCAAAGACGGGCCAGCCTGGCCACTTTGGTGCGGGCCTGTAATTAACCTTATAGAGGGCTGTATTTCCTGAAGTTTCAGGATTTCAGCCCTTTTTTATGCACTCTTTCTTAAGCTGGCAGATTTCCCTTTGCGAGACATGCCGGGGGCCAAAAACCCTGATAAGAAACCGTTAGTCATGGCTAACAAAAGCTTAACTGATTTCTGTACAGATAAATCATGTTCATCCCTCTGTTAACCAGTCGAGGGGGCCTGCAGACGTACGAATCCTGCAGATCCGTAACGTCGCGTTAAGCGTAGTTATGGTACCCAAAAGCTTAATGATAACAGTGGTGGTGAACTATGAGAAACGACGCGCGCGCTTTGCTGGAGAAGCTCAGCCGGCAAGACTTCCGGTACAAACAGTTTGAAGATCCTTATACGGATATGGAGCTGTGGCCGCTGTTCGAGTCGCTTCTGAAAGATGAGCGGATCGTCGGGAAGGAAGGCGGCCATGTGCCGTCAGGCCGTCCGCCGGAACCTCGCCGTGCCGAGGTAGAAAAACGGCCTTCGGCCAGGCCAATCAAACAGGCGGGCAGTTTCCTGGGGCAGTATTCGGCGCCGCAATCATCACCTGCGAACGAGACGAGTCAGCCTGAAGGTGACGCCGTCGATTTGCGCAATTTCCTTGGCAAACTTGGGCAGGCAAAATCATGACCATTATTGCAGTACATTCTCCCAAGGGCGGTAGTGGCAGCACGCTGATTTCGGCGCGGCTGGCCATGTCGTTTACAAGCCGCGGCAGGCCTGTGACGGTGGTGGACTATACGCGCCAGGATACGCTGAAGCTGCATTTCGGAATGGTGCCTTCACAGACGATCCAGCCATGGCAGGGCGCTGAGGCAGATGCGCCGGTGATTGGCGGCGTGCGTCTGGTGAAAGGCTATGGCAGCCGTATGGCCCCTGAACAGTTGATCCAGGACTTTTCCGGCGGCGACAGAACCCAGTTGTTCATTCTGGACATTTCCTCTTCCGATTTGGAATTGCGCCATGAGGTCAGCCAGTTTGCCGATCTCAATTTGTGCGTTCTTGAGCCGACGCCTGCGGCGCTGACCAGCCTGACCCTTCTGGATGAAGGTGCGTCTATCCGCGAGCTGCGGAATTTCGCCGTCGTGCTGAACCGTGTGGACGAGCAATACAAACTGTCGCGCCATTGCCGTCGCTTCCTGGCGGAGCTGCTGGGTGAGCAATATTTCGGGATTGTGCGGCGGGATGAGGCCGTCAATGAGGCGCTGGCACAGTTCGAGACGCTGGAGAAATTTGCACCGCATAGCGTGGTGCTGCGCGACGTTACCGCGCTGACCAACATGATTGAGACTTACCTGAAGGGCGAGCTGACCGGTGACTCTGAAGGCGCGGATACAACCGCGCGGCGGGCGGTCTGATCATGGGGAATTCCTTTGGCTCCCTCCGCAAGATCGCAATGCTTCCGGTCTGGCTGCTGGTCGCATTTCTGGCGGTCATGGTCATTTCCGTCCCGCTGGATCTGAAGAACCAGTGGATCTTTGGCCTGGGTGTGATGGTTGCGGCTTTTTTCGTAAGCCGTAGCAAATCCCGCCGGGGCACTCTTGTGCTGGGCGGTATCGCACTCCTTGTTTCTACCCGGTATATCTGGTGGCGGACAACCCACACGCTTGAGTTCGATACGCCGATCGAGTTCGTACTGGGCACCGGCCTCTACCTGGCCGAGCTATATGCCTGGTTCATCATGCTGCTGGGCCTGATACAGACAAGCTGGCCGCTGCACCGTCCGGTCGTGGAGATGAAGGGCGAACCGTCGGAATGGCCGACGGTGGATGTCTATATCCCGACCTATAATGAAAGCCTGGAGATTGTCCGCAATACGGTGTTCGCCGCCATGGACATGGATTATCCGGCTGACCGCTATCGTGTCTTCATCCTGGATGATGGCCGCCGCGAGGAATTCCGCGAATTCGCTCGCGAAGCCAATTGCGGGTATCTTACGCGTACAGACAACAAGCACGCCAAGGCGGGCAACCTGAACGCCGCCATGAAGAAGACCGACGGCGACCTGATCGTCGTGTTCGACTGTGACCACGTGCCGACACGCGCCTTCCTGCAGCTGACAATTGGCTGGTTCCAGAGAGATCCGAAGCTGGCGCTGTTGCAGACGCCGCACCATTTCTATTCCCCTGATCCGGTTCAGCGTAACCTTGGCAGTGTCGAGGACCTGCCGGGGGAGGGCGACCTGTTCTATGGCCCCGTGCAGAGCGGGAACGACCTTTGGAACGCAACCTTCTTCTGCGGCTCCTGTGCGATCATTCGCCGTGAAGCCCTGATGCAGACCAATGGGTTTGCCGGGGAAACCGTCACCGAAGACGCACATACCGCCTTGAAACTGCAGCGCATGGGCTGGAACACGGCCTATATTTCTGCGCGCCTGTCTGCCGGTCTCGCGACCGAGCGCCTGATCCTTCACATCGGTCAGCGTATCCGCTGGGCGCGGGGCATGACGCAGATTTTCCGTATCGACAATCCGCTGCTGGGCAAGGGACTGAAGCTGCCGCAGAGGCTTTGTTACCTCAACGCGATGATGCACTTCCAGTTTCCGCTGCCGCGCATCGTGTTCCTGACGGCGCCGCTGGCTTATCTGATTGCGGGGCAGAATATCATTCACGCCTCCGCTGCGCTGATCTTCGCGTATGCCTTGCCGCACCTTTATATCTCGACCCTGTCCAGTGAACGGACACAGGGCGGAGACCGCCGCCCGTTCTGGGGGGAGATCTACGAGACACTGCTGGCATTCCATCTGGTCAAGCCAACCGTGCTGACGCTGCTCCAGCCCCGCAAGGGCAAGTTCAACGTGACCGACAAGGGCGATCTGCTGGACAAGACCTATTTCGATCTGGACGCCGTGAAGCCACACATGTGGACCATCGGCCTGATGATCTTTGGTATCGTTTTCGGAACCGGCCGTCTGCTGATCTTTGCCGAGCCGGGCAATATGCCGATCGGCACATTGGTGCTGAATGTCGGCTGGGCCACGTTCAGCCTGATTATCCTGCTGGCCGCCGTGTCGGTTGCCCGCGAGACACGTCAGGTGCGCGAGCATATCCGGATTGACCAGGCGCTTCAGGCGACGCTCTACCGGGATGACGGATACGTCTTCGACTGTTCAACACTGGACTTTTCGATGGGGGGCGTTGCCGTCAGACTGCCGGAAGGCATGGACCTGACCGGCCATACGATCAACAGCATTTCCATTCCGATGGGGGATGATACGCTGACCGTTCCGGTCGAAGCCATCCGTACCGATGGCGGCATTTTGCGCCTGCGCTTTGAGCAGCTGGACCAGCTCCACGCACGGCAACTCGTTCGTGCCGTGATGGGCCGGGCTGATGCCTGGCAGCCGAGCGAACCGCGCGAGCCTGTTTCCGGGATGCGCTCAATCAAGGATATTGTGGGAGTCGATGTTGTGACCCTTAAACGCATTCTCGGGCCGTCTCTGGGCCGGGTTCCTGTCACCCTGACGGCGATTGCCGCATTGTGCGTGCTGGCGGGCACTCTGGCGCCGTCCTATGCGCAGGAAGCGCCGCCTGTATCCCAGGGCCCTGTGACACAGGAACTGGGCGATGGACTGCGCGCTGATCGCATGACACTGGAAAACCTGTCGATCCGCTCTCCCATCCGCTTGCAGGGGACGCGGGCCGAAATCGGTATTCCGTTTGGTATGCGTGCTGACGAAGTGGTCACAGAGGCATCTGTTACGGTCAACATGGCGTATTCTCCGGCTCTGCTGGGGGATCTCAGCCAGCTGGTCGTGATGCTGAATGGGGAAGTGATCCAGACGGTGAAACTGCTGCCGAGCGGCGCTGATGGTACGACGCTGGAGCTGGAGATTGAACCGGCCCTGTTCCTTCCGGGCGAAAACCAGCTGAACTTCCGTTTCCTGGGCCATTATGCCACCGATTGTGAAGACCCGTTCCACTCATCCCTCTGGATGAACATTTCCAATGAGCGCACCTTTCTGGATGTGAAGGTGCAGCAGCTGAAATTCCCACCAGACCTCAGCAAGCTGCCGGCGCCCTTCTTTGACGCGCATGACTCCATGCCGCTGGACCTGCCTTTCGTGATGGCCGCCCGACCGACGGATGGCGAGCTGGAAGCGGCCGGGACGATTGCCTCCTGGCTGGGCAGCCTGGCCAGCTATCGCGGGTTCCGCTTCACGCCGCAAAGCGGTGTGCTGCCGGAAGGCAATGCAATCGTTTTTCTGGATCCCCAGAACAGCCTGCCGGGCATTGATCGCCAGATTACCGGACCCGAAATTGCCGTTGTGCCGAACCCTGCCGATGAATTCGGCCAGCTTCTGCTGATCATGGGTCGTACGGATGCGGAGCTGAAACAGGCCGCTGCCGGCCTCGCCTTTGCCAGCGGTTTTGTGGGTGGCCAGGATCTTTCCATGAATGAGTTCCGCGTGCCCGCGTTTGATCGCTATGCCGCCCCGCGCTGGCTGCCGACGGATCGCAAGGTTGCGCTGTCTGAGATCACCGAGCCTTATGCGCTTGAAGCCCGCGGCCTGCCGCCAGGCCCGCTGAGCACGCAATTCCGTGTCGCACCGGACCTGTTCTTCTGGCCCGGTAATGGCGGGAAGGTGGAGCTTGGCTACCGCTATCCTGCTGCACCCTGGCTGGATCGCGCGGCTTCGCGTCTGGACGTGTCGCTGAACAACAACTTCCTTGAAACGCTGCCGCTGGGCGGTGACAGCGTGCTCAATCGCCTCGTGAAAGGCGCTCAGACGGTTTCTGAGGAGCGTAAGGCAAAAGTAACGCTGCCCCGATACAACCTGTTTGGACAGAATGAGCTGGTCTTCGACTACAACCTCATCCTGGCTGACAAGAGCGAGTGTACGGGCATGATACCTACCAATGTTGCCGTGAGCGTTCTGGGCGATAGCCAGATTGATTTCACAGGCGCACATCATGCGATTCTGATGCCGGACCTGGCCCCCTTTGCCGGGGCGGGATACCCGTTCACGATCCGCCCGGACCTGGCGGAAACGGCCGTTCTGATGCCGCGTGACGCCGATGCCGCAACGATTGAAACCTTTCTGGTGCTGATGGGCCGCTTCGGTGACTCCACCGGCGCGCCAACTGTACGTGCGCGGGTAACGCGTGAAGTGAACGCAGACCGCATGCGTGATGAAGACATTCTGGTCATCGGCCCGGTTAGCCTGGGCAATGAGGCCGGCCTGTTCCGCGGTGCGCCTGTGTCATTTGCTGGTGGCCAGATCCATGTGCCTGCGGACAGCCTGATGGACCGTTTGGGCAACATGGTTTCCACCCGTAAACACAATAAGGCCGACGAGGCCAATGACACGCTGATGGCTGCGGACGATTTCACCGGCATGATCGGTTTTGAATCCCCCTTCGCGGAAAGCCGCAGCGTCGTGGCCGTTCTTGGCAGCGATACATCGCGCCTGCCTGGCATGATCTACGCGCTGGAAGAGATTGACGTGATTGCAGACGTGCAGGGCGACCTGTCCATCGTACACGGCGATGGCATGGCCAGCTATATGATCGGATCAAGCTATTGGGTCAGCGATCTGCCCTGGTGGCTCGCCTTTGCCTTCTGGATGAGCGGCAGACCGCTCTTCATGGTGATCAGTGGTGTGATCGTTGCCCTGATTGTTGCCGGGCCGGTTTACGCGCTGCTGAAGCGTCAGGAACGTCGCCGCCTGCAAGATATGGATAGTGAGTGATGAGAAAAACGCATCTGACTGCTCTCGCTCTCGCCAGTGTGATCGCCGCCCAAGTGGATGGCGGTCAGGCTGTCGCGGAAAGTGCGGGTGTGGAAACACTTCTGCAGCAAGCGAAATACTGGGAGAGCCGAGGCCAGCATAACCGCGCCAAGGAAAGCTATAAGCGCGTGCTGGAACTGGACCCGCAAAACACGGTGGCCAAACAGGCGCTTGAGTTCAATGCTGCCAAGACGGTGCTGACGGTTCCGGTCGCCAGCACCATGGCGGCGGAGCCTGAGCAGAAGACGAACGCCAAGCCTGCGCCCACACCCAAACGCGTAGCTGCGCCAAAGCCCAATCCGGCAGGCGATGCGCGCGCAGCCGGGTTCAAGGCGCTGGAAGCCGGCAATCTGGATCTCGCCGAGAAATCCTTCAATCGGGCCCGCAGCCTGTCGCCGAAGGATTCTGACGTTCTGGGCGGACTGGGCGTGGTGCAGCTGCGCCGCGGCAATTTCGTTGCGGCGAAGGAGCTGCTGGGGCAGGCCCGCAAGCTGGGCAGTTCAGATAAATGGGACCAAGCCTATGCGTCGGCTGACTTTTTTGCGCGTGTAAATGAAGCGTCCGCCGCGCTGGAGGCACGCGACCTTGATAAGGCGCTGTCGATTTCTGAAAACCTTGTACGTTCCGGCGATGGCGATCAGGCGATTGCCTATGGTCTGCTGTCTGACGTTCTGGACGAACTGGGGCGCTATGGCGAGGCGGCACAAGCTGCCCGCACGGCGCTGCGCATGCCGGGGCTGGAGCAGGGTTTCGCTGATCAGCTGCGCATGAATGCGCTGCGCCGCGAAGCGGTTGATGCCGCCCAGCAGGGGCGCACGGTCGTGGCCGAGAAACTGTTCCAGGATGGCATGACATCCTATCCGAAAGATCCGTGGATCCGTTATGAATATGCACGCTTCCTGAATGGGCAGGGCAATGCCTGGCAGGCGCGTTCCGTCATGCAGTCACTGGCGGCATCAAATGATACCGAGCATCTTTATGCGGCAGCTTTGCTGGCCGAGCAGATGGACATGGCAGGCGATGCGCAGGATCTGATCCGCCGCATCCCGGCCGCGGCCCGCACGCCGGAAATGCAGGAATTTGCCCTCAGCCTGACAGCGCAAACTGCGATTGATCGCGCGCAGCTTCTGGCCAAGCAGGGCCAGACGGCGCAGGCTGTTGCAGGCCTGAAGCAGATTGCGGCAACGGGCCGTTTGCCAGCCTATCGTCAGGCCGAAATCGCAGGCGTTCTCTATGAGCTGGGAGACCGCAGCGACGCAGTCACCATGGCGCAGGATCTGATGAAGCAGACCCTGTCCGACCCTGCAGCCTATGAACCAATTGTACGTATTCTGACATCAGAGGGCCAGACAGCCTTTGCCTATGGCGCAATCCAACGCGCGGATGAGGCTGCCGGGAACTCACCTGAGAAGCAAGCCGTTGTTGAGCGCATGCGCCGCATGATGGCGGTGATCGAAGCAGATAGCCTGCGCGAAGCCGGCAATTATGCACAAAGCTATGAAGTGCTGCAGACGGCCTGGCAGAAGGCCCCGGGGGATACCGATGTCCTGATGTCTCTGGCGCGTCTCTATCAGGCGGGCGGAATGGCTCTGCCTGCGGCGAAAACACTGCAGATGGTGCTGCAACAGGAACCGCGTAACAAGGATGCCCTGCTTGTGCTGGTCGATACGGCCAGCGTGGCCGGGGATGCAGACCTGGCGCGCAGTGCCTTTGAGCGCCTAGAAGCTCTGGATCCGGACAATTACGAAATCTATCTGGCCGCTGCCCGTATGGAGCAACAGGCCGGACGCGACCGCGCGGCCCGTAAATATCTGGAAAAGGCTCGTGATCTTTATGAGGCCCAAACCGGGGAGACCGGCGGGGGCTTCAGCAGCTCGAACCCGTTTGCCAATCGTGCCATGGGCGGCAATCCGTTTGCCGCGCCTGCCGCGCCCAACCCGTTTGACACAAAGGCACTCGTTTCCAGCAATACGACTTCCACCAATCCGTGGCAGCTGGCCTCAGCGTCAACGGGCCCGGCCTATGGCCAGGCGCAGACGGCGCCTTCCAGCCTGCCGGGTGGAAGTACGCCACGTATGCAGACAATTTCCGTCGACCAGAATACGGGCAGCTTCGGCAATACAGACCCGGTTCTGGCAGGCATTGCCGCAGACCTTGCGGAGCTGGATGCCGAGACGGGAGCCCGTATTGATGTCAGCACGCATTATCGTGACCGGTCAGGGGAATCCGGTCTTAGTGCGCTCAACGAACTTGGCGGCACGGTTGAGTATTCGACCGGCTTTGCGGATGGGCGCGTCTTTGCGTCTGCCCATGCCGTATCGATCGATGCCGGCGAAGTGGGCCCTGACAGCCAGCTGAAATTCGGCCGTAATGGCCTGCTGCAGGCACGCGGGATTGTCGGCGAGTATGAGGCCGTTCTGGCGGATCCGGGTACGCAGCATGAGGCGGGTGTCGCGCTGACAGCCGGCTATCGCGGCGAATATCTGAACATGGATATTGGCGTCACGCCTCTGGGCTTCCAGAAGACCCGCGCGCAGGGCGGCATTTCCTATGAACCAAAATTCGGACAATACACGACCGGTAAAGCATGGGCAGAGTATCGCCCGGTTACGGACAGTGTCTTGTCCTATGCGGGCACGACCGACCCTGTAACGGGGGAATTCTGGGGCGCAGTCATGCGCTCTGAGGCGGGCGTGTCGCTTTCCTATGAGCGGGATGGGTCAGGCTTCTATGCCGAAGGCTCCTATGCCGATTATGCTGGCGAGAATGTCAAACGGAATACCGGCATTCAGCTGAACGCGGGCGGTTACCTGCTGGCGCGCAAGGGGGAGTTCTCCGATCTCACCGTGGGCGTGAACGGCAACTATCAGGCCTTCAACGACAATCACAATCTCTTCACCTCCGGCTATGGCGGCTATTTCAGCCCACAGAGTTTCCTGAGTGTCAGCTTCCCGATCCGGTATGCCTATACGCGCGACCGGCTGGAGGCGAAGGCCAGCATCACGCCGGGCTATCAGAGCTTTGAGCAGGACCGCGAGCCATTCTATCCGACAGATCCGACCTCCATGTTCGAGGTGGGCTTCCTGTCCTTCCTGAATGATGATGTGCAGGCCTATCATGATAGCAGCAGCGAAACCGGCTTTGGTGTCAATCTGAACGGATCGACCTATTTCCAGGTGGCGCCGGGCACAAGCATTGGCGGCGAAGTGCGCCTCAACACCTTTGGCGAATATAATGAATTCCAGACCCTTTTCGGAATCCGTCAGAACTTCGGAGTGACCAAATGATCCTGAGCGGCAAGAAAAGCCATGTGCCAGCGAATGACCGCGTGATGGCGACATCTCTCAGTATAGAAACGCTTCTGACCTTGCTGATCGAGGAGGTGACCTCCAGCGCCACGCAGGAGCAGATGGACATGTTTCTGGCCTCTGTCGGGCGCCGCCTTGCTGCGCTGGACCCGCTGACGGGCCTCAGCGATGTCGAGGAAATCGAAGGCGCCGTGAATGCGCTCTGGCACCAGCTGGGATGGGGACATGTCATCTTTGATCTGGATGATGGCGGGATCGACATCATGCACAGGAATCCACCAACCAGCGTAGGCCAGGATGGCGGCATTCCATGGGATGTGATCATGCCCCCCTTGTTGCAGGGGGCCTATGCGGCCTGGTTCCATGCGCTGTCAGGCAATGATGCCTTGCGCACTGTGATCACGAAATGCGAACCAGGACTCATCGAGCTGCGTCATGCGCCTTGATCGCCGAGCCTTTCTGCACGGGGTGGCGCTGACCCTGATGACTGCTTGCGGAGAGCGCAGCCAGGCCGAACCGCCCTATGCCGAGACGGTTGCAGCCAGCAGCAATCTCGTTTCACCTTCCGGCAGCTTCATGAGCGATTGGGAAGCCTTCAAGGGCCTGTTCGTGAATGGCGAAGGCCGCGTCATCGATAATGGCAATGGCGGCATCAGTCACAGTGAAGGCCAGGGCTATGGCCTGTTGTTTGCGCAGGCGGCAGGGGATCAGGAAACCTTCCGAACACTGCATGCCTGGACAGAGGCCAATCTGGCCCGTCAGGATGTGAACCTCTATGCCTGGTTATATGACCCCTCCAAGGCGCAGGGCGTGGCAGATCCGAACAATGCGTCCGATGGCGACATTCTGATCGCCTGGGCGCTGATGCAGGCCGCCCGGCGCTGGGGTGAGGACGCCTATGATGTGCGCGCCGGTGAAATCCGGAACGCCATTGCCCGGCATCTGATCGTCGAGCGCCATGACCGTATGGTTCTGCTGCCCGGCCTTAACGGCTTTGACCATGATGATCGCACCGTCTTCAACCCGGCCTATTTTATCTGGTCAGCCTTCCAGGACTTTTCCGCCGGCGGCATGGACAAGTTCTGGACGCGGGTGATGGCGGACAGCCAGTGGCTGCTCTCTCAATCGGCCTTCGGCCCGCTGCAATTGCCGACGGACTGGTGCGAGCTGACGCGTGAAGGCGTTGTCCAGCCTGCCAATGGATGGCCCGCGCGGTTCGGGTATGATGCGATCCGTATACCGCTCTATCTGCAGATGAATGGGCAACCGGTGCCGGCCCCGATCGAGACGTTCTGGGAATCCTATCTCTCCGGCGGCCACAATGTGCCAGCCTGGATTGATGTGAATACCGGCGAAACGCCGGACTTCGGGCCGTCTGTCGGTGGGATGGCGGTGATTGCCGAAGCAACCGGGCGCAGCCTTGAGAGCACAGCCCTGCCGGATGATTATTATTCCGCCGTGCTGAAGATGCTGGTCGGTTTTATCCCATAAAAAAGCGGGCGACTGGCGCCCGCTTTTCTATATGCATTCAGTATACGCCTTTAGGTGAGAGCGTCGGCGAGCGGCACGCTTTGGCTTTGCATGCCCAGGCTTTCGGCCACCGGCGCGCAGGTGATCTTGCCATTCCACACATTGAGGCCATCGGCGAGATGCGGATCGGCCTGCAGCGCGGCCTTCCAGCCCTTGTCCGCAATGCGCAGCGCATGGATCAGCGTCGCATTGTTGAGGGCATAGGTGGATGTGCGCGCCACGGCGCCCGGCATGTTGGCGACGCAGTAATGCACGATGTCGTCAACAATATAGGTCGGGTTGTCATGCGTTGTGGCGTGTGATGTTTCAAAGCAGCCGCCCTGATCTATGGCGACATCCACCATGACTGCTCCGGGTTTCATCAGGGACAGCATCTCTCGCGTGACAAGCTTCGGGGCGGCGGCGCCTGGCACCAGCACCGCGCCAACGACAAGGTCCGCTTCGGACAGTGCCTGTTCCAGGGTGGCCTTGGTGGAGTAGATGGTTTTCGCGCGGCCCTCGAAATGGGCATCGAGACGGTCCAGAACATCCGTGTTGCGGTCCAGAATGGTCACATCGGCATGCATGCCAACGGCCATTTGCGCCGCGTTGAAGCCAACGACTCCGCCGCCGATGACCAGCACATTTCCGGGGTGTACACCGGGCACGCCGCCCAGCAGAACACCGCGGCCGCCTTCATTCTTTTCCAGCGCAGATGCGCCGCATTGTATGGCAAGGCGGCCAGCAACCTGGCTCATCGGTTTGAGAAGGGGGAGGCCGCCATGACGGTCCGTGACCGTTTCATAAGCGATGCAGGTGGCGCCGGAGGCGATCAGGTCTTTGGTCTGTTCAGGGTCCGGCGCGAGGTGAAGATAGGTGTAGAGAATATGATCCGGGGTAAGACGTTTGCGCTCGTCAGCGAGGGGCTCTTTGACCTTGATGATCATCGTGCTGTTGGCGAACACATCCTCGGCCGTGGGGGCTATCTCGGCGCCGATGGCGACATAGTCTTCATCGCTGGCTCCAATGCCGGCACCGGCCTGGGTTTCCACCAGCACGCTGTGGCCACGGGCGATGAACTCGCGCGCGCTTTCCGGCGTCAGGCCGACGCGGTATTCATGGTTCTTGATTTCCTTGGGGACACCGATCTTCATAATAAAATTCCTGCGAGGCCGAAAATAGGGGCGCTTCGTGCGCCGGATTTGCGGTTTCTTCGATATTACATTTCTCATTTCGCGCAAGACTTGGCATATTATTTCTTTCAGCGCCCCTTATAAGGAAAGGGCGTTCCCTTTTCGAGGAAACGCTCTGTATTTATTTGGAAAATAATGGATCAGGCGTGCCGCGCGGGCGCCCTGCGGCCATGCTTCACGCATCCACGCTCATATCGGCCAGAACACGGTCGGCGGCTTCAAGCGTCATATCGATATCCTTATCGGTCATGGCCGCGCTGATAAACATGTTGTGCCAGGGGTGGAAGTAGACGCCCTTTTCCATAAGGCCGGAGCAGAAAGCAAAGCCGCGCTGCATGTCCAGATTACCCTGGTCATCGGCCAGCATGATCAGCGGCATTTGCTCCGGCCCGGTCTGGCGGATGGAGATGCTGCGGCGCTGGCCGATCTCGCCCAGGCCGGTGCGCAGGCGCGTGCCCAGACCGATCATCCGTTCGAGGTAATCCGTTTCCTGAAGGATCTTTAGCGTCACGAGGGAGGCTGCCATGGCTGCACCTGCAAACCAGAATGAGCCCGTTGCGTAGATCTTGCCCGCAGCAGCTTTTGCCTTTTCCGATCCGAGCAGCGCAGAGATCGGGTGCCCATTGGCGAGCGATTTGCCCCAGCTTGTCAGGTCTGGCTCTACGCCCATCAGCGACCAACTGGCATCACGCGCAATCCTTAGGCCCGCGCGAATTTCGTCTACGATCAGCAGCGCGTCCTTTTCATCGCACAGCGCTCTTGCCCGCTTGGCATAGGCGGGATCAGGCAGTTGCTGGTCTGTCAGAACATCATGCTTGAAGGGGGAGGCGAAGATTCCGGCCAGGTCATCGCCGGCCTCTTCCGCGGCCTTTTCCAGGCTTTCGACATTGTTGTATTCATAATGGATGATATGTGCACGGTCTTCCGGCACTGTGCCATCGGGGAAGGGCGTGCACCAGGTTGTTGCGCCATGATAGGCGCCGGTGGCGATGAGGATTTTCTTGCGGCCGCGATAGGCGCGTGCGGTCATCAGCGCCATTGTGGTGGCATCCGTACCGTTCTTGCAGAACATGGCCCAGTCGGCATGGGTGACGAGCTCGGTCCATTTCTCGGCCAGTTCCACCATCAGCGGGGTCGGCCCGGTGGCGACGTCTATCCTGGATAGCTGTTCGCAATAGGCGCGGTCAATTTCCGGATGGCAATAGCCGAGCAGTTGCGGGCCATAGCCGCACATATAGTCAACATACCGATTGCCATCTACATCCCACAAATAGGCGCCCTCGGCACGCGTAAAGAATTGCGGTGTGCCCGGTGCGATCAGGCTGACATTCTGGTGTCCGTACATTCCGTTCGGGATGACCTTTGCGGCGCGTTCCCTCAGCTTCATGTCCTTCTCAAGTCTCATGGCTGTTTCCCCCCTTCAAAAGGATGCGTCGACTATTGGGTAAAACATATGAATGGGCAAGGGTGGCCCGCGAGCATCACAGGATCGTCCTGATACGGTTTTATGGACAGTATGGCGTACCGTTAAACCCCTCCAGCGAGGGAGGCATACATGCCGGTACTCTGGCGGCCCGGCTGGATGCGAATGCTGTTGTGCATTGCCATTTACGCTTTGCCACTCTCCTGGCCTGCGGGCACAAGCCCATTCCTTTCCTTCACTCTATAGTGGTCATGAGTGGCGGCTCGGAAATCCCCGTGGCGCCCTATGCAATATTCAGCACACACGCACAGGAAGACAACATTGTCATCACGCCCAAAGGGCGCAATGCCTGCTTTATGGCACATCATGGTCAGATCGCGGTGGCGGGCCCTCGCTATTGTGTGGGAAGTGGAACCGCTGGGCGGGCCATTATTATGGCACGCTGGCCATTGGCGGGGGCATGGAAGGGCAAGATTAATTTCCCGCAGAGCGGGAAAAGTAATTCGTGTTACATTTTATCCGGGTGCCAACGGTTTGTTTCTATGCCTGAATTATATTGTCTTTTTCAATGCATGCGGGCTCGGCTTTTGAGGGTACTTTGCCTGGATTTTCGCCTGTCAGGTGAGTTGCTTCTTCCGAAGCTGTGACGGGGCAGAACATTAACTGTACTTATACACAAGAACTCGTGGACTTTGCCGGGGTGATGCGCATAACTGACAGGATAGTCATAATTTGGCATTCAGCGCGTGAGACACGCTGCGATATGCTTTTGTGGAAGGGTGGGAAAATGCCTAGAAGAAAGGCATCTGACATGAAGGCGAATTCGGGTCAGGAGAGGCCTGATTTGCGTGATGTCGATCTGGAGACAAAGGCTGCGCCGTCTCAGGATCGTGCACGGACGACCTTTGAGAAGATCCTTACGGTTACCGGAGAATTGCTCGGTGAGGTAGGATTTGAGCGTCTCTCTACGAACATGATCTGCAAGCATGCTGGCATTACGCCGCCCGCTCTGTACCGGTACTTCCCGAATAAGTATGCCATTCTTCATGAGCTGGGTGAGCGGCTCACATCCGCGCAAGAGAAGATTGTCACAAGCTGGGTTGAAGAAGGCGGACTCGAAAAGAATTCGCTTGAGGAAACAATTCAGAGTTTCATGACGCTGATCACGCGCATCAATGAGCAGAACAGGGCATTCGTCGGCGGCCTTTGGGTCATTCGCGTCATTCGCGTAACGCCGCGCCTGAAGGGCGTGCGGGTAGCCTCGCGGGACAATTATGCTGCGCCAGCCTTTGAGAGATTGCGGGATGCTTATCCTGAATTGCCGGAAGAGCGTGTGCGTCTGATTACGCGCCTTTTGACGGATGTCATTTATGCTGCTGCAGAGCTGGCGATTGATGAGCCGCAAGATGAAGCGGAGATCATTTTGCACACAAGCATCATGGTCGCGAGCTATTATGAGAAAATGCAGGAGTTCCTGGGCAGGGGCTAAGTCTCGCCCAGGTCTCAGCTTCTAGTCCTCGCAGGCACCATCGGCGGCGACGCTGGTGCTGGCCGCATGGGCCATGCAGGGATTGCTGTAGGTTTTTCCGTCACAGCCGCAGACCGGGTTATATTCCCGCGTGCACATCGGGCGGACTTCCTGGCAGGTGCCTGCTGCGTCGGCGATGTTCCGGCAGGCGCCATCATCCATTTTGCAGAACAGGCCGTCTTCACACTGAATGGCTGCGATGCCGCCACAGGTTTCGCCTTCGCCAGCCATGAACGGCCCCTGAGAGGGTGTTTCGGCTGTCTCGGTGGGGGTGGGGGCGGTGGCTTCAGACGGCGTCTGGATCATGCCGCAGCCAGCAAGCAGCAGGGCTGAAAATATAAGAGCGATGGGGCGCATGTGGATCTCCTTTCAGGAGGAGATACCTGCGCCCCAATCGCGTATTTGGCAAGAATGCGGGCGCGTTAGCCCTGCATGCCTTTTGCCACGGCGGCAAAGATGTTCTGGCCGTGCTCACCACCGGATTTGAAGGCCGGGCGGGTGGTGGAAACGTCCGTGATCTGGTCCCACTTGGCAGCAACGGCTTCGGCGGAGAGATCGTCGCCATGGCCAACGAAGACACCTTCGGTCTCAACGATGCGGGCCATGGAGAACGCGCCAGCGCCAGCGGACAGGATCATGCCGCTCGGCGCATCGTCTTTCACCAGATTCATGACGCCCGGCGTGACATACTCCGGCTTCAGCGCGGCGAGCGCTTCTTCGGACATCAGGCCTTCGGTCATGCGGGTTGCTGCGATCGGGCAGACAGCATTGATCTTGATGTTGTTTTTCGCGCCTTCGATTTTCAGCGTGTTCATCATGCCGACCACGCCGAGCTTGGCGGCGCCGTAATTGGCCTGGCCGAAATTGCCATAGAGGCCGGTGGAAGAGGTGGTCACGACGATCCGGCCGTATTCCTGTTCCTTCATGATGTTCCAGGCTTCATGGATCGGCATGAAGCTGCCGCGCAGGTGAACGTCGATCACGAGGTCGATGTCCTGCTGGGTCATCTTGGCGAAGGATTTGTCGCGCAGGATGCCCGCATTGGCGATGATGATGTCGATGCGGCCCCATTTGTCCATGGTGTCGCCGATCATTTTCTTCACGCCGGCTTCATCGGAAACCGAAGAGCCATTGGCGATGGCTTCGCCGCCGAGGGCTTCGATTTCTTTCACGACGGCTTCAGCCGCTTCGGAATTGCCGCCGTTTCCGTCCAGCGAGCCGCCAAGATCGTTGATCACGACCTTTGCGCCGCGGCGGGCGAGTTCCAGGGCATGGCACCGGCCGAGGCCACCGCCAGCACCGGTGACAATGGCGACGCGGCCGTCAAAACGGATATCAGACATGGGAGAACTCCTCATTCTTTGACTTGTCTGAGGGTGAAACACCAGACGCTCACGTAAACGTCAAGCATGCCCCTTGCGTCACCCCTTGCGCGGATTGACGCGGCGTGATCACGATCCCCTGCACAACAAGCAGATTAAGAGGAGAAACGCGATGCTGGCCTATGTAACCCTTGGGACAAATAACAAGGAAAAAGCGCTGGAATTCTATGATGCCGTGATGGCGGAGCTGGGCGCCCAGCGCGCCTTTGCGAATGATCGCCTGCAATTCTATGGCATGGGCCCCGGCCAGCCGATGATTGCGATTGGCACGCCTTTTGACAATGAGGCCGCCAGTGTGGGCAATGGCGTGATGCCGGCCCTGAGCTGCGCCGACAAGGAAACGGTGGACCGCGTTTACAACAAAGCGATCGAACTAGGCGCGAAGGATGAGGGCGAGCCGGGCAACCGGATGCCGACCTTTTATGGCGCCTATTTCCGCGATCCCGATGGCAACAAGCTCTGCGTCTGTAAAATAGGCTGATTCCAGCGCCGCTGCCCGGCCCCGCAAAGCGGTCCGGTCAGACGAGCGTCATTTCAGCAGACATCAGCCAGAGCTT
>NZ_AWFF01000045.1 GCF_000682755.1 Hyphomonas beringensis
CTGGATTGGTATTGAATGAAGCAAAGCACGCACATATTTAATATGCACACTGACTAGAAAGAACGCCATATGTGCTGACCGTGATGCATCGGCACCTCAAGAAACCGCCTGACTAACAAACCGCTGACGCGCTTAGGTCCGGTGGTCCGGCTCTGACTTTACAATCCAGCGGCAAGTTAGACTGGCCTCCATGGCACGGAGACATTATCAAGAACTCCACCTACAATTCCATGTGGAACGGCAAAAGTCCGAGCTAGCTAGTCTACATAGTCCGGATCGCTGATCGTGTATTTTCCGCTGGCCCGATCAATTTTGGGAAGGTCAAGCTTGTAGGTGTTTGTGACGCCGTAAGATTGCATGCTATCAACGCTTTTGAGCGGCCATTCCTTCGCCCAAACAATTCGCTCGTCAATGCCGGTTATTGAGAAGAAATTTTGATGATGCTCATACTCCAGCTGCGCGACTTCTGGCTTAGTCGGCTTTGGCGTGCGCTCGTCGGCTGGCTGCGGACCCCCATGCCATCCGACAACGGCGTCTGCCATTACAATGCGATCATCCGTAGCCAGAAAGAAATAGTTCGCACACGACGAAAAGCAAATGACCGATGGAATCGCCACAGTTTCCTGGGGCAGCGAAGCAATTTGCATTCCGATCCTCGCGCCCCGCGTCGACCCACCCACCAAAACTCCGCATCACAACATACGTATAACTTGGGTCGATGCGCTGAAATTCAGTCACCATTTGCTCGTCGACGGCTCCCGACAAACACAGCGTGTCTGGGTCAGCCAAGTGTCTTACCCATGTCTCAGCTCCATATCTGAAGCCGGAACCAACTCAAATAATGGACCACTTTTCTGGGAGCAGACCAAAACTCCTGAGTCCCGTGCAGCTTCGATCTGGTCTATTTCGTTCTGGGTAAAAGCAAACACAATTATCTCCTGTCGACTAATTTGATGAAGGTGGGCATGATGGATTCCCATCAGGCTCGTTCAGCACTTGTCCTGACGACCAGCGGATGAGCGCCTCTTCCATCCCCGCGAGGAATTCCGGCACCTGGTCCCTGGTGATCGTCCTGCTGTCCAGTCGCATGCTCATCTCAACACGATCAGTAATTTTTCTGAACGTCGACGTCTTACGGATTTTATGATCATATCCCGGCAGAGCCAGCTCGCTGACCGTAAAGTAGGCTGGCTTTCCAAGGAATTCGCCAATCTGCAGAGCTGACGAATTTGCCAGTCGTTCCGCTTTCTGTGCTGCGGTCTCCTCTTGTCGCCCGCTCTCCCCCTCGCCTTCAACTGCCTCCATGAAGAAAGACCCGACAAGCTCGCTCCCGTCTGGGGCCTGAACCGCAAATTCATGCTTTGACGTCCAGCCGAACGTATCGACACTGAGCTCAGAATTGCTCTGGTTCAACAGCCAGCGCCCATCCGCCCCGAATTGAATCGCCTCTTCGCTGGGAATGGTAAGCCGGAGGTCCCCAATACAAATATGGTAGGCTTCGATAGCAGCGCGCTCCTTCCCTTTGGAAGACCGCTCACACCCGCTCAGCAATAGAGCCACGGCAATCGAGAGTGTGCCATGGCTTCACGGCTACTCCAAGCAAAAAAAACAATCTAAACACGAATTAAATATACTTCTACGGGACACATACATTTTATCGGCGGTCCCGAGACCAAAATATTGCGCAATTGCTGCACGCACAATTGAATGCCTTTGCACGGAGTGAGTTGGTTCAGCGACGCGGGCCTCTAAAAGCCGCTACCCTTGGTAGTGGTCTGCCACACAGATCACTGAGAAAGACAAAACCATACAAATATGCCCACCCGGGCGTTCAAAACACGGCGTCTCCCGCAATAGCGGGACGATCTCCCGCCCATCTGGCGCCTGAAATTCCGCACCGCGGGAGAGCCGAATGGTGTCTTCAATTGCCAGCGCGAACGATCAGAATACCTTGAGCGTCATTGGTCTGCTTCTGCGAGGCCATTACGCCGCATCATCGCAACTTCGAGGGACTGGGTGCGCAGTGCGATCTGGATCACGCAGCGCTTGTCCACCTCCTGAAAGCGGGTCGGAACACGCCGCACATAGTGCCACCAGCCGCCGCGGTCCTTTAGAAATTTTGATCCAAGTGAGAAATGCTTCATCGCCGTTTGTAGTGCAAAAAGTTTGCATTTTGTGGTGCAAATTGTAGTGCACGACCGGCGAAAAGGCCTGAAGACCCGAGGGCTTCTCCAGTATTTTCAATGATTTCAACTGATCTGGTAGTCACCATCTAGAGAGAAATGGCGCGAGTGACGGGGCTCGAACCCGCGACCTCCGGCGTGACAGGCCGGCACTCTAACCAGCTGAGCTACACCCGCGCATTTCTGGCACCGCTTGGCGGCGAGCGGTCTCTCTAATCAAGGCCGGTTGCCCGGTCAAGCACGGAAGTTCACGCAAAATGTATTATACTGCATTTAAAGTCATTTCCTCGACACATTGTCGGCCATTATACCGCTGAAAAGCCTGAAAGACCCGATTCATGAAACGCATTCTTCTTATCTGTGGCGCTGTGCTGGCGGTGCTGCTGATCGCCGCGCTGACAGTGCCCTTCTTTGTCCCGAAATCGGCCTACAAGACCCGGATTGAAACGGCTGCAACCAACGCCCTCAACCGGGATGTAGAGCTGACGGGCGATGTCTCCATATCGATCTTCCCGCGCATCTCGGCCAGCATTGACGGTGTGACCGTCGCGAACCCTGAAGGCTTCGCCCGTGAGGACATGATCAAGGCGGGGGAATTGCGCGGATCGGTCAAATGGCTGCCCCTGTTGTCAGGCAAGGTGGATGTGCAGCAAATCACCTTTGTTGACGCGGATGTCTTCCTGCAAAAGCGCGCAGATGGGGAAACCAACTGGCAGTTCGGCACCGGCAAAGCCGAGGAGAAAAAAACCGCGTCTGAAGGAGGCGGCAGCGTAAAGGCCAGTATCGACCATGCCCGCCTGCAGAATGCCTCCCTGACCTATCAGGATGATTCAAGCGGCAAGACGTATGAGCTGAAGGATTTCAATCTTCAGGCCAGCCTGCGGGACATGGACAAGCCCCTCGCCGCGGATGCGGACGGCAAGTTTCAGGACCACGCCTTTGACCTCAGCCTTGAACTTGATTCGCCCGACTCGCTGCTGACGAATGCGCCGACCGAAGCGCTGCTGATGTTCGAGATGGGCGACATTGGCAAGATCTCGTTCCAGGGCACGCTGCAGCTGGGTGACAATGGCAATGTGGATGGCGGCCTGCGATTCTCTTCCGGCAATCTGCCTGAACTCATCGCCTTCACGGGAATCACGCCGCCCGTGAATGTCGAACCGTTGGGCACGGCAAATATTGTGGCGAAAGTCTCCGGTCCGCTTTCCGCGCTTGTCATTGATTTTGAGCAGATGGGCGTGAAGAGTGACGTACTGATGGCGAACTATACCGGGAAAGTGACGCTCGGTGAGCCCATGAGCCTGGACGGACAGCTTTCCGTGGATAGCGCACAAGCCGGTGAACTGACCCGCGAGTTGGGCCTGGAGATTCCCGCAAGCTCTGCACTTGAGAAGGTCAAGGTGAGCAGCAAGATCAAAGGCCCCGTCGATGCGCTGGTCCTGTCAAACATCAGCGCCAATCATACCGGAGCCCTGCTGAACGCGACCTATTATGGCGATGTCTCTCTGGCAGGGAATGGCCGCATTGATGGCAACATAGATGCCAAGAGCGATAAGCTGCGCGATCTGCTAAAGGCCGCAGATGTGGACCTGCCCCCTGGCGAAACGCTCCAGCGCTTCAGCACCAAAGGGGATATTTCCGGCACCTTCCAAGCGCTGACGATCAACAAGCTGAATTTCGCGCTGGATGACATCACCGCAACCGGCACAGCAGGCGTCAACCTGTCCGGCGACAAGCCGCGCCTGACCGGAAACCTCGATATGGGGAATTTGGACCTGACTCCCTTCCTGAGCAGTGAGGAGGCCGCCACAGAGGACAAGCCGGCGAGCACGGGATGGAGCAAGGAGCCCCTGGATCTTGCCGGCCTGAAAAGCGTCAACGCAGACCTCAACATACACGCAAATACGCTGACCCTTGGCGAGGTGAAGCTGACTGACGCAGTTCTCGTCGCCAAGCTGCTTGACGGAAAGCTTACCGCAGACCTTTCGAAATTTGGGGCGTTTGGTGGCAACTGGGCTGGCAAGATGATTGTTGATGCTCGCCAGGCAAAACCTGCAGTCGCCTTTGACATGACGGGCAACAACGTCCTCATGTCGGACATGCTGGGCACACTGGCCAGCTTTGACCGGCTGACCGGCAAAGGGGAGTTGTCGCTCGATGCGAGCGGATCTGGCGACTCGATTGATGAGATCATGAACGCCCTCGATGGTAAGGTCTCCGCCAACCTTGAAGACGGCGCCCTGAAAGGAATCAATGTCGCCCAGCTGGTGCGCACGGCCTCTTCCCTGAAGAGCGCGCTGTCCAGCGGTGGCCTGGCTGGACTGGACCTCAGCTCTGCCGTCTCCTCCAGCGCCGAAACGGACTTCACCAATTTCGACACGATCCTCACCATCAACAAGGGTGTGGCCAATGTGGACGTCATGAAGCTGCTGAACCCGGTTCTTGGTGTGGATGGTAGCGGCAAGATCAATCTGGGGGGCCAGTCCCTCGACCTGCGCCTGGCGACCAGTATCGACAAGAGTGGCAAGGGTGATGGAAGTGTCGTTCAGTTGAATGGCATTCCGGTGCCTATCCGCGTGTCAGGCAGCTGGACAAATGTGAAGGTCTCTCCGGATCTGAGTGGTGTCCAGTCGGCGCTGGAAGCAGAGCTTGGCAATCGCCTGCGTGATGAGCTGACAAAGCGCCTTGGAGGAGGAGACGGGTCTTCTGACGAATCCTCAAACGGTACGGAGGATGTTATCAACGGCATCCTGGGTATTCAGAACAAGGACGAAGCCGACACGAATGAAGCTGATCAGAAAAGCGATGAAGACAAAGCCATCGAAGCGATTGGCAATCTGTTTGGCCGCAAGTCCAATGAAGACTGAGCCCGCCAGATACAAAAAGAGGGGGGCCTCATGGCTCCCCTCACCTATTCTCCGAAAAGCCCGGATGTAATCAGCTGGCTCTTTCGGCAGCCCGCATGTCAGAGGCGCGGCGATACATGAAATCGCGCTGGTCCTGGATCAGGGTGACTTTCTCCTTCACCTTCTTCAACTCGATCATGTGTTGCAGCTTTTCAAGCGGCTGCGCCCGGCTGATGAAGAAGCCTTGAAGTTCATCGCAACCGCAATCGCGCAGGAAGTCTGCCTGATAGCGCGTCTCGACGCCCTCTGCCGTGCAACGCATGCCAAGGGACTTGGCCAGCGACAGCGTCGCCACAGCGATGGACCGGCTGTCAGAGCGCGTTTCAATATCCCGCACAAAACTCTTGTCGATCTTGATGCGGTCGAACGGGAAGCGGCGCAGATATGAGAGGGATGAATAGCCCGTACCGAAATCGTCTAGGGCGATGCGAATGCCGAGATCCTTTAGTTGGTGAAGGCGCTGGAGCGTAAACTCGGTATCCGACATCAGCACATTTTCGGTGATCTCAAGTTCGAGGCGTGTTGGATCTATATTGTTGGCTGCGATCGCATGCACGATGGTCGGGATCAAATTCGCCGAATGGATCTGGACCGGAGAAATGTTCACCGAGACACGAATATGCTCTGGCAATTTACGAGCTTCTGACATGGCGGCCCGTAAAACCCAGTCACCGATCCGCGTGATCAGACCATTGTCTTCGGCATGCTCGATAAACTCACCCGGATAGACCAGACCGCGCGTCGGATGCTGCCAGCGTACGAGCGTCTCGCAACCGACAATTTCATGCGTATGCGCATTAACTTGCGGCTGGAAGTAAACCTTGAACTCATTCTCATTGACAGCGTGATGCAGGTCAGATTCCACCTGCAGGCGCGCCCGAGCGCGGTCGTCCAGCTCCTGCGTGAACATGCACCAATTGGCCTTGCCCACTTTCTTGGCCTGGTAAAGGGCCAGATCAGCGTGCTTGAGAAGAATCCGGGAGTCCGTTGTCTCTTCATCGAACAGGCGAACGCCGACAGAGGCTGAACAATTCGCCGTAGATCCCCACAGATCATATGGCTCACTCAGATAATCCGTCAGCTTGTCCAGAAAGACTTCGAGTTGGCCATCTGCCGGGCGTTCAACGATCAAGGCGAACTCGTCACCACTGATCCGCGCCACGACATCGCGCTCATCACAGACTTCCTGAAGACGGGCCGCAACATGTTGCAACAGCTCGTCCCCTGCCGGGTGGCCAAGCGTGTCGTTCACCCATTTGAAATTGTCGAGGTCCAGCCAGACAAGCGCGCGGCTCATCTGCGGCGTTAGTGGCTTGCGCATGACCTTTTCGAGTTGCTCTTGCATGCTTACCCGGTTCGGCAGTCCCGTCAGGCCATCATAGTGGGCCATATAGGCGATGCGGTCTTCAATCTCCTTGGACTGTGTGATGTCCTTGGCGACCCCGCGAAACCCCTTGAAGGCGCCGTCCTCATAGATCGGTTTACCGGTGAGGGACCACCAGCGGTCATCTCCCTCATTCTCCACCTTCAGGACCAGATCGCGAAAGCTCTCCTTGCGCATCAGACTGGTTTCCAGAACCCAGGCAGACTCATCAGGGTGAAACAGAGAGACCAGATTGTTACCGATCATGACATTGTTGTTCTCATGCTCGACGCCTTCCGCAGCGAGCGGAATGTCCATCAGAACGCCATACGTATTGGTCTGCCACAGCCAGTCTGACGTACTTTCCTCGAAATCACGCAGAAGCAGCGATATGACCTGGGACTGTTCCTTGACGGCCGCTGCGCTCAAATGCTGCTCGATAAACTGTTCATGGCTCCAACGCACTGCCAGCATCAGAACGCCGACATAGACAAAGCACAGAACCGCAGCGAACTGATTCTGCGGGTCCCCGGTGAGCATCATTGATATGGCAAAACCCAGGCCGATCGGCACCAAGAAGGCACACGCGGACGCGGGAATACGGGATTGTAGAAATGAACCGGCGAACATGATTCCGGCCAGTTGGATGCCTAAGACCATCAGCCCCTGACTGTTCGCCGTGTGAGCCACCAGAAAAGGCACGATGCCCCAGATCAATCCATGGGACAGCGACAGCCTGACGTAGAACCTCAGTGCCTTGGAGGCCGACACATTCGAGCGGTCGAGATACTTTTTCCTTGCGACGCCGATGACATTCGTGACGCCAACAACCGTCGCCCAGATCAGCACATTTTGAAAAGCGGATGTATTGCGGAAGCAGAACAGGACAATCGCCACATTCATGATGCTGGTCAGGAACATGATCGTGGTAAGCTGTCTCACAAAAGAAAGCTGTTTCAGCTTCAAATCATGGGCGTACTGTTCGCTCATCTTACAGTCGCCTACCAAGCCGGCGATCGATCCAGTGCTGGCGTTGCCCCAACCCATAATTGTCATCGTCCACCCTGCTCCGTCACATCCTGTCACGATTGCGAATGGATACGAGCTAACAGCAGGTCATGAACATGAAAGTATCCGCCGCTTTTAAATTGAAGAGAGCGGATTAATGAGCATCTGGCGCATAAATACGGGATATCTGTAAAAACGCTTACATTACAGACCCCTACACCAACCCGTCATGCTTAATAGGAATTCGTCAGAACGTACTCGATATTCTGCCCGCGTGCAGTAAATGCCAACTTCACCCAGCGGCCGGCTTCATCGTACCAGAGCGTCACATCGATATCGGAATCCATCAGATATTTGGTTGCCTGAATCGGCTCGCCTGCGGCCTCGATGGTCTCTATGCCTTGATCGGAAACGGAAACTTTCAGGATTTCCCCGTCTTCGGTGGACAGCAATTCGCTGGCGCGTGTCTGGGCAAAATTCCAGTGGCTGGAAGGCAGGATCTTGCCGTCGACATCACCCTGAAATTCTGTGCCATTAACGTCCAGCATCTTGCCTTCACGTTCGGCTTCAACCTGCCCCTTTTCGCCGTCATCATTCACGCGGCCTTCCAGTGAGACGAGTTCACCGTCCTGCCAGACTTCCGTGGCATCAAGATTGTAGCGAAACAGCGTGATCGGCCCGAGCCCGGCCTTCAGATCCACCTTGGACCGCGCGATCAGACGCCCGTCCGCATCTCGGTCAAAGCTGACGGTGTGGCTGCCAAAGGGTTTTCCCTGTCTCAGCACATCAAACTGGATCACATCACCTGACTGCGGGCTCCATTTCGGGGTTTCGGTCTTCGCCTCTGCCGCACCGGCCATCATGGTAGCCCCCATCAGAAAACTCACTGCAATACGCTTGGTCATATGAAATTCCTCCAGAATCCGCCGGGCTTTTGAGCGACGAGACACACACAGGCCTCATCACCTACCGCTTGCGGTTTGTGGCGCATGCCCTGCTCGCCCAGAACAAGGTCTCCGCGCTTGTAAGTGCCGTGCCCATCAGAGAAACGCCCCTGGATGACAACGGTTGCCTCCAGATCGGCATGGCCATGCATGGGCGCGCTCTGGCCAGGTTCCAGCTTCATCAGCCGCGCGCCTGCTGTTCCGGTCGCAGCATAGCGCACGCCGGTCAGTCCGCGGCGCCAGCGCGGCCCCTTGTCTATCTGGTGGATCAGGTCTTCAGCGCCTGCGTGCGCCTTGTGCCGAGCTATTGGCGCACGAAGCGTAGATATATTGTGTGCCGCTCCATCGACCGAACCTTGCTCAAGCAGAGCTCCGCCAACCGCCGTCCACCAGGCGGCTGCTTCGGCCCCTTGCGAGCTCAGGGTCATATGCAGATCGCCCGCCAGTTCGAAGGCGGGGGAATGATTGCCTGCGACATGATCCAACATGAAGGCGGTATAAGTATCCGGACTGGTCAAGACTAAGGGCCTCTTTGCGTGCGTAAACAGCTATCTTTGTTACGCAGCGCGGCCTGAACTGGATCACATCAACTACATGCGTTCCTGTGGCGGTTGTACAATGCCCTCAGGCACTCTAGCTTTTGCAGCAACAGAATGATCAGAATCGGACCGGAAAACAGATGAAGTTTCATCGCTCAGTCATTGACCTCATCGGCAATACGCCACTGCTCAGGCTCAACAAGGTTTCAGAGGAAACCGGCTGCGAGATCCTCGGCAAGTGTGAGTTCCTCAATCCGGGCCAATCCGTGAAAGACCGCCCAGCGCTTGGCATCGTGCGGGATGCCGAAGCCGCTGGTGAGCTGAAGCCCGGCGGCACAATCGTCGAAGGCACCGCGGGCAATACCGGCATTGGCCTGGCTCTGGTCGGCGCAGCGCTCGGCTATCGCGTTGTGATCGTCATGCCGCGAACGCAAAGCCAGGAGAAGAAAGACGCGATCCGCCTGCTCGGTGCCGAGCTGATCGAGGTGGACGCAGTGCCCTATGCCAATCCGAACAATTACCAGCACTTCTCCCGTCGCCTGGCTGAAGATATGGCGAAGTCTGAGCCGAATGGCGCGATCTGGGCCAATCAATTCGACAACACCTCCAACCGCAAATCTCACTATGAAACCACCGGCCAGGAAATCTGGACGCAGACCGACGGCAAGCTGGATGCCTTCATCTGCGCCGTCGGCTCAGGTGGCACGCTGGGCGGCGTATCCATGGCCCTCAAGGAAAAGAGCAAGGCCGTTCAGATCGGCATCGCGGATCCTGGTGGCGCGGCCCTTTATGAGTACTACAAGAATGGTGAGCTGAAATCCGAAGGCACCTCCATCACCGAAGGCATCGGCCAGGGCCGCATCACGGCAAATCTGGAAGGCATCGAAGTGGACCGCGCCTATCGTTGCAGCGATACTGAAGCCCTGAACATCCTGTTTGATCTGGTGGAGCATGAAGGCCTGTGCCTCGGCGGCTCCGCAGGGATAAATATTGCCGGCGCGGTACAGATGGCCAAAGACCTCGGCCCCGGCCATACCATCGTGACCGTGCTGTGCGACTATGGGAACCGTTACCAGACCAAACTTTACAATCCGGACTTCCTGAAATCAAAAGACCTGCCCGTACCTGCCTGGATGGAGAAATAGACTATGGAATCCGGTGACCCCCTCGTCTCGGCTGAATGGCTGAAGGAAAACATTTCGGCCCCGGATGTCCGCGTTGTGGATGCCACATGGATGCCGCCCTTCATGAACCCGGAGAAAACCGGACGTCAGATGTGGTCGGACTGCCATATTCCGGGCGCTGTGCATTTCGATATTGATGCCATCAAGGCTGGCGGCACGGACCTGCCCCATATGCTTCCGGACCCGGTCATGTTCTCCTCGCGGGTGCGCAAGCTGGGCATTGGGGATGGCAATCGCGTCATCGTTTATGACCAATTCAAATTCTTCGGCGCTGCGCGGCTCTGGTGGATGCTGCGCGTCATGGGCCATCAGGATGTGAAAGTCCTGGATGGCGGCCTGCAGGCCTGGATCCATGCGGAGGGAGAAACCGAAGACCTTCCCCCCGTCCCCATGGAACGCCACTTCACGGCGCGGGTCCGCTCGGATCTGATCAAGGACGTCAACCAGATGATGGTGGCCTCTGAAGGCAACACGCACACGATCATTGACGCTCGCTCCAGAGAGCGCTTTACGGGCGATGCACCGGAGCCGCGCGAGGGCCTGCCTTCGGGACATATCCCCGGCAGCATCTCTGTCCCCTCCAGCGTGCTGAGCGATGAAAGCGGAAAGATGAAAACAGCCGACAAATTGAAGCCCTTGTTCCCGGACTCCAGCGCACCTGTCATTACAACGTGCGGGTCTGGCGTGTCTGCCGCCGTGACCGCCCTGGCGCTCGCCCGCCTCGGCAATTGGGATGTGGCCGTCTATGATGGTTCGTGGACAGAATGGGCCTCAGATTCAAGCCGCCCGATTGCGACGGGCGAAGCATGAGCAAACACTTAGAGACTCGCATCATCCACACCCGTAAAGACAGACTGCCTAGCAAGACAGTCAATCCCCCGGTGGAGCGCGCATCAACCCTGCTGTTTGACACGGCAGACCGTCTCTATGGTGCACAGCCCGGCTATGGACGGATGGGCCTGACGGTCCACCGCGAACTGGAAGCAGCCCTGTGCGAGCTGGAAAATGCCCAGCAAGTGCGGCTCACCTCCAATGGCCTTCAGGCCTGCGCGCTGGCCATCGCCAGCCAGGTAAAAGCCGGCGATCATATTCTATACTCAGACTCTACCTATGGCCCGACATCGCGTTTCTGCGACAGGCGGCTTGCGCGTATGGGCATTGAGTCCACGCGCTTTGATCCGCGCATTGGCGCAGGCATCGAAGACCTGATCCGCCCGAACACGACATTGATCTATCTTGAGGCTCCAGGCTCTCTCACATTCGAAATCAGCGATACGCCCGCCATTGTCGAGGTCGCAAAGAAACACGACATCCGAACAGCTATGGACAATACCTGGGGCGCGGGCCTCTACCACAAGCCGCTGGATCTCGGCGTCGATATATCCGTTCAGGCGCTAACAAAGTACGTAGCCGGACATTCCGATGCCTTTGCAGGCGCCGTGATGACCCGCGACAAGCGCATCGCGCAGGAAGTGGTCGACACATCCGAGGATTGGGGCATTAGCCTCTCCGCCGATGATGCCTACACGGCCCTGCGCGGCCTGCGCTCTCTGGCGACACGCCTAAAGGCACATGAGGCCGCCGGTCTGGAGGTGGCAAACTGGCTGACCCACCGGCCGGAAGTGGCGCAAGTGGTCCACCCGGCCCTGCCGACACACCCTGACCATGCGATCTGGAAGCGGGACTTTACAGGCTCCTGCGGGCTCTTCTCCTTCATCCTGGAAGACGCGCCCCCCGAAGCCGTCGACAAGTTCATTGCTGCCCTCAGCCTGTTCAGCATGGGCTTTTCCTGGGGTGGCTTCGAAAGCCTGATCATTCCGTGCGACCAACAGCTGACCCGTATGGAGGATAGTTGGACGCAGACCCGCGCTGGCCCCCTTATGAGGATTCATATTGGCCTCGAAGCCGTGCCTGATCTGATTGCAGACCTGGAAGCTGGCTTCGCCGCCATGGCGGACGCCTAGATGGAGCTGACACCTCGTCGCATCGGACTGGTTCTCGGCCCTGCGTTGGCAGCGATCATGTGGCTTGTGGGGGCTCCGGCGGGCCTGAATGATGCGGCCTGGGGCACGGCCTGCCTGATGGCATTGATGGCCGTCTGGTGGGCCACCGAAGCCATCCCCATTCCGGCCACATCCCTGTTGCCTCTTATCGTGCTGCCCCTGATTGGGGCAGGCAGGCCGAAAGTCGTCGGCGCAGATTATGCCAGCCATATCGTCTTGCTTCTGCTCGGCGGCTTCATCATCGCAATGGGAATTGAGCGCTGGAACCTGCACAAGCGGATCGCCCTGAATGTAGTCAGCCGTGTCGGCGCGCATCCCTATGCGCTGATCTTCGGCTTCATGCTGGCGACAGCGCTGCTGTCGATGTGGATCTCGAACACCGCGTCCACGCTGATGATGGTGCCCATCGCGCTGTCCGCCGCAACAGTTCTCGGCACAGCGTCGAAGAAGTTCAGTGTCGCGCTTCTGCTGGGCATTTGCTACGCGGCCTCGATTGGCGGCGTTGCGACACCGATCGGCACCCCCACGAACCTGATCGCTATTAATTGGTTGCAGACCGAACTCGGCGCCAATATCGGCTTTCCGCAATGGATGGCCTTTGGCATCCCAACGGTCGCCCTGCTCCTGCCCTGCGCCTGGTGGTTCGTCACACGTGGTGTCCCTCACCTCGAAAAGGGTGACGAGATCATCGAAAATGTGCGCCAACAATGCCGCGAAATGGGGAAGATCACGCCGCAGGAATCCCGCGCGGCGATTGTCTTTGGCATCACTGCCACTCTATGGGTGCTGCGCCTGCCCATTGAGATTGCTCTCAATGCGATGGACATCACCCTGCTGGACGGGTTTGGCGGCGCAGAGATCGACATGATGATCGCCATGTTCGGCGCCGTACTCATGTTCCTCGTGCCAGCCGGGGGCGGCGAAGGCCGCGCCATTCTGAACTGGGAAGAGGCCGAGCGACTGCCTTGGGGCGTGCTGGTACTGTTCGGCGGCGGTATCGCACTTGGCAATGCGGTCTCCCGCACAGGTCTTTCGGCCTGGATCGGGGAAAATCTTGAAGTGCTGAACAGTCTTCCGCCGCTGCTCTTCATCGTAAGCGTCGTTGCGCTGGTGATCTTCCTGACCGAGTTGACGTCCAATGTCGCGACCATGACCACGCTGGCGCCAATCCTCGGCGCGTTGGGCATCGCTGTGGGCGTGGCCCCGGCCACCTTGCTCGCCCCGGCTGCCGTGGCGGCCTCGTGCGCTTTCATGCTGCCAGTTGCAACGGCGCCAAACGCCATTGTCTACGCAACGAACGAAGTGCCCATGCAGCAGATGATCCGCCGCGGGCTCTACATCAATCTGTCGGGAATTGCGATCATCGCCTTGGTTGGCTACTGGGTCGCCCCGCTGGTGCTCTGAGGACGTTAGGCCTCCAGGGAAGTTCTGCGCCACAACGCGAAACTTCCCCAGAAATACCCCGTGTGGTCCCCCGACCCAGACGTTGGATGTCCCTTATATAAGGGACAAACTGAACGCTGGCTGAACCTATGTTATCTCAGCTGGCAGGCGGCTCGCTAACCTCAACGATCAGCTTGCCCAGGTTTTTGCCCTCGAACAGACGGGAAAGACTGGCTGGAGCGTTCTCCAGACCCTTCACGATGTCTGTCTCGAATTTGAGCTTACCCTCCATCAGCCAGCCGGCCATTTGCTGCATGCCTTCCGGGAAGCGCGGGAAATAATCGATCACGATGAAGCCCTTCACCAGCGTGCGCCGCATCAGCAGGTTTGAGAAATTGTACGGGCCGGGCACAGGCTCGGTCGCGTTGTACGTGCTGATCAGGCCGCACAGCGGCATGCGGGAAAAGTCATTCAGCCGCGCAATCACCTGATCCATGATCTTGCCGCCGACATTCTCGAAGTTCACATCGATGCCATCCGGGCAATGCTTGTCGAGCGCCGCGCCGACATCCTCTGACTTGTAATTGATCGCGGCATCGAAGCCTGCCGTCTCGGTCAGCCATTTGCACTTCTCGTCACTGCCTGCGATGCCAACGACCCGGCAGCCCTGGATCTTCGCGATCTGGCCGACCATCGAACCCACAGCCCCAGCCGCGGCAGAGACGACAACTGTCTCTCCGGCCTTGGGCTTCCCGATGTCCATCAGGCCGAAATAGGCCGTCATGCCCGTCGCCCCGAGGGGGCCCATGAAGGCAGTCAGCGGAACGCCCGGCAGCTTCGGCATGGCCGTCAGCGTCTGCCCCGGATGCGTGGAATAGAGAGACCAGGAGCCGAGGCCTGTATTCACAATGTCGCCGGCTGAGAGCCCGTCAAACTTGCTCTCCGTCACGACAGCCAGACCGCCGCCGCGCATCGGGTCGCCAATGCCGACCGGCGGCAGGTAGGCGTCCACGTCACTCATCCAGATGCGATTGGTCGGGTCGAGCGACAGATAGATCAGGCGCGTGCGCACCTCGCCGTCTTTCAAGGGCTCCAGCGGGCTCTCGACCAGTTCGAGATCGCCTTCCTTCACCTCGCCCTCGGGCCGCTTGCGCAAAATCCAGGTCTTGTTCATCTCGGTCATACTTTATCCTCCCTGTGTCTGTCAGAGAGGCTAGGCCGAAACCGCCTCAGCGCAAGATGCCCCGCCGCGTCAGCCAGAGAGAGTAGGCGAACAGAAAGATCGCGATCAGAATGACCGCAGCCGTAAAGACCGGGTTGCTGGTCCCTTCGGGCGCGTCTGTCAGAGTCAGGCTATAGGCCATTGAGATAAGGGTACAGGCCAGGGACACGGCAAACGCCCAGAAAGCCAGCTTGCTGCGTGTCAGCAACAGGATGGAGCCGATAAAGGCGCCCCAGGTTGCAAACCCCCAGATGATGTACTGCCACATCGGGAACGTATAGAAGAAGTCCAGCTGCTCAGCCGTGAAGTTCTTCATGTACGGCTCCCAGTGCGTCACGGTGGCGGCGAAATCAAACGCGCCACCTGCATTCCACAGTACAGCCAGAATGCCCACGACCCACAAATGCCATGGAGTTTTTGTCTTTATATCAGTCATGCGTCCCTCCCACAGGATGTGCTCAATCTACCCTGTAAGCGGGTCATGAACAATCTTGTGCAGGGCTTTTGCACGACTGGCTGAGGTCCAGGGCTTCGGGTGGGTGACGCCGCGCGCAACAGCGGCTACACCTTCCAGCAACAGAGGATTCTTGACCCATGGCCACTGCCCCCGTCGACAAGGACAGTCATCTCTATCTGGTGGATGCCAGCGCGTATATCTTCCGCGCCTTCCATGCCCTGCCGCCCCTGACACGGCAGAGTGACGGCCTGCCTATTGGCGCGGTCAGCGGCTTTTGCAACATGCTGTTCAAACTGCTGGAAGACGTGAAAGGCGATGACCGCCCGACGCATTTTGCCTGCATCTTCGACAAATCCTCCATCACTTTCCGCAATGAATTGTACGACCAGTACAAGGCCAACCGACCTGAGCCGCCGGAAGAGCTGCGACCGCAATTCCCGCTGGTGCGCCGGGCCGCAGAGGCCTTTGCCGCCCACGCCATCGAGATGGAAGGCTTCGAAGCCGACGATTTGATCGCCACATATTCCCGCCAGGCCGAGGCCAAGGGCGCACGCGTAACCATTGTGTCCTCTGACAAGGATCTGATGCAGCTCGTCTCCGACAGGGTGGTGATGCTGGACACGATGAAGAACAAGACGCTTGGCCGCGAAGAAGTGTTCGAGAAGTTTGGCGTCGGCCCCGAAAAAGTGGTCGACATCCAGTCGCTGGCTGGCGACAGCGTGGACAATGTGCCCGGCGCCCCTGGCATTGGCGTGAAGACCGCCGCGCAATTGCTGGATGAGTATGGCGATCTCGAAACCCTGCTGGCGCGCGCCGAAGAGATCAAACAGCCAAAGCGCCGCCAGACGCTGATCGAGAATGCGGACCTGATCCGCATTTCCAAACAGCTGGTCACCCTGAAAGATGATGTGCCGCTGGACCTGCCGCTGGAAGACCTGGCCGTTCAGGACCCTGATCCGGATACGCTGATCAGCTTTCTGGAGGAAATGGAGTTCCGCACCATCACCCGCCGCGTGCGCGAGATGATGGAACTGGAAGGCGCCATCGAAAGCGCTCAGCCAGCGGAAGACCCGATCGACCGTAGCAAATATGTCTGCGTGCGAGACTTTGAAGCTCTGGAAGACTGGGTCGCCCGCGCGACGAAGCAGGGCTATGTCGCTGTCGATACCGAGACCGACAGCCTGGACTCGATTGTTGCAAACCTGGTTGGCGTCTCCCTTGCGCTGTCACCCAACGAAGCCTGCTACATCCCACTCGCGCATGTTGACCCGGATGGGGCTGGAGATGGCGACATGTTCGGCGCAGACCCGCCGCGCCAGATCCGCATGAAGGATGCCCTGCGCGCCCTGAAGCCGATGCTGGAAGATCCGTCTGTCCTGAAGATTGGCCAGAACATCAAATATGATCTCTCCATCTTCGCGACACACAAGATTGATGTTGCCCCCATCGATGACACGATGCTGCTGTCCTATGTGCTGAACGCCGGCAAGCACAATCATGGCATGGACACGCTGTCAGAACGCTACCTTCAGCATAACACCATTCCGTTCAAGGAGATTGCAGGCACCGGGAAATCCCAGGTCACGTTCGACAAGATCGCGCTGGACAAGGCGACGGAATACGCCGCGGAAGACGCCGACGTCACACTGCGCCTGTGGCACATCTTCAAGCCGGAACTGCGCCCCGAGAAAGTCACCACCGTTTACGAGACGCTGGAACGCCCGCTGGTGCCTGTGCTGGCCCGGATGGAGCAGGAAGGCATCAAGGTAGACCGGGACAAGCTTTCGCGCCTGTCGTCTGACTTTTCCCAACGCATGGCCGCGCTGGAGGCCGAGGCCCATGAGCAGGCTGGCCGGGAGTTCAACATTGGCAGCCCGAAACAGCTGGGCGAAATCCTGTTTGATGAGATGGGCCTGGAAGGCGGCAAACGGACGAAATCCGGCGCGTGGCAAACCGATGCCGATGTGCTGGAAGGACTGGCAGCAGCGGGCCATGGCCTGCCGCGTACGATTGTCGACTGGCGCACGCTGTCCAAGCTGCGCTCGACCTATACAGAGGCCCTGCAAGCCGCGATCAACCCGACCACAGGCCGCGTGCATACCAGCTTCTCCATGGCGGTCGCGCAGACGGGGCGCCTGTCCTCAACCGATCCGAACCTGCAGAATATCCCGGTGCGGACGGAAGAGGGCCGCAAGATCCGCGAAGCCTTCATCGCCGAAGATGGCAATGTGCTTGTCAGCGCGGACTATAGCCAGATTGAGCTGCGTATTCTGGCCCATATCGCAGACATTGATGCGCTGAAAAGCGCCTTCAAGGATGGCCTCGACATTCACGCCATGACCGCCAGCGAGATGTTCGGCGTGCCGATTGAAGGCATGGACCCGATGGTGCGCCGTCAGGCCAAAGCCATCAATTTCGGCATCATCTACGGCATTTCCGGCTTCGGCCTGGCCCGCCAGCTGGGCATTCCGCAGTCCGAGGCGAGCGACTACATCAAGACCTATTTCAAGCGCTTCCCCGGTATCCGCGCCTATATGGACGAGACCAAGGCCTTCGCCAAAGAGCACGGCTATGTCACGACCGCTTTCGGACGGAAGATCAACCTTGCCGGCATCAAGTCCAAGGGTCCGCAAAAGGCATTTGCGGAGCGTCAGGCAATCAATGCGCCGATCCAGGGCTCAGCCGCAGACATCATCAAGCGTGCCATGATCCGCATGCCGGACGCGCTGGCCCAGGCCGGGCTGAAGGCAAGGATGCTGTTGCAGGTGCATGACGAACTCGTCTTCGAATGCCCGGAGAAAGAGGCCGACAAGCTGATCGAAGTGGCTCAGGCAACCATGCAAGGCGCTGCAGGCCCGTCCCTGCACCTGTCCGTGCCGCTGGAAGTCGAAGCACGCGCCGCAAAGAACTGGGCAGAAGCGCACTAGGCAGGCATCGGGGCGACTCATGCCTTGCTGCCTGCTTCCTGCCAACCAGCCTGTATGAATATCCGGGGAGATTGGGAAATCTTCCCAATTATCCCGTATCCTGCGCCTAAAGCGCCCTGCAATGCGCAGGAGATGCTCATATTTTGTCAGGAAATTTTCTGAATCGCAGTTGTCACATGTTCGGGATTGGCTCAGCCTGCTAGCTATGCAGAGTCGCAATAGAGACCGAGGCAGGCTCATGCCATTTAACTCCGCTCCCAATGAGTGTCCCTTCAAAATTGGCCACACTCCCCTCACCCGGTTCAGCATCCAGATTGGCGACCATCAGCATGAATTGCTGATCAAGGAAGAGCGCCTCAACGAATTCGGCTCGATCAAGGACCGCGTGGCCTGGTATATCCTGTCGCGCACAATTGAAGCGCAAGGCCCCGTTACGTCGGTCGTGGACGCCTCCTCCGGCAATTATGGCAACGCCCTTGCCTGCATCTGCGAGCGTCAGGGCATTCAGGCGACGATTGTCTCCTCTCCCTCGATCAGCGCCTATAATGCAGAGGGCATCCGCAAGACAGGCGCCCGGCTGGTGATCGCTGAGGCCCAGCCCGGCGAATCCTCCAATGCAGCGCGTATGCGTGTGGCCGGTGAGATCGCTGCCGCTGAAGGCATGGTGTTCCTGGACCAGTACGCCAACTTCCTGAACCCGGCCTCCCACCAGAACTGGACGGCGCCGGAAGTGTTTGCGGAAGGGCCGTTTGATGCCTGTTTCGCCACCTCCTCCTCAGGTGGTACGGCGCGCGGCTTCACGGATTATCTGAAGGCCCATCAGGACAAGACACCGCTCTTCCTGGTTGAGCCGCAAGGCTCCTGCGCCTTTGTCGCGCCTGATGACAGCGATGGCGAAAAGCTGAAAATCCCGGGCTATGGCAGCCAGCGCCGGTCCACTTTCGCAGAGATCACCCCGCCGCCAGCCATGTTGCGTGTGCAGGAACCGGCTGTTCTGGCCGCCTTTGCGCTGCTGCACGAGCACAAGCTGGCTGAGGTTGGCCTGTCCAGCGTCGGCGTCATGCTGGGCGCCATGCAATGGCTGTCCGAGCAGGATGGCCCCCGCAGCGCCGTATGCATCTGCGCCGATGGCGATGAACGCTATGTGGATGAGTTCGAGGGGCGCTATCTGCCATCCGTCCCACGGGCAGACTATGACGCCGCCTATGCGAAGCTTAGCCCGATGATCGCCTCCATGAAGCAGGTGACGCGGGCAAACGCGTAGCAATTACTGACCTTCGCAAACACGACGCCTGCGCCCTGCCAGTTCCGCGCAGGCGAGCGCTGCGCGACAATCACCGTTGATAAACCCCGGACTGGGGTCTATCTGCACCGCAAGGGCATTTGACGGATCAAATGCCGGCACGTCGAGTAAAGAGGCACAAAGTGGCAGTTCTGTATCGTTCCCGCACATCGACCCACGGACGCAACATGGCAGGCGCTCGCGGCCTGTGGCGCGCCACTGGCATGAAAGATGGTGATTTCGGGAAACCGATTATCGCGGTCGTGAACTCTTTCACCCAGTTCGTGCCCGGTCACGTTCACCTGAAAGACCTTGGCCAGCTGGTCGCTGGCGAGATCGAGGCGGCAGGCGGTGTGGCCAAGGAATTCAACACGATTGCTGTCGATGATGGCATCGCGATGGGCCATGACGGCATGCTGTATTCGCTGCCAAGCCGCGAAGTGATCGCCGACAGCGTCGAGTACATGGTCAACGCCCACTGCGCCGATGCGATGGTCTGCATCTCCAATTGCGACAAGATCACGCCCGGCATGATGATGGCGGCCCTGCGCCTGGACATTCCGGTCGTGTTCGTCTCCGGCGGCCCGATGGAGGCCGGCAAAGTCAATATTGATGGCGAGCTGCGCTCAGTCGACCTGATCGACGCGATGATCGAAGCGGCCAATCCGGACCGGACCGATGCCGAGGTCGAGGCCTTCGAGCAGGGCGCCTGCCCGACCTGCGGTTCCTGCTCCGGCATGTTCACGGCAAACTCCATGAACTGCCTCGCCGAAGCGCTGGGCCTGGCCCTGCCCGGCAATGGCTCCACGCTGGCGACCCATGCCGACCGGGAAAAGCTGTTCCGCCGCGCTGGCCGCCGCATCGTCGAACTGACCAAGGATTATTACGACAACGGCAACAAGGCCGTCTCGTCCCGCGGGATCGCGACCAAGGCCGCGTTCGAGAATGCCATGACGCTCGACATCGCCATGGGCGGCTCAACCAATACGATCCTGCACCTGCTGGCCATCGCCCGCGAAGGCGAAGTGGACTTCACGCTGGACGATATCGACCGCCTCAGCCGTCAGACGCCCTGCCTCTGCAAGGTCGCGCCCGCCATTGCCAATGTTCACATGGAAGATGTGCACCGCGCAGGCGGCATCTTTGGCATCCTGGGAGAGCTGAACCGCGCCGGCAAGCTGGATACGTCCGTTGCGACGATCCATTCCGAAACGCTGGAAGAAGCGATCCAGACCTGGGATATAACCACCTCCAATGATCCGGACGTGCAGGAGCTGTACCTGGCCGCGCCGGGCGGCGTGCGCACAACACAGGCGTTCAGCCAGTCGCGCCGCTACAAGGATCTGGACCAGGACCGCACGAGCGGCGTTATCCGCTCTGCCGACCATGCCTTCTCTCAGGATGGCGGACTGGCCGTTCTGTTCGGCAACATCGCCGAGCAGGGCTGCGTCGTGAAAACGGCGGGCGTGGACGATTCCATCCTGAAATTCTCCGGCCCCGCCATTGTCTGCGAGAGCCAGGAAGAGGCCTGCACGCGCATCCTCAACAAGGAAGTCAAAGCCGGCGACGTGGTCATCATTCGCTATGAAGGCCCACGCGGCGGACCGGGCATGCAGGAAATGCTTTATCCGACCTCCTATCTGAAATCGATGAAGCTGGGCAAAGCCTGCGCGCTGATCACCGATGGCCGCTTCTCTGGCGGTACGTCAGGCCTATCCATCGGCCATGTCAGCCCGGAAGCCGCCGAAGGCGGCGCGATCGGCCTGATCCAGGAAGGCGACATCATCGAAATCGACATTCCGAACCGCACCATCAACGCCAAGCTGACGGATGAGGAATTCGCCCAGCGCCGCGTCGAGATGGCCGCAAAAGGCGACAAGGCCTGGAAACCGGTCGAGGACCGTCCCCGCAAAGTGAGCCGTGCCCTGAAGGTCTACGCCGCGCATGTGGGGAACGCTTCGCAGGGTGCTGTGCGACTGGATCCGTAACGACACTCACGCTAGCACAAGCGACGCCCGTGAAGGCGCTTTGTGGGTGAGCTGATTTTTTCAACTTGGCGGCCGCGTCATATTTCTGGCAGCGGCAAGCCCCTCTCCTTGGGGAGAGGGGTTGGGGTGCGGGGTGATATAGCCGCCGCGAGTACTGCATATGCGGACACGCCTTTACCCCTCAGCCCTGCCCCTCTCCCGAGGGAGAGGGGGTTCAGGCCCGTATAAGCCGGAATAAAGGCACGCCCGTCGCAGGCGGCGGCGAGGCGGTCATTGGCCGGGCGAGCGTGCAGCAGGGCCTGCTGCGCGATGTCCTGCCCCGGTATGTAGTCAATCGATGCCAGGTAAACGCGCCCGTTCGGCGTGACGCCCCAGTGATATTGCACACCTCTGCCATAGGCCCTGCGGATCGCTACGCGCAGCAGAAGTACCTGCGCCCAGATCAACGGCCAGATGATCGCCAGATGCGGCGGAAAACCCGCAGGAGGGTGGAAGAACGACATGGCCCCAGTATACATCCGGATACGGAGGTGTCGGAAAACTTTATTTTCGTGCCAGTGTTCTCAGCAGGATGAGGCGCATTTCGGGGTGGATAAGGTGGGGATAGGTAATGCCGGGCTTTTGGCTCTCTGCTCCTTCACCCTTCGATCTCGCTCAGGATGAGTCCGCACTGTCGAAGCACGAGCGCTGGATAAGAAACGGTGCGGCAGGCGCCTGCCAGCCCGGCAAATCAGGGCAAATGTGCCGCAATCTTCCTTAAATTGCCGTAATGTGAGCAAGCACTCGCCCTAGTCGGCTGTTTTCATTGGAAATGAAGTTTAGGAGGGCTTTTGCCATGGCGCGAACCGTGTTTGAACACCATATGGCCAAGCGGCCCCACCCTGAATATGGGTACAGTCTGGCTGAGAGGGATCGAGCAATGACGACTTTGGCACTAGTGGATGACGACGAAAACATCGTTGCCTCCCTGAAGATGTTCTTTGAGGCGGAAGGATACAATGTCCGCACATATCATGATGGTGAGGCCGCGCTGCCTGCGCTGACCGAGACGCCGCCAGACATTGCGATCCTGGACGTGAAGATGCCGAAGATGGACGGCATGGAATTGCTGCGCCGTCTGCGCCAGACCTCCGAATTGCCGGTCATCTTCCTGACCTCCAAGGATGAGGAAATCGACGAAGTCATCGGCTTCAACATCGGCGCCGACGATTTTGTTCGCAAACCCTGCTCCAACCGCCTGCTGGCTGAACGCGTCAAAGCCGTTCTGCGCCGGGCACGTGGCGTAGGCGCGGCGCCGGAAGAAGGCGACCAGAAGCCAATCGTTCGCGGCAAGCTGACGCTGGACCCGAACCGCCATGCCTGCACCTGGGACGGCCACCCGGTGCGCCTGACGGTGACGGAATTCCTGATCCTGCAGGCGCTGGCCCAGCGGCCAGGCTATGTCAAAAGCCGCGACCAGCTGATGGACGCCGCCTATGACGACCAGATCTATGTCGACGACCGCACCATCGACAGCCACATCAAGCGCCTTCGCAAGAAGTTCCGCGAAGTGACCGATGAGTTCGACGCGATTGAGACGCTCTATGGCGTGGGCTACCGCTATACAGAATAGCGCCGTCACGGAAATCTATATTGGCGGGGCGGCCGACACTCGGACACGCCTCGTCGCCGCCTTTGCCGAGGCACGGGCCGCAAAGCTGGCGCACTCTCACCGAGAGGCGCATTACTTCCCGCATTATGCCCCACGCCGCGCGCGTCATCTGGCACTGAGGCATATCGAGGCCGGCCGTCAGATCGTACTGATCGGCCATAGCTGGGGCGGAGATACGGCTCTGCGTGTGCTGAAGGGCCTGGCGCCGGAGAGGGTCCCGCTGCTGGTCTGCGTCGATCCTGTGCCGAAATCCCGCCTGAACCCGCCGCCCCGGCCCCGCAATGCGGATCACATCCTGTTCATTGATGCGCGGCCGACACGGCCAAACCAGTCAGACAAGGTGAAGGATTTCGGCCAGATGTTCTGCGGCACCCTGCACAAGCGGCTCGATTGCGCCCACACGTCCATCATCGCAAACCTGAACCATTTCGCCTTCTCTCAGATGATGGTGACCTCCGCAGAAGACGGACTGTCAGCGCTGGACAGGATCAATCAGGTCGGCCAGGTCAGCCGCCGCCACCAAGGCGCCAGCCCCAGTTGGGCAACGCCAGGACCAGCAAAATGAATCCAATACCGACCAGAAAGCTGAGCGGAGAATATATCCGCCGGTTGAGCTTCAGGAAGGGCAGTTCCGGCAAGGCGCGCTCGAAGGCTGGCAGAATGCCGATAATGCCTCGCCCCATGAACACCATGCCGGCTGCAAACCCACCCAAGGCAAGCAGCCATTTCGACAGCCGCCCATTCATCGGCAGGTCTACAAAACCGCCAAGTGCTGCGGCCCAGAAGGCCGCCACCAATAGCCAGAAGGCCATGAAGACACAGGCCGCAGCGGACGGCATGCGCGTAATACCCCGCCGCCCAACAACGGCGCGTGCCAGCGCCTGCTCATTCGCGCAGGGAAAATGGCTGCCCATGGCCCATGACAGGTGCAGCAGGCCAAGGCAGGTCAAAACCAGGACCAATACAGGCGATAAAATCTGGGACACCATTCACTGTTCCTCACCGGCCCGGCATATTGCGCAAAATGCGCAGCACACTTGCCGTGCGCACAATCATTCAATAGCCAGACACAAGATTAACACAAGCAACAGGATTTCTCATGGCCGACCCTGAAAACACTCTCCTCCTCGAAACCTCCAAGGGTTCCGTCACCATCGAGCTTCGCCCGGACCTTGCCCCCGGCCATGTCGAGCGGATCAAGGAACTGGCCCGCGAAGGCTTTTATGACGGTATCATCTTTCACCGCGTTATTGACAAATTCATGGCGCAAGTCGGTTGTCCGAAAGGCACCGGCACGGGCGGATCCGACAAGCCTGACCTGAAAGCCGAGTTCAATGCAGAGCCGCATGTGCGTGGCACCTGTTCCATGGCGCGCACTTCTGCGCCGCACTCTGCCAACAGCCAGTTCTTCATCTGCTTTGACAATGCCAGCTTCCTGGACCGCCAGTACACGGTCTGGGGCAAGGTGACAGACGGCATGGATGTGATCGACCAGCTGGCCAAGGGCGAGCCGCCGCGCAATCCGGACAAGATTGTCAGCATGAAAGTGGCTGCGGACGCCTGATCGCAGACCAACGGACACGAAGAGATGGCGGACGGCAAAATCAAACGCAGGGCAATGGCCCGGCACGGGTCCAAATATTTTGGTTCCCGCATTGCCCGCCTGATCTTCGCGTCCAATCTGGCGGGGCTGGCCATCCTCATCATCGGCGCCATGGTGCTGAACGAGATGCGGGCCGGCTTCGTCGTTTCCAAGAAACAGGATCTGGTCGCCCAGGCCCAGATCTTTACCAGCCTGCTGGGCGATGATGCCACGACCCCTGCCCCGTCACTGGACGTAGAGGCCGCCCGCCAGACCATCGTTCGCCTGAACCTGCCAGAGCGGGTGCGCGCACGGATATACCTGCCGGATGGCGATCTGGTCGGGGACAGCTTCTATCTGTCTGAACGGGTTGATGTGGACGCGCTGCGCCCCCTGCAAGAGCCGAGCAGCTTTGCCAAGATGGGCGCGGAACTGTCGGAATGGGCGGGCAAGACCTTCGGCCCGATCATGCCGCGCCGCAGCTCCGAAGCGCTCCGGGCCCAGAGCTTTGAGCAAGAGTTTGACATTGCCGTCAAAGGCAAGGAGGCCGCTAGCCAGCGCTTCTCTGACCGGGGCCAGAGGGTCATCTCCGTCTCCATGCCCATTCAGCGTGTGTCGGCGGTGGTCGGCGTGCTGACTCTGGAGTCGAATGACATTGACGAAATCATCCGCGCCGAGCGCGCTGCGCTGGTGCCGTTCATCGGCGTGGCGGTTCTGGTGGCGTTCATCACGTCTTTCCTGCTGACGCTGGGCATTGCGCGTCCGCTTCGCCGACTCTCCTTGGCGGCTGACCGTATCCGCGCAGGCTCATCTGACGGAATCGACATTCCGTCCCTCACCACGCGCAGGGACGAGATCGGTAACCTCGCCGCCTCCATGCAGAGCATGACCGAGGCGCTGCTGGAACGGATCGAGGCCAATGAACAGTTCGCTGCCGATGTGGCGCATGAGCTGAAAAACCCGCTGACCTCCATCCGGTCCGCCGTAGAGACGGCAGAGCGTGTGCAGGATGACCCCGTCGCCAGCGACCGGCTGCGCCAGGTGATCGCACAGGATGTCAAACGCCTCGACCGCCTGATCACCGACATCTCCAACGCCTCCCGCCTGGAAGCGGAAATGACCCGCGTGCCGAATGAGCAGATGGATATTGCCGGCTTCGTGCAGGATGTGGTGCGCACCTATGATGCCTTCGCGGACGAGGAAGACGCTGTCACGGTCCAGTTCCGCGATGATACGATGGGCGCAAGATTGCTGGTGCGCGGACGCGAGGGCCCGCTGGGCCAGGTCGTCCGCAATCTGATTGATAATGCGCGGTCCTTCTCCCCCGATGGCGGCGTGGTGATGGTGCGCGTGGACCAGTCCAATGACGGGCCGCAGACCATTGCCCGCATCTGCGTGGAAGACAATGGCCCCGGCATTCCAGACGACAAGCTGGAAACCATCTTCAGCCGTTTCTATACGGACCGCCCGAAAGGCACGGCCTTTGGTAACAATTCGGGCCTTGGCCTCTCCATCGTGAAGCAGATCATCGCCACCCACCGCGGCAAGGTCTGGGCCGAAAACCGCGACGAAGGCGGCGCCCGCTTCATCGTGGACCTGCCTGCGATCTAGGGCACGAAGCCAGCGCGCGCTTCGCTAACCCCGGATATTTGCTGCGCAAATTCCGGGGTAACACAGGCAGGAGAGACCTTCCTGCTAGCTTTTCTTGTTCTGGCGATTATCGATTAGATCATTGACGACTTCCGGCTCTGCCAGGGTCGAGGTGTCACCAAGGTTGGAGTATTCGTCCTCGGCGATCTTGCGCAGGATGCGGCGCATGATCTTGCCAGAACGCGTCTTGGGCAGGCCCGGCGCAATCTGGATCAGATCCGGTGAGGCAATCGGGCCAATCTCTGCCCGCACATGCTGGACAAGATTTTTCAGCAGCGCGTCATCCGGCTCAACACCGGCAACCAGCGTGACATAGGCATAGATACCCTGCCCCTTCACATCATGCGGATAGCCGACCACGGCGGCCTCTGCGACAGCATCATGGCTGACCAGCGCGCTTTCGACTTCTGCCGTCCCCATACGGTGGCCGGAAACATTGATCACGTCATCCACACGGCCGGTGATCCAGTAGAAGCCATCCTCATCGCGGCGGCACCCGTCACCGGTGAAATAATTGCCCGGATAGGCCATGAAATAGGTATCGATGAAGCGCTGATGGTCGCCATAGACGGTGCGCATCTGGCCCGGCCAGCTATCCGTGATCAGGAGGTTGCCCTCGGTTGCGCCATCCAGAATATTGCCCTCAGCATCGACCAGGGCCGGCTTGATGCCAAAGAAGGGATGGCTGCCCGCACCAGGCTTCATGTCTGTCGCGCCGGGCAGCGGCACAATCATCGCGCCGCCTGTTTCGGTCTGCCACCAGGTGTCCACGATGGGGCAGCGCTGCTCTCCCACGACGTGGAAATACCATTCCCAGGCTTCGGGGTTGATTGGCTCACCCACCGTGCCGAGCACGCGCAGGGAGCTGCGGGAGGTTGCCCGCACCGGCTCCTCGCCTTCGCGCATCAGGGCGCGGATCGCGGTCGGCGCGGTGTAGAACAGGCTGACCTTGTGGTCGTCGCAGACTTTCCAGAAGCGGCTGGCATCGGGATAGGTCGGCACGCCTTCAAACATCAGACTGGTCGCACCATTCGCGAGCGGACCGTAAACAATATAGGTATGCCCGGTGACCCAGCCGACATCGGCCGTGCACCAGTACACATCGTCTTCCTTCAGGTCGAAGACATAGTCATGCGTCATCGATGCCCAGACCAGATAGCCACCGGTCGTGTGCAGCACACCCTTCGGCTTGCCCGTGGAGCCAGACGTGTAGAGGATGAAGAGCGGGTCTTCGGCGTTCATCGGCTCTGGCGGGCAATCGGCTGAAATGCCGTCTGCGGCCTCGTGCAGCCAATGGTCCCGGCCGTCCTGCATCGCCACATCACTGCCCGTGCGCTTCACGACAAGCATCGTCTTGACCATACCGCCAGCAATGTCTGCGGCCTTGTCGGCATTCACCTTGAGCGGCACCTTGCGGCCGCCGCGCACACCTTCATCGGATGTGATCAGGAAATCCGACTCGCAATCGGTGATACGGCCGGCCAGCGCTTCCGGACTGAAGCCGCCGAACACGACAGAGTGAACAGCGCCGATGCGGGCACAGGCCAGCATGGCATAGGCCGCTTCCAGGATCATCGGCATGTAGATGGTGACGCGGTCGCCCTTCTTGACGCCCAGCTTCTTCAGGACATTGGCAAATTTGCAGACCGCCGTGTGCAGCTGGCGATAGGTCAGCGTGTGGCTGTCGCCCGGCTCGTCGCCTTCCCAGATCAGGGCGGGCTTGTCTCCACGGGTTTCCAGGTGACGGTCCAGGCAGTTGGCGGACACGTTGAGCACGCCGTCCGAATACCATTTCACGTGAAGATCTCCGGTCTCCCAGGAGACATCCTTCACCGTGGTGTAGGGTTTGATCCAGTCAATGCGCTTGCCATGCTCACCCCAGAAGGCTTCCGGGTCTTCAATGGATGCGGCATACATCTCGCGATACTTTTCCGGGGTCAGGTTCGCCTGCGCGGCGAATGCTTCCGGTACCGGGTAGGTTTTCGCTGTCTCGGTCATAACTGCCTCTCCATCTGCCATGTTTCCGTCCTCTTATCAGAATGCATACTTTGTTGAGAAGGTGAACCGTGTGATCGATCCATCTGCGCCGCTTTCCTCTTCGCGCAGGCCATACATCAACTCTGTGCCCAGGGTGACGTTCGGGGCGACATCCCACAGGATTGCGCCAAAGACCGACTGCACGGAAGATGTGACGGTCATCGGCAGGTAAGATGGATTGTCGATGAACAGGCCGGAATAGCCGCCGCTGAAGCGCGCCGTCTTTCCAAACGGATGGCGCCAGGCGATCAGCCCGCCATAGCTGGGGATCGCGTCCAGATTGCCATTCAGGTCCACCGCGGTAGAGCGGCTTGCGGCCAGGCCAACATAGCGGCCAATCCCCTCCCCGCCGACCATGTTGAAGCGGATGTCATCCTTCGCGCCGACCATCACCCTGCCGGACACGCTGAGGCCATAGCCAAAGACTTCCTCTTCACTGCTACCGAAATCAGCGCGCAACTGTCGCGCAATGCCCGCGAAGGAAATATTGCCGAAGTCACCGCTGAGATTGTAGCGGGCGACGACATCCGGGATCAGGTTTTCATCGCGCGCGCCGGCATTGAGCGTCGTCGTGTTTGGGTTCTCCACCGCGAACATCCAGTTCCCTCTCGTATAGCGGATCTGGGGCTGGCGCACGAAGATCATGCCGTCAGGCAGAGCCAGAAAGCTCGCGCTTTCCGGGATAGCGGATGTGTTCTGGAAGGTGGACCATTCCTGACCGACCAGCCAGTTGCCATACGCCATGTACGCCCGGCGAAGGCGCGGGGAATAGGAATTGGAGACCAGTTCATTGCCCTGCCCAGAGCCGAGGAAATCCATCTCGATATGCGCGCTAAGCGTCTTGTCGCCCACAGGACGGCTGGCAGACAGGAAGAAGCGGGAAGGCTCAGCAGTAAAGTCCGTAAACGTTGTTTCACTGCCCCCGATGGGTGTTGCGCCGGGAATGTAGAAATCCCGCGCGATGGAACTGCCCGCGACTGCCCCATCACTGAGGGAGGTAACGTGCACGTCTGCATCAATGAAGCCTCCGAATTTGAGGGTCGTGTCGCCGACAAGGAACCCATCCGTTTTCGGCTTCGGGGCGTCAACCTCTTCCGCGATGACCGTTTGTTCGATACGGACGACATCATCCTTCTGGACACGTTCTTCTGCCAGTTCGGTTTTCAGCTCAGAGACCATGGCCTCCAGTGCAGCTATGCGGTCTTCCAGTGACGCCTCTTCCGCCTGCGCGCCGAAGGCCAATCCGGCAGCAAGTGAAGACAACAGAAATCCCTTGAAAGTACGTGACATGAGTTCCTCCCTCATTTCTTATTATGAGCGGAGTATCCGGGCGAAGGCCCCTGTGCGCCATTAGCCATTGGTGCTAAGACAAAAGTCTAAAAGCACTGAACGGCAATTCATGCTTGAATTGCGGGAATGCGAGAATTCATCGTAGAGACTGCTTAAGCAGCAAAGTAACAGGGGGAAAACACCGTGGTACAGGCTCCGCGCGTTTTGATCGTGGACGATCACCCATTGTTTCGTGACGCGCTGGAAACCGCGTTGGAATGCGCCTATCCCGCAGGCGCAGAAGCCGCGCATGCCAGCAGCCTGTCAGGTGCGCTGGACAGCCTGGATGCCCAATCGGTGGATCTCATCCTGCTGGATCTGAACCTTGGCGACACCGTGGATTTCGAAGGGCTGACGCGTCTGTTGGCAGCTTCGCCCGATTGCCCGATCGTTGTGGTCTCGGCCACGGAAACACCGCAGGCCTTTGAACGCGCCAGGGCGCTGGGCGCGGCAGGCTATCTGCCCAAAAGCATGTCTCTGGATGATCTTTCTGCGGCGCTGGCGACGACGCTGGATGGTGGCAACTGGTTCCCCGAAAGCGTGGAAGAAAACCTGCCGCCGAACCAGGCTGCCGAGCGTATTGCCAGCCTGACCCCGGCACAAAGGCGTGTGCTGGCTGGCCTGTCAGCCGGGCTTCTCAACAAGCAGATTGCCTATGAGATGGACATCTCCGTCGCGACCGTTAAGGCGCACATGACAGCCATCTTCCGGAAGCTAGGCGCGAACAATCGCACGCAGGCGCTGCTGATCTATCAGGAAGCCACATCCCTGGGCGACTAGTCCGCCGCCTGATGAAGGGAAGGCTTCTGGCAGGTTTTCAAGAACTTGCGGATCTCTGCCGGATCGCTCGGCTTGTGCAGCACGGCAATACCAGCGCCCTTCGCCGCCGTCAGCTCCGGCGCATTGGTAGATGCCGTTAGCAGCAATACATTCGCCGGGTTACGCAACCGGGCCCTGTGTCGCTGGATCAACTCCAGACCATTGCTTTGATCGCTCAAATTCAGGTCCGCGATCAGCGCGTCAAAGCATGTGTCCTTCATGTGCTGGGCGGCTTCATCCTCTGTACGGACACAGACGGCATGACAGCCCCAGCTTTCCAGCAGGCGCTGCATACTGTCGACTATCGCAGGCTCGTCATCCACGAACAGTACGCTCATACCGTCCAGGTCTTCCTCATCCTGTGTGATAGGCAGGGCCGCTTTAGGACGCCGCGCACCCGCTATGTCCGCCAGCGGTACGGTCACGGAGAACACGCTGCCACGGCCCGGCACAGAGCGCACATCAATCGGCGCATCCATCAGGCTGGCGAGACGGCGCACGACAGACAGGCCAAGGCCCGCCCCGCGAATGCCCGCATTGTCGGCATCCTCATAGCGGCGGAATTCCTCAAAGATCAGTTCCATCCGGTCTGCGGGAATGCCGGGACCGGTATCATAAACCTCAATCCTCACCTCATTCCCACGGCGCCGCGCACCGACCAGCACGCCGCCGGAACTCGTATAGCGCCGGGCATTGGAGATAAAATTGCGCAGAATACTCTTCAGATAGTCAGGGTCTGCGAACACGGCGAGCCGGGTGGGCGCAACGCGGATCTCAAGGCCGGCCTTCTCTGCCATAGGCGAGGCTTCATCGGCCAGGTCCTCCAGCAAGGGGCCAAGCGGCAGCTTTACCGGCACAGCCTTGACCTGACTGTGGTCCAGCCGGGAGATGTCCAACAGGCCCTTCAGCAATTCATCTGCCGACTGAATGGCCTTGTCCGCTCGCGCCGCCAGATCAGCATTTGCGCCACTGGACATCATGGACCCCAGATAGAGGCGCGCCGCATTGAGAGGCTGCAGCAGGTCATGGCTCGCCGCCGCCAGGAAGCGCGTCTTCGACGCATTTGCGCCTTCCGCCTCTTGCCTTGCCAAATTCAGGTCTTCGGTCAGGTCCTCCAATTCCTGCGTGCGTTCCTTGACGCGGCTTTCCAGCATTTCGTTTGCCTCAACCAGCGCCTGCTCGCGCAGCCTGTCATCGGTTATATCAGAGAATGTGGTGACATAGCCGCCGCCCGGCATGGGATTGCCGCTGATGCGCAGATAGCGCCCATCGGGATTGCGGCGCTCATAGCTGTGCGCACTGCCGGACCGCATATGCTCCACCCTGCGGCGGGCTTCCTCGACCGGGTCTCCATCGATCCAGCCCGTTCGGATATTGTGCTCGATCAGCTCCGCGACGGGAACACCGACGGAGACCTTCTCCGGCGGATAATCGAACAATTCCACATAGGCAGTATTCCACGCCACAAGACGCTGTTCGGAATCCACCACGCTGATCCCCTGCTGGATGTTCTCCAGCATGGATTGCAACATGTGCCGTTCGAACCGGGCAGCTTGGGTCTTCTGATCCAGCATGGACAGCACATCCGGCAAGGCCACATCGCTGCCACCAATGGCGGAGAACAGCACAACCCGCGCCGAGGACGCACCAAGCGCGCTTGCCAGAAGCTTTTCCGTGCGCTGTATAAGCCGCCAGTCCGCGGGAGCATCTCCACTGGCCGTGATTCCGGTTTCCTCTTCCAGTTTGCGGAAGGCATGGTCCACAGCTTCCGGCGTCAGGAAGCGCGACGCCAGCGTCTTCAGCCCACTTGGAGAAACCTGCGAGGCCTGCGCCTGCATTGCGCCTTCGGCGATTGCGGCAAGCTCGTCCCCGCCGACAAAGGCGGCCGCCTGTACCCGGTCACGCAATCTCTCGCGAGAGCGCAGGGAGATGATGATGAACAGCGCAAGATTGACACCAAGACTGACCACAACGCCATGGGTCAGGCTGTCTTCTATCCGGATGCCGAGCATGGCGTAGGGATGCAGAAAGCCCGGCACATATGCTGCAATCGCATCCGGCTCCAGAATGGCCGGCAGGAACAGCGTGTACGCCCACAGCACCATACCGGCGATCAGCCCGGCCAGCACGCCGGAGCGTCGTCCGCCGCGCCATGTCACCGCGCCGATCAGACCGGGCGCGAACTGCGCCGCCGCCGCAAAGGACAAAAGCCCGATCTGCGCCAGGGCCTCGCCCGTCCCGGCCTCCCGGTAATAGACATAAGCGAGCAGCAGGATAACGACGATCACAATACGCCGTGCCGTAACGATGCGGGAACCGGCATCGCCGCTCAGGCTGGCAAAGCGGCCGGATTGCATGATCGCCGGAACGACCAGATCATTCGTCACCATGGTAGAGAGTGCGATGGTGGAAATGATCACCATGCCGGTGGCCGCAGAAAACCCGCCCAGGAAAACCATGGTCGCGAGCAGACCGCGCCCCTGCTCCAGCGGCAAATCCAGCACGAACAGGTCAGGCTGCGCGCCTGGCCCCAGCATGGAGAGGCCTGCCAGCGTAATCGGCACAACCACCAGACATGTGAGGAAAATATAGAGCGGGAATACCCAGCGCGCCATTTTCAGATCATTCATACTCTGGCGCTCAATCATGGCGACATGGAATTGCCGAGGCAGACAGATGATTGCGGCCATGGACAGCAGCGTCATCGTCACGAACCGTTCGGAAAAGCTGTATGTCCTGAAAGGCTGCACGGCTGGGCTGGTGTCTGCAATGCCGCCTTTCAGGAGCAGCATGACGGACAGGATCGCAACGGCCACCAGCGCCGCGAGTTTCAGCACGGCCTCCAGCGCCAGCACGCGCATCAGGCCGGAATTGTGCCGTGTCGCATCTGACTGGCGCGTGCCGAACAGGATGGCGAAAATGGCCAGCGCCACAGCGGTGAGCAGTACGGTCTCGCTGGCCGGGCTGTTGGTGTCTCCACCGGCACCATAGGCCAGCGCCTGAAAGCTCATGCCCACGGATTTCAGCTGCAGGGCGATGTAAGGCAGGCTGCCCGCGACGGCGGCGAGCGTCGCGGCCGCGGCAATCGCACGGCTCTTGCCATAGCGGGCAGAGAGAAAGTCCGACAGCGAGGAAATCCTCTCGCGCTGAGTGACATCGCCAATCCGCTGGATGATGCCGGAAAACGCCAGGAACATCAGCGTCGGCCCCAGATAGATGGCCAGATAATCCCAGCCGCTGGCCGCCGCCGTGCCGACTGCGCCGAAATAGGTCCAGGACGTGCAATACACCGCCAGCGCCAGCGAATAGACGAGCGGATGCTGGGTGAATCCCGGCCGCATGGCCAGCCTGTCCCCGCGCCACGCGATCAGGAACAGGCCAAGCATGTATAGCGTCGTTACGCCAAGGATCAGCCAGACGGGCATCCACACCTCACATTACGGCTCGTCACCGAAGATACACATCCCACCGCACAGGCAAACCAGACCTTTGTCCATAGCCGGCCCGGCAGAACGCAAAAAACGGACGGCCCGGAGAGAGTGGGCCGTCCGAAGGTAAAGCCTGGGAGGGCTGGTTATTCTGCTGGCATGGGCGCCATCCCTTCGTCCGCAATGCCATGCGAGGTCCGCGTTCCGGGGACACGAATGTCCTCGACCAGATCCTGCACATCCTGCGGGGGTGGAGCGGTCATGAGCGCCACGACCACACCGACCACCAGAGACAGGAACATGAACACAAAGCCGATGCCTTCAGGCGACACGCCGAACCACCAGTTTGCCGGGTCCGTATCCACGAATTTGAAGTAGTAGATATAGCTGAAGGTAGAGATCAGGCCCGTCAGCATGGAGGCAATCGCCCCTTCCCGGTTCATCCGTTTCCAGAAGATACCCAGCACGATGACCGGGAACAGGGATGCTGCAGCCAGACCGAAGGCGAAGGCGACCACCTGGGCCACAAAGCCGAGCTTGGCTGTGTTCATCCCCATGATGCCCGCCAGGATTACCGCGCCAGCGGCAGAGGCCCGGGCGACCCGCAATTCATCCTTGTCCGACATATCCTTGAAGAAGGTCCGCCGGCAAAGATCGTGCGAGATGGAGGATGAGATCACCATCAACAGGCCAGCGGCCGTGGACAGCGCCGCCGCAAGGCCGCCTGCCACCACCAGGCCGATCACCCAGGCGGGCAGACTGGCAATGGAGGGGTTGGCCATCACGAAGATGTCCCGGTCCAGCTTGGTGACTTCATTTTCAGGCCCGGCGCGGTACTGGATCACGCCATCGCCATTCTTGTCCTCAACGCCGAGCAGACCGGTCTTTTCCCAATCCTTGAACCATTTCGGCGTGGGCTTGCCACCCGCAGCCACAATTGCGGCGGCTTCGGCATCATAGTCCGCACCATCAGCGATATAAGTGGACTCGTTCACCGTATCGATGAAGTTCAGGCGGGCGAAGGACGCAACCGCTGGCGCCGTCGTGTACAGCAAGGCGATGAAGACCAGCGCCCAGCCGGCGGAGACCCGCGCGGCCCCGGCACTCGACACCGTGAAGAAGCGGATGATGACGTGCGGCAGCCCCGCCGTGCCGAACATCAGCGCGCCGGTAATGGCAAACACGTCCACCATGGTCTTGTCGGTCTTGGTATATTCCAGGAAGCCAAGATCGCTGACCACCGTGTTCAGCTTCTCCAGCATGGAGATGTCCTCGCCCTTCACATTGGAGATGAAGCCCAGCTGCGGGATCGGGTTCCCGGTAATGATCAGTGAAATGAAGATCGCCGGAACGGTGTAGGCGAAGATCAGCACGCAATACTGCGCCACCTGTGTGTAGGTGATGCCCTTCATGCCGCCCAGCACGGCATAGACGAACACAATGCCCATGCCGACAATGATGCCGGTGTTGAATTCAACGCCCAGGAAGCCGGAGAACGCCACGCCGACGCCCTTCATCTGCCCGGCAATATAGGTGAAGGAGACAAACAGCGCGCAGACCACGGCGATCAGGCGCGCGGCGGTGGAGTAATACCTGTCCCCCACAAAATCCGGCACGGTGAACTTGCCAAACTCCCGCAGGAACGGGGCCAGCAGCAGGGCAAGCAGAACATAGCCGCCCGTCCAGCCCATCAGATAGACAGAGCCGCCATAGCCCAGAAAGGCAATCAGGCCCGCCATGGACAGGAAGGAAGCCGCAGACATCCAGTCCGCCGCTGTCGCCATGCCATTCACCATCGGGTGAACATCATGGCCTGCCACATAGAAATCATCGGTAGAGGAGGCCCGCGCCCACAAGGCAATCGCGATGTAGGTGCCGAAGGTGCCAACGACCCAGAAATAGGTCCAGAAATCCTGTCCCATCGCCTCAGCCCTCCACGCCATATTTCTTTTCGAGGCGGTTCATGGCGCGGCAATAGTAGAAGATCAGACCCACAAAGACGTAGATCGACCCGTTCTGGGCGAACCAGAAGCCGAGCGGCGCGCCGCCGATCGAGACATTATCCAGCCAGTCCCGGAACAGAATGCCTGCCCCATAAGACACCGCGAACCAGATGACGAGCAGGACAAGGGTCAACCTGACGACTTCGCGCCAATACCCCTTCCCATCAATTTCCTTGCTTGGTTCCGACACTTTTTCCTCCCATGACATTTTTGTCTTTTTTGCGGGGGTTCCGCAGCTTGCAGGCTGCCGGAAGGGGGCGCGATGGGAAAGGTGTACTTTGGTCTAAGACAGGGGTGAAAACGGGCTGAAAGGATCAGTCCTTCGGGGCCGGCGCATCAGATTTGGCGAGGCTGCGCGCATGACGCCACTCGGCCAGGCCGCCAATGATCAGCCAGCCTGACAGGACGAGCCCGCCCAGCAGATAGATCTCCCGAAAGCCAAAGCCGGGCTCCAGAATCGCCACAGCTGCCCGAAAGGCAAAGACCAGCCCCATCAGAATGCCAAGCGCGATCATGATGTGATGTTTCAGCGCCTTTTCCTCCCATACTCTTTTCACCACTTTACCAGATTTCGGCTGGCGGCCACACCAGACCTTGGTCGGAGATCACAATCGGGTCTAATGGGTGGGAAAGAAGACGGGGCGGCAGTTGCGCGTATAGCCGGTGGGTATCGGCTTCGCCTCACCCCACCCTACGCTTGCTGGGCCTGATGTCAGGCCCCAATCAAAGTACCTTGAGGTCCAAATGGAACAGTCGGAAAAAAATATTCATTATAACAAAGTCGCGCTTGCCGACATCGCGCGCATCAATACTGAAGTAATCGCGCGGGGCGACTACCCTTTGGCTTATCGCAATATAGCGAGGTCTTTAGAAAAGCACTTCGATACTGCCCTGTTGCGCTGGCGGCGTGGTGAGACGCCTGTCCCCGATATGGAGCAGGTCCTTGAGACTTCCGGGAAGATGCTTGCGGCAATCACCAACTGGAGCCTTAATGACGAGACACTGAACGGTGTTGGGTATACGTGGATTATCGTGCATTACGCGGCTTTCCTGCTTGATCGGAAAGTCGATCTAGCCAATGAGCGGCTGGTCCGTATCCGTGAACACGTATCTCAGTATGCAGATGTAGAACTCGATTATCACATTTTGGATGCGATTGAGGGGCGGGAATGGCGTGATGGCCTGACGGAGCCCTTCGAAAGGCTTGCCTCCAAAAAACGTCAGATGCTGGCGGTGGAGACCTATCGTACGTATTTTAATCTGTTGGATACAGGTGGAGATGCGGTGCGTACCGAAGAGCTGGTTCGGATTGCAGAGACCAACTACACTAAACGTGCACGAGACGCATTTTTTAGCGGCGGCCCGACCTATATGGGTGGCGGTCCGGATAACCCTTATGTGGTCGACTTTATGCTCGCGGCGATTCTGAAAAAAATTGGTTGGACTGGCGAAACAATTCACAAGTGGAAATGGGGCGCCGGTGCGGGGCAATGATTGTACGGTGATTATATCACTGTGGTACGACCTAGCCCCTAGGTGGTAGTTATTCCATTATTCCTTGAGGTGATGTCATGTTCGTGATGGAGAGTGTGGACGATCTTTGGAACCACATTGCTTATGTGATGGCCTATGCGCCTGATCAATTCCCATATCGAGATTTTCTAGCCGACGATGAGCAGATGACTCTTGATCGGGCGTTTGAGCAACTCCGGCAGGGGGTAGAGATCGCCTATCCAGAGGCAGAATTTGCGGACAAGCGGGCGCATCTGAATGGCATTCTTGATCAATCTTATGCGCAGTATCGGGCTGGCGAAGATATCAAGGCCGGGCATCTACTAAACGATTTTCAGGATAACATATTCAAGGCTGATTGATCGCGGTATGGATTTGGGTCGGCATACCATGCGTCGCTTTGCTGCAATCTTGTATTTGCTTCAGCCTTTCGGCAGGGGTCTTCTAACTGCCTCAAAATCGCGGTTTTTAGAGAACCAAGGTCGGGTGGGTTGAGCGGAGCGATACCCACCACCCGCATGCCCGGA
>NZ_AWFF01000046.1 GCF_000682755.1 Hyphomonas beringensis
ACAAGATGCCGAACAATTTCCGGCATATCGGCCTCATCCACCTGATCTTGCCGAATGCGAAAATAATCGATGCGCGGCGCAATCCGATGGATTGCTGCTGGTCAGGCTACAAACAATTGTTCGCAAGAGGCCAGGAATTCACCTACGGCCTTGAAGAAGTTGGCCGCTATTACAAAGGCTACGTCGATCTCATGAACCACTGGGACAGCGTGCTGCCAGAAGGCCGTATTCTAAAGGTTCAGAATGAAGACCTTATTGACGACCTTGAAGGGCAGGTTCGTCGCATATTGGAGTATTGCAAATTACCTTTTGAGAAGGCCTGCGTTAATTTCCATGAGACAGAACGCGCGGTCCACACGCCAAGCTCAGAGCAGGTTCGCCAGCCGGTCAATAAATCCGGTGTGGACCAGTGGAGACCATATGAGGCTCACCTTGAGCCTCTAAAGCAGGCCTTGGGCCCCGCTCTGACAAATTATTAGGGTGAAGGAAAAATGGTGGGCGGTACAAGGTTCGAACTTGTGACCCCTACGATGTCAAGGCCCCGATATAACGCTAAGCCATTGAAAATTATGGAGCCCAAGGGAGCGCAACGTGGCCAGAAAGGGCGGAACAAATCTAGAAAATAAGGCTCAACGTTGCCAGGACATTGCCAATCGCCATACGATCAAAATGCCGCCCACTACAGTTGGTGATCGCCGCATACTTGATCGGAAGCAACTCACCAATTGCATACATTGCTACCCGGTTCCGACAGTTCAAATTGGTGCAAGCTCTTAGGATCGAAGAAGACCTACATTGAAGCGCGTCGGCAGGCGCCAAACAATCTCAAGAAAGAGATTTGTTTTTGCTGGCATAATGGGCTTTCCAATTACCTAGTTGAACTAGGCTTTTTCGAGTAGGGTACGCGTGTTTATTGTTTAGAAGGTTTATCCGGGATTGAAATTTTGACCCAACCGACGGTAACTCTAAAATGGCACGGCGACCCAGCTGACTTCACATGCACCATAACCGGCCTTCCGCAATCCCAGTTCCCCCATCAGACCGCCGAGTTGGTTGGTATGCTGGGTTTCACCATGCAAGGTTACGGGCTGACTAATCCGCAGCTTTACCAAGATACGGCCGAGTGGATCGCAGCTTGGCAGGCGCGGGCAAACGACCCCGCCATTTCACATGATGTATCTGAAGAGCTAAAATCATCCCTTGAGGCAATACTCCCCATTTTGAGAGAAAACCCTCCTTTTTCGGATTTTTTGTGTTTTGCGCTGGGAGCTGGAATGCAGCGTTTACAGGCTTCACGCGCCGCGTCTTAGCTATGTCAACCGTATCGCCAGTGACGCCATTTTCCATCCCGACACGCACATCCTGGCCCAGCCCTTGATCCGGGAGGTCTATTTGGAGACTCGGTGCGCCCCTCTTTCTTGTTGGGGATTGGTGGTCAAGGCACGCTGAGCGAAGTTTTTGCCTAGCTCATGCAAGCCGACCACCGACATGGAATGCCTGCGACAGTTCGATGTTGTCGCTCTCTGAAGCATTGGAAGACAATTCACGAATGGCCCTGTCCAGTTCGACAAAATCATCCTCTCCGATGGTCTTTGTTATTTTTTGCTTCCCATAGTCGATCCCGGCTCAAGGGAATCGGCGAACGGCTTACCCTTTTTTCCAGCCGAAAAGTCCCCTTTTCTTCTGGCTGGTCTCTTCGGCGATTTGGCGCTCTTCTTTTTCTCTTTGATCCGTAATCAGAAGCGTCAAGCGCTGCCGTTCGGCCGCTTCCGTATCCAGGCGTTTGCGCAAATCCTCGATCGTGGTCTCTAGCTGTTCACGTTCCCGGCGACGTTCTTTCTCAATTAGATCAAGCTTTTCGTCCCTGATCTCAATCTCGCGTCGTAACAGGGATTCGGATTGTGACGGCTCCTGTGATGCCTTGTTACTCTTCCCCTGCTCTGGCTTAGAGCGCGCGTCCTTCGGAAACACGCGGTGCAGTTCGGCAGGATCAATCCTGTAGGCCCCCTGCTCGTCCCGATCCGCAGACAGACGGCCCTTCTTGATCGCCCGCTGGATCGTCATCTTACTTAGACCGATCTCGTCGGCTGCTTCTGATAATGAAAAGAACAACTTACCCCTCTACTTTAATATACTGTATCAAATCGTAACATCGAATAACATTTGTCATCATGTGACGTAACAATGTATAGTATACCAGAAGTCGATTCTCTGTTCGTTCCAGAATAGAAGTTTTCAACAGAAAGGTTTGTTTATGGCATAAGAAAACCCGCCGAGGCGGGTCTAATTGAGTATTTGATTATATTGGTTCGTCGCGGTTCCAATATTATCTATTTATAATTTAAAACGCAAGCAATTTCTTGCGACCCTCGATTGCGGCCTGAAACACGCGGGTTTCCTTGCATTTCAAAGAAAGGAAACACCATGCTGAAACCCATCTCCTTCTCCCTGGGCGCCCTGCCCTATTACCCAACGCCTGACGCACCCTCCGGAACGGGGCCTGCACGCAAGCGGTTGATGCGGCCGGAAGCCTCCCGGACGTTCGTCAAACCGCTTCGTCAGTCGCTGTTCAAGGATGCTCGCCTGATGCCCGGCACCTTGCGCCTGCTTTGCCTCCTGGCTGGCTGGCAGGGCGCGGGACGCCCCATAGAAACCACGCTCGGCGCGCTTGCCCGGCAGCTTCAGCGCTCTGAGCGCCAGATACAGCGCTATATCAAGGATGCGGCCGAGGAGGGCTATCTCTTCTGTTCGAAGGTCGCCAACCGGCTCGGTTACATTGTTGGCCTGCGTCTCCGGGTCAATCCGGCTGCCGTATATGCGCCCAAACGCGAGGAGGGCGGAAATCATCCCCGGCGTAACGATGCGGCGCGTTACGCAGCCCCTGATACAAGGCGTGACGGCTCCGAAAGCCGCAGAAATCCGGCCACGACAGATATGTCCGACACTAAGGAAAACATATATATCATAAAGGATGATACGGACGATTTTGGCCGATCGTTACAGCTCATCTGTGAGCGGAACAATCTCAGATACGCCTTGATATAGTTCTCACGTCTCGTCACAGACCCTCCCAAACGGCTCTCTCATCCAGGCCGCAACTTGTTACGCCCAAACGCTCACAATTGGCCAAGCGGCACGGCTGAGAAGGCTTTCAGGAAGGAAGAGAGGGAAACACAATGCCATATCGCCACGTCCCAGCTGGCGGATAACAGGGCAAGATTTGAGACGATGCTTACGCATGGAGCCCTTTGGCGCCATATGTCTGCCATCACATGTGACATCACAGCCAGATCATGAAGCGCAGACTTTCGGTGGAGTAGGGCGCTCACCAAGCCGCCCACACCAATCGCATCCACATATCATGCCATAACGGGCGTTTTCTCGCCCTTGTTGAGGAGGGCATCAAACGCCCCTTCCCCAGTCCGCGCATATCCGGCCAGGGCAGAACAGATCACACTAGTGAAACAGAACTAGAGTGTTTAGACAGCCCGCACGGCTTTCAGAAATACGGAAAATAACCGCCACCCTGAAAGCAAAACCCTTCTGTTTCTCAATCCGGATCAGACAGTATCATTTTCTTGTAACAGCCTGGATGAGGAGGGCGCTTGAAGCGTCCCAAACGTTTCATTTCCGGCGATTTCGCAAGCATATCAGACCGTCACACTGAGATAGTGCGATACGCTAGGGTGTGATAAGGGGAACCGGTCAACAAACCGGCCAAAATAGCGGAATCAATTTCCTCGCCAATTTTTCTACAGGCATGATATTGTTTAATTTATGAGCGATTCTCCAGCGGACACAGAACCGGCCAAAACACAACCCGAAGATCGAGGCGAAAGCACCGGTCTGATGGAACCCATGCTGGTATCCGAAAGCGGGCCGAGGCGGGCAGGGCTGGCAGACCTCGCCGTTGATCTGGCAGCACGTTCCGCCGGCTTCCGCCGCAGTCTACCGGATGGCGTTCTGCGAGCACTTAGCCAGCTGGTGCGCGCCATGAACTGTTATTATTCCAATCTGATTGAAGGTCATGACACCCACCCGATCGACATCGAACGGGCCATGGAGGGAGACTATTCGGCCGATCCCGAAAAGCGCGACCTTCAGCTCGAAGCCCGCGCCCATATCACTGTGCAGGCCTGGATCGACGAGGGCGGCCTGGATGGCCGAGCCGTCACAAGCGATGGGCTCCTGGACGTCCACCGCCGATTCTGCGAACTGCTGCCCGACGAATTGCTCTGGGTCGAAAATCCTGACACCGGCGACCGCTTGCGCGTGGAGCCGGGGGAGCTGCGCGGTTCGGATGTGGCTGTCGGACGCCACTTGGCCGTTTCGCCCGGTGCCGTTCCGCGCTTCCTGGCGCGCTTCGAGCAGGCCTATGGCCGGCTGGGCAGGGTGGATTCTCTGATTGCCGCTGCGGCGGCGCATCACCGTCTGCTCTGGATCCACCCGTTTCTGGATGGCAATGGCCGTGTCGCCCGCCTGATGTCCTATGCGATGTTACGCGAGACACTTGATACGGGCGGGGTCTGGTCGATCGCGCGCGGCCTGGCGCGCAACGAGGCCGAATACAAACAGCACCTTGCGGCCTGTGATGGGCCCCGGCGGGGTGACCTCGACGGGCGCGGAACCTTGAGCGAAGAGGCACTGGCCTCTTTCGCTGGCTTTTTCCTGCGCACCTGCATCGATCAGGTGACGTTCATGGAAGAGCTCGTCCAGCCCGAGCGGCTGCGCGCCCGCATCCAGCTCTGGGCCGAGGAGGAGATGCGCATCGGCACACTGCCGCCCAAATCGGGCGCCGTGCTTGATGCGGTTCTGTATCGCGGTGAACTTCCACGCGGGGATGTCCAGGGTCTGCTTGATACAAGTGAGCGTAACGCGCGGCGTGTCACATCGGCCCTGATCGAGAAGGGTGTCGTGACATCCGATAGCACGCGCGCGCCTCTGAGGCTGGCTTTTCCGGCGGCGCTCGCATCCCGCTGGATGCCTGGCTTGTTTCCGGAAAAACGTGGCGAGTAGGTGTCTCACGCCGTCACATGGGACGCGTCACAGCCCCCAACGCTCCGGTGTGATAATTTATGTTATGAATATTGAAGGGGATCGATTGTTGTCTGGGTCTCACAACTTGATAGACCTTCACGACGCGCAACCTTGCCTTGAAAACCGATATTCTGGCAAAGCCAGTGTGGATATCTGGGGTCGTTCCGGACCGCGATCGCTGCGCAGTCGGATCAGACCTGATAGCCTGCTCTTGGATGAGGAGATTTGAACCTTGAACGCTGTTGAAATTGAAGAAGCCATCTCGGAACTGGCTGAGCAGGAATTCGATGCTCAGGCGTTTCCCTATGCGTTTCTCGAAGCCTTCGGCAACAAGGCCACCACCATCCAGCGCCTGAAGAGTGGGGCGACCAACAAATCGGACCTGGACGGCGTCCTTCAGACCAACAACATCCATATCAAGGTCTGTCCGGTCGGCGAGGTGACCCAGACACTGATCGCGCTCAAGGAAAGCCCGGCGACGGCACGGGCAAAAGCGAAGTTCGTGCTGTCCACCGATGGCGTGGATTTTGAGGCAGAAGACCTGACTTCGGGTGAAAATGTTGCCTGCCCCTTCACCGAGTTTCCCGATCATTTCGGTTTCTTCCTGCCGCTCGCCGGTATCACCACCGTCCAGCAAATCCGCGAAAATGCCTTCGACATTCGCGCGACCAGTAAGCTTAACAAGCTCTATGTCGAACTCCTGAAGGACAACCCGGATTGGGGCACATCGGCCCGCCGGCCCGAAATGAACCATTTCATGGCCCGGCTGATCTTCTGCTTCTTCGCTGAAGACACCGACATCTTTGACGGGTCGGGCCTCTTCACCAATACGATCGATCAGATGAGCGAGCGCGACGGATCGAACACGGCCGCAATCATCAGTGAAATCTTCCGCGCGATGAACACGAAATCCAGTGATCGTGTGGCTGGCAATTTCCGCAACTGGGCTGATAAATTTCCCTACGTGAATGGCGGATTGTTCTCAGGTTCGACGGAGGTTCCGAATTTCTCAAAAATTGCCCGGTCCTATCTGATCCATATCGGAAACCTCGACTGGAAGCGGATCAATCCGGATATCTTCGGATCGATGATCCAAGCTGTCGCCGACGATGATGAACGCGGCGCGCTCGGCATGCACTACACCAGCGTGCCGAACATTCTGAAGGTCCTTAATCCCCTCTTCCTGGATGACCTGCGCGAGAAGCTCGAAGAAGCCGGGGACAATTCCCGTAAATTGCTCAACCTACGCAACCGAATGGCGCGGATAAGAGTCTTTGATCCAGCATGCGGGTCAGGCAATTTTCTTGTGATTGCCTACAAGGAAATGCGGGCCATAGAAGCCGAGATCAACAGGCGGCGTGGCGAGCCTGATCGCCGAACCGATATTCCGCTGACGAACTTTCGCGGGATCGAGCTGCGCGATTTTCCCGCCGAGATCGCACGTCTCGCACTTATCATTGCGGAGTTCCAATGCGATGTTCTCTATCGAGGACAGAAGGAAGCGCTCGCGGAGTTTTTGCCGCTCGACGCGATGAACTGGATTACGTGCGGGAATGCGCTTCGCTTGGATTGGCTAAGTATTTGTCCGCCAACAGGGACGGGTGTGAAACTGCATTCTGACGACCTGCTGGAAACACCGCTCGATCAGGCACAGATCGATTTCGAGAATGAAGGTGGGGAAACCTACATTTGTGGCAACCCACCCTACCTTGGCTACAACAAGCAGTCTTCGAGTCAAAAAGCTGACCTCGAAGCAATATTTTCTTCTAAAACCAAAAACTGGCGTTCTTTGGATTACATTTCGGGCTGGTTTGGAAAGTTTATCGAAATCTCACACTACGGCTTTGATGCGGCTTTTGTTGCAACAAACTCTGTCTGCCAAGGCGAGCATGCCGCCATTTTATGGTCAATAATCTTTAATTCCGGCACCAGCATATTTTTTGCTGTTCCCGATTTTCGTTGGGCCAACAACGCGAGCAACAATGCAGTTGTAACAGTGTCTGTGATCGGACTTTCTGCGAAAGACGACCACTCAAGAGCAATCTATACAGATGATCTCAAAAGGAACGTTAGTTGTATCAACCAGTACCTGATTGAGGGCGCACCTGTGCCAATGGCGGCAGCAAGCCGTTCGATATCCGGTCTGCCGCACATGCTACTCGGCAATATGCCGAAGGACGGAGGAAACCTAATTCTTTCTAGCGATGAAGCGGCCGAGCTCCGTAGAGACTTCGAAGACGCCGAACAGTATTTGTATGGCTTTTTCGGCTCACAAGAGCTCATCAATGGCACGCTACGTTACTGTCTGTGGATTGGTGACGAGGACGTCGAAATAGCGCGCTCTATTCCCCCGATAGCTCAACGTCTTGCGGGAGTCGCCAACATGCGGCTCGCAAGCCCCGCAAAATCCACCAGAGACTTTGCAGATCGCCCGCACCGTTTTAAGCAAATTCAAGGTACAGCCACACAGTATACGATCGCTGTTCCCAGCGTTTCGTCGGAGCGTCGTGAATTTCTTCCCGTTGACCTCCTCTCCTCGACGAACATCGTTTCAAGCCTCGCCTTCGCCCTCTACGACGCTCCTCTTTGGAACCTAGCTTTGATTGCTTCACGCTTACATCTTGTTTGGGTGGCCACCGTATGTGGCAAGCTTGAAACGAGATACCGATATTCAAACACACTTGGATGGAACACATTTCCGCTACCAACACTGACTGATAAAAACAGGACTGATTTGACTCGTTGCGCAGAGGACATTTTGCTCGCTCGTGAAGCACACTTTCCAGCGACCATAGCGGATCTGTACGACCCCGAGCATATGCCCGAAGATCTTCGGGCGGCACATGATCGGAGTGATGAAGTTCTAGAGCGTATCTACATCGGTCGACGCTTCAGAAATGATACGGAACGCATGGAAAAGCTCTTTGAGCTCTACACTCAAATGAGCTCTGCTGCTCCCATAAATAAGACAACCTCTCAAAAGAAAGCATAAGCCATGAGCGACATTAAGTCTGTTCCATCAGTTTCTGTCACTTACGCCCAGAATGGCAGTTCGACGAAATCGAACGAACTTGGCATGCGGGCGATGCAGGAACGTGCTTTCGAAAAGCGTGGGGAACAATATCTCCTGATCAAATCTCCACCGGCATCGGGGAAAAGCCGCGCGCTCATGTTCATTGCGCTCGACAAGTTGAACAATCAGGGCATCAAGAAAGCAATCGTTGTCGTCCCTGAAAAGTCCATCGGCGCGAGCTTCAATGATGAACCGCTGACCAAGCATGGCTTCTATTGGGATTGGTCGGTCGAGCCCAAATGGAACCTCTGCAACGCACCCGGCGAAGATGGCGGCAAGGTCAACTCGGTCAAAGCCTTCCTCGACAGCGAAGACAAAGTCCTGGTCTGCACCCATGCAACCTTCCGCTTTGCCGTTGATCGCTTTGGCGTGGCCGCCTTTGATGAGTGCCTGATCGCAGTGGATGAGTTCCATCACGTTTCAGCCAATCCGGACAACAAGCTCGGAAACCACCTCGGTGAATTCATTGCGCGGGACAAGGTGCACATCATAGCGATGACGGGCTCCTATTTCCGGGGCGATGCTGAACCTGTCCTGATGCCCGGTGACGAAGCCAAGTTCGATACGGTCACCTATACCTATTACGAGCAGCTCAATGGCTACAAATATCTGAAGCGCCTCGACATCGGGTATTACTTTTACACTGGCGCCTATTCGGATGACATTCTGAAAGTCCTCGATCCGGACCAGAAGACGATCATCCACATTCCGTCGGTCAATTCGCGCGAGAGCACGAAAGACAAGATCAGGGAGGTGGAACACATCATTGAAGCGCTTGGTGAGTGGCAGGGCGCAGACAAAACAACCGGATTTCAGCTGGTCAAAACACCGGACGGACGTGTGCTGAGGATTGCTGATCTGGTGGATGATGATCCGGCCAAACGAGACAAGGTTTCAGCGGCGCTCAAAGACCCAGCACAAAAGAACAATCGTGATCATGTTGATATCATCATCGCGCTCGGCATGGCCAAGGAAGGTTTTGACTGGATCTGGTGTGAACACGCCCTGACGGTTGGCTACCGCTCTAGTCTGACGGAAATCGTGCAGATCATTGGACGCGCCACGCGCGATGCCGAAGGCAAGACGACTGCACGCTTTACCAATCTGATCGCTGAGCCAGACGCATCTGAAGACGCCGTCACCGAAGCCGTCAATGATACGCTAAAGGCGATCGCAGCCAGCCTTCTGATGGAACAGGTCCTCGCACCGCGCTTCAATTTCGTGCCGAAGAGCGCGGGCAACGCCCCCTCCCCTGGCTTCGATTATGGCGAGGACGGATATGATCCGAACAAGTGCAATGTGGGATTCAATGACGACACCGGCCAGTTTCAGATCGAAATCAAGGGCCTTGTTGAACCGAAGAGTGAGGAAGCCACCCGAATCTGTCAGGAAGACCTCAACGAGGTCATTACGGCCTTTGTTCAGGACAAGACCGCAATCGAGCGCGGACTGTTCGATGAAGAGCTTGTCCCTGAGGAGCTGACACAGGTCCGCATGGGCAAGATTATCAGGGAAAAGTACCCGGAACTCGATGCGGAAGATCAGGAAGCCGTGCGCCAGCATGCGATTGCTGCCCTCAATCTAACCCAGTCCGCCAAGAAGATCGCGGTGGATGATGCGGATTCTGAAGGTGGCGCCAATACGGCTTTCGTGGATGGCGTCCGTAAATTTGCCATGGATGTGCGCGATCTCGATATTGATCTGATCGATCGGATCAATCCCTTCAGCGAGGCCTATGCGATCCTCGCCAAGGCCATGAGTGAGGATAGTCTCAAACAGGTTGCAGCCATCATTTCGGCGAAAAAAGTACAACTATCGCCGGAAGAAGCACGTGATCTGGCCAAACGGGCCCTGAAGTTCAAACAGGAGCGCGGGCGTCTGCCGTCCATCACCTCACCAGATGCCTGGGAGAAGCGCATGGCGGAAGGCGTCGCCTATCTCGCCCGTATGAAGGCGGAGGCTGCGAATGGCTAAAGAGTTCACCGACGAAGACGATGCGCTGCTCGACGCCCTTGGCGTCGAAGTTGAGGTCGAAAAAGCACCGACACGAACGCCGCGCGAAGAGCGGATCATCGCCGGATTTGAAGATATCCAGCGCTTCTTTGAAGAGCATGGCCGACCGCCACAGCATGGCGAAGACAAGGATATTTTTGAACGCCTCTATGCGGTCCGCCTCGATCGCCTGAGACATCTGGAAGAGTGCCGCGTCCTGCTTGATCCGCTGGATCATCAGGGATTGCTCGGCGCACAAGAGTCCGGATTTGTCGAAGAGGAAATGTCCGATGAGGCCTTGCTCGATGCGCTCGCCATTGATGAGACATCATCGGACATCACCGATTTGCGGCACGTTCGCTCCAGTGCGGAAAAGCGCGCTGCCGAAGAAATTGCGAACCGCACAAAGTGCGAGGACTTCGACCAGTTCAAACCTCTGTTTGAGCAAGTTCAGAAGCAGCTCGATACGGGCGTGCGTCAGACACGCCCCTTCGAGCTCAAAGCAGAAATCCGGATCGGCGCCTGGTTCATCGTTGGTGGACAGAAGGCCTATGTCGCGGAGATGGACGAAATCTTCACCAACGAACAAGGGCGCACAGATGCACGGCTGCGTGTGATCTTCGACAATGGCACCGAAAGCAACATGCTTATGCGCTCACTGCAGCGCGCGCTCAACAAAGATGACGCAGGACGCCGTATAACTGATCCGTCGGCGGGGCCCCTTTTCGCAGGAGACGCAGAAGCCGACGATATGGCGAGCGGCACAATCTATGTCTTGCGCAGCAAATCGGACCATCCGCTGATACGCGACAATCGCGAGATCGTTCACAAGATTGGCGTGACGAATATGGCGGTCGAACAACGCATTGCTGGAGCACACCTTCAACCGACATTCCTGATGGCGGGCGTAGACGTGGTCGCGACCTATACGCTGTTCAACATCAATCGCACCAAGTTCGAAAAACTGATCCACCGCATCTTCGGAACCGCTCAGCTCGAAATCGAAATCCAGGATCGCTTCGGAAATCCTGTTATTCCACGCGAATGGTTTCTTGTGCCCTTATCGGTCATTGATGAGGCCGTGGAAAAAATCCGCGATGGCTCGATCACGAACTACATCTATGATCCCAAGCAAGCCCGTCTGATCAAGACGTCGGGTCAGCAGGCGGTGTAATTTGGTCGATTTGAAACGAAGCGAAATCCGGACGATTGAAGAAGCATTCAGTTTCTCACCCGGATATGTGCTCAATTTTTCAGACCGAACCTATTCGGAATTCTTTGAAGATGAATTCGGCATCAACATTGATGATGCTGTCTATCACACTCATGGAACGTCAAAGGGTAAGCGCCTCAAAGCTTTCATCGAGCGCGAAGATGCGGCTGTTGTGGCCTATGTTCTGCGCAAATTGTGGGAGTATCGCTGCTCGGAATCGAAGCCAGATTTATCGTCAGATGAAGAAGCCCGAATTCAATCGAAATTCTTCTCGGTCATCAGCCGCATCGAAGGTGATCACCAGGTCAGCCGAACCGATGCCTTGGAGCGGTTTAAAAGCGACCACACGCTCGAAGAGTTGATTCTGGCGATCGAACGCGACATTACGGCCCACAAACCTGCGGCAGCGCTGGATCGCCTTCACACCTATTGCATGAAGAAATTTGCGCATCTTCTCGAAATGAGAGGACAGCCAGCTAGTCGCGAAGAAGCCCTCCACGCGCGCGTCGGGCGGTATGTTAAGATACTTGAATCCGAAAGAGAGCTGCGGGAGATGACGCGACGCATCATCAAGAGTTCAATCAGCGTCTTCGAACAGTTCAATCACGTCCGGAATGACCGAACCTTTGCGCATGACAATGATATTCTCGACGACGCGGAAGCACGATTCATCTTTGAAGGCGTGAGCGCGTTTTTGCGCTTCTTGAAAACCGTGGATTCCGCCCGCTTCGGAAGCTGATATCTGGTGAGGCCTTCAAGCGGACGTAGCGGATGTTGGTGCGACTATGCCGGCCCAACCGGTTCTTCATCTTGAATGATCGGCGCGTCCTGATCAAAGCGGGGATCAAGCGGAGAAGCATGGTCAAAGCTTGCCATTACCTTTTCATAGGATTCCGGATCATACTTGAACGCCAATCCGGCGAGATGGTGCAGGCGCAGAGATTGATGATGTCCCGTTTCCAGCAGCCGGGGCTCAAGCTTCTGCCAGAGACGTTTTGCATCCTCTTCTGAACGACATTGTATATAGAAGCCTTCCGGCGTCACACCATCCCGTCTGACCTCAATGCCGGTTTCTTGACTGACCTCGCGCAAGTTCAGACCAAAATCCAATAGGTCGCGAAAATGCGGCGCGCGCACGATCATGCCACTGCCCTGAAACTCTGCTGCGATTTCTACAAATCCCTTCTTTGTCATATTTGTTCAGTATACTTACTTTATTGTTTTATGGCAAGTTTTTCGAAAATGAGGCCCTCCTTTCGCCGTCCTGAGACAGTCCGCTTCAGACTGGCCGGAGGCGCCCGCCGGTCAACGGCCTGCCCGCACCGGTGCTGCGCACACCGTGTTGGCCGTGTCCCGTTCCGGTGACCGGCGGGGCTGAACCCCTCCGCCCCTTCTCCTTCGCGTCCTCAGGGACCACAGCGAAAGGAGATCATCATGACCAAGGAAAACCACCGCCCGGATATCTATAGCCGGATTACCAACCAGATCATCGCCAGCCTCGAAGCCGGGATCAAACCCTGGACCCAACCCTGGGCCGCCGGGCACGCCGCCGGACCCGTCTCCCGGCCGCTTCGCCACACTGGCGAACGCTATTCCGGGATCAATGTCCTCACCCTCTGGGCCACCGCCACCGAGCGCGGCTATGGCGCTCCGCTCTGGATGACGTTCAAGCAAGCGCTGGCCCTCGGCGGCTGCGTGCGCAAAGGCGAGAAAGGCGCTCCCGTCGTCTACGCCTCCGCCATCAACCGGACAGAAACCGATGAACGGACTGGCGAGGATGTCGAACGCAATATCCCCTTTCTGAAGAGCTACACTGTCTTCAATATCGAACAGATCGATGGCCTGCCCGCGCACTATTATGCGCAGGTCTCCGCCACACCCAATCCCGATCAGCGGATCGCAGAAGCGGATGCCTTCTTCAAAGCCACCGGCGCCATGGTGCGCCATGGCGGCACCCAGGCCTTCTACATGCCGGGCCCGGATATCATTCAGCTGCCGGACTATGAGGCTTTTCGAAGCGCGCAGGATTACTACGCCACGCGCGGCCATGAGACCGTGCACTGGACCCGCCATGCCACGCGGCTCGATCGTGATCTCGGCCGCCAGAACTGGGGCGATGCTGGCTATGCCCGTGAAGAACTGGTCGCGGAACTGGGCGCGGCCTTCCTCTGCGCCGATCTCGGCTTGACGCTTCGGGACCGTGAAGATCACGCCGCCTATATTGCCAGCTGGCTGAAAGTCCTGCGCGATGACAAGCGTGCGATCTTCTCGGCGGCTGCCCATGCGCAGCGCGCCTGCGACTATCTGCATTCCCTGCAACCGGCTTCTCGGGAGGCGGCCTGATGGCCGCCTTTCATGTCTACCTGATTGAGCGCAAAGGATTCGTGTCAGTCATGACGGTCTTTCTGGACGGCAGGCCTCCTTCCAGCCTGATCGATGCTCCTGCCGGGACGCACGCCCCGCGCAACTGCCGGCCCGCTCCTGGTCCGTGTTGGCAGTTCCCGCCTTCGGCGTGCGCGGCGCGTTGGCGCGCCCGGCCTGTCCGGATCATCGGCTGGATCGTCCAGCCGTCCAACAGAAAGGACGCAAGACCATGACGTCACCCACGCCCCCCTCTTCTCTCTCCCGGCTCGCCGAACAGAATGACGCGTTTCGCAAAGGCCTGCCCGACAGCCCCGCGCTGAAAGGCCAGCGCGTGCACACACGCGGCGTCGATGCGTTCGGGCTTGAGATTGTGCTCGATATCTGGGCGCGCGTGCGCCGCTTCGACCAGTTCACCGACGGCAATGACCCGCATGGCGAACATGATTTCGGCAGCTTCGTTCATCCCGTTGCCGGGAAAATCTTCTGGAAGATCGATTATTACGATCGCGATTATCACATGGGATCAGACGATCCGTGTGATCCCGATCAGACCCGCCGGGTCCTGACAGTCCTTCTCGCTGAGGAGTATTAGTCATGAACAGCGGATATTCACCCGGTCATCCCTGGTACTACCTCCTTGGGGGCGCGGTGCTGATGCCGCGCGCCATCCTAGAGCAGACCCGCGCATCCGGATATCGCGGCTGCAGCGCCGCTGCGATCGAAGAGGCTGACCGGCTGGCGGAGCCAAAACGTTCGGCCAGCCTGCGGGCCTTGCAGCGCCGTTTTTACGACGACTTGCAGCGTGACCTCTCACGCTATCGCGCATGCGTTCGGAACCTGCGTGCGTATCGCCAGAATTCGATCGGCCCGGATCAGCCCGCGCAGTGCGAGGGCGTTCATGTCGCGATCAGCTTGAAGCACAATCATCTGGTGAATGATTTCGCGCATCTGGTGTGGCTCGACGAGCTGATGACGCGACAGGGTGATTTATTCGGCGATTTGATCTGAGAGTTGACCTTGCGCCAGCTTCTGACAGTCTGATGTCCTGCAGCAAAAACGGGCATTTCTCATGGCCAGTCAGCCAACATCCTATACCAAATCGCTCGATGAAGAGCGTCTGAAATGGTTTGCTGAAAAGATGGGGCTCACCGCGCAGCCGGACTTTCAACACGCCGCCGAACATGCACAGGAACAGGACAATCAACCGGGCGAGATCGTCAAAGAACGCGGCTCATCCATGGTCGAGAACGACACCCCTGTCATTCATAATGTGCCCCCTGATGAGTGGCGCCGCGAAACGGACGCTAAGGACTTTTCCGAACGCTGGTCCGACGAACAGATTGAAGCGATGGCGGAGCGCTACAAGCAGGACAAGATCGCCGAGCTCAAAGCGCAACGCGATGCAGCTCAGCGTGAACAGGATACGCCGGAAGCGACAAACAATCAGCAGGCAGATCGCGGTGACGATTATGGGATGGAACGTTAGGCCTGGGCGTCACTGCCGCATCTCGTAGAGGAACCAGGCTAAGCCTGCCGAAATGATCACCCCTACCGCCGTTACCCATCCCGGGATACTGTCATCCTGCAGTCCAAGCACGAGGGTGAAAACCCCACATGCCGCCGCGAATAGAGCAAAGAGGGTAAACACAGTTGCTTGGGCTGTTCGATAGCGCTTCTGATCCCGCTCCTGTTTGCGTGCGCGCTCAGCCTCGTCAATTCTCCGCTGTTGTTCCGCCCGCTCTTTCCGTTTGGCCTCTTCTGCGCGGCGGGCTTCTTCATCAGCTTTACGCTTCCGCGCAGCGTCGGCCTCAGCACGACGCCGGTCTTCTTCCAGCCTACTCTTTATTTCTGCAATCGTCTTTTCGAAGAAAATCCTTTTGAACGCCGCCTTTTCTTTCTCACCGATCGGAATGTCCGCCCGAATGGTCATGATCGAACCGTTGGCCGTGCGTTCTTCTTCGTCAGGCAGGTCCATGACGGTCCCTTTCATCGACGCAGCAACCGTCTGAGAATGGGTCGAAGGACTCTGATAGGAGAAAAGGTCTTCAGCGGCGGTGAAACGCGCATGTTTTCGAAGACTGGCAGCGCCCTCATAGCCGTTCTCGATCATCAGCTTGGGCAGCTTAATCGTCCAGATATGCTCTTCCGTGTATTCATGCCCCAGAAGTGGCTGCTGCTCGATCGGGATGAAGGTGTGCGCCGGATCAGGTGAGAAACACCGCACAAAATAAGGGTCCTGATCATAGTTCGATCTTCGCAGGAAGAACGGAAGCTCGCCGGAAATCATGACCAGCATGAGGCCGGGATAGGCAGGATGATCCATGTCCACATCGGTGAACGCGCGCAAATAGTTCTGGGCTTCGTGGGCCGCAAGCAGGGGCTTTTTGTGATATTGCTCCGCCGTTCCACCGCTGACCGTATACCCTTCGCTCGTACTGCTCGATTGTGTCCAGGTACGGGATTGGCCAGATTGACTCGTATGTGTGGTCGAAGACTGGCCACCCGTCGAACTCGTATAGGCAGTCGAGCGCTGTCCCCCACGGGTCGATGCCCCATTTCGGCCCATCTGCCAGCCCCGCGACGATGCCCCGCCTGACGAGTGATTGGACGACGTTCCATAGCTGGTCGCCCGATTAAGTGGTTGAAAGAAGACATGCGGTCCATAATTGCGGCCGGCACTATCCCCTTCTGAACGTCCCCAGTTCTCAGACCGCCCCCAGTTCACGCCATCGCTCCATCCGCGCGTCTTCGACCATTGCGTGCCATTGGTATCAGACCGGGAGCGTTGCCAGTTCTCCCCCGTCGTGTCGGATGTACCGGTGCTGGCGCTTTCGCCAAATGCGTAAGAATCTGAAGTGCTGGTCTGGTTTGAATGACTCTCCGATGTCGAGCGCACCGTCATGACAATTTGTGTTTCGCCGAGCGTTTTCTCTATGAAGACCGCCCCGTCGCGGCCCGTATCGCCGAAAAACAGTTTCAATCCGCTGTTGGTGAAAAAGGCATCTGCGCTGTCTTTGTAAAGCGCATTCAACTCACCAAGCCCCTGAACCACAATGACCAGCTTGACACCGGCCCCCGCAATGTTGCGCAGCGCGGAGGCAACATAATCATTCTTGCCGAGGTCAAGGAACTCATCGAGCACACACAGGGTCTGGTGACCGCACGCCGGCTGACCGCGCTGATGGCGCGCCGCCGCAAACAGACAGAGAAAGACCGTATTGGCCCAGCGCGAAAACTCATCACTGTCTTCCGTCGGCAGGACCACAAAGACCGACACCCCCTTCGGATCGGTCTTCACCCTGTCCATGTCGAGGGGTCTCGGCCCCTCTTCGCCGGATGGGGCCAACACGCGCTGGATCGCCTGCGACTTCAGAAAAGCCAGTTGCATGGCCGCTTCATTGCGGACCGAATTGAACAGTTTCGGCTGATCGGCTTTGTCGATCAGAAAACTGCGGGCAAGTGTGCTCAATCCGCCCTTGCTGACCTTGTTATCCTCAACCTCCAGCAAAAGCATATAGAACGGGTCTTGCGCCTTGCCGGTTTCCTTGCGGAGCTTTTCGGCGAGATCGTGAAGCCCTTCCTGACAAAGCCTGTACACCGTCAGCAGCGACCGGTCCTGACCCTGATAATATTTGCTGCTCGCGACATGCGCGATCAGCATCGAAATGAAGATCTTGGCCTTGTCGGCCCAGTGCGCCGACTCCGTACCTTCGGTCTTCTTGACAATCACAGTGGCGATCCGATCGCACCAGATTAGAAAATCCTCATCCTCCGGATCGAGCGCATCGAGCGGGTTGAAATAGGCCCGGTAGGTTTCATCGACCTCGGCGACACGCTTGGGATCAAGGACAAACACATCCTGACCCATGCCCTCACAATATTCATTCCCCCTGCCCCGGCGCGGCGCAAGAATCGTCGCGAGATCGCCCTTGGGATCATAGGAGACGACCGAACCTGGCCAGATGGCCAGATTGTTGAGGATGAGTGAGCGCCCCTTGCCGGAGCGCGTGCCGGCGCACACGAGGACGTGGCGATCATCGAGATAACCAATGGGTATCTCACTCAGATGCGGATGACGGCCGAGCCAGAAAGCGCCCGGCTTAAACTCATAGCGGCCCGCAACAAACTCCGGATCAGCCCATCGCGCTGTCGCCAGCGCATCGGCTGACGGCCCCATCTCCTGAGACATGCATTCCCCCACTTACGCTACGCGCCCGCATAAAAACTCTGACTGTCTTTTCACGCGAAGGTTACACCCTCGGTCAACAGGGTTTTTTGCCCTTTTGGACAGACGCGGGCAATTTGCCCGATCCGGCCCCGTCTGCCTCAACTGCCCGGAACACTCATCTGACCTGACTGGCAAACGCCTTATGGGTGGAGCCTATCCGCTGAGCCAGCTTGTCCTTTGCATGGATCGGCCGCTCAACCATGCCCCGCCACCATCGCGCATGCCTGGAACCGTGATCCCGCCGCCCTGCCCTTTGGGTCCGCAATGGGCAGCCCGCACCACCCGGCTGCGCCGGCCGTGTCGCCCATGCGGAGCGGCAGTATGCGGTCCCGATCGTCCTTCGCGCGGCAGGAATGGTTCGGCCGGCAAACTGAAAGGACAAATCAAATGGCTACAACCCTCAAACCCACCCATCGCGTCTCGTTCGCCTGTATCATCGGCAAGGATGAGGACGGCAATGACAAGCTCGGACAGGCCCGTGAAATCGGCGCCATCTGGCCGCGCAAGAATGGCAAGGGCGGCATTCTCCGCTTCGACCATGTGCCGATCGAACTGACACGCGGTGAAGGCGTCATTTTCATCAATGATGTCGAGCGCGGCAAATAGCTGATCTGCAGACAAATCGCCGAGGCGGGACCGGGCCACCGGGACCCGCTTTCGGCATGCTCATCTGAGCCCTCTGCCAACCGCAATTCTGGAAAAGGACTACGCCCGCAGGCGTAGACGCAATCATCGGTCCGGACCCTTGGCCCATCAGGGCCAGGAGGGACCGGACGAAAAGGCGCAGGCGGCGCAATGGAGGGTCATGATGCACCCTCCGTGCTGGCGGCAAGCACACAATTGTATGCGGACAAATCTTCCCTCTTGAACCGACCTCTCGCCTGTGGATAAACTTCAGCCAAGTAGGAGGAGCCAGATATGTTTTTGGTGCCCAAAAACTCGCTGGCGGGACTTCCTGAAGGAAGGCCGCCGCGATCTGGCAAGGAGCTTTCGCGCCCCTTGACCCTCGATCAGGAAGTGGGCTCTGCGCCCCTTCCCTGAACCCATCCCGCACCAACGGCATCGCCCGTTGGATTGCGACTTAGGGGGTGCTTTCACCGGCCCCTAAGAACCCCGAAACCAGAGCTTGGGGAGACCTGCCCTCTCCCCATCTGGACTGAGCCCCATGGCCCAACGTTTCGACGTTGGATCACGACCAAGGAACGTCCTTGGATTCTTCAGGCGGAGGAAGCGGAATGGCCCGACCGACGAAAGCGGAGAACGAAAAGCGCACCGAGCGCTACAATCTCAGACTGACCCTTGCCGAACGGGAGTGGCTGGCAAGCCAGGCCCGTGCGGCCGGTCTCAGCGAGATTGACTATGTTCGCCGCCGCATTCTCGGCCAGACCGTCGCAAGCCGCCAAATGGTCACCGATCCCGCCCTCATCGCCGAGCTCAACGCGATCGGCCATAATGTGAACCAGCTCGCCCGCGCCACCCATACGGGCCGGCAGTTCCAGCAATACTGGCGCGAGATCGGAGACGAGCTGCGCCGGGTGCTCGCCCGCGCGCTGGAAGGCGTCGGTGGCCCATGATCGTCGTTATCAATCCCAGCGGGTCGGCAGGGCATTCCTTCAAGGGGTTGCACGCCTATTGCGCCCATGATGCGGGGTCCTCAACCACAACGGAACGGGTCGAGTGGATGACCACCCGCAATCTCGCCAGCGATGATCCCGATCAGGCCTGGCGCATCATGGCCGCCACCGCCATGGCGCAGAACGCGCTCAAGGCCTCCGCCGGCATCGCCGCCACCGGGCGCAAATCCTCTGCCCATGTCATGCACATCGTGCTCTCCTTCCATGACGAGGAAGGCCGCTCGCCGGAAGACATGCAGGCCGCTGCCGATGAATTGCTGCGCGCGCTCGGCGCAACCGGCGGGCGCGGCAAGAACAAGCCGATCCGCGTGCAAAAGGCGAGCGAGCATCAGGCGATCTATTACGCCCATTCCGACACTGACTCCCGCCACCTCCACATCATGCTCAACCGGGTGCATGGCGAGCATGGCGTTCTGCTCCCCTCTTCCAATGACCAGCTGAAGGCCTCCCGATGGGCGCAGGCCTATTCTGAGCGCCATGGGACTGAACACGCCACCCCTGACCGGCAGATCAATAATGCGGCGCGTGACAAGGGCGAGTATGTGAAGGGCAAACGCCGCAGCCTCAAACGCGCTTTCGAAGAAGAGCGCGCTGCCAAGGCCGCCAATGACAATGACCTTGTTGAGGCTGTTCTGGCCGCTCAGGCCAAGAAGGATGCCGCCCTTGCCCTCAAAGGCCGTAATATGAAAGCCCTGCAGGCACAGGCCTGGGATCGGCTCGCTGAGTCCCACAAGGCACGCCGGGCTGCCATCCAGAGCGAAGCCCGGCGGGCCTTGAACAAGAAGCGCGCCGAAATCCGAGACAGCTTCCGGCCACAATGGACCGCGCTCAATCGGGCCCAGAAAGCCGAACAGAAAACCTTCGAGGCCCTCGAAGCCTCCTTTCTTGGCCGGGCCAAAAACGTCCTCTCCACGCTGCAAAAATCCCGCAACATCGAGGATGAACAGAACAAGGGACTTCTCACACAAGGATTTCGCGTTGTGGTCAGCGCCACCGAACGCCGCGCCGTGTTTGATAAAGCGCAGGCCGCCAAACGCCGACAACTTCAGAAAGCGCAGGATGCTCGCATGGCGGACGTGGCACAGCGTGCCAAAGCTGCACGCGATGAAAAGCTCGAAGCCAATCGGCGGCATTTTGAAGAGGAGCGCAATCAGCTCAAGAAGCGGCAACAGGCCCAGACCTCTGCCTACGGACAGGCATGGCGCGTGCGCAATGCGGAACGAACGGCTGCGCTGGACGACGCCCGCAAAAAGGCGGCACTTCAGGCAGACCTGCAGTCAAGCTGGCGCAAGAATGCCAAAACCGACGGCGAGGATGCGCGCCTGGCGTATCTCGCCAAACTGATCGATGCGCGCGGCGCTTTCGACCGGGCGAATGGTGCGGAGCGCGATCCAAGATCGCCCGAGCGGGATCGGGAGATTGATCGCGACCGGGATGATTGATTTTACGCACATATTTTTGTTCAATATTTGTTCCGATGGTGCTAGTTTTCTCAGCTCATCGGTTTTAGGGGACTTGCTGCAGTACCGAACGGCAGCAAAACACAAAGAATCCAAATGGAAAGTACACTTCAAGGCCGCCTTCGAAATACCGACCTTCCCTATTCAAAAGGTCTGATGCCGCTGTACGAAGCAGTGGTAAATTCAATCCAATCCATAGAAGACTTGGCAAAACTCGAAGATAAGGCAATCGATTCCTACCACATCGATGTTTTCATCAACCGTAACAATCAAACCGATTTCGAACTCGATAAGAACAGTAAAGCTGAAAAGCCCGTTGTGGGCTTCACGATCATTGATGAAGGCCCAGGCTTTGATGAAGGCAATTGGACTTCATTCAACAAGCTGGATAGTCTTCATAAAGAAGATAAGGGATGTCGAGGAATTGGCCGACTGCTTTGGCTGAAAGCCTTCGATTATGTTCTTGTGGACTCTACCTTTCGCGCGGAAGGATTGATTGAGCGCCGAAAGTTTCGCTTTGATGCAAAATCCGAAGTCTCAAGCATCGAAGATCCAAGCGTCGTCGATGCGCCAATCAAAACGAAAATCGAACTTTGCCGCTTTCGAGAAAAATACGCACGGGCGACGCCAAAATCACTGGAGCACATCGCGCTGGGGTTACTCGAACACTGCTTGTGGTATTTCGTCCGCAAAGAAGGTGTCCCAACGATACGTTTGCATGATGGCGAACACGATAAGGACCTCTTTGATCTATACGATGAGTATATGCACACGTCGTCTTCGACTGAGAACTTTCAGATAAAGGGTCGCGCGTTTGAAATCACTCACGTCAAAATTCGAGCCACGAAGAAGCAAGCGCACATACTTGGCTACTGCGCCGCTGGCCGATTGGTCAAAGAGGAAAATTTGACGGGCAAAATTCAGGGCTTGTTTCCAAACATTTCTGATGACGATGGTGACTTTGTTTACGCCGCTTATCTCACGGGCGGCTACCTTGATGATAAAGTCACCGGACAGAGAACCGGGTTCAATATTGAAGACGACGCTCCGGAAATGTACGCGGATGAGGTGATATCGTACTCGGACATTCGTTCCGAAGTTTTACCCCGTGTTGAAGTTTTTCTTGCCGACAGCCTGCAAGGCAATATCGCGGCCGGCCGAAAGAAGCTTGATACGTTTGTCTCGGAGGTCGCTCCCAAATATCGACCTCTCCTATCCCACATAGGCGCGGATCGCCTTTGTATTGATCCAAATATTGCAGACAAGGACCTCGACCTTCTTCTGCACCGAGAAGTGTCTCGCGTCGAACAGGAGCTCCTTGCTCAGGGGCACGACATCATGGAGCCCAAGCCAGGAGAATCAGAGGCCGAATATAGAGCTCGCCTTGAGCACTATTTGCAAACAGCCGCAGACCTCAAGCAGTCGGATTTGGCAAATTATGTGATGCACCGCAGAGTCGTGATCGATCTTCTCAGATCGGCCATCAACAAGAAACAAGATGGGAAGTTTTCTAGAGAAGACCTAATCCACGAGTTGATTGTCCCCATGCGGATTACCTCCGATGACACGGAGTTTAAGAGACAAAACCTCTGGCTGGTCGATGAACGACTCGCCTTTCATCATTATCTGGCATCAGACAAGCCACTCAGCTCAAACCCAACAACTTCCAATGATACAGGCAAAGAGCCGGATATCACTTCGCTGCGCATTTTCGACAACCCTCTACTTGTTGGTGACCAACAAAATCAACAGGCGTCCCTCACGGTCGTCGAAATCAAACGCCCCATGCGAAATGATTTCAAGGCTGGGGAAAGCGAGGATAAAGATCCTGTGCTTCAATCCCTCGGATATCTTCGGCGGCTAAGACAAGGTGCCGCCACAAGAGACGGTAGGCCCATTCCAAATGCGGATCGCATTCCGGGGTTCATTTATATCATCGCTGACTTCACTGCCCATCTGGAAGACTGTTGCAGGCTTCACCAATTAAAGCGAACAGCAGATGGGCTCGGATTTTTTGGGTATCATCCAGATGAAGTATACAACGCTTACATACAGGTCATCTCGTTCGATGGCCTTGTAACATCTGCAACAGAGCGCAATCGCGCATTTTTTGATGAATTGGGCCTTCCGGCCAAATAGAAACCTAGTCGGTCCTACTGCTATCTCTATCCGCTTCGCGGTCCCGGTCCATTTGACCACCCTCCTGAGCATTGCCCCAGGCGGTGGCAATTTCGGAGCGTTCGCTTTCAGGAACCTGATCGAGCGCGCGGGCCATTTCGATCGGCGAAATTTCGCGGGCGCGTTCCTGGACGCTGTTGACCAGAATTTCGCGCGCGTCCCTGAGCTCGCTTTCCGTGCCCAGTTCTGCGGGGCGGTCTTTGGCAAGCCGATCGAACCGGCTCAATTCAGCCACCGCTTCCTGAAGCCGGTCGAGGCGCGCTTCGACACTCCCCTTCCCCGCTTCGCGGTCGATCACGCCTTGCATGTCATCTGCGCCATTGGCCATGTGATCCAGTCCATATCACGATGTCACATCGAGGTTCGCAAATAGCGTATCACAGCTTTTTAGACCCGTCGCCATTCGTCCTCAAACCTTGAGTCTGATTGACTTATCGCCTCATATCACATCGCCTCATGGCGCGATGCTTGTTAGAGGCTGTGACGATCACAGGTGCACCGGCGGGAGAGGCTCCAGACATCATGGCGGCAGGCAGCGAATTCGACATTGAAGCCCTGCGCAGCCAGATTGCCGGTGAAAATGGCTTCCTGCTCTACCGCCAGTATAAAGAGCCCGAAGCGGCTGAAATCATCGGAATTCACCCCGCGACCTTGAAAAAGCTGCGGCTTGCCGGAAAGATCGGATTTATCCGCAAGGGTAAACGGGCGATCGCCTATTTCGGGTTCCAGATCGCCGATCATCTGATCGAGAGTGTGCAGTGGCCGGACGCAAAGGCAGCAAGCCCCCCCTCAAGCTCGGCGAGACCTGGCTCGGTCGGCGCGGGGACTCCGGCGCATGGTACCGATACTGGTGGGACGCAGAGCGAGGATGCACGCGCCGCGCTAGCCTTGGCACGGAAGACCTTGAAGAGGCCAAGCAGCTCCTGAGGGAGTGGTATGCGCGCGAGCACCACCCCGAGAATGCCCGCATCGAAGATGTGCCGCTCGCGACGATCATCCGGCTCTATTATGAAGAGCATGCGATGAACATTCCGAGCCACGAGGCGGCGCGGATCGCGCTCAATCTCTGGCTCGATTATTTTGGCGAGAAGAGCGTGGCAGAAGCCACCAAACCGAAAGCCATCGATGGCTTCATTGCCTGGCTGAAGAAAACCGGGCGCAGCGCCAACTATATCAACCGGGTGCTCTCTTCCGGACGCGCGGCCATCAACATGGCTTACAAGAAGGGCATCATTCAGGGCGCGCCCTTCATCCGGCAGGAAAAGGTCGGCCATGTGCCGCCCAAGGGCCGCCCGCTCTCGGTCGAGGAGCTGCGCGCGCTCTATCACCTTGCAGACAAGGAATACCTCAAACGCTTCATTCTCTGGATGATCGGCACGGCGGGCCGGCCGGACGCCATCTGCGAGCTTAACCTCTCACAGATCGATCTCGAACACGGGCTTGTGCATCTCAATCCGCCTGGACGTGAGCAAACCAAGAAATACCGTCCGAGCGTGAAGCTGCCCCCTACCCTTCGCAACGAGATGGGTGAAGGGCCGTGGCTCATCATGTACAAGAAGAAGCGGGTGAAAGAGGTGAAAGCCGCCTGGCGGCGCGTGCGGGCAGCCGCAGGTCTTGATGGCGCCGTCCAGCCTTACTCCCTCCGTCACACGGTTGCGCGTTATTTGAGAGCTTCCGGTGTGCCTGCCTGGGAGGTCTCTGCACAGCTCGGGCATAAGCAGCACGGCTTCTCGATCACCGAAATCTATGCGCCGTTTGACCCGTCTTACCTGTCCGCGTCGTCGATCGCGCTCGAAAAGCTGCTGGCCGAAATTATCGTACCGACCAACATCCGGCCGCTAACATTGCCAGAACGTTGCCAAAACGGCGATGACGCTCAGGGGGCAGATGGGGCTAAGTCTTTGAAAGGAATGGTGGGCGGTACAAGGTTCGAACTTGTGACCCCTACGATGTCAACGTAGTGCTCTACCACTGAGCTAACCGCCCCCGATCCCATCGGGAAGCAGGGGTAATGGATAATTCGGCGCGCGTCGTCAAGACGCCTTTGTCGGTCCAACGACACAGAGTGCAATTTTCTGCAGTATTCCGTCCGGAGTTTCAGGGTCATCGGCAAAAAACCAGACCTCTCCAAAGGGATTGCTGGCCGAAAAAGCATAGCCCTCAAACTGGAAGACAAGCCACTGGCCAATCTCCGCCGGCATCATGGAAACGACGTTGACCCCTTCCAGCAGACCGAGACGAATGACGCATTCATCCATGCTGAGGGCTGCCGGAGCATCAAAAAAGTGCCGCCCGGCATCATTCACAACTGATTTCAGAAGCTTCTGAGGCTCATGATCCGAGCCCCCGCCCATTACGCCGCCATGACCTTGTCGACTTCGTCGACGATTTCACGCAGATGGAAGGGCTTGGACAGGACCTTCGCGCCAGCGGGTGTCGGCGCGCCTGAGGAGAGCGCCACAGCGGCAAAGCCGGTGATGAAGACAATCTTCATGGCAGGATCCAGCTCCGCCCCCCGACGGGCAAGCTCAATACCATCAAGGCCTGGCATGACGATGTCCGTCAGCAACAGGTCAAAGACTTCACGCTCCAGCGCAGAAAGCGCCGTCTCGCCATCGGCATAATCCTGTACTTCATGGCCCGCACGACGCAGCGCGGCAGCCAGGAAGGTACGCATGGAATCGTCATCTTCGGCCAGCAGGATCTTGGTCACGCTGAATGCCCCCTCTTAGAAGTCGTACCCTAAGCATAAAGCAGCATTTGGGTAAATCAGCGGTGAATCGCTGTTTGCTGCCCCTGGCTTTTTTGCACCCGAAAATGACGCGAAGCGGCGAAAATGCTTGACCTTCCGGCGAACTGGGAAACCATAAGCCAGATGACAGATGCCCCCCAGTTTCTTGATAGATCTGCGCATTTTCAATCTGCGCAAGACGCGTCGGAACCGGCTGCTGCCCCTATTCGCTATGAAGCCCCCTTCACACTGAATTTTCCAGAAAAAATGTACGGCCCCGTCATTTTTGCCTCTCCGCATTCCGGAAATGTCTATCCTGACAGCATGAAATCAGCGCTCTGCGTGCCTCTGGAAACGGTAAGGCGAACTGAAGACGCCTTCGTTGAAGAGCTGTTTGAAGACGCACCGGCCCATGGCGGCATGCTGATGGCCGCGCGCTATGCCCGGTCCGTGACGGATCTGAACCGCGATCCGCGGGAACTGGACCCGACCATGTTCCATGACGGCGTCCCACGCGCCTGCGGTGCCCCCACGGCCCGCGTCGAAGCGGGCCTTGGTTGCCTGCCCCGTGTCGCGTCACGCGGAGAAGAAATTTATGGGCAACGCATGTCCTGCGCCGAAGGGGCCGCACGGCTGTCAGACATACATGACGCCTATCATGACCGCCTCAGCCAGGAACTGACCACCCTGAAAGAGACTCATGGCCGCGTGATCCTGATTGATTGCCATTCCATGCCCAGTGTTCAGCCTGGCAGGCGACATCTGGCAGATATTGTTCTGGGAGACCGGTTCGGCTCCAGCTGCGATCCGCGGCTCACGGGCCGGGTGGAGCGCACCTTCCGCGCGCATGGTTTGACCGTCGCGCGCAATGCGCCCTATGCGGGCGGCTACACCACCCGGCGCTATGGACGGCCAAAGCGCAATGTTCACGCCCTGCAGATTGAGATCAATCGCGGTCTGTATATGGATGAAGAGGCGGTACACCCGTCAGCGAACTTCGAGAGCATGCGCACCATTGTTTCTGCTGTCATTCAGGAGATCCTGGTGGCCTCCGGACAGGTGCCTCTCCGCTAGGCCGGAGAGCATGACTGCCCCCCTATTTTTGCTCAAAAAAAAGGGCCGCGCTTAATAAGCGCGGCCGAGGTCAAAGGGAGGAAACGCCAGAGGCGTCTGCACCGGAGTGCAGGACCAGATTTATGTTGCGGCGCACAAAACGCAATAGGTTATTGCCCATATCCCTGCATTTACTGGAGTGCGCCCAAAATTTGGGCAACCGTGACCATCGGCATGCCAATTGCGAGAGAGATCCGCAGATATCCCAATTTGGGACTGCACCGATCTCATCCGCAAGGAGAAAAACATGGCTGATGAAACCGACCTCCACGTAGGCAAACGCCTGCGCCGCCGCCGCCGGCTGCTTGGAATGACTCAACAGGACCTTGCCAGTCAGGTTGGCGTGCGTTTTCAGCAAATCCAGAAATATGAATGTGGCGCAAACCGCATTACGTCCTCGCGCCTGTATGAACTGGCCAAGGCCATGAACGTATCCGTTCAGTACTTCTTTGACGGTATCCCTGCTTCCGACGCCCCGGATGCAGCCAACGATGCCGAGCGCATGGAAGGCGACATCCTCTCGCAAAAGGAAACGCTGGAACTGGTTCGCGCATATTATCGTCTGGGTGAGCGCCCTCGCAAACGCCTACTGGAGCTGGCCAAAGCGCTGGAAGCTGACACGACAAATAGCGGCGTTGCTTGACGCTGACCGCCGGGCAAGGCAAGCCCTGCCCGGATGACTGCTTCTTTCTCCATTGATGAAGATCTTGCCTTTGCGGGCAAACTTGCAGACGCGGCCTGGTCAGCGATCAGGCCGCATTTTCGTGCGCTGACGGCGATCGACAACAAGGCCTCGCCGCAATCCGATTTCGACCCCGTCACGGTCGCAGACCGGGCAGCCGAAGACGCCATGCGCACCCTCATCGCCTCCGAGCGCCCGGGCTACGGGATCACCGGCGAAGAATTCCCGGCAAAATCCTCAGAAAATGGCCTGACATGGCTGCTGGACCCGATCGATGGCACACGCGCCTTTGTGGCTGGCCTGCCGTCCTGGACCACACTGATCGCGCTCTGCGATGCGGAAGGCACGCCGCTGATCGGCATTATTGATCAGCCCGTTCTGGGCGAGCGCTATATGGGATGGCCGGGCGGAGCGGCGATGCAGAAAGACGGTCAGACGACCATGCTGAATGTGTCGGACTGCAAGGACCTGCGCCAGGCCGTCATCTCCACGACAGATCCCTTCATCCTCAACCCGGCCGAACAAGGCGCCTGGACGCATCTGCGCGCCACGGCCCGCCTGACGCGCTATGGGCTGGATGCCTATGCCTATGCGCGCCTCGCCGCCGGGACGATTGACCTTGTGGCCGAGAGCTGCCTGAAGGCTTGGGATGTGGCGGCGCTGATTCCGGTCGTCCGCGGCGCTGGCGGTCTGGCAACAGACTGGCGCGGTAACACGCCAAAGCTCGGCGGTCAGATTGTCTGCTGCGCCAGTGAGGAAATTCTCGATCAGGCCTTGCTGGCCCTGCGGCGGTCGGCCGACACGCTTTAAGCGCGCAAAAAGACGGAAAGCCCGGGCTTATGGCCCGGAGACTTCATAGCCTTCCTGCTCAAGCAATTTGATGACGCTGTCCTCGCCGGCCAAGTGCCCTGCCCCGACAGCGATCAGACGCGTACCGGGCTCGTCCAGCATTGCTTCGATCTTGCCGACCCAGTCTTCATTGCGCGATTTAAGAAGCGCATCATAGACTTCATCCGATCCGATCATGTCGGGATTGGCCATCAACAGGCCGATGCCATGCACATCTCCGTCAGCCCATTCTGATACCAGCACGTCAAGCACATCTGCCCCCTCTTCGATGGACTCTGCCGAGCCGATCAGGAAATCAACCTGCTCATCCTCTGGCATGCCTGCCAGACGTCCAAGTTGTTCGTCGATGGTTTCCAGATATGCAAAGGATTTCCCTTCTGCCACGGCCTCGGCCTCGATAACCTTCTCGACGCCGGAATTCGGGTCAAAGCCTTCCTGTTGAATTTGCATGACGGACAAGTTGACCGCCGCCCACCAGGGCTTCATCGGCTGGATCGCCCCAAGCGGCAGACCAAGATGATCCAGCGCCTTCTGCAGCTCCGCTTTTTCGACCTCCGTCAACAAGCTGGTCAGCTGGCGTCCGTCGGTAAACATGCCCTTGCTGGAAATGAAGCGCATCATTTCTGATGCCGCCTGCTGGCTGGTAACATCTGCTTCGAAAACCACCGTATCGGCCTCTTCCAGCGCCGTATCGATAGCATCGCTGCGCCATTTCAAATCCGGCCGCAACAGATGTACTGTGCCCATGATGTAGAGCGTCGTGTCTTCATCCTGCAGGGTCCAGAGCGCTGGCTCGCCAGCACCGCGGGAGGCTTCCGCCTCTGCCAGCGCGGCCTCATAGGCGGCTTTCTGCGCCTCGAGCATTTCAGCTCTCTCGGTAGCCTCCTCAGCTTCAGCCGCAACCGCGACCTTTGACTCATCAGCGGGCGTATCGCCCTGCCCGCAAGCCACCAGAGCCAGGAATGTACAGGCCGCAAGACCCGTCAGACACTTTGAAAAGACGCGCATGAATGGCTCCTGAAATGATTGCCTCGAACAGACCTAGCCTACCTGCCCCGGCAAGCAAATCACCCTTGGTGTACAAACCGCACTCCGGCGTTGCACGCCCCGCCAGCTTGCCCTAAAGACGGGACACGGCTCAGCACCCATAGCTCAGCTGGATAGAGCGCTGCCCTCCGAAGGCAGAGGTCAGAGGTTCGAATCCTCTTGGGTGCGCCATTTTTCTTTTCCTAGCCTCTCTCGCCTCCGCTCGCCCCCCCTGACGCTGCGGACGCCCATTTGCGCTTGCGAACAGGAACCGCCGGGCCTGTTCTGATGCGACATTATGCACAGGGCAGAAATTCCACATATCAATTGATATCCAGAGATCAGTTGCCATGTCTTGTTCACAAGGTCGCCACGTTCAGCACGGCCAGATGACAGATAGCGGAGCCTCACATGACCCATGGCACAAAATTCGGCCCTTTCACTCCTTCCACTGCTCCGGACGGTTTCGAGCACGAGCCTGACGCTACGGCGGGCTATTGGAGCCACCGGGCGAAGAACACCTTACCGCCCCCAGATTTCGTTGGCCCTTATGCCCGTCACCGCCCCCTTCCCACGCCCGGCGTGGAAGACCGGAAAGCCTGGATTATCGGTGGCGGTATTGGCGGGCTCGCCGCAGCATTTTACCTGGTCCGGGATGGCCATATGCCGCCCGCCAATATCACCGTTCTTGAAGAGATGGATGTTGAGGGCGGCTCAATGGACGGCGCCGGCAACCCAGATGAAGGCTACCTTATCCGGGGCGGGAGAGAGATGAACTGGAACTATGACACCCTGTGGGACATGTTCCAGGATGTCCCGGCCGTGGAACTGCCTGAGGGCTACTCGGTCCTCGATGAATACCGCCTGCTTAATGACAACGACCCCAATTATTCCAAGGCGCGCCTGATGCGCAATCAGGGTGAAATCATTGACTTCAAGGATATGGGGCTGACCAGATCCCAGCAATGGGAAATGATCCGTCTGATGCTGAAGAGAAAGGAAGACCTCGATGATGTAACCATTGAGGAATACTTCTCCAAAGGTTTTCTGAGCAGCAATTTCTGGGCGCTGTTCCGCTCCATGTTCGCTTTCAAGAACTGTCACAGCCTTCTGGAAACCAAGCTGTACATGCACCGCTTCCTGGATTCGGTGGACGGTTTCGGGGATTTGTCCGCCCTCGTTTTTCCCAAATACAATCAGTATGATACCTTCATCAAACCGCTGGCGGACATGCTGCGCCAGAAAGGCGTGCGGTTTCAGTTCGACACGCGCGTGCAGGATCTGGAGCTGAGCGAGGCCGACGGGCGTAGAACTGTGACTGGCATTGTCTGCACTGTCTCAGGTCAACCGCAGCGACTGGAGGTTGGTGACACCGATCTCGTCTTTGCACTGACAGGCTCGATGACGGAAAACACCGCCTATGGCGATATGGATACCGTGCCCCAATTGACCGTCGGACGGCATGAGCCCGGCGAGCAAAGCGGCTGGACGCTCTGGCGGAACCTGGCGGAAAAATCAGATGTCTTCGGCCATCCTGAAAAATTCTATGGCGACACTGACCAGTCGATCTGGGAGTCCGCCACCCTGACTTGCAAACCCTCGCCTCTGGTCGACAAACTCAAGACGCTTTCCGTCAATGATCCGTACTCGGGACGCACGGTGACAGGCGGCATCATCACCTTCACGGACTCGAACTGGCTGCTGAACGTGACGTGCAACCGGCAGCCTCATTTTCCTGACCAACCCGAAGACACGCTCGTCTTGTGGGTCTACGGCCTGCTGATGGACCAGCCCGGCAATCATGTCAGCAAGACGATGCCGGAGTGCACGGGGCGGGAGATTCTCAGCGAACTCTGCCATCATCTGGGGATTGAAGACCAGATCGATGCCGTGGTCGCCAACACGAAGGTGCGCACCGCGCTGATGCCTTATATCACGGCGCAATTCATGAAGCGCGCCGCCGGCGACCGGCCTCATGTGGTGCCGGAAGGATGCACGAATCTGGGCCTCATCGGGCAGTTCGTGGAAACCCGCAACGACATCATATTCACCATGGAAGCGTCTATCCGCACTGCCCGGGTCGGGGTCTACAAATTGCTGAACATTCCCAAGCAGGCGCCCGATATCAGCCCAACCCAGTATGACATCCGCAATCTGATCAGGGGCGCGCGCGCCCTGAATAGTGGCAAGCCGTTCCTGGGGGAGAGATTGCTGCACCGGTTGCTGGATAAGACCTATTATGCACATATCCTCCCACCCTTGCCTGAAGCCGATAATCAGCGTCGTGAAGCCTTCGAGGCCGAAGTCGATACTTTGGCCGCCAAGGGCGGCACCGCGCTGAAGTCGCTGGGGAGCTGGATTGCCAACGTCCGCAAAGGGTTTGAGTGAATTGAGCGCTGAACCTCGGGCCACAACCAGAAGAGCCTCGCCATGACACATGCGCCCCGTCGACTGTCGCGGCAGGAACAGCAACAGCGCACACGCGAGCGCCTTCTGGATGCGGCTGAAAGCCTGTTCGCCGAAGGCGGGGTCAATGCGACCTCGCTTCGGACCGTGTGCGAGAAGGCGGGGTTCTCCCAGGGTGCCTTCTATTCCAACTTCGCAAGCAAACAGGACCTTTTGCTCTCGGTTCTCCAACGTCATATCGAACGGGAAGCCGTCCTGCTGCAGTCTCTGGTGAAATCCGCGTCGAGCGATACGCTCGATCATGCTCTTGAAGGGTTTGCAGAACACCTCACGGCGATCGCGGAGCAAACGCAATGGTCCTTGTTGGCGATCGAACTGCAATTACAGGCGCAGCGTGACGCCGATTTCGCCGCGCAGTGCGCTCATGCGCGCAATGCCAGCTATGATGCCCTAGCCTCGGTTCTGGACACGCTGAAAACGCGCTTCCAGCTCAGGTATCAGCTTCCAACACAACAGCTTGCGATCAGTCTTTACGCCCTGTGGTCAGGACTCGTTCTGTTTCAGGTGGGAGATGAGGCGACATCCCGCGCGGATGTGCTTCTGACCTATCTCAGAAGACTGATTGCATCACCCAAGAATTTGAAAGGGTGAGACTTGCAATTCGGGCACCTTAATCGCCAGGCCAGGTTCCGGACCTTGCTCTTTTCCTTCCTTCGCCCGATCTGCAAGTTCCAGATTCCCCCCTCCCCGGCGCGCCATTTACTCGCGGGGGAGCGACGATGCACGGACAAGTGCCCTGAACTGCCGATACCTAGGCAATATCCCCCAGGTCCAAATAGGGAGAGGCGTCTATTTTCTCGGCATTGAGGAGGCTGGTGACGCACTCCAGAGATGCAATCAGCATGGCTTGCTGCCATTCGGGCAACTCGTCGAAGCGGCTTGCAAACGTCTCGTGCAGCGGATCGGGGACCTCGGCAAGAGCGGCCTGACCGGCTGGCAGAATGCTGAGCCAGACCTTGCGGCGGTCCTCGTCACAGCGCCGTCTGGCGATCAGGTCACGTGCTTCGAGTTTGTCTGCCAGACTCGTGATCGTGGCATGCTTCAGCTGGGTCGCCTCAGCAATATGCCCGGCAGATAACTCTCCGCCTTCATTCAACAGACGCAGCACGGTCACTTGAGAGGGCGCCAGGCCCGCAGTCTGAGCGAGCCGTTTGGCCGCCAGTTCTGTCATGCGCTGAATCTTGCGCAGGGCGATGAGGGCATCATCAGATCTTGAGCTCACGCGTATGAACCTTATTAGGGCGCGAGGTCTGGCCCCAGCGCGGCTTTCAATGGCTCTAGATGTGCCTCATAGGGGCGCCATTGTTCAAGTCCGCTTTTATTGATGGGGCGTCGCACCTGTTCGGAACTGGCCGTGCGTACAGCGCGATCTGTCTTGTGAAAGTCGACGCAGGCTGCATCGAAGGGCAGACCGCAATAGTCCAGAATGCGCCTTACCTGGCCTTCCAGATCGTCCAGTACATCTTCATGCTGAACCCTCAGGATGCGCCCTTCCGGCAAAACGCGATCCCAATGGTCCATCAGATCAACATAGCCGCGATAATAGTGGCCGATATCATCAAGGCTATAGGTGAATTCCTGCCCTTCCGCGAAGAGCTGCTTGTAGCCTGACCAGCAGCAATCCATCGGGTTGCGCCGGGCATCAATGATCCTGGCGTTCGGAAGGATCAGGTGGATCAGACCGATATGCCGGAAATTGTTCGGCATCTTGT
>NZ_AWFF01000047.1 GCF_000682755.1 Hyphomonas beringensis
AAACTTTGCCTTGGCCATCGGGCCTCTCCTTGGTTCGAGTTTGGTGTCCGGCCCGCCGGACAAAATGAAACTTCAGGCTAGGAGCCTGTTAAACGCGCCTCATAGCCATGTGTGGCGCGGGTTTCAAGCATTCAAATGCCAAGAACTGCGGTCCGGTCTCATGTCTTGCCGACTTCCACTTCCCCGGATAAGCGAAGGGCGACAAAACCTCACGCAAGGATAACCTCAATATGCCTGCTGATCTTTCCAAACACGCTGAACGCCTGAACAAGGCTTCCCTGGCGTCGCTCGCAGCAAGCCGCGCTGATGATGCGCCGCTATCTGCATCAGGCTGGAAGCTGAATCTCGCCCGTCAGTATCTTGATAAGGACGCCGAGACAGCTCTTCTGACTTTTGGCAAGAAAGCAGGCCTGGAAGCAGCCGCAGGGCGCTTGTTCGACGGGGAAATCGTAAATCCGTCAGAGAATCGTCCAGCCCTTCACTGGGCGCTTCGGGCACAATCACCTCTTGAGGGTGAAGCCGAAGCCGTTCGCCAAAGTGTGCTGCCAGCGCTGGAATTTGCACGCAAGATGGCAGACGGCTCTGTCACGGCATCAAACGGCAAACCCTTCCAAGCGGTCCTGCACATCGGCATTGGCGGGTCAGATTTCGGCCCGCGCCTGATCGCCGACGCATTTGGTGACAAGGCCACCTCCGGCATAGATCTGCGCTTCTGCGCGAACGTTGACCCGTTTGATCTGGACAGGGCCCTTGAAGGCCTGGATCCGGAAAGCACGCTGGTCATCGGTGTGTCCAAATCCTTCGGAACCGAAGAAACTCTCTACAATCTGAACCGTGCCCGCGCCTGGCTGGAAGCCTCTGTCGGCGACAAGTCAGATCAGCACCTTGCATTGGTGACCGCCAATCCGGATCGCGCAAAAAGCTGGCTTGGCGGGCGTGAAGCACACGTATTCGATATGCCCCTCTCCGTCGGCGGGCGTTTCTCGCTGTGGTCTGCAGCCTCCCTCGCCTGCATGATCTATCTCGGCGCAGACATTTTTGAGGGCATCCTGCGCGGCGCTGCTGATATGGATGCGCACGTGAAGTCCACTCCTGTTGCAGAAAACATGGCGATGCGCCTTGCTCTGCTTGACTACTGGAATGCCTCTGTGCGCAGCGAGAAAATGCGGGTTCTGCTGGCCTATGCTAACCGCCTGCGCATGCTGCCGACCTATCTGCAGCAGCTGGAAATGGAATCAAACGGCAAGACGGTCGGCCCCGATGGCGTTGGTGTTCAGACGGCTACCGCCCCGGCGCTCTGGGGCGGAGAAGGCTCTGTCGGACAGCACTCCTATCACCAGTGGCTGCACCAGGGCTCACAAGCCGTGCCCTGCGAGTTCATCCTGGCACCAGACATGGAACGCGATCCGGAAGGCGTCACAGCCCTGACTGCACATGCCCTCGCCCAGGCAGAAGTGCTGGCCAATGGCCGCAGCCTGGAAGAGGTCAAGGCAGAGGAACCGGATTTGACCGACATTGTCGCGAATCAAAAAGTTCACGCGGGAGGTCGCGCCTCCTCATTTCTGAGCCACGCCAAGTTTGGCCCGGAAGCCTTCGGCGCTCTGATCGCCTTCTATGAACACCGCACGTATTTCGCGGGCCATCTGTGGGGCCTCAATCCGTTCGACCAATGGGGCGTCGAGCGCGGAAAGACGATGGCAACGAGGCTCAAACCAGCCGTCTCCGGAGAAGTGAAGGCAGATGACGCCGCCACCGCCGCCATCATCTCGATGATCCGGAAGGGATGACGCAAAACCGCATCCTGCGCGAATCCTGTATCGGCGAGACCCGCGAGGTCTTGCTGAATGGAGCTGGCCTCGCAATCGCCTTGCGTCTAACCCGCTGGCGCGATCAGGATACGCGCCTGACTCTTGGCTCAACTCATGAGGCCCGCGTGCGGACGCTGGAGCCAGCCCTTGGAGGTGCCTTTGTCGAAATTGTCGGCAAGGGAGAGGCTTTCCTGCGTGTGCCCAGGGATAGCGCACTGACAGAGGGCCAGGCCATCTCCGTTCTAGTCGCCGCCGAGGCGCGTAACGGAAAACTGCCGCGCGTCATCGCCCATCCAAAGGAAAAGACATTTGAGGATGCGAGCCTGACGCCTTGGCATGGCGCCATGATTGAAGACGTGCCTCCCGGCAATCCGGAAGTTGCGGAGGCATTTGAGTCGGCTCTTGCCCGCAGCATACAGATTCCACATGGCGGACGTCTGCATATCGAACGAACCACAGCCCTGTGCGCGGTCGACATCGATACATCGGGGCGGACCGACAAGGGCAGCGCCGCAAGCCGTGCCCTGCGAATCAACAAGGATGCCTGCACCGAACTCGCCCGCCAGATCGGTCTGAGACAAATCGGCGGCCTCTTCGTTGTAGACTGCGTTGCGCCGGTCAATCGTGAGTCGGGCCGCAAGCTTCAGGAAGCCACACAGCACGCGCTCACGAGTTTGGGCATCAAGGGCGCAAATATACTTCCGCCCTCATCCCTGGGACTGATGGAGATGTCCCTGCCCTGGAAGCAAACGCCCATCGCGGAACGGATACTGACGCCAGACCTGACACACCCCACACCCGAGAGCCTATGCCTCTCCGGGATTCGCCTGCTGGAAGCTGAAGCCGCTGCAGACAGGATGCAGCGATTAACACTGCAACTGCCGACCGATGCGCATCTCTGGCTCACTCAGGAAGCACAGCCGCTGCAGGGGGCTATCGCTGGAAAATATGGTCAACGCTTCACATATGAAACCTCGACGTCCCCAACACCCATTGTGTACCGAACCTCATGAGCAAACCCATTTCCCCGGAAAAACGCACGCCCAAATGTGCCCAGTGCCGCAAAAAGCCGATCTCGCCAGAGTATCGCCCTTTCTGCTCGAAACGCTGCGCGGATGTTGACCTGTCGCAATGGCTGACAGGCGGATACGCCATCCCCGGAGCCCCCGCAGACCTGGCCGATGAGGTCCCTTCAAGCAGCTCTGAAAAAGGGATGACAGAAGAAGACTGAAAACAGCATAGACAAGCCGTCCAGCCTTCGTTAGATACCGCGCTTCCCCAGTGACCCGCCCGGGTAGCTCAGGGGTAGAGCAGCGGATTGAAAATCCGCGTGTCGGTGGTTCGATTCCGCCCCCGGGCACCATTTTCCCAGTCTTGTCAGCTTATACCGCTCCTAAGCTGCGCTCCTTTTGTTGTTGGATCGCGTGACGGAGGCGTCCAGCACGCCGGGTCTGTCCCATGCACCTTCGGGGCGGATGATCAGATAGGGGTCTTCCGTCATGGTCAGGGCGTTGGGGTGGACCGGGACTGAAATCTCGATCTCGCGATACTCGTAATCCGAAAACCAGAACGGGCTGCGCCCAGGGATCAGTTCGCACTTGAAGGTGCGCGACCAGACAGGCCACAGGCGCGCCTGGATCTGGCCGATCATGCGTTGATACCCTTTCCGGGAGACAAGCTCGAACATGTGAGCGAGCATCACTTTCAGGCCTGGGCGTCCGCGATCACATGGTAGCAGCACAATACGCTCCAGCTTTGCAAAGTCTGCGAACCAGCGGACGCGTAGCGTGCCGACGGGCCTGCCCTGCCGCTTCAGCAGGAAGTGCGTCGCGCACAGATCATTACCGTCAAACTCTTCATCATAGGGGCAATCCTGCTCTGCCAGGAATACGGCCGAACGGATCGCCACCACCTGCTGAAGATCTTCTAGTGTGCGGGCAACGGACACTTGATAGGCCCCGTAAGCTTCCTGCGGCGCAGGCCGCAACAAAGCGCGCTCACCAATATCTGGATGGGTTGTAAACATCAGGCCACCTCCCCTGGCATAGGCTTGAAGGCCTGCTGCACGTACAAATCTGGAAGCCCCCCTTCAAATCGTTGAAAGCCCAGGCTCTCCATTGAGCGCCTGCCATCAGCCGTCGCGCCCCTTGCATAGGATCGGAAGGCCCCGAACTGATCGACCCGCATAACGGCAGATGCGGTCATGATGCTCTTGCGTGCCTCATAGGTCTTGCCTGCATAGACCCCGACATAGAAAGCCGCCACATCGCGGCCTTGCTTGGCTAGATGCGCCAGATCCGGATCAGCGGGACTGTAGGTTCCATTGCGCACAGCCTCTTCGCCGGCGACGGTGAGCGGAAGGGTTAGGAAGATCCCTTCGACAGGATCGCCAGTAACCCATGCTGTCATGCCGGTGTGATCATTCATGCGCGCGATCGCATCAACAGAGGCCAATTTGCTGTTCATCAGCTCTTCCGCCAGCGCCACACCCGCCTTCAGCTCTTCGTAAGTTCCCAATCTGAAGCCGAAGTCACGCGCTCGCGCCACAACAGCAGAAATATCGACATTGGCGGTCGCCACTTCTCTAGCCTGAGTTGCATTCATGAGATTTCTCCATTAAATGGTTAATTTCTCATGTCACAGATCAGGGGGGCTGACTTCAGAACGGAATGAAACGGGGGTTTTCAGCCATGCAAGGCCCGCACGCTGCGGAAAGCGCCTTTGATTGGGATCGCCTCCGGGTTTTCAGGGCGGTTGCCCTAACGGGCAGCATGAGCGCCGCCGCCGAACGACTGGGAGGCTCCCTGCCGACGGTCAGCCGCCGCATGTCGGATCTTGAAGCGAGCTTTAAGGCCGAGCTGTTCCACCGGACCACACGCGGAATCACGCTGACCAAGGCCGGAGAGACGCTCTTACGACATGTCGAATTGATTGCCGACACGGTCGAGGCTGCACAATGGGAGCTCACCACCCCAGCCTTACGAGAGAACGCACCCATCCACATTGCGTGCAGTGAATCTCTCGCCGCGAGTTGGGTTGCGCCAAGGATGGCGGCTTTCCTGAAAGAAGCGCCTCACCTGACTGTCCAATTATCCGTACACGATGAACCAAAAGCCGATGAAGGCTCATTCTTTGACATTCACATCCAGCATAGTAAGCCGACACAACCGGATATCATCACACGACGCCTCGGCCGTCTACACTACATGGCATTCACCTCACGCGCCCACTCAACGCCTGACGGCACACCAAAAAGCTTTGCCGACCTTTTAGCACAGAAATGCCTAATTCATAGTTCGTATACAGACACATGCCACTTGTCGACTAGCATGGATAACGGCCTGGAACTTCTGAGGCAGACAAACTCCCTGACAACCATGGTTGCGCTGTGTAGGGCCGGCCTCGCACCAGCCCTGATGCCTGCTCATCATGCAGAATGCTACCCTGACCTTATCCCCCACCCTGACCTAACCGGTCCAAGCCTGGACATATGGATGTCCTGTGCGCCGCGCACGCGGAGTTTAAAAAAGGGTAGCGCAATCATTGAATGGCTGACCTCTATCTTCTCGCCGCAGGAAAGCCTCTGGTTCCGCCAGACACCTCCGAATGTTCAGAGCAAGCAAGAATAGATCAGGCCGCGACCAGACCCTGGGCAACAGCCGCCATCTGTCGCAACTGAGCCGGAGACCCAAGAAGCTGACGGTTCACACCAATTCTCTTGAACCAGTAATGCAGCCCGACAAGATCCGTGAACCCCATACCGCCATGCACCTCCGTAGAGGTACGCGCAACAAAGGTCGCAACCTCCGAAATATGCGCCTTCGCCAGCAGGGCCATGACCAAGGCCTCGCCCTCGTCCATGTCCAGTGCATGCGCCGCGTGCCAGATCAAAGCGCGTGAAGGTTCAATTTTCGCTGCCATTTCAGCGCAGAGATGCTTCACCGCCTGGAAAGAGCCGATCACGCGACCAAATTGTTTACGCTCCTTGGCATACTCCACGGCCTTGTCCAGCATGGCTTGCGACGCACCAAGAGAATCTGCCGCCAGCAGCAGACATGCTCTTGCCAACGCGCCCTTCCCATCAGCAAGTGAGATCTGGCTTTCGGCGTTCGACAATTTGAGCTCCGTGAACACACGTGTACGGTCAATTGTTGGCAGCACTTGATAGTCTTGCGGTGCACACACATGCAGGTTTCGCTCCACATCACATACCAGCAAATGCGTGGCGTCTTCCGCAGAGACGGCCATCATGGACGTACCCGAAAGCACGCCATTCTGAGCCGACAGCCCCGCTCCATCGCGGCGTGAGACAAGATCATTCAGCGCAATGCCAAAGCGCACCTCACCAGCAGCTATAGCTTGCGCCAACGCCGTGTCAGCGCTGGAAAAGGTTGTGGAGGCGACAACGCTCGCAAGGAAGCCTGATGGCACAATGCCATAACCGAGACATTCCTGAACTAACACGGCATCCAGCATACCGAGCCCTGCTCCGCCAAGCTCTTCCGGAACGGCGATGCCATTCAGTCCTAGCTCTTCAATGCCCGCTGCGATTGTCTGCTTCGCCTCTTCATCGCCTTCCGCAATCTTGCGGATCGCATCAAGAGGCGCCTGCTCGGCGACAAACCGGCGGACAGTTTCCTGCAACAGCTTTTGATCTTCAGATAAACCAAATTCCATTTTACGCCCTCACTGTCGGCTTCGGTTCGCGGGGCATGTCCAGCCCACGTTCCGAGATAATGTTCTTCTGAATTTGCGCCGTGCCTCCACCGATAATCAGACCCAGATCATACATGTAGCGCCACTGCCAGCTGCCCTCTGACCGCAAATGCTCGCCTTCGCCGTAAAGTACCCCCAGTTCGCCCAGTGCATCTATCGCCAAGCCTGCAATCTGGTGGTTGAGCTCACAGCCCTGCAGCTTCACGACCAGCCCCGCAAGTCCGGCGCTTTCCTTCTTCAAGCGGCTCGTCATGATACGCAGGCCATTCGCCTGCATGGCATAGACTTCTGCCTGCAAGGCCATAAGGCGGTCGCGCAGCAGAGGATTGTCAATCAGACGCTCTCCGTTGACCGTTTCACGCTTCATCAGCTCGACCAACTCCACAAAGCGCGCCTTTGTCGCGTTCGGGTCTCCCAGCATGCCGCGTTCATGGGTCAGCGTCGCATTTGCAACCTGCCAGCCCTTATTGGGCTCGAACACAACACCGCTCTTCGGTACACGTACATCCGTGAAGAACACTTCGTTGAAGTTCGCAGACCCTGTCATGTCGACCAGCGGACGCACTTCAATTCCAGGCGTATCCATCGGGAAGAGGATATAGGTGATGCCATGATGCTTCTTGGCATCAGGATCCGTCCGGACAAGGCAGAAAATCATATCCGCCTGACGAGCAGTCGATGTCCAGATCTTCTGGCCATTGATGACATAGTCATCACCATCCTCGACCGCCTTGGTTTGCAATGAGGCAAGATCAGAGCCTGCACCGGGTTCAGAATAGCCCTGACACCAGATCATCTCGCCATGCAGGGTCGGGCGAATGTACTTCTCTTTCTGCTCCGGCGTCCCCAATTCCAGCAGGGTGGGCACAAGCATGGATATGCCTTGCCCTGCCAGCGGGCGCGGCACACCGCTACGCGCGAACTCTTCCGCAATGATCCTGGACTTCAGGATATCCGGCTCGGCGCCATAGCCGCCATACTCCTCGGGAATGGTGCGCGCTGTCAGGCCCTCACCAATCAGGAATTTCTGCCAGGCAAGGCGTTTTGGATGCTTCAGGCCCTTGTCTTCAGGGCCTGGGGCGAGATGGGCGTTCTCCTCCAGCAGCTTCGCTACATGGTCACGGAACGCGGTGTATTCGGGGCTGAGTGTAAGATCCATCCCGTCAATTTCGGCGGCTTTCCCCAAGGTCTGGCAAGAGCAAACTGTCTTGATGGACGCTGGGGAATGCTGGTTAGCTGTCTTCAAACAACAAGGAGAGAAACACCATGCCCGTCGAATATGAGAAGCACGGCAATATAGCGATCATCACAATGAACCGCCCTGAAGCCAGAAACGCCATCAATGGCGAAATGGCCCAGACCATGGAAGCGGCCCTGGATAAGATGGAATCCGATCCGGAAGTATGGGTGGGCATTCTCACGGCCGTCGGCAAAGCGTTCTGCGCAGGGGCTGACCTGAAAGAAATCTCGGCCGGCAATGGCGCCGCCCTTTCAACTGAAAAAGGTGGGTTTGCAGGAATTGCCAAACGCGAGCGCACGAAGCCGCTGATCGCTGCCATCACGGGCTCAGCGCTAGCAGGCGGCACGGAAGTGGCTTTGTCATGTGACATGATCGTCTGCGCCGAGGACACGAATTTCGGCCTGCCAGAGGTGAAACGTTCCCTCGTCGCAGCCGCTGGTGGCCTCTTCCGCCTCCCCCGCGCCATCGGCCGCGCTACGGCGCTTGAAATGGTTCTCACGGGAGACCCTCTGCCGTCCCAGCGGGCCTATGAACTCGGCATGGTCAACAAGGTTGTTCCGACTGATCAGGTGATGGACGAAGCCAAGAAACTTGCCGAGCGCGTAACGGCCAATGCGCCGCTTGCAGTTGCGGCAAGCCGCGAAGTCGTCATGGATGCCTCAGCCAAAACGGATGACGAGCTTTGGAAAGACAGTGGCAAGGCATTCGGCAAGATTGTCGGCACGGAAGACTTCAAAGAAGGCCCCAAGGCATTCATTGAGAAGCGCGCGCCTGTCTGGAAAGGTCGCTAGACAGACCTGTTTTCCAGCCACCGGACAGCGCCAAGACCGGCTGCGCGTCCGGTGGCAAAACAGGCCGTAAGAAGGTACCCACCCGTCGGCGCATCCCAGCCGATCATTTCCCCTGCGCAGAACGCCCCCGGCTTTTTGCACAACATGAAATCCTCAGTGAGTTCATGCCAGGCGACACCGCCGGCCGTGGAGATTGCCTGATCCAGCGGCGCCATCCCTGCCAGAGTAAGCGGCAGGGATTTAATCTGCTGCGCCAGGGCCTTCGGATCATCAAAGACAGTCCGGTCTCCCAACTCATTCAGCAAAGCGCGTTTAATGCCCGTCAGGTTCAGTGTCCGGCGCAAATGGTTCGATATGGATTGCTTGCCTTTCCTGGCCTGCAAGCGCCGCTCGATCTCTCCCCCATCAAGATCAGGTAACAGGTCCAGCCAGATCGTGGCGGTCTCTCCACTGACGATCTTGTCTCTTAGTGTGAGTGATAGCGTGTAGATCGCGCCGCTTTCTACCCCATCGGCCGTTACCACGAATTCCTCGCTGGTGTGCTGAATGCCCCGCTTTGTTTCGACCGTGAGCTGAACATTCTTGACTGGCTGACCTGCGAACTCAGCCTTCAGGTGGTCAGACCAGGACATGCGAAATCCGCAATTGGAGGGGAGAAATGGCGCGAGCTCTATCCCGGCCTCGCGGAATATCTCCGCCCATTGTCCGTCACAGCCCAGCCTCGCCCAGCTACTTCCGCCCATGGCGAACACACAGGCCGCTGGCCGCACAGCTTTTTGACCGTCCGGCGTATCGAACTGCAGGCCAGCCTCATTCCATAAGCGCAAACGATGGCGCACATGCAAGCGCACATCGTTCTCCTGCAATCGACGCAGCCAGGCGCGCAGCAAGGGCGACGCCTTCATCTGCTGAGGAAAGACCCGGCCTGTGGATCCAGTGACCGGCTGAACGCCCAGATCCTGCATCCAGTTTTCAACAGAGTGAGATGGAAATGCGGCTAATGCGCTCCTCAATGGCGCGGCTGGCCGCGGATAGATATCCCCAACATCATTAGGGAAATGCGTGTTGGTAATGTTCAGGCCGCTCTTGCCAGCCATAAGGAATTTGCGCGCGACGCTCGGCATCGCATCATAGATATCCACGCCATAACCATGGCTGGACAAGATTTCCGCCGCCATCAGCCCGGCAGGCCCCGCCCCAATGACGGCGACGCGATTTGAGGGATCAATCATCCCTGACAACCCGCGCCTTGCCCCGGCCCAGTGCAAGGGCCTTGATCGCACCGCGGAAGGTCTGGACCTCCTGCCGGGTCCAGTCTGCCCGGATCAGAGCCGCGCGTAGATTGTCCTTCATCAAGGCTGTCTTTTCGGGCGGGAAGAAATAGCCGGCCCGTTCCAGTTCATCCTCGAAATGCTCGAACATACGATACAGCTCATCGCGCGGTGCAGGATCGCCCAGCCCGGCTTTCCCATCTTCTACGTCGGCTCTCGCGCCAATTGCGCGCTTGCCCCATTCTGCACAAAAGACACAAACAGCCTGCGCAAGATTGAGACTCTTGAAGTCGGTATCGACGGGATACGTCATCAGAAAGTCAGCCACAGCGACCGCATCATTCGGCAGGCCTGATTTTTCACCCCCGAACATGATTGCGGATTTGCCCGTATCCAGCCGCTCCGAGACCGCTTCCGCTGCCTCAGCAGCATCTCCGACGCGCTTTTCCATCCCTCTCAGACGCGCTGTCGCAGCGGCCAGCCAGCTGATTCCCTCCAGCGCCTCCTGAAGCGTTTCGAACACCTGAACCGTCACACCTGCCTCAAAGGCCCCGGCTGACATGGTTTCAGCCGCCGGATTCGGCCATCCATCGCGCGGTGTGACGAGCCTGAGATCAGTCAAACCGAAATTGCGCATAACCCTTGCGGCAGCGCCAATATTCTCGCCAAGTTGGGGCGAATGAAGGATGATTGCCGGGCTGCGCTGATCTGCCATTGTTTTACCTGTTTTGACGCGGCGGTCCGCTCTGCTATAGCGCTGCCAGATACAGGCAACCGTGAGGAATTCCAACATGGCAAAGATCAAGGTCAAAAACCCCGTCGTCGAAATGGACGGGGACGAAATGACCCGGATCATCTGGCAGATGATCAAGGACAAGCTGATTCACCCCTATCTCGACATCGATCTGAAGTATTACGATCTGTCGATCCAGAAGCGCGACGAGACAGACGACCAGATCACCGTTGATGCTGCGAACGCCACCAAGCAATATGGCGTAGCCGTCAAATGTGCGACGATCACCCCGGACGAAGCACGCGTTGAGGAATTCGACCTCAAGAAAATGTGGCGCTCCCCGAACGGCACGATCCGCAACATCCTCGGCGGCGTTGTTTTCCGCGAACCGATCGTGATTTCCAACGTTCCACGCCTGGTCCCAGGCTGGACGAAGCCAGTTGTTATTGGCCGTCACGCTTTCGGTGACCAGTACAAGGCAACAGATTTCCGCGTACCGGGCAAAGGCAAGCTGACCATGAAATGGGAAGCTGCAGACGGCTCCGACTCTCAGGAATATGAGATCTTCGACTTCCCGTCCTCGGGTGTTGCCATGGGCATGTATAACCTTGACGAGTCGATCCGTGATTTTGCCCGCGCATCTCTCAACTACGGCCTGCAGCGCAAATGGCCGGTCTACCTGTCCACCAAGAACACGATCATGAAAGCCTATGACGGACGCTTCAAGGACATCTTCCAGGAAGTCTTCGACAACGAGTTCAAAGCAAAGTTTGACGAATTTGGTGGCACCTACGAACACCGCTTGATCGACGACATGGTTGCAGCCGCCATGAAATGGTCCGGCGGTTATGTCTGGGCCTGTAAGAACTATGACGGCGACGTTCAGTCCGATACCGTCGCACAGGGCTACGGCTCTCTCGGCCTGATGACGTCCGTTCTGATGACGCCCGATGGCAACACGGTTGAGGCAGAAGCTGCCCACGGCACCGTGACGCGCCACTACCGTAACCACCAGAAAGGCGAAGCAACCTCCACGAACTCCATCGCTTCCATCTTCGCATGGACGCGCGGTCTGGATCACCGGGGCCGCATGGATGACACGCCAGACGTTCGTGCTTTCGCCCAGACTCTCGAAGAGACCATCATCAAGACGGTGGAAAGCGGCCAGATGACCAAAGACCTCGCCCTGCTGGTGGGTCCGGACCAGGAATGGCTGACAACCGAAGGCTTCATTGAAGCTGTCGACAAGAACTTCCAGAAGGCCATGGCGAAATCCTGATCGCCGCCTTCAAGGCTAAAGGAAAAGCCCCGCAGCGATGCTGCGGGGCTTTTTCGTTCAGATAACATGTTTGGCGATATACCAGGCGCCCCATACGATGCCCAATAAGGGGATCAGCGCGATCAGCCAGATCGGGCTGCTCTTGATGTTTCCAAGTTTCTTGCGTGGTTCCATCAGGCTTCCCCAAGCAATTGGCGGACATGATCTTCAAGGTCCAGCTGACGCAGACGCTTCAAGCGCTCCACCAGCAGAATCCGGCGCAGGCGCTGATAGGCAACTTCCAGATCGTCATTTACGATCACATAGTCATAGCGGCGCCAGTGCATGATTTCTCGCTTGGCTTCTTCCATGCGCCGGGCGACGATTTCAGGCGTCGAGCCGGGCCGTGCAGCGAGCCGCTTTTCCAATGCGTTGATGCTTGGCGGCAGAATGAAAACCGAAACCACATCATTCGGCATCTGGTCGTGCAGGGCATCCGCCCCTTGCCAGTCCACATCGAACAAAACGTCTTCGCCCGCATCCAGACGCGCGACCGTATCGGCCTTGGGCGTGCCGTAATACCGGTCAAACACATGGGCCCATTCGAGAAACTCGCGCCGCTCGATCATGTCATGGAATGCATCCACTGACCGGAAGAAGTAATCCTTACCGTCTTGCTCACCCGGGCGCGGAGCCCGCGTGGTAGCCGAAACCGACAAATTCACATCGTCGAACTCTTCAATCAGCTTGCGCGAAAGTGTTGTCTTGCCTGCACCGGACGGGCTGGACAGGACGAGCATGAGCCCGCGCCGTTTGCCGCTGTCTTTCGGATGTCCGCTATTCGACATTGGCTGCCTGCTCCTTGAACTGGTCGATTATTCCTTTGAGGCCAAGTCCCGCATTCGTCAAATCCAGGCTGACGGATTTCGAGCACAGCGTATTGGCTTCGCGGTTGAGCTCCTGCGCAAGGAAGTCCAGCTTACGGCCTGCCGGAGAGCCACCTGCCAGCAAGCCTCTCGCCGTTTCGAAATGCGCACTCAGGCGGTCCAGCTCCTCGCGGACATCCGCCTTGGCAGCCGTGATCGCCAGTTCTGCGGCCAGCCGCTCTGCATCCACCTGGTTGCTGGCGCCAAGCTCTTCCAACTGCTTGGACAAACGCGCCTTCAGCAGGCTCGGCTGCTCACCCGCAAGGCTGGCGGCCTGTTTCGCGGTCTCTTCCAGTTCATCGACCAATTTGCCCATGATGGACTGCAGGGACGCGCCTTCGGCGAGGCGGGCGTCTGCCAGCTCCGCCAGCACTTTCTCCGCTGCGGCGGATAGCATCGCACTTACACCTTCCTGGGCTGCCAGGTCGCGAATATTGTCGCCGCCTGCTTCCACAACGCCTTTAACGGTCATCAGAGTGGCAATGGCTTCGCTGGAGAGCTCTCCCTGATGAGCCTGCCTTGTGGCGTCGACCAGCTTGTCGAGGAAAGCCTCATTGATGGCCACGCTCTCGGTCGCACCGCCCATCTCAATCCGCAGGGAAACCTGCAGAGAGCCGCGATTGAACACCTTTGACGCGGCCGCCTTCACATGGCGCTCCAAAGCGTCAAAGCCTGGCGGTGTATTCACGCGCACGTCCAGGCCACGGCCATTGACGCTCTTGGCTTCCCAGGCCCATGCGCCCCAGTCCTCTTCGCCTGTGAGGCGCGCAAAGCCTGTCATGCCGGATAGCTTGCTCATTGCCCTGTCCGCTCCCTCTGGATTTCCTGTCGCTCATACCGGCGATAGGCCGCAACGTTTTTGTTGTGCTCTGCAAGCGTCTTGGCGAACAGATGTCCACCCTTGCCGTCTGCGACAAAGAAGATGTGCCCTGTCTCTTCCGGGTTCAGCACCGCAGCAATGGCATCGCGCCCCGGATTGCAAATGGGCGTCTTCGGCAAGCCATCGATCTGGTAGGTGTTCCAGTCCGTCTTGCGGTTGATCTCGGATCGATACAACGTCCGCCGCTGGCCGCTCTTGTTGTAGAGCGGCTCCCCCTTGGAAACGCCATAGATGATGGTTGGATCGCTCTCCAGTCGCATGCCGCGCTTCAGACGCGTAATGAACAGGCCGGCGATCTGCGGCCTCTCCCCGGCAATGCCGGTTTCCTTCTCTACGACAGAGGCCAGAATAACGGCCTCCTCCTTGGAGGCGATTGGCAGATCTTCGGCGCGCCGCGGCCACAGCTCATCCAATAGGTCAGCCTGGGCCTTTTGCATCCGACCAATAAGGTCAGCGCGCGATGTTCCACGATGGAAAAGATACGTATCTGGCAGCAGGCTGCCTTCAGCGACCTCCTCTTCCGGCATATCGCCGATCAGAACCGGGTCGGCTTCGACCATTTTGAGTAATTGAGCCGTCGTGCGACCTTCAGGAAGCGTAATCTTGTAAAAGACGGACTTGCCGTCGATCAGCGTTTCCATGACCTCGGACAGGCTGGCGCGCGGCTCGAGTTCAAACTCACCTGTCTTGATGGCCAGTTCCGTACCGTCCAGCTTTGCTTTCAGTTTGAACAGCCTGTCATCCGAGATGATGCCCTCATCTTCCAGCCGCTGCGCAACGCCGCCCAGCGTCTCGCCCGGCTCAACCAGGAAGAGATGCTGCTCTGCGGAGGGGCCAGGCTTGCTCAGCTCGTGCTGGAACCACAGCCAGCCACCGCCCGCCACTGCGCCCCCCAGAACAAACAGGAGGACAAACAGCGAGATCAGTCCCTTGATGAGTTTCATGCATGCCTCTCGAATCCTGGCGGTGCCAGCTTACACGCCAACCCCAGCCCGGAAAAACAGGCTTATTTCACTTCCTTGAGCACGAGCGATGCGTTCGTGCCACCAAAGCCGAAACTGTTCGACATGGCCGCGCGGACACGCCCCTTCTTCGCCTTATGCGGGATAAGGTCCAGTACGGTCTCGAAGCTCGGATTGTCGAGGTTCAGGGTCGGCGGCATCACCTGGTCACGAATGGCCAGCGCACAGAACGCGCTCTCAATGGCCCCGGCAGCCCCAAGAAGGTGGCCAACGGCAGACTTGGTGGAAGACATGGACATGTTCTTGGCATGATCGCCGAATGCGCGCTCAACTGCGCCGGCCTCGCCCTCATCCCCTTTCGGAGTAGAGGTGCCGTGGGCATTCACATAGTCGATCTCTGTCGGGTCTATGCCGGAATGCTTCAGCGCCATTTTCATCGCGCGATAGCCACCTTCAGCGCCTTCAGCCGGCGCGGTGATGTGATAGGCATCGCCTGTCAGTCCATAGCCGGAGACTTCGGCATAAATCTTTGCGCCGCGGGCCTTGGCATGCTCGTACTCTTCCAGAACGAGAATGGCAGCACCTTCACCCATGACAAAGCCATCGCGATCCTTGTCATAAGGACGAGAAGCCTTTTCAGGTGTGTCGTTGAAATTCGTGGACATGGCCTTTGCGGCGCAGAAGCCCGCAATGCCGATACGTCCGATAACCGCCTCAGAGCCCCCCGCCAGCATGACATCCGCGTCCCCATACTTGATGAGACGTGCGGAGTCGCCGATGGCGTGAGCCCCCGTTGCGCAGGCCGTCACAACAGAGTGGTTCGGCCCTTTGAATTTGTGCCTGATGGAGACTTGGCCAGACGCCAGATTGATCAGGGCAGAGGGGATGAAGAACGGGCTCACTTTGCGCGGCCCGTTCTCATGAAGCGTAACCGCCGTCTGATAGATGGATTCCAGACCACCGATGCCGGATCCGATCATGACGCCTGTGCGCTCCTGACCTTCATCGTCTTCGGGTTTCCAGCCGGAATCCTCTACTGCCTCGTCTGCGGCGGCAATGGCATAAAGAATAAACTCATCGATCCGGCGCATCTCCTTGGAGGAGACAAACGCCTCAGGATCGAAAGCGTGAGGGTCCGCTTCACCGCCACCGCGGCCACTTTTCCATGGTACCTGGAATGCAATCTTGCAGGGCATGTCTTCAGGATCGAACGTATCAATACGTCCAGCCCCAGACTTGCCCTCAATCAGGCGCTCCCAGGTTGCCTCACGGCCAAAGGCCAAAGGTGAGACAATCCCGATACCGGTGATAACGACGCGGCGGTCAGACATAGAACCCTGCCTGTTTTAGATGTGAGCCTTGATGTGAGTCACCGCATCACCAACGGTGCGGATGGACTCCTGTACATCATCAGGGATTTCGATGTTGAACTCTTCCTCGAAAGCCATGACCAGTTCGACCAGGTCCAGCGAGTCAGCGCCCAGATCGTCGATGAAGCTTGCGCTCTCAACAACCTTATCACCATCCACGTCGAGATTTTCGACTACAATTTTTTTAACGCGTTCAAGAACGTCAGACATGAGTACCTCTCTAGAAATGCCTGAGGACTGGCCCAGATTCGAACCATTGTGTTGCGCCTAGCACACAGTTGGGACGAGCGCCAAGTCCTATGACTAACCCTTACTGTTGTGAAATCAGATCATTGCCATACCGCCATTTACGTGCAGCGTCTGCCCCGTAACATAGGCGGCTTCATTGGAAGCAAGATATACTGCGGCGGCCGCGATGTCAGCACCTTCACCCAGACGACCCGAGGGAATCTGGCCCAAAAGTGCCTCTTTCTGGTTATCTGGCAACACATCCGTCATCGGAGACGCGATGAAGCCAGGGGCGATTGTGTTCGCTGTAATGCCGCGGCTCGCGACCTCTTGGGCAAGCGACTTCGTGAAGCCGATCATGCCCGCTTTGGACGCACAATAGTTCGTTTGCCCCGGATTTCCGGTAACGCCGACAATTGACGTAATACCGATAATCCGACCGTGACGGCGCTTCATCATGCCCCGCACACAGCTCTTTGTGAGTCGGAAATAGCTGCCCAGATTGACGGACAGAACATCGTTCCAGTCGTCATCTTTCATCTGCATCAGCAGTTTGTCGCGTGTGATCCCGGCATTCGCGACGAGAATGTCGAGGGGCCCGATGGCCTCTTCCGTCTTGGAGACGAGACCGGTCACGGCCTCTTCATCAGACAGATTGCACGGCACAATCGCGCTTTCGCCTTTCAGCGTGCTTGCGACTTCCTCAAGAACGTTCTCACGGGTGCCGGAGAGCGCCACCTTGGCGCCGGCTTCGGAAAGCGCCTGTGCAATCGCACGGCCGATTCCCCCGGATGCTCCGGTTACAAGAGCCGTACGGCCTGTCAGATCAAACATCTGGCTTATCCCTTCATTGCTTCTGCAAACGCTTCAAGATCCTCGGGCGTACCGAGGGTGAAGCCGTTGAGTGACTTGTCGATGCGACGCTGCATCACGGTCAATACCTTGCCATTACCTGCTTCGCCCGTCGCTTCAACTCCCTGAGCGACCATGAACTGCACGCTCTCCGTCCAGCGCACACGGCCTGTCACCTGTTCCACCAGATTGCGGCGAATGGTTTCCGGCTCCGTCACAGCATGTGCAGACACATTCGCGACCAGTGGTGTTGCCGGGGCATTGATGGTCACACCGCTTAGCGCGTCTGCCATGGCATCCGCTGCGGGCTGCATCAGCGAGCAATGGAACGGCGCAGAAACGTTCAGCGGCATGGCTTTCTTGACGCCATTTTCCTTGGCGTAAGCGCATGCTGCATCAATCGCAGCCTTGGTTCCGGACAGAACCAGTTGGCCCGGGGCATTGTCGTTCGCGACTTCGCAAACACCGCCAGCCTTGCGGCCGGCCTCACAGGCGGCTTCGGCCTGTGTGATGTCAGCGCCGAGAAGCGCCGCCATGGCGCCCTCGCCCGGTTTTACAGCGCCCTGCATGGCGTTGCCGCGAATGCGTAGGAGGCGGGCCGTATCGGCAAGGCTGATCGCTCCGGCAGAGGCCAGCGCAGAATACTCGCCCAGAGAATGACCTGCCACAAAGGCAGCATCCTTGGCAGACAGGCCGAATTCAGCCTCGAGCGCGCGCATGGCGGCAACGCTGTGCGCCATCAGGGCTGGCTGAGTATTCGCCGTCAGGGTCAGCTCTTCGATATCGCCGCCCCACATCAGGCCGGAGAGATCCTGCCCCAATGCTTCATTGACCTCTGCGAACACATCGCGGGCCGATTGAAAGGCATCCGCAAGTGTCTTGCCCATGCCGATTTCCTGGCTTCCCTGCCCTGGAAAGATAAATGCAAATTTTGTCATTATTGGTTTCTCCAAGTTGGGTGTGTGACTAATGGTGACCGGCAATGTAAGCAAGCGCTTGAAAAATACCGTCAAATGCGCTTTACACCCGCCTTCACTCGCAGGAATGCGGTCCTTGGTACTCCGGAATGAGCCGGAAGAAGAGGGGCCATCGCCGGTCAGTTTCCCGCTGTCAGGCGCCGCATGACTCAACTATGGGAATGAAAACATGGCACTTTATGAGCATGTCGTGATTACACGACCTGACATTTCGCCTGCCCAGGTCGACAGTTTCGTCGAAGAACTGAGCAACTTCCTCAAGGAAAAAGGCGCAAAAGTTGGCAAGACCGAATACTGGGGTCTGCGCAACCTGGCTTATCCGATCAAAAAACAACGCAAGGGGCATTACTCCCTCCTGAACATCGACGGCCCTGCCGATGCTGTTCTGGAACTGGAGCGCAAGCACCGCATCTCCGATGATGTCATGCGTTACATGACCGTCCGCGTCGAAACGCTGAGCGACGAACCGTCTCCGGTTCTCTCTCGCAAAGACCGCCGCCGCGACTAGGGAAGGAAACTCGAAATGGCTCAGAAACTGAACATCACGAACATCCCTGCCCGCCGTCCGTTTGGACGTCGCCGCAAGGTCGATCCGTTTTCCGGCTCCAATGCCCAGGAAATCGACTACAAGGACGTGAAACTGCTGCAGCGCTACATCTCTGAAAAAGGGAAAATCGTGCCCAGCCGTATCACGGCCGTTAACCTGAAGAACCAGCGCAAGCTTGCCCAGGCGATCAAACGCGCCCGCATGCTGGCCCTGCTTCCGTTCGAAGTGAAGTAAGGAGAGACCCACATGCAAGTCATCCTTCTTGAACGTATCGAGCGCCTTGGCGTCATTGGCGACGAAGTGAAAGTGAAGAACGGCTTCGCCCGTAACTTCCTGATCCCGCAAGGCAAAGCCCTGCTGGCCAATGACAAGAACCGCGCCCGCTTCGAAGCCGAGCGTGACGCCATTGAAGCCCGTAACGCGGAAGCCCGCGCCAAAGCTGAAGCCGAAGCGCAGAAGCTCGAGGGTGTATCCTTCGTGCTGATCCGCCAGGCTGGCGACACCGGCCAACTGTACGGCTCTGTTACCGCACGTGACGTGGCTGATGCCGCCGAAGCTGCTGGTTTCAGCATTCCACGTACGGGCGTGCGTCTCGACCACCCGATCAAAGCGATCGGTCTGTTCGACGTGGCTGTCCGCCTGCACGCTGAAGTGACCGCGACGGTCCAGGCCAACGTTGCACGTTCCAGCGAAGAAGCTGAGCGTCAGGCGAAAGGCGAAGATATCGTCGCATCGCTTCAGGCTGCCAACCAGGAACAAGCCCAGGAACAAGCTGGTGAGTTGGCTGAGGCCGCCGCCGAGCGTGACGAATCTGACGCTGGAGAAGACGAAGAATAGTCTTCCCCACCTGATCAAATCAGGCCGCAGCTATTCACAGCTGCGGCCTTTTTTGTGACTAACCCGGTAAAATCAGGCCGGAGTGGGTTTCTGCCCCTGCAATTCACCCCCAGCTGAGTTACACTTAACCATGGCGCTTGATGACACTTCTGCTCCGAGTGAGACCGTCACTCCACCGAACAATTTGTCGGCGGAAGCAGCTGTGCTGGGTGCCATCCTGTTCGACAACAATTCCTATCAGCGCGTCGCGGATATTCTGAGGCCATCAGACTTCTACGCGCCTGCACACCAGGAATTGTTCAACGTCGCCGCCACAATGATTCAACAAGGCCGAATCGCTGACGGCGTGACGCTGCGCGAGCATTTCGAGAAAGCTGAAAAGCTTAGTGAGATTGGCGGCGCGCGGTATCTCGAACAATTGCTCGATTCTGCCGCCTTCGGTCCCGAAGTGGGCGATTATGCCCGCATGATTCGCGACCTGGCCATGCGCCGCGAACTGGTTGGCATTGGCGGAGAACTTCAAGGGCGCGCCCTGAACCCGACGCCGGAAGAGAATGGTGAGCGCCAGATCGAACTTGCTGAACGCCGCCTGTTTGACCTGGCCGAGCGCGGCTCCAGCGGACGTGGCTTCAGCAGCTTTTCTGAAGCGCTGACGGAATCCCTCAAGAATGCAGAAGCGGCCTTTAAGCGAGAAGGCAAGATCGCCGGCATCCCGACGCGCCTGAGAGACCTCGACGAAAAACTCGGCGGCCTTCACCGATCTGACCTCGTCATCCTCGCCGGACGCCCTTCCATGGGGAAAACCTCACTCGCGACGAACATCGCCTATAATGCGGCCTCCGCCTACCGGTCAGAGCTGCAGGATGATGGCTCCAAAAAAACCGTGGACGGCGCAATTGTCGGCTTCTTCTCTCTCGAGATGTCGAATGAACAGCTCGCCACGCGTATTATCGCGGAGCGTACCGGCATCACGACCCACCGCATCCGCCAGGGTGATCTGGACAAGAGCGACTTTGAGCGCCTGCGCGAAGCCACCGAAGAGCTGCAGAACCTGCCGCTCTATATCGACGATACTGGTGGCATCTCGATCAGCCAGTTGGCGGCCCGTGCACGCCGCCTGCAACGCTCGGTCGGCCTGGACATGATCGTGATCGACTATCTTCAGCTCATCACGGTCAGCACCGGCAATGCGAACGCCAACCGCGTGCAGGAAATCACGCAGATCACGACCTCCCTCAAGGCGTTGGCCAAGGATCTGAACGTCCCGATCATTGCCCTGTCACAGCTCTCACGTGCGGTTGAGCAGCGCGACGACAAACGTCCGCAGCTGTCTGACCTTCGGGAATCAGGCTCCATCGAGCAGGACGCTGACGTGGTGCTGTTTGTGTATCGGGAAGAGTACTATCTCTCACGGTCCGAGCCCGGCGCCGATCCGACCGATCCCGCCTCGAACGAAAAATGGGCCCAGTGGCGCCAGCGCATGGACCAGGTTTACGGCAAGGCAGAAGTCATTGTCGGCAAACAGCGTCACGGCCCGATTGGCCGCGTCGAACTCGCCTTCGATTCAAACGTGACACGCTTTGGCGATCTGGACATGTCCGGACGCTCAAACGATTTCGACGACGAATAGCCCCTGTCCTCGGCGGCGCTTTAGAGACTGTTCAACCACTCAATCAACAGCCGGCTCACCTCTTCCGGGCGCTCCTGCTGGGTCCAGTGTCCTACGCCTTCCAGCAAGGTCGCGCCGCGCAGATCGCCGAGACTTTTCTTCATCGCGGCCACCATGTCACCCGGATACATTTTCAGAACCAGATCCTTGGTCCCACCAATGTACAAGGACGGTTGCGCGATGATTGGCGATGACGGATGGGATGTCAAATAGGCATGGTCCCGGTGCCAGTTGCGATACCGGTTCAGCGGCCCGCGAAACCCTGACTTGCGGAACTGCGCGTCATAATAGGCAACATCTTCTTCGGTCAGCCATGGCAGAGGCATGTCCGGTTCCGGAAGACGGTGCAGCAGTGTGTCGCCGTGCTTCTTATCCGTCGGCCAGGTTCCCTCCGGCGCATCACCTGAAATGGCGTAGTAGAACTTTCGGATTGTTGCGGCCGGGTCGGCTTCCAGCTCGGCCTCGGGTGGCCCCTGGTCCTGGAAATAGATCTGATAGAAGAACAAGCCGCGCTCGGTGAAGAATTTGCGCGCCGCATCAATGAACACCACCTCTCCCGGCGGCGTATAGGGGACTGACAGGCCCGCCACAGCACGGAACTTGTCCGCATGCAGCCGGGCTGTATTCCATGCCAGTGGCGCGCCCCAGTCATGGCCCACGATAACCGCCTGCTCGCCGGGAGACAGCGCCTCGGCCAGACCGGCAAAGTCTCCGGTGAGGCTCTCCATGTCATAAGCCTCTACCGCATGCGGACGATCAGAGCCGCCATAGCCGCGCACGTCCGGCGCGGCCACGCGGTAGCCTGCCTCTGACAGGGCCTTGATCTGGTGACGCCAGGAATACCAGCTTTCCGGAAAGCCATGGACCAGTATCACCAAAGGTCCCTCGCCTGCGGTCGCTACCCGCAGGCGAATGCCGTTTGTCTCAATCAGTTGCAGGTCAACTGACATTTGCCGCTAATCCTTGCCGCCAATCCATTTGAATTCCGGCTCTTCCCACCAGGGGAAGAAGTTCGGCATCCCGTCGGAGACCTTCACAGGATAGACCGGCTTGCGCTTTTCCAGGAAGCTCATGACGCCTTCTTTCGCATCTGGCGTCTTGCCGCGGGAATAGATCGCCGCGGAATCGACAATATGCGCCTCCATCGGGTGGCTTGCGCCCAGCATTCGCCACATCATCTGACGCGTCAGAGTTGTGGAGACAGCCGCCGTGTTGTCAGCAATCTCACGCGCAATGCCGCGTGCCACATCCATCAGCTCCGCCTGCGGATGGATTGAGCGCACAAGACCACCTTCCATCGCTTCCTGCGCCGGGAACACACGGCCGGAATAGCACCATTCCAGCGCCTGGGAGATACCCACAAGGCGCGGAAGGAACCAGCTGGAGGCCGCCTCAGGATTGATGCCCCGTCGGTTGAACACAAAGCCAAAGCGCGCCGTGTCAGCAGCGATCCGGATGTCCATCGGCAGCTGCATGGTCACACCGATACCGACCGCCGCGCCGTTGATGGCGCCAATCACGGGCTTCAGGCTATCAAAGATGCGCAGGGTGACACGGCCACCGCCATCCCGCTGAATATCTGTGTTTTCCGTGCGGCCTTCTTCGCCACTCTTGGCGCGCTCATCATAGTCAAAGGTCTCCGCACCCGCAGACAGGTCAGCCCCGGCACAGAAAGCGCGGTCACCGCTGCCGGTCACGATCACGGCGCGTACACTGTCATCGGCATCTGTGATGTCGAATGCCTCGATCAGTTCGTGCATCATGGTGCCCGTGAAGGCGTTCATCTTTTCCGGGCGGTGCAGCGTGAGAGTCGCGATGCCATCCTCAATGTCCAGAATGATTTCCTTGAATTCCTTCGGCCTGGCCATGTCTTCCTCCTGAGTATCTAGAAACCGGGCACAAGCTGCCTTTCCGTGCAGCTTCGTCAAGACTTCCCCAGCGGCACTTAGCTGCCAGCTTGACGCAGGCAGACCCTCAATTCGATAAGTAGGGGGCAATTAGGGACCATGCCATGAAACGCACACTCACTCTGGCGGCGCTTTCAGCCTGCCTTCTCAACGCGGCAGCCAGCGCCGAAACGCTCTATCTGACCGCCGCCAAATATGTTGACCCTGTCAGCGGCACCGTGGTGAACGATCCGGCCTTCGTGATTGAGGATGGCAAGGTCACAGCCAGCGGCACGCAGAAATCCGTGCGAAAGCCCTCCAAGGCAACGGTAATCGCCCTTGATTCCGAAACCCTGCTGCCCGGCTTCATTGACATGCACACCCATTTGACGGGCGACCCGGAAACACCGGCCTATTACTCCCTCAGCCTGTCGGATGAGCGCGCGGCGATCACCGGCGTCAAGAATGCCCGCAAAACGCTGCTTGCCGGTTTCACGACGGTGCGCAATGTCGGCGCGTCCAGCTATGGGGATGTTGCACTGCGCGACGCCATCAATGAGGGAGAAGTTCCCGGCCCCCGCATGTATGTGTCCGGCCCGCCTGTTGGCATTATTGGCGGACACTGCTCTGACAACAATCTGCTGCCCTCAGAGTATGCCCTCACCGGCGAAGGCGTCGCCACCGGCCCGTGGGAAATGCGCGCCAAGGTGCGCCAGAACGTCAAATACGGGGTCGACCTGATCAAGACCTGCTCGACGGGCGGCGTCTTCTCGAAAGGTACCTCGCTGGGTGCGGCGCAAGGCACGCTGGAAGAGCTGACAGCCGTGGCCGAAGAGGCGCATGCCCGGGGCCTGAAGGTCGCCTCACACGCCCATGGCACGGTCGGCATCCGCAATGCGATCCTCGCCGGCATCGATACCGTAGAGCATGCCAGTATCCTGGATGATGATACGATCAAGCTGGCCAAGGATAATGGCACATACCTCTCCATGGATATCTACAATACGGAATACACGCTGGCTGAAGGCGAAAAGAATGGCGTGCTTCAGGAATCGCTCGACAAGGAACGCGCCATTTCGAAGATCCAGCGCGACAGTTTCACGAAAGCGGTGAAAGCAGGCGTCAAAGTCATTTTCGGGTCTGATTCCGGCGTTTACCCGCACGGCGACAATCCCCGGCAATTCTCCCGTATGGTTAAGTTTGGCATGACGCCAATGCAGGCCATACAGGCGGCGACCAGCCTTGCGGCCGAAGCTCTCGGCAAGGAAGGCGAGTTGGGCTGTGGTAATCCCGGCTGTCAGGCCGACTTCGTGGCTGTCTCGGGAAATCCGGTTCAGGACATCTCCGTGCTGGAAACCGTCGACTTTGTCATGAAGGGCGGAGAAGTCTACAAACGCGATGGCGAACTGACACAGCGCATCCTCCCCTGATCCTGGATAGACAGCCTGCAACAGGCATAGGCTCTTGCATTGAAGCGCGACATGACTTGAAGTCGTGAACCTGTCCGCATGGGCAGGTTCATCTGCTGCAATGCCTGAAGGTCTTGATGTTATGGAGTTCATGCCTCTGCCGGAAGTCACGACGCTTGCGGCACCTGTCTTTGTTTTCTCGGTTATCCTTGAATGGTGGGCCGTCAAGACAGGCAAGTGGCACGGCAGTTATGAGACGAAAGATGCGATCGCCTCGCTCGCCATGGGCGCAGGCAATGTCGTCGTCAACACGCTGACCGGCGCCGCCGCACTTTGGATGATGTCGCTCGCCTGGCCTTACCGGGTGCTGACACAGCCGGTAACCTGGTGGTCCTTCGCGATAGCCTTCGTGCTGTATGATTTCATCTATTACTGGAAGCACCGCTTTGCACATCGGGCACGCTGGTGGTGGATGGAACATTCAACGCACCATTCTTCCAGGCACTACAATCTGACCACGGCCCTGCGTCAGCCCTGGTTCGGACCTTTCACCGGCCTGATCTTCCTCGGTGTTCCGCTGGTGCTGGTTGGCTATCACCCTTACGTCATTTTCTTCGTTGCGGGCCTGAACCTTCTCTATCAGTTCTGGATCCACACCGAAGCCATCGACAAGATGCCTCGCTGGTTTGAAGCCGTCTTCAACACGCCCAGCCACCACCGCGTACATCACGCCATCAATCCGCGCTATCTGGATACGAATTATGCGGGCGTCTTCATCATCTGGGACAAGATGTTCGGCACCTATGTGCCAGAGCTGGAAGACGACAAACCGATCTACGGCATCGTCAAACAGCTCAGGACCTACAATCCCTTCCTGATTGCCTTCCTTGAACTGTATGGCCTCATCCGCGACTGCGCCTCAGATGGCTTTCGGCCTGACAGATGGCTGCGCCGCTGCGCCAATGCGCCAGGCTGGAGCCCGGACGGCCAGCACAATCGCTCGATTGAGCTGAAGCAGGCCTATATCAAGGAACACCCTGAACAGGCCGGACAGCCAGGCTTCCCCAAATGAGTTCAAAAGACCTCTTCATGAAACTGCGATCCCTGTCAGGCAAAGATCTGGACGACGCCCTTCCGGCGCTCGCACGCCTGCGTATCCAGGTCTTTGAGGCCTTCCCGTATCTTTACGCTGGCACCATCGATTATGAGCAGGACTATCTGCGCAAATTCTCCGCTGCCAAGGATGCTTTCATCGCCACAGCCGAGACCGATACAGGAAAGATTGTCGGCTGCGCGACAGGCTCGGCCATCACAAACCACCATTCCGAATTCGCAGAACCTCTGGTGCGGGCAGGCATCGACCTGCGCAGCACATTCTATTTCGGTGAGTCCGTTCTGCTGCCGGATTGGCGCGGCCATGGCATAGGTCACCAGTTCTTCGATGCGCGTGAACAGCACGCCCGCGTGCACGGCTATGCGCGCACCTGCTTCTGCGCCGTGGAGCGCCCGGCGGATCATCCCAGACGGCCGGTAGACTATTCCCCTCTGGATACATTCTGGAACAAGCGCGGCTACACGAAACGGCCTGATATTTCGGCAAACTTCGACTGGCCCGAGGAACATGGCGGCCCCAGCCTGCCTCACATCATGCACTACTGGTTTCACGATCTCTGAGTACATGACGCGACGTTGCCAGTGGACGTCTGGTTGAGTCTGACTAAAAATCTCTCCTGCAGACCAAACGCGCCCCGGCAGAGAGCGCGAGGTTCATTGGAGGATAGACATGCACCCTTGCCACCACGCCAAGACCTCACCCGACAAGCCCGCCTACATCATGGCCGGGTCCGGAGAAACGGTCACGTTTCGCCAACTGGACGAACGCTCCAACCAGATTGCCCACGCGTTTCGCGATGCAGGCCTGAAGCCCGGTGACACAATTGCGCTGTTTGCAGAAAACTCGCCGCGCTATTTCGAAATATGCTGGGCCGCGCAACGCTCTGGCCTCTATTTCGTCTGCGTCTCATCACGCCTGACGGCACCAGAAGTGCAATACATTGTCGAGGATTCCGGCTCGTCCTTGCTGATCGCCAGCAAGAGCAAGGCCGATGTGGCCACGAAGGTGAAAGACATCACCCAATTGGATCACTACTGGTCCATTGGCGGCGACATTCCAGGCTTCCAGCCGCTGGAGAGCCATCAGACGGACTTCCCGGTCACGCCCATTGATGACGAGATGTCCGGCACAGACATGCTCTACTCTTCCGGCACCACAGGCCGCCCGAAAGGTATCCGTCCGCCGCTGGAGCCAGGCACGCCGATTGATACGGACAATGTGCTGATCCAGATCACCAAGGCACTCGCGGGTGGAGGGGCAGACAACATTTACCTCTCCCCGGCCCCCCTCTATCACGCCGCGCCGTTGCGCTGGTGCATGACGTTCACGCGCCTTGGCGCGACGCTGGTCATCATGGAGAAGTTCGATCCCGAAACCTTCTTGGACTATGTCCAGAAGTACAAGGTGACCCACACCCAGATGGTGCCAACCATGTTCGTGAAGCTGTTGAAGCTGCCCGAAGAGATCCGCAAATCCTATGATGTCTCCAGCCTGAAATTCGTCGTCCACGCGGCGGCGCCCTGCCCGATCCCGGTCAAGGAACAGATGATCGAATGGTGGGGCCCCATCATTGACGAGTATTATGCCGGCTCCGAGGGCAATGGCATGACCTGGGTGAAAAGTCCGGACTGGCTGACCCATAAGGGCACTGTCGGGCGGCCTGTCCATGGCGAGCTTCACATCTGCGGCGAGAACGGCGACGAAGTGCCGGTCGGCACTGAAGGCCAGATCTATTTCGGCGGCACTGCCCCGCCGAACTATCACAACGCACCGGACAAAAATGCCTCCGCCCTCAACCCCAAGCATCCTGACTGGTCATCCCTTGGCGATGTCGGCCGGATGGACGAGGACGGCTTCCTCTACCTGACAGACCGCAAGGCCTTCATGATCATCTCCGGCGGTGTGAACATCTATCCGCAGGAAGCCGAAAACGTGCTGATCACCCACCCCAAAGTGGCAGATGTCGCCGTGATCGGTATTCCGGATGATGAGTTCGGCGAAGCGGTGAAGGCCGTTGTCCAGCCGATGCCAGGCATTGCCCACTCTGACGAGCTGGCCGAGGAGCTGCTGGAATTCTGCCGGTCGGAACTGTCCAAGATCAAATGCCCGAAAAGCGTAGACTTCGACCCAGAACTGCCCCGCCACGCGACAGGCAAGCTCTACAAGCGTCTGATCCGGGACCGCTATTGGGGCAAGTCCGGCAGCCGCATCGTCTGATCTAGGTCAGGCCGCAGCTTATATCGACTTTGCGGCACTTTCGGCTGGATGCTTTCTGGGTTTCGGGTTGGATCATCGGGTCATTATGGGCAAGAACCAGGATGACCTTTCACTCCGCATCCAAGTGGGCGCAACATGACAACTCTCCCCAATCAGCGACACCTTTTCGACATCCCTGACGATGTCGCCTATTTCAACACCGCGACGATGGGGCCGATGACCAAAACCTCTGTCGAGGCAGGACAGAAAGGGCTTGCGCGCAAGCTGCACCCATGGACAATTCCGGAGACGGACTTCTTTGCGGACACGGAACGTCTGCGGCCCCTGCTGGCTGAGCTCATCGGCGCCGATACGGATGGGATCGCCTTCTCCCCTTCTGTCAGCTATGCGCTGGCCACAGCAGCCCGCAATTTGCCGCTCTCAAAAGGGCAGAAAATCCTGCTTCTTGAAGATCAGTTCCCTTCCAATGTTTATATTTGGCGCAACCTTGCGAACCAAACCGGCGCGGCGATCCGCACGGTCAGCGCCAAACATGGTGAATCCCTGTCTGATGCCTTACACGCGGCGATCGGGCCGGACACAGGACTCGTCGCCTGCGCAAATGTGCGCTGGACAGATGGGGCCCTTATCGACCTGAGAGCCATCGGGAAGCGATGCCGCGAGGTCGGCGCCGCGCTGGTGCTGGACCTGACGCAGAGCTGCGGCGCACTGCCTTTTGATGTGAAAGACGTGCAGCCTGATTTTGTCGCCGTCGCGGCCTATAAATGGCTGCTCGCGCCCTACGCCACCGGCTTTATCTATGTGGCACCGCAGCATCGTAGTGGCTATCCACTGGAACAGAACTGGATTGCCCGCCAGGGCTCATCCAATTTTTCCCGACTGATTGACTATACCGACCATTACGGCCCCGGCGCACAGCGCTTCGATATGGGAGAACGGTCAAATTTCGCTCTATTGCCAGCTCTTGAGTCTGCCGTTCGAACGATCCTGGACTGGGGTGTAGGCAATATCGAAGAGACGCTGGCCGCGCGGAATGCGGCCCTGGCTGACCAACTTGCCAATATGGGCCTTCACTGCCCGCCGGAGGCTGAACGTGGCGCGCACTATCTCTGCCCCCTGCTGCCAGAGACCGCACCGGATGATCTCACGTCGCAGCTGAAGGATGCCAACATCTTCGTTTCGCGGCGGGGTGACCGACTTAGAATCACACAGCACCTTTTCACGACTGAGGCCGACATGGAGCGCTTCATCACCGAGCTATCGCACCATCTGACGACCTGAAACGGGGCATTCGGCCAGGCCTGAAAGGTGCAGCAACCGCGCAATTACCCCACCGTCAGACTTGCCCCTTATCCGCCAACACGCCAAAACACTCAGGTCAAACAGGAGGATTACATGGCAGACCCACGTAACGTAGACTTTGCAGACCTTGAATCGCTCGCCGGCCAGGAAGTCGGTGTTTCCGACTGGCACGTGATCGATCAGGACCGCGTCAACAAATTCGCAGACGCCACCGGCGATCATCAGTGGATCCACGTGGATGTAGAGCGCGCCACCAAGGAACTTGGCACCCCGATCGCTCACGGCTTCCTGACACTGTCCCTGCTGCCCATGCTGGGCTCTGAAGTCCTGCGCGTATCCGGCACGACCCGCGGAATCAATTATGGCTCCGACAAGCTGCGCTTCACGAACATGGTTCCGGTAGGCTCCAAGGTACGCCTGCGCCAGAAATGCCTGTCCGTTGAGCCGAAAGCTGGTGGCAAGCAGATGAAAATGGAATCCACGGTGGAGATCGAAGGCCAGGACCGCCCGGCCCTCGTCGCGGAAGCGATCACGGTTCTGTACGGTTAAGCGACCCGTCATTACTGGCAAATCTACCGTTATGGGAGGCTGTTATGGCCTCCCATTTTTTGTTTGCCATGCCCACAACAGCGCTCAAACTGGCAGGCAGGAAAGCCCGGCCCTATATTCATCCCTGAAGCCTAACCCCAGGGAGCCCAAGCATGTCTGCAAACAATGCCAAGATCAAACGATCCGACCGCGAGTGGCAGGAATTGCTGACCGAGGAAGAATACCGCGTCGGCATCAAGGATGGCACCGAGCGCGCCTTCACCCCCGGCAATCACAATGATGAAAAGCGCGAAGGCCTCTATCATTGCAAGGGCTGCGGCACGGCGCTCTGGTCATCGGAGCATAAATTCGATTCCGGCACCGGCTGGCCCAGCTTCTGGAAGCCGGTCAATGATGATGTCGTCGCCACCAAGACAGACTTCAAGATGATCCTGCCGCGCACCGAGTGCCACTGCGCCGTGTGCGGCATGCACCAGGGCCATGTTTTCAAGGATGGCCCGCCACCAACCGGTGAGCGCTGGTGTATCAATGGCGTTGTCCTGGATTTCCGCCCCACAGAGTGATTAGGGCTGGACCAAAGCCCTGAAATACAATCCAATCCCGGCTTCTGAACAGCGGAGCCGATCCCATGCGACTTACTTACCTTTTCGCCAGCGCAGCCTGTATTGCGCTCAGCACCGGATGCACGATGACCAAAACTGATACCGCAGCCCCCCAAACCCTGGACCAAGCCAAAGCACCGACAGCGCCGGAACACCTGACCCCGCCAGTTGCCCCGCGCATTGATCACGAGATCACGCAGGTCGGGCGCACCCGCAATGACCCCTATCACTGGGTCAAGGATGACAATTGGCAAGAGGTGATGCGCGACCCGTCCGTTCTGCGCCAGGACATCCGCGACTATCTTGAAGCCGAAAACGCCTACACCAAGGCAGAGGTCGAAGACCCGACGACAGATTTGCGCGAAGAGCTGTTCAAGGAAATGCGCGGCCGCATCAAGGAAGATGACAGTTCGGTTCCGGAAATCGATGGGCCCTATGCCTACTACACTCGCTACCGGGAAGGCGGAGAATATCCGATCATCGCCCGCAAGCCAGCCTCCGCCGCTTTTGACCCTGAAGCTGAAGAAACCATCCTTCTCGACGGCGATGCCATGGGCAAGGATGAAGACTATTTCTCCTTCGGCGGTATCGACACCTCGCCGGATCACACGCTGATTGCCTATTCGACCGACACGCAGGGCAGCGAGTTCTACACGATCCGTGTCAAGAATATTGAGACCGGTGAAGACCAGAACGTCACCATTGACAATGCCTATGGCCCGTTTGAGTGGAGCGCCGATGGCAAGCGCATCTACTGGGTCCACCGTGACGAAAATGCCCGTCCTGACTCGGTCTGGATGCGCGATCTGGAAACCGGCGACGACACCCTGCTCTATCAGGAAGAAAATCCGGAATTCTTTGTCGGCATAGACAAGAGTGCCAGCGAGGACGTGATCTTCATCAATGCGTCCGGACATACCACGTCAGAGATTTACTGGTTCCCTGCCGATGAGGCGGACCCCGAGCCGCGCATGATTGCGCCACGTGTGAAGGACAATGAATACAATGTCGTCCATTGGGACGGCCAGTTCTACATCTCGACCAATCTTGACGGCGCCGTGGACTTCAAGCTGATGCGCGCGCCGATGGATTCCACCTCCCGCGATGCATGGGAAGAAGTCATCCCGTATCGTCCCGGCACGCTGATCCTGGGTATGCAGCCGCAGAAAGATTACCTCTCCATCATGGAGCGTGAGAACGGCCTGCCGCGCATCATTGTTCGCGCACGCGAAGATGGCTCCAGCCATGAGATCAGCTTCAAGGAACAGGCCTACTCCCTCGGCCTCGACAGCGGCTATGACTACAATACGCCGATCCTGCGCTTTGATTACTCTTCGCCGACGACGCCGGAGCAGGTGATCGATTATGATCTGAACACGCACGATCGCACGGTTCGCAAGACTCGCGAAGTGCCGTCGGGCCACAATCCTGACGACTATGTTGCAGAGCGTATCATGGCAACGTCCTGGGATGGGGCGGAAGTGCCGGTCACCATCCTGCGCCACAAGTCTACACCGGTGGATGGCACCGCGCCCATGCTGCTGTATGGCTATGGCTCCTATGGCATCACCATCCCGGCAGACTTCCGCACCTCTCGCCTCAGCCTGGTAGATCGCGGCTTTGTCTACGCCATCGTGCATCCGCGCGGCAGTATGGCGAAGGGCTATCAATGGTATCTGGACGGAAAGCTCGAAAAGAAGACGAATACGTTCAAAGATTTCGTCGCTGCCGGTCATTACCTTGTCGACAAGGGCTATACGTCTGAAGGCAAGATCGTGGCCCATGGCGGGTCCGCTGGCGGCCTGTTGATGGGCGCCGTTGCAAACATGGATCCGGACCTTTTTGCCGGCATCATTGCCGCCGTGCCATTTGTGGATGTGGTCAACACAATGTCGGACGATACCTTGCCGCTCACACCGCCGGAATGGCCGGAATGGGGCAACCCGCTGACCAGCCAGGAGGACTATGACTACATCGCCTCCTACAGCCCCTATGACAATGTCACCGATCAGGACTACCCGGCCATGTTCATCACGGGCGGCCTGTCAGACCCGCGCGTGACCTATTGGGAACCGACCAAATGGGCCGCGAAGCTGCGTCATGACGCACCGAATGGCGGGCCTTACTTCCTGAAGATCAACATGGAAGCCGGGCATGGCGGCGCCTCAGGCCGGTTCGAGGGCCTCAAGGAAACGGCCACCGAATATGCCTTCGCCCTCGCTGCGGTCGGCAAGGTCGACGATCTGGAGTTCAACGAAGAATGATCCCTAAGCCCTCAGCATCCAGCTGGGGGCTTTTTTCTTGTCCCGGAATCAAAAAGCCCGGCAGAGCCGGGCTTTCGTAAATGGTCGGAGCGATAGGATTCGAACCTAC